>DASPTQ010000001.1:0-2391 GCA_035623335.1 Terriglobales bacterium
CAGCCCTTTCACTGTGAGTGTGGGCGGTGGAACCGGTGAAGGTGAAGACACAGACCTCTGCGCCATGATCTACGTGTTCGACAACGACCAGCAGTTGAGCGAGTGCTGCGGGTGTCTGGTGACACCCAATGGTCTGCGCACCCTCTCGGTTACCCATGACCTGACTGCCAATCCGCTCACCGGCGTAGTGTCGAACAACGGAGACGTTCTGATCGTATCTGCTTTGCCTAACGCCACCCCGTGCGACCCTGCCGGAGCCGAGGGATTTAAGGCCGTTCCGACGGTCCGGGCTTGGGGGACTCACATCCAGAACAAGGTTGGCACCGCTTATCCGATTACGGAAACGCCGTTCACCGATGTCACACTTACCAAAGCATCCACAATAATCCTTGAGGAGTGCGCCTTTGTCCAGAGGTTGGGCAGCGGCCACGGCGTCTGCGGCTGCGGCACGGGCGACTAACCAAACGATCTTCACTCTCTGAAAGCGAGGCGGCGGCCCGAAGGGCCGCCTTTGCTTCTCTTTGCTCACCCAAGTTGACGAAAAATCCCATCTACACTCAAAGCCCCTCCAGTGGGGGTGGAGCAGGGTCAATGAGTGCTAACGCCTGTGGCTGTTGAAAAAGTCCCTCAACCGAACGCCTTTTCATCAGCGAGCCTGCGGTTGCTGGTTCGTTTTCTCGCCGCTCGATTAAGTGGTGGCCGCTAAAGCCGGTGTTTTAGGCTGACTGAGAAACCGCACCAGTCGTTTGATGTTCTGCGCTGCCGCCGCCAGGAAGAACTGCTCGCGCACGAACCTCATGCGTCGCAAGCGTAAGCGACGCAGCCCGATCTGATTCTTGAGTTCCGCAAACAGCGCTTCTACTTTCTTTCTCTGCCGCTGAGCCTGGGCGAACTCGATGGTGTTCGCCAACTCTCGTGCCCGTTGTCGCGCCGGTTCATTCTGGTGGATGATCAGGCCCCGGAAGGCAGCACTGGTACATTGGGGTCGGAGCGAACACGGGCCACACTTTTTGCGTGTCCCGATGTAGTTGAAGGCATGGTTCCGATAAACGCGACCTCCATAATTGAGTACCTGGCCGGCGGGACAGAGATAGCGATTGTGTTCGGGCTGATAGGTAAAATGCTCGGGACCGAAGAACGGACTCCTCTTGCGGTGGATACTGTCTCGGGTTCGCATGTAGGGAGTGATGTCGCGATCGGCGAGCCATTGCAAGAACTCCCCGTTGCCATAGGTCGTATCGGCCGCCACCGATTCGGGCTCTCGTCCTTGCCATGACGTGAAACGGGTGAGCATGTCTTGTGCGGCCACCGTCTCCTGACTCATACGGGCTGCCGTAGCCTGCACGCCCACGATCACGCAACTCTCGTTGTCGACCAGATAGTTATCGTAGTAGCCGAGTCGTGCCGGCGTGCCGCCCTTGGTGGCGTAGGTGGAATCGGGATCGGTGGTCGACACTTGGTCTTGTTCATGCGCCGGCTCTTCGACTGGGTTCTGTTGTTCCACTTCCTCTAGATACTGGCGCACAGTGTGATGAACTTGGGCTGCCTCCACCAACTGCTCCCGCGGAATGCGGCTCTCCTTGGCCGCGTTCGCTTCCACGAAACTACCATCGACGGACAGGTGCTTGCCCTCGACCAATCCCACTTCCACACACTGGCGCACGATCTGCTCGAACAACTGCTCGAACAGCTTCGACTCCTGAAATCGTCCATGCCGGTTCTTGGAAAACGTCGAGTGATGCGGGATCTCCTGATCGAACCCCAAGCCGGTGAACCAGCGCCACGCCAGATGCATGCGCAACTCTTCCACCAGCTTGCGCTCGCTCGTGATGCCGTACAGGTAGCCGATCAGCAGAATCCGCAGCAGCAGTTCCGGATCAATCGAGGGCCGACCCGTCTCGCTGTAGCTGTCTTTCAGTTGCTGCCGCACAAACTCAAAACTGACGTGCTTGTCGATCAGCCGCAGCAGATGATTTTCGGGAATGTGGTCTTCCAGACGGAAGTAATAGAACAGCGCTTCGGAGCGGTCGTGGTGCCCCATCATGATCAGCAGGCCTCCGAACATTGAGATCCAGCGCAGCATCGCTTCCTTCTAACATGCTTCCACTAAATCTCACCTGCTAATCTCAGTGACTTTTTCAACACCCACGCCTGTTAACGACACCCATCTTGGCAAGTCCCGCCGTGTCAAGCTAAAGTGCTCCTGCGACCGAATGTTGCAGTGTCTGGGAGCAAAATGAAATGCTTGAGAAGCTATTGGTATTCATCATTATGCCTTGCCACCATCGCATGGGCGGCCACTAAGACCGACTTCTCCGGTAATTATGCCCCCCAGCAGAGGAAAGGTAACAAAGGGATTACAGTGTCCTTGCGCGTCGTCCAGACCGATTC
>DASPTQ010000002.1:0-2719 GCA_035623335.1 Terriglobales bacterium
AATCGTCGCCTCCAGGCATCCGAAGGTGTGCGCCACCTCATTTACCACTTTGTCGATGAGTTGATCGAGATCGAGGATCGAGTTGATCTTCCGCGCTGCTTTCTCCAGCCGCAACAGATCGTCGATCGGATCAATGCCAAAGGCGCGATTCGGCATCGGAACGGTAGCGGAAAAGGGCGAAGTCGTAGCCATGGTAACGGCCTCCGTACCGCAGACAAGTGCAAGCAGGTGAGGTACTTACGCTATCAAATAGGATGTCGGGCAAGGACCACAGGATTCAGGATTTGGAGGACGATCTTGAATCTCGCGGCGGCGGGTCGGCCTGGTTCGGCCAAGATTTGCTTAAAGTGCCGAGATTGGTTCCGTGTCCGCCGCGCCATACTCAGCCAATCGGCAAAACCTCGGCCAAGCCTTATTCCAAGCTTCGAGCGCGCTAACAGACCCGTGAATCGCCAGCTCTACCGCCGAGAAGGATTGCCCTTCGTCTATTTTGTGGCCGCTGCCTGCGCCCACTTTGCCAGCGTGGCCTCGAATGGATAGGCTCCCTCCGGCGGCTCGACCAATCCCCCGAGGGCGGATTCGGAGCTCACCATATGTCCGTAGAACTCTCTCGTCGTGTCCCGGTCTTCGCGGACGACCGCCCCATCGAGCGACACACCCGCAAAAACACCTCGGGCGCGGGAATAGCTGAGTACCTGAGCACGCAATTTCCAATCCGTATCGGCGGCCGCATGGCGTCCAACCGGACCGGCGGCAACACTGGCGTCCGCCCCCAGTTTGAATTTGCTCGAAAGCAAGTTCCGCATGCCATTGTCGTTCATGATGAGCATGACGAGATCGACCGCCTGGGCTCCGATCTGAAGCCCGAAGCTTCCGCCTTCGATGCTGAAGAACACCGGCGGACTCCAGCCCTTGGGCGTGCGGCAGCTGGCAATCCCGCGTCCATAGCGGGCTCCGACGACAAAGCCTCCGTTCAACAGGGACGGCACGACGGCAACGCATTCCGCCGATCCGAGAATCTCCTCGGGAATGCCCTGGTCAGGAGCGCTCTGGATCTCCTCTAACACTTCGGCCGCGGCCTTTACCCGCTCCACGGCTTTGTTCTCAGCCGCTTCCGTGGCGAAAGCGGATAAGCCCGAGCCGACAATGGCGCAGGCGAACAGAACCTTTCTCATGGCGTGGCTCCTATCGGGAGATCATGCATGCTGATTCTATCGAGATTCCCGGGGTGAAAAAGGTTGGTTCGGACCAGGCTTGCCGGCTTAGCTGCCGTAGTGCTGAGAGCAAAAAAATCGGGGTGGCAGCGTAGACCTAGTCTCCGCTCCCAACCCCGTCTCCCAGGTTCTGTGGTAGGTGAGGCGAGTATGAAGGAGGGCAACATTTGGGGCAAGATTACGTAGGTATATGTCCCTTGGTAACCAGTGGAAAAGGCCTTATCTGGCAGTGACTAAGGAATGCGTGATCGCGTGCACGGAGAGTGCAATTCGGTTTTGCACCCCGACTTTTCGCATGAGCTTGGCCACATGCGCCTTGACGGTTCGCTCTTCAATTCCCAGCGCGGCTCCGATTTCCTTGTTGGACCGACCTGCCACCAGCATCTCCAGAACTTCCTTCTCGCGATCGGTGAAACTGACGCGGCCGACCGGGAAAATACGTCCGGGAGAGGAGGAGACCCGCTCGATGAACAGGGAAAGCACGCGCCGTGGGGCCCAGACCGACCCTTCGTTCACCACCCGGATTGCCTGCACAAATTCCGCGGGAGAAGCGGCCTCGTCTACATAGCCTTTGGCACCGGAAGCGATCGCCTTGAGCACGGTCTCCTCGTCGATTCCGGAGCCGGTCACGATGATGCGCAGACCCGGGCGAGTGGCTTTGAGACTGGCCATCACATCAAATAGGTTCTGACCGTTGCGGTTGCTCAGTAGAACCAGGTCAACGCCATCAAGAACGGCGATTTCCGGGAGTGAGGCCGAAATCAGCTCAAAGTCCGGTTCATTGTCGAACAAAGCTCGAAAGCCCACAAAGCGCAAAGGATCACTCTCGACGACTGCAATGCGGATCAGAGCTTTTTTTGCCACCGCTGTTTTCGTTGCCGATGCAGCTTTCATGGGATACCTATAATCAGGAATAGGCTTAGCATAGCTGCATTCAAATCCCACACAAAGCCCGTTACGGTCTTGCCAATTACGGGAGTAACATTAAAAAATAACACCCGCGAGGACATCGATTGTGCCCAATCACTGCTTAGGTACGCCACGGATTGCTCTCCTGCTCGTCCTGATCTCGGTTTCGACACAAGCCCAAACCCAAGCCCCAACCCCCTACCAACCCAAGTTCAGTGGGGATCCGGCGCACTCGGAGTCGGAGGCCAATGCTCTCGGCTACATGCGCACCGTGATTCGGGCGCAAAACCTGTATGAGAAGAAGAACGGGAAGTACGCTTCTTCCCTGGCCGACCTGGTACACACCGGCAATTTCACCCGCCGCATGCTGGCCACGGACCGCGGGGACTACACCGTCGGCTTCAAAACCCGCCAGGACGGATATGAGCTCACCCTTACCCCCAAGCAACAGGACTCTGACCATCGGTCCTTCTACGCCAACGAGGATGGAGTGATTCACGCCGATGACGCGAAAGCCGCCGATGAAAATTCCCCGAAGCTCAAGTGAAACCGGCTAGCCGTGATCCGAACCCGGCTGGATCTCAGCCGCCTTGCCA
>DASPTQ010000003.1:0-8612 GCA_035623335.1 Terriglobales bacterium
CTTCCACAGGTTGGCTCTCCTCTGCACGAATTCCACAAAACTGATTGTAGTCTATCAGCTGCGTAACCGTACGATGGGCGCCGCAGACGGGGCAATCGGGATTTTTGCGCAGCTTGAGCTCGCGGAATTTCATCCCCAGAGCGTCGACCAGCAACAAACGCCCGATGAGCGGATCCCCGGTCCCGAGGATCAACTTGATGACTTCGGTCGCCTGAATGACCCCGACCAGTCCGGGCAAGATGCCGAGAACCCCGCCTTCGGCGCAGGAGGGAACCAGCCCCGGCGGGGGCGGCTCGGGATACAAGCAGCGATAGCAGGGACCATTTTCCGCGGCAAACACGCTGGCCTGGCCTTCAAAGCGAAAGATAGACCCGTAGACGTTGGGCTTGCCCGTGAGCACGCAGGCATCGTTGACCAGGTATCGAGTGGGGAAGTTGTCGGTGCCGTCGGCAATGATATCGAAGTCCTGAAACAGCGCCAGCGCGTTTTGGCTGGTGAGCCGGGTTTCAAACGGGCGCACTTGGACGAAGGGATTGATCGCCTTCAGCTTGTCGCGCGCCGATTCCAGCTTCTTGCGCCCGACATCGGCGGTGGCGTGAAGAATCTGGCGCTGCAGATTGGTGTAATCGACCACATCGAAGTCGACCATTCCGAGCGTGCCCACACCGGCTGCCGCCAAATAAAGCGCCAGCGGTGATCCCAAGCCGCCTGCGCCGATCAAGAGCACGCGCGCGGCCTTGAGCTTCTGCTGGCCCTCCATGCCCACCTCGGGCATGATCAAATGGCGCGAGTAGCGAAGAATCTCGTCATTGTTGAGGGTGGCACTTTGGGGTTTGGGTGGAGAAACGGTCACCATAAGAACCTCAGCTGTTTTTGGTTTCCACGCGCACTCGACGGATGATTTAGCTGCAACAGGCGCATCCGGGCGAAGCATGGAGGTGCGGCAGGCTTAGGAATGCGACGTCTATCAGATGCCTAGTCATCGAAGCGAGCCCCCGGCCACGGAAGGAACAATCGAAATGGTATCACTGTCGCCGACTGCCGTAGCCTCTCTCTTGAGATAGCGGATGTCTTCATCGTTCACATAAATATTGACGAACGCCCGAAGCTTGCCATCCTCGGTATAGAGATGGCGGCGAAGATCGGGGTGCCTGGTCACAAGGTCCGACAGCACGTCGCCGACAGTGCTGCCCTTCACGGCAACGTCCGCCTGCTGGGCGGCATACTGGCGCAGGGGACTGGGAATATGGATTTTCGTCATATTCTTAAAGGGATGCCCCGGGAACCGCTCGGGATTCAGCTTTCCTTCGCTCCTGGCACCGCCAAGCGGCGCCAGGGGCAGGCGGGGCGCGGCCGTTCAGGGTTCCGCTCGATGCCGATGCTTCCGGCCATGGGTAGGCCGTGAGCGCGCCGGACCGCCTTATCCGACTTCGATCTTCTCGTCCACCAGCTGCTTATCCCGCTCATCGCCGCCGGTCAGCTCGAAGGAGTTCGTATCCGCCGCCCTCCCCTTTTCGACGCTGGTAATCACGTAGGAGCAGCCCAGCCAGTGGGCTTCGGCCAGATCCGTCGACGACCAGCGCGCGGGGTGGTCGGGATGGGAATGATAGAAACCGACGATATCCTCTTCGCGCTCCCGTCCTTCGCGCTGGATGCGAATCACCTCTTTCGGATCGATGTTGTAGCGGTTCTGGGGGGAGTCATCCCGAGTGTTGCCGCAGCGAGCGACCGAGGTGACCACCCTTCCTCCATCCTCAAAACGACCGAGCAACACACCGCAGCACTCGTAAGGATAGGTCTCCTCGCCGTGACGGCGGACAGCCTGGTAATGGGAGTGGCCGATTCTCAGCATGAAGGGGTGTCTTATTCTTCCCAGAACCTCTCGCTCAGGTACTTGTCTCCGGAATCGCACAGGATGGTGACGAACACGCCGCCCTGATCGGGCTGAAGCTGGCGGGCGAGTTCGACACATCCGGCGACCGCCGCGGCGGCCGAGATACCGACCAGAAGACCTTCCTCCCGCGCCAGCCGTTTGGCCATGACGTAGGCGTCTTCGGTGGAGACTCCGAGATCAGCATCGGCGAGCGCCGGGTCGTAAATCCTCGGTACGATGGCACTGGCCATGTGCTTGGCCCCTTCAATTCCGTGGAACGGCGAATCGGGCTGCAAGGAGATACAGCGAATGCGTGGATTCAGTTCCTTCAGGCGCCGGCTGGTGCCGACAAAAGTACCGCTCGTACCCAACATGGAGACAAAGTGCGTGATCCTTCCTTGCGTCTGCTGCCAGATTTCATTGGCGGTGCCGTGGTAATGAGCCTGCCAATTGGCGGGGTTCGAATATTGATCGGCGTAGAAGTATTGCTCGGGATGCTTCGCGGCCAGCTCGCGCGCCATGCGGAGGGCACCGTCGGAGCCCTCGGCGGGATCGGTGTAGATGAGGGTCGCACCGTAGGCGTTGAGGATGCGTTTGCGCTCGACCGATACATTCTCTGGCATGCACAGGGTCACGGGAAAACCCTGGGCCGCGCCCAGCATGGCGTAGGCAATGCCGGTATTTCCGCTGGTCGAATCGAGCAAGATTTTACCGGGAATTAACTTACCCTCCCGGCGCGCTTCGGCCACAATGTTGGCGGCGGGCCGGTCTTTGACCGAGCCTCCCGGATTCAGCCACTCCGCCTTGCCCAGGATTCGAGCTCCGGGGAGCCCGGCGGCGATACGCTCGAGTCGAACCAGAGGAGTATTGCCAACCCGATCCAAACTGCTCTGGCCCAGTTTCGACACCTCCGGTTCAGCCGGGCGGGGCTCGGGCGGGGGACCATCGACCCGCGGAGGCGAACCAGACCCGAACTGTTCCACCGATTTGGAAGAAGCGATTTGCATGCCGTCAAACTAAGGTGACCGTCGTAACCGGCTGGCCCGCGAAAGGCTGGCACAACCCGCCTTAGGTTAGATTATAAGAGAGTCTGCCTGGTTCCACAGAAAGGGGTGGCATCGATCGCGGCGATGCTGCATCTAAGTTACACGATAGGCAAAGGTTCCAATGGCTGGCAAACAAGAGCATCGTGGTTACGAAGAAGTGCTGAACTGGTTGCGCGAGCATGGCTTCGACCTGATTGAGGCACCGGGCACTCAGGCTCGGGTGTTTCTGAAGAAATACAACTGCTCGGCGGCCATCCAGAAAAATCCCGAGGGTACGGTAAAGATCTTCGCCTATCCGGGTTACTTGATCGGGGGCGAGATCTCGAAGCTGGTCAATCGCGGACACCAGCAGTTCTTAAAGACGGCCAAGACCGAAGTTCCTGCCACCGCCGAACATTTGAAGTCCCTGCAGCAATTCACCGAAGAGTTGAAACAGGCTCTGGGATTACCTAGCCTTTATAACGAATCCCTGGGAAGCGTCAGCGAGGTCTATCACTACGACCGGATCGTAGACCGCGACAAACCCGAGGCCGAACGTCGCAAACGTCCCTGGGAGCGGGCCGAAGCGTTGACCGCCGCCGCCGGCAAAAAGAGCCCGGCCTAAGCCTGCCTTCCCGGGGCCAGCGATCAAGGTAGCCGAAACCTCACTTCCTTCGGTTCCGCCGCCCCGGCTACACTGCGCCTTGGGGTTTCGAGCATGCATAACCATGGGCGAGGCGCCGTAAGCCTTTTGCTGCTTGTCTTCTGCCCCGTGCTTGGCCTAGGCGAAGACCGTGGGGAACGAAACGCTGCCGTTCAACAAGTACTGGTTCGCCAAGTCGAAGCCTGGAACCACCATGATCTTGAAGGCTTCATGGCGGGCTATTGGAACTCTCCTCGATTGACGTTTTTCTCCGACGGGACGAAGACCTCGGGCTGGCAGTCCACCTTGGAGCGCTACCGGAAGCGTTACCTGTCCGAGGGTCGAGAGATGGGAAATCTCGCCTTCTCGGACTTGGAAGTGGAGTCGCTCGGAGAAGATTCCGCCTTCGTGCGCGGAGCTTGGCAGCTGACCAGCGCCGACGGGAAGAATCCCCATGGTTTGTTTACCCTGATTTTTCACAAGTTTCCCGAAGGATGGAAAATCATTCACGATCACACGTCCGAAGCCGGGAGATAAGAGGTTGTCCCCCGGCATCACCGCCCGGCCATCACGGCCCGCGGTGGCAACCCGCTGAACCTCTTTCACCCCTGGCTATGAGTGCATTATCCTGTGTAGGAAGATAGGCAGCTGTCGAGGCCTGCATGATGCCCCTTCCTCCGAGTGCGTGGGTTCTCTCGGGCGCCGCCACGGCGCTCGCGGCGTACTTGCTGTTGCGGCGCAAACCAAAACGGCCGGAGGAGGTCGAACGCGAGCGTCGCGCCTGGCTCGACCAGGTGGGACGCATCACCGACGGCACCGTGATCGACGTGCAGGAGATCGAAGGCAATGGGCGTCAGCCCTCGCTCATGCTGATTTTTCAATACGACGTCGCCGGCGTGTCGTACGAGGCATCGCAAGATGTAACCTATCTTCGACAGCTCATCAATCTGCACTCCTGCCGCCTCGGAGTACCGACGTCCGTGCGTTACGATCCGCAAAACCCAATCAACTCCATGGTGGTGTCGGAGCGCTGGGTGGGACTACGACGGTAGCCAGCCTTGGGCTCGTTCTCGGGTGAATTCTCTCCCCGGAATCGAGCCCCTGGTGCGCAAAGATTGTGAGGAAGGGCCGCCGCCGTGCCTTAGCTTCCCGCCGCAAATCCCCCGGCGTGGGCCACGGTGATGCGCAGGTATTTGTGCGGGTTCACCGGTGTGTCATTGATGCGGACTTCGTAGTGAAGGTGGGGGCCCGTACTACGGCCACTCAGGCCGACATACCCGATGGTGTCTCCGCGATGTATATATTGGCCGGCAACCACGGCAAAACTAGCTAAGTGCCCGTAGCGGGTCGTGATCCCGTGCCCGTGATCGAGCACGATGGCCCGACCATAGCCGCCCATGAAATCCGCCAGTACCACCACGGCGTCGGCCGGCGCGATGACTGGTTGTCCCACGGAAGCGGAGATGTCCACTCCGCTGTGGAAGGCACCCTCTCCGTTAAACGGATCGATTCTTTCTCCGAATGAGCCCGTTACCGGGCCTTCCACCGGCCACAGACTCGGTGACGAGTTGGCCCGCAGCCAGTCGGCTGGAGTCACGTTGCGTGTCAATCCCAGCAAAATGCCGGTCGTAGCGGCGCCACTGAACGCCGTGTCTTTGAGCGTGTAGAGCCGGTCGAGTGAAGAGCTGACCGCGGCTTCTTCCACCATATCGCTCGTCGGTGCGAGTATGGGATCGTTCTTCAGGCCATACAAAGACGAAACTTCGCTGGCTAGTGAGCCCAAGGAAGCGACCTGAATGTCTTTTTCCCGGGCAACCTGCTCCAGCCGGGTGTAGCGGTTTCTCAGTTCTTCCTTCTCCGCCTGCAGTTCATTGAAGCTTGAAACTTTGAACAGCATGCGCAAATACGAGCTGGCGATGCCGGTCATGCTCGTCATCGCGATCGTTCCACCCACAACCAGAACGTACAGGTACTGGACCGGGATGGGGATCTTGCGCAGCTGGCCGTCCTCTCCGCTCGCTACAAATAGAATGTAAAAACGCTTTCGCAAGAGCTTCCTTCCTGGGATCAGATCAAACCTAGGCGATGGTTCGCCGCTCGGGACTAACCGAGTCCTGATCCCGGTTAAAACCTTGCTGAGGGTGGGCTAGCGCCTTAGGTCTGATCGCTACCCGATCCCTAAGACGCCTAAGACAAACTGCACAAGGCAGTTAGCTTGGCCAAAGGCTACGAATTCAGCTCCTGAACGGTAACAAAGGGCCTTCGGTCTGTCAATGACCTTAGGAAAGGCTGTGCGATTACCGAAGTCCGCCCCTGATTCGTCGTCCCATGGCAGGTAACCAGGGGGGACTTACTGCCGGTTCGCAGCTATATTGAATGCTGCTTGCCCTTGAAGGAAAAGTTGCTGATCGCTCGCATACGCGAGCGCGCCCATTCGGGGGGCGCTGTAGTCGCCGGCATCGGCGACGACGCGGCGGTTCTTCGCATTCCGCCCGCGCATCAAGCCCTGGTAACCACGGATTTCAGCCTGGAGGGCATTCATTTCCGCAGGGAATGGCACCCGCCTGAGGTGATCGGCCATCGCGCCCTGGCCCGAGGATTGAGTGACATTGCCGCCATGGGAGGAGAACCGATCGCCGCATTTCTGTCCCTGGCACTGCCGCCTGCTCTGCCGCAGGCGTGGGTCGATGGCTTTTTGAAAGGACTGCTCGACCTGGCCAAGACCTTCAAGGTCAGTCTGGCCGGCGGAGACACCTCGGAGTCGCCCGCCGGTGTGCTGATCGATATCGTGGTGGTCGGATCGGTCCCGCGCCATCGGGCCATCCTGCGTTCCGGCGCCCGGCCACAAGATCGCATCTACGTTACCGGCGTGCTTGGCGGCTCGGCTGCCGCACTCAGCCTGCTTGTCTCCGGCCGCAAGCTTCGGGCAGGCGATTTTCCTCAACATTTTCGCCCCATGCCGCGCATTCAGGTGGGCCGAATCCTGCGCCAAAGAGCCCTCGCTTCGGCCATGATTGATCTGAGCGATGGGCTGTCCACCGATCTGGCGCATATTTGCCGGGAGAGCCGGGTTGGGGCGGAAATTGAAGCCGAGGCGATCCCCGCGGCGAGCTTGGGAAAACCGTCCACCCCGGTGGATCCGAAGTTCGTCCTTCACGGTGGCGAGGATTACGAGCTGCTGTTCACCGCTCCGCCGGGCAGGCGTGTTCCCCGGCATATCGCCGGCATTCCCATCACTCCCATCGGGCGCATCCAGCCCCACCGGCACATTTTCTTGATCAGCCAAGGCAAGCGAGCTGAGCTCGCCGCGGAAGGCTGGCAGCACTTTGACCGTGCTTAGTCGATCCCCCCATGGCGCCCGGTGGTTACTTTAGTTCTACCTGCGACCTTACTTCCCTAGGAAGGGCGCCCCAGCGCGACTAGAGTAACCTTATGTCGTTCCCTCGATTCGTCTTCTGGCTGCTTACGGCGGGTTTGTGCTTGAGCGCAACCTTCGAAGGTCAAACCTCTCTCCATCCGACGGCTTCCAACCCACCGGCTGCCAGCCCAACCGCTCCCACCCCTTCGGTCGACAATGATTTCGTCGCCAAGCAATTTGGATCGACCTGCGTGCTGGCTGACCAGCCACCGGTCGTCGGGGACTTCAACGGCGATGGGGTGGATGACATCGTCATTCCAGCGCACTGCAAGAATCCCATGATGAACCAGGCGGAAAATGAGTACTTGGTCATCGATCCCTACTACTCTTTTTATGGCTACGGAAATCCCAAGATCACCACTCAGTTTGGCGCGGAAGATCTTGCCCACCGTAACCTCGTCCTCCTGGTCATTCACGGAGCCGGAGAGCAAGCATGGCGCGCGCCTAATCCGATGGCGAAATTCATGATCGTCAACACTCCTATGGACAAGGTCTACGTGAAGAAGCTGATGGTGCGTAAAAAGCCACACGTGGCAATCTATGTGGAAGAGACGGGCGGGAGCGGGATGGACTCAGCTCTTTTCTGGGACGGCAAGAAGTACCGCTATCAGCCGATGGGCGCCAACCTCGAATAAACCGACGTAGAGAAATCCCTGAGGGAACGAGGTTCAAGGAACCAGGATGGGAAAGCGCAACCATGACCTCGCCCGGCGGAGCGGTCATCCAGCAGAACAATCCCAATAGGCAACAGGTTGTGAGCCGAGGAGATGGGCGAATATGCCCTGAGTCTTGATCTCTCCTGCCTTGCTTATTTGCTCGCCCCTGCCCGAACGCTTGGCAATTTAGGCCAGCAGCACTGCGCGACGCCAAGGGTGGAGTGTGTCGGAAGCCGGAAGCATGTCGCGCGCACCCCAGGTCGAACCAGGATGCGCTCGATTTCTGCGTGGTTAGGCTCGCGCCGGGCTCTCGCCGCCCTTGGCGATTCCCGGGCGCCCGGGTTCAGGTTTGAGAACCTGCTGCACCGCCTCGTCGGGCTTGGGCGGAGCCGTAATCTTCGGAAGTTCCTTGCCCTCGATGATCATCTTGATCTCATTGGCATCGAGCACTTCGCGCTCGAGCAACGCCAGAGCAATCTTCACCAGGGTCTCGTGATTCTCCGCCAGCACGTTTTTCGCCCGCATGTAGCCTTCGCTGACGATGCGCCGGACCTCTTCATCGATCTTGATGGCTGTGGCCTCGCTGTAGTCGCGGTGCTGGGCAATTTCCCGGCCGAGGAAGATCTGCTCTTCCTTCTTGCCAAAGGTCAACGGCCCCAGGTCGCTCATGCCAAACTCACATACCATCTTGCGCGCCATCTCCGTGGCCCGCTCGATATCGTTGCCGGCCCCAGTGCTCATCTGGTTGAGGAACATCTCTTCGGCCAGGCGGCCACCCATCATGATGGCGATTTCGGTCTCGAGATAGTCCTTGGTGTAGTTGTGTTTGTCGTCGATCGGCAATTGCATGGTTACCCCGAGCGCCATGCCGCGGGGAATGATGGTGACCTTATGCAAGGGGTCCGAGTTAGGCAGCTTGGTCGCAACCAAAGCGTGTCCTGCCTCATGATAGGCGGTTACCTTCTTCTCTTCCTCGGAAAGCAGCAGCGACTTCCGC
>DASPTQ010000004.1:0-33467 GCA_035623335.1 Terriglobales bacterium
GCGACAAAGTCGCCCCCAGCCAACTCGCTGGCTTGGGCGGCAGGTTTGGTGGCTGCGCTGTTGCTAGGCGCCGGCGCAGGGTTTCTGATTCCCCATTCCCATCCCGCCGCACCGAGCATCCGCACGGTGATTGATCCTCCGCCGAACAGCCTCTTCCACCTAAAAGACGACACGGCGGGACCGCCGGTGCTTTCGCCGGACGGAAAGGCGCTGGCGTTTACCGCTGCCGCCGAAGGCAAGCAGACTCTATGGGTTCGCCTCATGAACTCGCTCGAAGCACGCGCACTCCCCGGGACCGACGATGCGTTCTTTCCGTTCTGGTCGCCCGATGGCAGCTCGCTGGGATTTTTCGCCGACGGAAAATTGAAGACGGTCGAACTCAATGGCGGCTCTCCGGTCATCGTCTGCGACGCCCAGCTCGGGCGCGGGGGAACTTGGGGTGCGGACGGAAATATCCTGTTTTCCGCGTCCCCGAACTCGCCCATCCTGCGTGTCAGCGCCAGCGGGGGCACTCCGGTCGAGATCACCAAGATTGACTCCTCACGGCACACATCGCATCGCTGGCCATTTGTCCTGCCCGATGGAAAGCATTTCTTGTATCTGGCCATGCACCACGACCTCGCCCAGTCGGGGAACGACACGGTGTACTTCGCGACGCTCGACGGCCGTGAAACTCGTGGTCTGATGCATTCGAGCTCCAACGCGATCTATGCAGACGGATTTCTTCTGTTTGCCCGCGGCGACCAATTAATGGCGCAGCCTTTCGATCCAGCCAAGGGGAATTTGCGCGGCGAGCCGCGCATGGTAGCCAAGGGCGTGATGAACGATGCGTCTACCTGGCACATGGACGCCTCGGCCACCGACAACGGCCTGCTCGTCTTCGGCAGCGGACTGATCGGCGATCTGCAGTTGGTTTGGCTGGATCGCAGCGGCAAGCAAGTGGGCGTTGTCGCCGATAAACTTGCCAACCTGCAATTTGCACGGATCTCGCCGCAGGACGACCGGGTCGCTATGCAGATCGACAGCGGCATCAACGACGTCTGGGTGCTCGATCTGGCGCGTGGCGTGCGCACGCGTCTGACCTTCGGCCCGAACGCAAATATGTTCCCGTTGTGGTCACCCGACGGAAAGTGGATCGTTTATCTCTCCAGCCGCAACGGGAAGGCCACGCTATACCGCAAGCCAGCCGACGGCAGCGGTGCGGAAGAGCTTCTGCTCACCGACGATACTGTGATCACACCGACCGATTGGTCGAGCGATGGCAAGACGCTTCTCTACCAACGCGGGTTTCCCGGAGGCGCCTCGATCTGGGCCTTACCGCTCGAAGGCCAGCGCAAACCATATATGGTCTCACCGCGCGGCACGTGGGGGCGTCTTTCTCCCAATCAGCATTGGATGGCTTACCAGTCGACCCAATCCGGCATGGTCGAGATCTATGTGGTGGCGTTCGGCGGCGGGCAAGGGAAATGGCAGGTGTCCGCCAACGGCGGACAATCCGCAGTATGGAGCAAAGACGGCAAGGAGCTCTACTACTTTGACGGAACACAGTCCCTGATAGCCGTGCCGGTCCAGGACAGCGGGGGCGCGTTGCGGTTCGGCTCGCCGCAGACCCTAATCAATCGCTGGACCGTACTGTCCTTCCCGTTCTTCGATGTCTCTGCCGACGGCAAGAAGATCTTGCTGGAACAGATTTCCCAGCAGGTCAGCCCGTCGGTTACGGTGGTCTCCAATTTTGCCGAAGGGTTACAGAAGTAGCCGAACGGCCAAAAGCGCCAGGAAGAGGATCCCTCTCTGGGAGAAGTTCACCACCGCCCACCGAAAAAGATTTGTCGGACCAAATCCGGCCCAGGTCCTAAGTTGCCGAATCTACGCGAATCCGGTTTGTTCTTTCTTCTGAGTTTGGTCTTGGCTACGAACGGCCCGTGCCGGGGTTCTGACCTAGCGCTGACCGGTGGGAAGATTTATCCCTCACCCTCCGAGCCACCCATCGAAAACGGCATAGTTCTGGTTCATGATGGGCAGATTCTTGCCGTCGGGCCGGCTTCGACGATCAAAATCCCGCACGCCGCCACCGTCATGAACTGCCGCGGCCTCACCGTGACGGCGGGCTTCTGGAACAATCACGTTCACATTCTCACCCCTGGCCTTCTCGATGCTCGTGACTCGAGCACGAAGCAACTGGGGGACCAACTGGAAATCATGTTCAACCGCTGGGGCTTCACCACCGTGTTTGACATCTCCTCCGTGCTCGACAATACACTCGCGCTACGGGATCGCATTGAGAGCGGCGAGCTGCGCGGCCCCCGCATTCTCACGGTTGGCGAGCCCATTTGGACGAAGGAACCGATCTACGTTCGCGATTTCCTCGCGAAAAATCGTATCTCCATCGCGCCCGTGGAAACCCCGGACCAGGCGGTAGCTCTGGTGCGCGACCATGCCGCTAAGGGCGCGAATGGAATCAAGCTGTTTGCCGGTTCCTACCAGGGACAGGGCAAAGTTGTCCTCTTGCCTGTGGCCGTTGCCAAGGCGGCGGTGGAAGAAGCGCATCGGCACGGCATGCCGGTCTTCGCGCACCCGCAGAATATAGATGGCGTCGAGGTCGCGATCTCTAGCGGTGTGGACGTACTGGCCCATACCGTCCCCCAATCACCACCCTGGACCCCGGACTTTATTGCGCGGTTAGAACGCGCGCACCTGGCGTTGATACCAACCCTGACCTTATTCGATTTCGAGGCGCGCAAGGAGAACGGCTCCGACCAGGAACGCGAGGCGTGGATCGCCAGAATGGTTGCCGAACTGCGGGCTTACTCCCGAGCGGGCGGCGAGATTCTGTTTGGGACCGATATCGGCTATATCGACCACTATGACACCACCCTGGAATTCACTCTCATGTCCCAGGCAGGCATGAGTTATCGGGATATCCTTGCCTCCCTCACCACCAGTCCAGCACGAAAGTTCGGGCATTCTGAGCGCACGGGCCGCATCGCGAAAGGGGCCGACGCCGACCTGGTGGTGCTAGACGCGGATCCGGCACAGGACATCACGGCATTGGCCAGGGTGCACTACACAATCCGCAAGGGAACCATGGTGTACCAGGAGAGGTGAACTCCTCATCCATCCGAAGGTAAGGACCAGAAGCTTGACTACGCTTTTCCCCGTTCTTGATAAGGAGGGGCAAAGCGGGCCAAGAATCATCCGGCGCCTCTGAAGGCCAATGAGCTTATGCCGAGCGAGCGACCTCGTAAAGGTACTCGACGAAAGAGCGCACGGCGCCATCCATGCCCTGCACTTTCTCGTTTTTCGATTCGATGACGTAGTACTCGTCGGGCGCGTGGGCTCCGTTGCCGTGTCCCATGCCGAAATGGCCGGCGGCGAGATGCAGCGGTTCGTCGGTAAAGACGTAGCCGGGCCATGAGCCGGCGCTCCGTGGCAGCACGATCGGATCGATGCCGCCACGCTTATACACGGCAGTCTGCGCCAGAATCAGAGCGGCATTGGCGGAAGTGCTGTTCGGGTTGTATCCACCCGTCATATTGACTTCGATGTCGCCGAATCCGCGTTTGGCCAGATGCGCTTTTAGAGCGGCTAAAGCTTCGCTGGCCTGCATATCGGGGACCAGTCGCATATCGATCTTGGCCACCGCGCGATGCGGCAGAATGGTTTTCCCCCCCGGGCCCGTATAGCCGCCTACCAAGCCCTCGATGTTTACCGTGGGGCGCGACATCAGCAATTCGAGCGCTTCCTGCCAGCTGACATCATGCACCCACCGCTCGACCCCCATCTGCTTCTTGGCCAGGTTTTCGTCCAGCCGATGCGCAGCGGCGGCGACCATAGCCTTTTCGGCCGGGGAAATCGGGCGCGCCTTGTCGGCGAAGCCTTCGATGACCGGGTCGTTGCCATCCGCAGAGACCAGGGTCGTCAGCGCCTCGACCAGATGCCAGGCCGGACTATCGACCCGCGCCTTGTTGCTGGAGTGAATATCGTGCCGCGGACCGCGGCCCCATCGCTCACCACTCGATACCAGCTCTAGCTCCACTACGCCCTTCGCCCCCAGCGTCATTACGACCATTCCATCGAGATCCTGTTCGGCCGAAGGCATGAAAATTCCAACGCACGGCTTGAGCGCAGCCATCACTTCCGGATGGTGCACAATCTGGGGAAAGTGCGGCGAGCCGATCTCCTCTTCGCCTTCAGCGACCAGCACCAGGTTCACCGGCGGCTTCCGGCCTTGGGCACGAATTGCATGCAGCGCCGCAAGGAACGACGCTTCCGGTCCTTTCTGGTTCACCGCGCCGCGGCCCACGAGCACCGTTCCCAGGCCGGGCTTTTCGACCAGCGCAGCCGCCCAGGGCGGCGATGACCATTCCGCCGGATCTGCCTGCTTCACGTCGTACATGAAGTACAGCCCGAGCGTCTTGGGAGCGCCGGCATCGAGCGTGGCAAAAATTCCGGGCTGGCCATCGGTGGGGATTTTCGTGACCTGACCGAAGCCAGCGTCGCGAAGGAATCGCATGGTCAGATCGCAGCCTTCATTCACACCGCGGTTCTCGGCGGCGATAGAAGGCTGCTTGATCCACTCCTGCAGCCGCGCGACAGCTTCGTCATGTTGCTTCTCGATTTGCACGTAGATCGGACTGAGCTCGCTCGATTCTGCGTGCCAGCGACGGGGAAGAGCTAAGGTCGCGGCGCCCGCCGCAGCGCCTTGAAGAAAGGTTCTTCGGTTCATGAGCGAAGAGGATAGTCGCAAAGCAAGGTTTCGTCCACCGAAGTCTCTAGATCTTAGGAAGAGCCAGATCTGTCGTGGCCTCCGTGAGATAGAACAGCCACGAACGGGCCGGACTGAACCCGGTCCCGAGGCTCAAAGACCAACTGCTTGACAAGTTTACGGACCGGGCGCAGAATCGCGGGAACGTCGGGGGGATGAGCGCCGCTTCTCCGTGTGGCCTGCTCTCTACGCCAAGCTGTCCCCCATTCATTGCTCTCATTCGTGCGATAGACCGGACGAAAAGCTATGAGATGGGTCGCAATCAGGATTGCCTGCCTTCTGATCGTTGTCGTAGCAGCCCTCGATTGGCCTCAACTACCGTTGGCCGCCGAGGCCGCAGATTCCCCACCGCTTCTTACCCTCAATGAAGCTATCCAGATTGCAATCGCCAACAACCGCTCCTTGAAAATCGCCGGCCTGGATGTCGACAAGTCCAAGTGGCAAGTCGCAGCCGCCAAGACCCATCGTCTGCCGACGATGAACGGCTATCTGCTCGGCGTGGCGGACCTGACTTCACCGACGTTCACTTTTAAGGAAGGTACGTTCGGGTATGTGGGTAAGATTCCGATTCCTACGCAGAACACCAACATCCCGCTCTCCCAGGGACCTACGGGATACGCCCTGGCGCAGGTGGCGCAGCCGCTTAGCCAGCTATACAAGATTCACCTCTTCATCCGGGAACAACAGCTATCCTCCGACCTTGCCAGCCAGGAATATCGCGGTAAGCAGCAATCGGTTGTTAGTGACGTGAAGGAGGCGTACTACGCTGTGCTCCAAACCGAGAGCGCCCTCGACGCCGCCAAGATGACGGTCACCGAGTATCGGGAGACGGACCGCGTGGCCCTCGAATACATTTCGCAGGAAGCGGTGTTGAAGTCGGACAGCCTCGAAGTAAAAGCCAAGCTTGCCCAGTCGCAACATGAAGTAGTGGTGTTGCAGGATAACCTGCAGACGCAGAAGGAGCACTTGAATGATCTGCTGGGGCGCGACCTGGAAACGGATTTCCGCACCGAGCCGGTACCGCCGATCTCCCTCGCAGAGACGGACCTGAAACTGGCCCAGCAGACAGCCCTCAGCCAGCGGCCGGAGATCAAAGAGGCGGAAATCAATGTCGAGCGGGCAGACACCGACCGCAAGCTCGCCAAGGCCCAATACATTCCCGATGTCGCCGCCACGTTTCAGTACTTCACTCCTATTAACACGCAACTCCTTCCGCAAAATATCGCTTCGGCCGGTGGAGAGCTGAACTGGGAAGTATTCGAGTGGGGACGGAGAAAAGACGAGGTCAATCAGAAGAAAGTCACGCTCGACCAAAGCCGTTATCAACTCAAGGAAGCACAGTCGAAGGTGGTGCTCGACGTGAACAACCGCTTCCGCAAACTGGAAGAAAGCAGATCCCTGTTGACGGTGGCCCAAGCCGCCCGAGATGCGGCCAACGAAAAGCTTCGCGAAGTGAATGACAAATTTAAGCAGCAAGCGGTTCTATTGCGGGATGTGCTGCAGCAGCAATCCGCGGTCGCTAATGCGGACCACGATTACGAGCAGGCCCTGCTGTCGTTCTGGTCGGCAAAAGCGGAATTCGAGAAAGCGTTGGGCGAAGAGTGAAGCTATGAAATCCCTGAATTCGGTACGACGCATCTTCCTTCTTTGCACAGTCAGCCTACTTGGGTTGTCTGTGGCCGCATGCAATGAAGCCAAGTCTGATCCCAAGGCGCTGGTGCCGGTGCGCCTGGCTCCGGTCGAGAAGATCACGGTCGGAAATGGCGTTCGCTACTCGGCCGACATCGTCCCGTACTCGCAAGTCGACCTCGCCTTCAAGTCGAACGGGTATGTCGACTCCGTGCTCCAGGTGAAGGGCACCGGGGGCCGCCGGCGCAACGTCGACCAGGGCGATTGGGTGCAGAAAGGCACCGTGCTGGCGCTGGTCCATCAGCAGGACTACCAGGACAAACTCGAACAGGCGAAAGCCCAACTCTCCCGCGCTCAGGCAGAATTCGATAAAGCAAAATTAAGCTTCGACCGCACTTCCGCGCTTTACAAAAGCCAAAGTGCGACCAAGCCCGAGTACGATTCCGCCCAAGCTCAACTGGACAGCACCGCCGCTTCGGTGGCCGCGGCGAAAGCACAAATCAGCGAGGCTCAGGTGGCCCTTGCCTATTGTTCTCTCGAGGCGCCCTTTGATGGGTGGATCGTGAAACGCAGCGTAGACGTGGGGAGTCTGGTGGGACCGGCTACCAACGGTTTCACCATTGCCGACACGCGCTCGGTGAAGGCGGAGTTTGGTGTCCCCGATACGGCCATCAACCGCGTGCGGGTGGGTCAGCTGCTTGCGGTTACGACCGACGCTCTGCCCGGCGAATTCCGCGGGCACGTGACCAATATATCGCCGGCGGCTGATCCCAAGAGTCGTGTTTATTCGGTGTCGGTGACGATCGAAAACCCTGGCAACCGGTTGAAAGCCGGCATGATTGCATCCATCGCGCTGGGAGACGAGAAGTTGCCACACCCGGTTACAGCCGTTCCTTTGGCGGCCGTGGTGCACGATCCCAACGAGCAGCATGCTTTTGCCGTGATGGTTGCCGACGCCAACGGTGACACCGCGACCGCACAGCTGCGCCGGGTGGGTGTCGGCGATGCCTACGGCAACATGATCGAAGTCACGAGCGGCCTCAGCGAGGGCGAAAAAGTTGTCGCCACCGGTGCGACCTTAATCAAGAACGGCGATCAGGTGCGAATTATTCCCTGATCGAGCGTAGCTGGCAACACTTTACGATGGTTCCGCCATTTCATGACCCATAGATCAGAAGCCGACCTAATTGAGCATTCGCATAACACGGCACGTTTCTTCACCGAGCATCGCCAAGTCTCCTTGATCTTGCTGATCGGCGTATTCCTTTGGGGCTGGTACGGCTACCATCAGATGGCCAAGCGCAAGGATCCCAACATTCCGGTGCGCGTAGCCGTAGCGAGCACATCCTGGCCCGGCGCGACGGCCGAGGAAGTGGAACAACTGGTCACGCGCCCCATCGAGCAGACGATGGCGCAGAACGCCTTCATACGGCCGCCTGTCCCCTCTGACTTCGGAATACGTTCCATTAGTTTTCCCGGGCTTTCTCTGGTCTACGTTCAGCTGGACGACAGCGTAAAAGATACGAAGAAACAGTTCAGCGACATTAATCTCAAGCTGAACGCGCTCAACAGCCGGCTTCCGCAGGGTGCCGGCCCCATTCAGTTCAATAGCGACTTCGGCGACACCGCTGCCCTGATGCTGACGGTCGCCAGTCCGCCGGTGAACGAAGTGGAGGTTGCGTTACGGGCCCAGTCGATCCGACGAGCGATCGAAAGAACGCGTGCATCAGAGCCGCGCAACGCTGCTCAACCGCGAGTCAGCATCGTCTATGCTTTTCCTCAATCCGTCGCCGTGGACTTGGTTCGCGAATCCTTCCAGGCGCTCACCAGGGTGGCTGTACAAAACAAGGTGCTCACGAATCCCTATTATTTTGAAGGCAGCGGTTTTGTCGGGGTGGATATCAGCTCCCGTTCGAGCCCTGCCGAGTTACGTGCCCTGTCCGAGCGCCTGATGCGCGAGAGGCTGCATCGCTCCGAAATTCATCCCGATGCCTGGGCACCAGCCTTTATTCGCGATCCCCAGGAGACCGAAACCCAACTGGCTGCCGTCGCCGGAGATCGATACTCCTATCGCGAGCTCGACGACTTCACGGACCTGATTGCGAGAACCGTGCAAGGGGCTCCGCAGGTTGCCAAGGTGGAACGCAAGGGCGTGCTGCCGGAACAGATCTACCTCGACTATTCCCAGGAACGGCTGGCGGAGTACGGGGTCAAGCCGGCCAACCTCAAAGACATTCTGGGCGCGCGAAACAGCACCCTGCCGGGGGGAGCTCTCGAGGTCGGTCCCAAGAACATTCAGATCGATCCCTCAGGAAAATTCCAGAGCGCGCGGGAGATCGGAGACGTCATCATTGGCGCGTCCTCCTCGAGCGGTCTCAGCCCCGTCTATCTGCGGGACTTGGTCGATATTTCGCGGGGCTACCAAAGTCCGGCGAAGTATCTGAATTACCTGACCTGGCGTGACAAGGACGGGCGTTGGCACCGCAGCCGAGCCGTGACCGTGGCTGTACAGATGAAAGACGGCGAGCAGATTGACGCCTTTGGGGCGAGCGTGGACGAGAAGCTGGCTGCCGTCAAGCAGTACCTGCCCGACGACCTGGTGATCGCCCGGACCTCGGACCAGCCTCTCCAGGTCAAAGAAGGCATTGACTTGTTCATGGATGCCCTCTACGAAGCCATCGCCTTGGTGGTGTTGGTGTCGCTGATTGGCTTCTGGGAATGGCGATCCGCGGTGCTGATGGCGATTTCCATTCCCATTACGCTGGCCATGACGTTCGGCTTCATGTACATGCTCGGCATCGACATTCAGCAGGTATCGGTCGCGACGCTAATCATCGCGCTGGGATTGCTGGTGGACGATCCCGTAGTCGCCGGAGACTCGATCAAACGGATGCTCGCCGAAGGCCATCCCAGACTGGTAGCAGCCTGGCTAGGCCCTACCAAGCTAGCCACGGCCATCCTGTATGCGACGGTAACGAACATCGTCGCCTATCTGCCCTTCCTCTTGCTGACAGGGTCGACGGGTGAGTTTCTGTACAGTCTTCCGGTCGTGATGACTTGCTCTCTGGTGGCCTCGCGCCTGATCTCGATGTCGTTCCTTCCTTATCTTGGCTACTACCTGCTGAAGCCCGAGCCGGAGATGCCGGTGGAAGAGCGCCGCACCTCGGGCTTCATGGGATATTACGCACGCGCGGCGAAATATTCCATCGAGCATCGATGGAAGTTCTTGATCGCCTCTCTGGCATTTCTCGCCGCGGGTGTGTTCATCTTTGCTCACTTGAAATTGGCGTTCTTCCCCGAGGATGTTCAGTACTGGTCGTACATTGACGTCTGGCTTCCCAATGATGTCAACCTCTCGGCAACCAACGAGACAGCGCAAAAAGTTGAACAGATTGTCCGGGAAAAAGCCGAGCAGTACGGACGTGAGCATCCGGGAAAGGACGGCAAGCCCGCGCAAGTCCTACGCTACGTGACAACGTTTGTCGGCGGAGGCGGTCCGCGCTTCTGGTTCTCGGCGTCTCCGCAGTTGCAGCAGCTCAATTATGCGCAGGTGCTGATCGAGGTCACGAACAAGGAGATCACGCCAACCTTCATCAAGGAACTCCAGCCTACGCTGACCGCCTCGGTGCCGGGAGCGCGGCTCGACGCTCGTCAGTTGCTGACCAATCCTATCGACTACCCCATCGAGATCCGACTGTCGAGCACCGCGGACACCAACGCCGCGCAGGAGGCGCAAGATAACCGCGTGCTTCTCCAGATGGCGGGAAAAGTGGAGGATATTTTCCGCTCCATTCCCAATGCCGAGCGTACGCGCAACGAATGGGGCGATGAGAATTTCCAGGTTCGGCTTGCGGTCGATCCCGATCGCGCCAATTTGGCCGGGATTACCAATATGGACGTGGCCAACTCCTCGACCTCAGGGCTGAGTGGTATGACCGTCGCCGCTTTGCAGGAGGGGCAAAAGCAAATTCCCGTGGTGGCCCGCCTGCGCATGGACGAACGGGCTCGACTTTCCGACATTCAGAATCTCTACGTCTACGCGTCGCAGGACAACACGAAGATTCCGTTGGTCCAGGTTTCCAACATCGAACACGACCTGGTCCTGGGGCGTATTGTCCGCCTCGAGCAGTTCCGGACCATCAACATCCGAAGCTTTCCCGCGGCCGGGCATTTGAGCTCGGAGATCCTGAATGCCGCAATGCCCAAACTGCGGGAGTTCGAAAAAACGCTGCCCGCGGGATACAAGATGCAGATCGGCGGCGAGTACGACAAAACCAAGAGCGGATTCCTGAATCTGGCGCAAGTCCTGGTGATCTCCACCTTCGCCATTTTCCTAGCCTTGGTTTTCCAGTTCAACAATGCGATCAAGCCCATGCTTGTGCTGGCAGCCGCCCCGTACGGCATGGTTGGGGCCTTCTTTGCCTTGTGGGTCATGCACGAGCCCTTCGGATTTATGGCGTTCCTTGGCGTGGCCAGCCTGGTAGGAGTCATCGTCAGCCATTCCATTGTTCTTTTCGACTTCATCGAGGAAAGGCACATCGCGGGCGATGACTTCGAGAACGCCGTCATCGACGCCGGAATCATTCGACTTCGTCCGGTCATGATCACTGTTTTCGCCACCGTTCTTGCCCTCTTTCCCCTCGCCTTGCATGGCGGGCCGCTCTGGCAGCCCCTCTGCTACGCGCAGATTGGTGGGTTACTCCTAGCGACCGTCGTCACCAAGTTGCAAGTGCCCGTGATGTATGCCATCTTCGTGCTCGATTTGAAGATCCTGAAATGGGAGACGAAAGAAGCGACACCAACCGTTGAGGCTGCTGCCGCCGATTGATCGCCGTGGTACGGTCCACGCGGTATGTCGTGTGCGTCGAAGAAATGGCCAGGAAAGCCAGCTACGTCGCTGGGTGGCCGCGCAGCACTAGGAAATACCTATCGGGTGGACAGGCTCCGACTTTCTATGTGGGCGTTGAACACGCCAGTTTCCACCTGGCCATGTCGCTTAATCTGCACAAATAGCCGATAGTCGCCGGGTTGAGGAAAGCCGTAGGGAAACGAGACCTTGGCGGGAAGTGCCTGCATCGAGCCATGATCCATAGGCAAGCCGGAATCCTTCTCCGCCATCATCAGAGACGCCATGGGCACCGAGCCAGCGGGATGGATGTGCGCAAATACCGACAAATCCGACCTCACGAATTCCGCATGGCCTGCCATCCCCATGTACGGCTCAAGATCATCGACCGGATTGTGCTCGGCATCTTCAATGCGGAACCGGAACCACAAGACCGAACCGGCTTCGAGCTCCCCCCCATTTTGTTCCCAGATCATACGGCCACCATCAGGCAATACCGAGACCGTGGTCGTCTGTCGAGAAGGCTCCAATGGCGAGGCACTCACTCCCGAGTCGTCACCAGACAAGGGATCGGCCGTTACTTCCGGAAGATCGATTTCGCTCTCCATGGTTTCCGGAAATCCGGTGCCACGAACGATGTCGGCAAAAATCTTGTACCTGCCTGAGGGAAGTGCAGGAAGCTTAACGGTGAACGAAGCGTCGTCCACTTGCTCAGGATGCAAATGGTAAAAGCGATCCATCGCCGGCACGCGCAGCAGAAATAAGTGCATCAAGTGGCCATGATCGGGAATCAGGCTCATCGACCATTGGTCTTGGCGGGTGGTGTGCCAAAAGTCCTCTTGCATTTGCAGTTTGAGGCGATCCCTCCCATCGAAAGAGGCCGTGAGCGGTGGGGCGCTATAGAGCATGTTGTGCTTCAGTTCAGCAGCCTGGACGTTCCACCACCAGTTGCCCAGCGCCAAGATGGTTACCACCAGCACGGCTGCTACTCCCATGGCGATTCGTCCACGTCGTCGGCCATCCGGGGTCGGAGTGGCGGCCGGTGGAAGTGCGCCCTCGCGAGCAGCGGCGCCCGCGATCGAGACAATCCCCAGGGAAAGAAACAACATCAGCGCGAACAGCAAAGCACCGAGGCTGCGCTGCATGGGCAAGGTTCGTCGCGCGTAGGCAGGGACGGGTACGGTCAATTTTCCGACTCCACCAGGTCCGGTAACTTGGGCGCGGATCTCCCAGGCGCCCGACTCCATCAGCCAAACCTTGCCCGTGAAGCTCTGGCGACTCTCCGTGGATGGCTCCATCGTGTCCGGCGAAGGAGGCAAGCCCTGATCCTTACCGTTGACGTATACCGGAGCGATGCTGATGCCCTCGACTGTGCCGGAGGTGACGCGGGCTTCGACCAGTGCGACACCTGGGATCATGGCCGGAGGACTTATCGTTACCAGCAAATGGTAGGGGCCGGCGTCTCCCTCAAAGTACACGTTCGGGCTGCCCACGTGCGAAAACGCTAGGGTGGAGGTCACGAGCAGAAGTAGAACCAATGTTCGTCTCGAATAGGCTCGCATACAATCCTCATCAGAAAGGGTGAGCGCTTAACGGCGGACCCGACGCATCCAATCGCCCCAAAGCATGCCGATGCGCGCTGAAAGTATCGTTGCCACCAGTGCAACCAGCATCCCAACCCAAAATTCGGCCGGGGTCTTCTCGTAGGCTCGCAGAGTCCACCCCAACGCCTGGTACTGAGAAGGGGGCGTCGCGTAAGGGAATTCGTTCATGGCAAAAATCCAGTTGCGCGCGTAGGGCGACATCATGAAGTAGGCGAAGGGCCAGTTCACCGCCAAACTCATAGCCAGGAAGCCGGCGCCGCCGACTGCGGCTTTCCATGTGTCACCGCGACGGGCAAAGCCATCGAGGACGAGGTCGAGCACGATAGCGCCAGGAAGCACAAGCACCGGAAATCCGAGCGGGACCATGTGCGTGATCGGCGTGAAAACCGGTCCCAACTTTGCCTGGGCTGGAAATAACGGAAAGATCCAGTTCCCCGCGAGCCACAAGCCGGTATAGATCGCGGCGACCGTGGTTGCCGCCCAACGACGTCCGGACGTGCGAGAGATTCCAACCAGCACGACCGGAGCGATCATCCCGAGTACCCGATAGTAGATCGCGCTATGCATGAGTGTTTCATCGCCTACGTACTCCAGGCCCAGCATGTACAAGAGCGAGAACAGCAGCGATCCGCTGTAGAGCAGCAGCCAATGGAGTCTTGGGCGGCGGTCCTCGGCCGTCCGATTCATCTGGCTGCTCGTCAAGATGAGACCGCCGAGTCCCATCACGAAGATGCCGAGGAGCAACACAACGTGCGGCGGGCTGAGGATCATGACATCCAAACCGAAGGAGTTGTGCCACCAGTTATCGAAGGGTGCGGAGGTTAACATGCAGAACCCGCCCCAGGCGGCAATGAAGGCACCGAGCGGACCGCGGAAGCCCCAGATCCTTACCGAGTGTTCGCCCACAGCGCCTTTCGCAGCAAACGTCGTTTGCAGGATCAGATACGCGCAGCAAAGGCCGGTGATCACCGCGCCAAACTGGATAGCCATGTGAGCGGGCGTCCAGAATGTGTCTCGCCCTATTCCGGTATGCCATGAAATATCCCAATAAAGGCCGACCGTCGTGGACGTCACCGCCAGAGCCGACGACCGGACATACCAGGGGACGGACTTGACTCGGATCGAAGACAGATCCCGGAGCGCGGGAAGGTCGGGCACGGCTAATCGGACACTCTCTGCCATGGAATCCCCCCTTGATCGCAACGCTGAGCCACCTTGCTGCCGGTGGTTCAGTCAGTCTTGGTGCATATTAGCTTAGCCTTGGCGAAGTGTCTCGGCCAAGTTCTTGAATTGTGCCAGCAATGGGCTGGAACGAGGATCCCGAGGGACGAACCGCGGAACAAGCGGCAAAGATGTGAGCTAGAATACGCTTCGTGTGGGGGCGGGATGAACTAGGATTTCCCTCTTTCTGGCAGCTGCAGCTGGCCGGAGGTGCGGGCTTCTATGTGTTGGTCCTGCTTTGCGTGCTCCCCTATCACGATCGGGAAGAGTTCCGCCATCAGACGATCTTCTGTACGACGGTGTTTCTGGCAAGCTTCCTGCTGCGTCCGGTGTGCCGTACTCTCTTCCGCCGTTCGCTTCCCTGGCTCCCGTTGGAGGCATGCGCCTTTGGCTGGTCGGCGGTGTTGGGAGCGATTGCGACCTTTGTTTCGGAGCTGGTAAAACTGCGCGCTGTCGCGCCGATTTGGCCCAGCTTTCCGGAGAGCTGGCTGGAGTTCGCGGTTGTCTTTTTCCTTTGGTGTACGCTTTATTTCAGCATCAAGCAGTGGCAGCAAGCGGCGCGTGAAACAGCGCAACTGGCCCGTGAAAGGGAAAGATTGGCACAAGCTCAATCTGAGGCACGGGAAGCCCGGCTGAGTTCCTTGCGCTACCAGTTGAATCCTCACTTCTTATTCAACTCCCTGAATGCGGTGTCCACACTAGTCCTCGCAGGAAAGGCCTCCGCCGCGACACGCATGTTGGCCCAGATTGGCGATCTCCTGAGAACCACACTCGACAGTAAGGTCTTGCCCGAAGTGGCTCTTTCGCAGGAGATTGCCTTCATTCAACAGTACCTCGCGATCGAGCAGACTCGGCTGGGCAGCAGGCTTCACGTCGAGATGTTGTTTTCACCAGACACACTCGACGCCGTGGTTCCGACGATGCTGTTGCAGCCGCTGGTGGAGAATGCCGTGCGGCATGGAGTGGCTCCGGCCGTCGAGGGTGGAACGATTGTCATTCAAAGCTCGATTCAGGCCGAACGCCTGCGAATCACGATCGTCAATTCCGCGCTGGGAGCGTCTCCCGAAAACGGCACGGCTTCGAGAGGCATCGGCCTCACCAACACCGCCGAGAGACTGAGAGTGCTCTTCGGGGACGATCATCGGTTCGAGGCGTACTTGTCGAAAGAAGGCGACTATCGAGTGTCGATCGAGATCCCCCTGCGCAAGACTACTTCTCATCTTGAGGGGGTCCTGTGCGCGCATTGATCGTCGACGACGAACCTTTGGCTCGCGAAGGTGTCATGCTCCGACTGCAAAAATTCAAAGACGTGGAGATCGTCGGCGAATGTGGGAATGGTTCGTCTGCTGTGGCCAAGATCCTCGAGCTTACTCCTGACGTCGTGTTTCTCGATGTGCAGATGCCGGGCATGGACGGCTTTGAAGTCCTACGTGCCCTGCCCGAGGAGAGCCTGCCGGCGGTAATCTTCCTCACCGCTTACGAGCAGCACGCACTGCGGGCTTTCGAGGTGCACGCTTTGGACTATCTGCTCAAGCCGGTGGACGACGAGCGATTCGACAGCGCCGTGCAACGTGCCCGGCAGCTGGGGAATTCTCGATCCAGGGTTCGAATGGCGGAACGGGTTCTCGAGATGCTTCGCCAGAATTCGCCCTGCTATGTATCACGCTTTCCCGTGCGGGTCGGTTCCCGAATCCAGCTGGTGTTCACCGACGACATCGAATGGATTCGCGGAGCGGGAAACTATGCCGAACTGCACAGTCCCGGGCGTTGTCACTTGCTGCGGGAGACCTTGAATTCTCTGGAACAGAAACTTGATCCTGCGCAATTTCTGCGTATTCATCGCTCGAAGATTGTGCGCGTCGCCTGTATTCGAGAACTTCATCCCATCGACAATCGTGAGTATCTGGTGAGGCTGGCCGACGGCTCTGAACACCGGTCCAGCCGCAGCTATGCGGATCAACTGGAGAATTGGTTATCGTCGGGGAAACAATAAAGCTCGAGAGATCTCTCGTTCCCCCGATGTTCCTTGCCTTGAACGAATTCTCGTACAATCTCGATACGCAGGCTTTTTCCGTAGACGCACCCAGTTCCAAGCTGCACTCCTATCGTCGTGGCTGCGCCTACGGAAGCAACCCTGTCAGTCAGGCGGACCCGGATCAAGCATGCTCACAGAGATCGGACATGTGGAGGCACTCTTCCGCTATCCCGTGAAGTCCATGAGAGGCGAACGACTCGAAGTCGCGCGGCTGGGCTGGCACGGCCTCGATGGCGATCGACGCTTAGCGTTCCGGCGGATTGATGACCACAGCGGGTTCCCCTGGTTAACCGCCAGCAAGCTTCCCGACCTGCTACGGTATACACCGCACCGCTGTGAAAACGGTGCTGAGGGCGACCTGCCTACGCATATTCTTACCCCGGATGGCGAAGAAATGCCCGTCTTCGGGGAGGACTTGGCTACCGAGGTCGGACGTCGATACGGGGCTCCCCTACAGATGATGCAGTTGAACCATGGCATCTTCGATGACGCCAGCATCTCCGTGATCGCCTCGGATACGATAGACGAGATCGGACGACTCGCAGGACGGAGCCTGGATGTGCGACGATTTCGTTCGAATGTTGTTGTGCGTTTACTGCGATCTGTCCCTTTCCAGGAGGACAAGTGGTTGGGCGGAGTCCTTTCCTTCGGTGAAGGGGACGGCGCCCCCGCCATCACCGTCACTATGCGCGACGTCCGCTGTTCGATGGTGAACCTTGATCCCGACTCCGCAAGTCCGGCGCCAGAAGTGCTGAAAGCGATCGTTCATGCGAACCAGAACCAAGCAGGAATCTACGGGACGGTCACTCGCATCGGTCGACTGGCGGTCGGAATGCCCATTCTCTTCCGTGCGGCAACCGAGAAAACCGACCGTGGGTAAGAACACTGTCCCGGAACGCCGTTCAACCTGGTAGTGAACCTGACCGACGTTGTCACGGTTCCACTGCCGCTGATCTTCATCCGGTAGAGAGCGCGACACTCCCTCACGGGCAAGCCGGAAGTTGTTGGTTGGTGCGGCGACCCTGGAGACGGGATCGGATTACTTTTGGGTTGTCGACTGCCTATGGTCGATTTCCTCTCGCCCGGCAAGACGGGTACACGCCCGTAGGTACATGGCCGCGTGTCCAATGGTCAGACCGAATGTTCCCCTTCGTGCCGCAAAACGCCGCGCATGGTTGGCTAGCATTAGGCTCATGGCCAACCGAGAAACCTTCGTGCGATTGAGTTCGCTGCTTGTTCTTGCGACAGCCGTGGTTTTTCAGGGCTGTGGAGCTTCGACGGGATCTACAGGATCCGGCGCCTCCGGTGGCACCGGGGGAAACACGGGCACCCCGCCCGCGGCACCCATCGGTTTGACTGCAACGGCCGGGACTGGTCAAGTGAGCCTTTCCTGGACCGCGACCCAGGGAGCCACAAGCTACGACATCAAGCGGAGTACGACGAGCGGTGGTCCCTACACGCAAATTGGCACGGCGACCACTAACAGTTATGTTGACTCAGGCCTGACCAATGGAACGACCTACTATTACGTGGTTACGGCCAGCAACAGATCTGGACAGAGCGGCGATTCTAATCAGGCTTCGGCCACGCCTACAGGTTCCTTCAGCGGCACCACGGTCAACATCGATGTGCTCGCCAATCGACACACCATCAGCCCGTATATCTACGGCGGCTCGTACCCGCAAGACGCTGCCCATGTCACCGACAGCGGCATGACGGAAGTGCGCTGGGGCGGCGACGCGACTTCGACGTACAACTGGCAGCTGGGCACCGACAACGCCGCCGCCGACTACTACTTCGAAGACTACAATGCAGAAGGATTCAGCAACGGCAGCGACAGCAGCTCGACGCAGTTCATCACGGACGTGCAAAATGCCGGCAGCCATCCCCTCATGACCATGGTGATGCTGCCCTGGGTCGCGCAAAGCGCGGAGACATCTGTGACTCAGGGAGGGACAGACAATTACCACTGGAGCTTCTCGGTCGCCACCTTCGGGACGCAGTGCAGCACGGACTATTGGAACAGCGATGCTGGTAACGGTCTAGAAGGTGACTGTTCCACTCGCGTTACCAGCAATGCCGTCACCACCGCCTACTATCCTCTGCTCGACGACCACACTCAAACCTGTCCGGCGTCAACCTGCGTCTATCGCAGCGACTGGGCGGCGGCGCTAGCCACTGCGTTTGGCAATAAAACGTGCCCCATCCCGTATTCCAGCATCACTTCCTGTCACTTCTATGACATGGATAACGAGATCGAGATCTGGGGTAGCACCCATTTCGATATCCATCCCAATCCTTCGGGCTACGACGAACTGGCCAACATCTATCTGACGGAAGCAACCAATTTGAGAACCTGGGATCCACAGGCGGTTCGCTTCGGTCCGATCACTTGCTGCTGGTGGTTTTACTGGAACGGCGCGAACGGCAACGACAAGAACGCGCACGGAGGCGTGGACTTCGTGCCCTGGTGGCTCAACCAGATCTACTGGCAGGATCGGATTTCAGGCAGGCGCACTCTCGACGTCTTCGATCTTCATGCCTATCCGGACGCCGACACCAGCGGCCTGACCCAAGCGCAGCTTCAGGCTCTGGCTGTGAGCATATATCGCGACTATTGGGACCCGACTTTCGTCAGTCCATCGAGCTCAATCAACCAACCATGGACGACCAATATCCAGCCCAACAAAACCATCCCTTTCCGCATACCTCGCATGCGGGCGATCGCGAACATGATCTATCCCGGAACACCGATGAGCTTTACCGAGTGGAGCGCCGCATTCGCCGGCGAATCTGACTTCTCCACGGCTCTCGGTGACGCCGATGCCTATGGCATTTTCGGCCGCGAACGCCTGGCCCTGGCGTCGCGTTGGGAAGCACCCCTACCGGCGAACCCCAATTACTTGGCTTTGAAGCTCTTCACGAACTATGACGGGTCGCACCACACGTTCGGTACAACTTCAGTTTCTGACATCAACAATGGCAATCCCGATCTCTTTAGCAGCTACGCCGCGCTCGATTCTGCGGGCAAGACGCTGACGGTGATGGTGCTGAATAAAGATCCGCAGAACTCAGCTCGGGTGCAGTTTGCCCTTTCCGGCTTCCGTCCCGTTTCAGTCGCCAGCTATACGTTAGCTTCGAGCGCTCCAACAACGATCACAGCCTCGGCTTCGAAGTCGTGGTCGGCGACGCAAACCTTCGCTCCCTACAGCGCGACCTTGCTTATCATCACCGGCAGTCTGGCGAATACGCCGCGTTCCGATTGGGACCTAAATCCCGACGTAATCATGGTTCCGGCGAACGGCAGCGTGACGTTGCAGCCGAAAATCACCCTCGGAACCACTAAGGTTACGTTGTCGTCGGCCGTTTCCGATAGCTTCGAAGGGGCCCCGGCATGCAGCGGAACCCTCACCCTCACCGAACCCATGATCACACCCAGTCAGCCGGGTACGATTACGGTGCATGCCGGCAGTACGCCGGGTTTCTGTCATTTCACGGTGACCGGAGACGACGGTTCGGTCACGCAGACCGAAGGCGGATGGATTATCGTCGGTAATTCCCCCGCTGACCTGGCGGCAAGCGGTGGAAACGAGCAAACCGGTGGCGTGAGCACCACCCTCACGCAACCTCTGACCGCCACTCTGACTCCCGGCGAATCCGGCGGTGTAGCCTCGGGCGCCAGCATCTTGTTCACAACTTCTGCAGGCACGCTCTCCAATGGAACAACCACCGGTTCCAAAGTTATGGCGGTGACCAACTCCTCTGGCGTCGCCTCAGTCACATTGACCTTGCCGAGCACGGCACAAACGGTCAGCGTGCAGGCGGAAGCGCCGTATGCGCTGGGGAACGCCATAGCGAATTTTACGGAAACCGCGCAGTGAACGTGGCGCTAGGTAGTCCACGGAGGAGAGCAAGAATTACAGCAGGAACGTGATCGGCCGCATGCTTCTCGTCTAAGAATCTGTTTCGGGGCGTCGGGAAGGAATCATGTGCCAGGCGACCGCAGCGCTCGCGATGGCAAGGCTTGCGCAAAGTAACATGATGATTCTAAAGCCGAAGATGAACCCGTGTGTAATCGCTGCGCGAATGTTCAAGGTTGTCAGCGGATCCAGATTTCGGGGTGGCTCAAGGTCGCCGAGTTCAGCCACATTCGATTCGAGATAGCGAACATCGGTGGCATCCAGGTGCAGCCTGGTTACCGACTGTCGCAATGAGCTCGCGAAAGCCGCGACGATCACGACTCCCAAAATCGCGACCGATAGCACACCTGCCACCCGAGCCACTGCATTGTTGATCCCTGATGCGGTACCGGCACGATCCTCTTCCACAGAACTCATGATCACGGTTGTCAATGGCGCCACACTGATGGCCATGCCTAACCCAAGAACAAGGAAACCCGGAAAAGGGCCGCTCCAATAGCTTGTGCTCACGTAGGGTATGGCAAAAAGTACGAAGCCTGCGGCCACAATGAGCGGACCCGCCATCAGGGGTGCTTTCGCACCGTAACGAGTTACCAGCCCTCCCGACCAGCGGGAAAGAAGGAAGATGAGAACAATCATAGGCAGGGCAGCTGCACCGGTCTTCGTGGCCGAATATTTCTGTATCTGGATTAAATTCAGCGGAAAGAGAAAAAAGAAAGCTCCCAGTGCTGCGTAGAGAAACAGTGTCAGCAGGTTTGCACCGCTGAAACTCCTGGACTTGAACAGGTCGAGCGGCACCATCGGGCTTGCGACACGCCTTTCAACCAGTACAAAAAGAACGAAGGACGCAAAGCCGAAAATCAGGGTTCCAAATACGCGAGGATGATTCCACCCCAGCGTCGCGGACTCCAAGAACCCGTACACCAGAGCTGCCAAGCCGAAAGTCGTAATAGCCGCACCGGGCCAATCAACCTTTCGGGCATGCACGCTGCGCGACTCGGGCACGTGCCCCAGCGAGATGGCCATCACCAAGGCGGCCAGCGGAACATTGATGAAGAAGACCCAATGCCAGGAAACGTGCTCAATGAACCAGCCTCCGACGACTGGACCAAGAGCCGTGGTCATGGCTGTGAACCCAGACCAGATTCCAATCGATGGTCCACGAGATTTCTCATCAAACGAAGCACTGATAATGGCGAGACTTCCGGGAACGAGGCATGCGGCGCCGATTCCCTGAACGCAACGCCAGATGACCAAAGTTCGAATGCTGGGGGAGAGCCCACAACCTAAGGAGGCGGCACCAAAGACTGCTACACCTAGCAAGAACATCTTGCGCCTACCTAAGGAATCGCCCAGCGCACCACCCACCAGGATCAGAGCAGAAAGAAACAAACCGTAGGATTCAACCACCCACTGCACATCCACCACCGTCGCGTGCAGGCTCGACTGGAGCGCCGGTAGAGCCACGTTGACGACTGTCCCGTCGATGAACGCCAGGCTCGAGCCGAGTATCGTGGCCGCAAGCACCCAGGCGCCGGATTTGTCTCGACAAGGGGCGTCCGCGGTCCCTGAACGGATTACCGCCTCATCACACGGCTGCCTCATTCTGAATCTCGATGCTCTCCGAAGCCGAGACGATTCCGGTAGCCACAGAAATTAGCGGCCTTGTCGGCTGTACCGTTCCGTAGCTCGAACAGGAAGCTCGTTGCTATGCGGAACCTGGAGTTCTGAGTAAGCCGACCCCCAGCGTGATGACCGAAGCGGCGAGAACAACAGCGCCCACGTAGATGAGACCGACGGCTCCACCAGCTTGAGTCGCCGCGGGCGACAGCATGGAGAAGAAAAATCCCGCCGAGATGAGAATCGCCGAAACCGGCACTCCGACGCGCACAAACCAGAGAAGGGGCTCAGGCAAAACGGCTGAGTCCGCCACAATCTGACAAACCAGCGAGAGAATCACGATCACGCCGGCATGAGCATGTCCGGCGCGAAAAAAGTTCTGGCGCAGCGGATTATTCATGTACCCGCTCTCTCGGTTCATGAGCGAGGTGAGAAGAAAATATCCTCCGTATTGAATCGTGGGCACCGTAAGGAGGATAATTCCGGACATCAGTCTGGCCTCGCGTGTCATAACTTCCTCCTTGAGGCTGATCACCTTGCGAAACGTGCGACCATGGCTTCCCGCTTCGGATTACTCCTTCAGCATTTCGCCACCCCAATCTTCATTCGCATCGATTTTCAAGATCTGGCATGCGAACGTTCGGGACGCCATGATTGTAGTACGGGGAACCATCTGCAAATCTCTCGGCTGCTGTCCAGCGAATGATGCCAAGAGTATTGTGGGTTGGTAGGCCCTTAGGAGTCTTAGTGGGTTCGCCCAGGTCTCTTTTGTTATAGTGCAACTTTCCTCGCGTCTTGGTGGAGTAAGATCAATCGAAATATGTCCGGGTGCAGGCAAGAGGCCAAAAACGGAAAAGGAGACTCCGCATGGAGTATGCCAGCACGATCCGTGGGTCGTCGGCTGTTCTCATTCTGATCGCCTGGTCGGGCACACTTTCCCTCGCCCAGAACACTCCTCAAAAAGCTGCACTACCAACGCGGGAAGCTGGTCTCGCAGCCTGGCAGCAGGTCTACTCCGTCCTGACATATCCGCGCTGTATTAATTGCCACACGGCCACGAACCACCCTGAGCAGGGGGATGACCGGCATCCTCATTTGTTCAACGTCGTCCGCGGGCCGGGAGGCAAAGGTGTACCAGGCCTCAACTGTGCTACGTGTCATCAGTCCGCCAACGCGGACAGCACCGGTGTTCCCGGAGGGTACAACTGGCACCTGGCGCCTCTTTCCATGAAGTGGCAGGACACGAACGACAACATCCTGTCGAGCCCGGAGGTTTGCCGGTCTCTTACCGATCGTTCGAAGAACGGCGGACTGGATGGCCCCGGCATCTTGCGGCACCATGAGCAGGAACCTTTGGTGCTCTGGGCCTTTCAGCCGGGGCAGCGCCGGGATGGTACGGAACGTTCTCTGCCGCCGCTCACGCACGAACAATTTGTTGCGGCTACGCGGATATGGGTTGCAGCTGGAACGCCTTGTCCGCAGAATTATTGAATCGGAGGCCCTTGTGCAAACTTACAAGCTCACGGTCAACGGTCAACCGAAGGAAGTTACCGTAGACCCTAGCACCCCGCTGCTTTGGGTGCTGCGGGAAGATCTGAAGATGACCGGCACTAAATATGGTTGCGGCATCTCCGCATGCGGCGCGTGCACCGTGCACGTGGCGGGAGTTGCGACCCGGTCGTGCGTGGTTCCTGTTTCGCTGATCGGCGACCGTCCCATCGTGACCATCGAGGGCATCGGACAAGACCGCGTGGGCCGTGCCGTACAAGACGCCTGGGTGGCGGAGGACGTTGTGCAGTGCGGCTACTGCCAGAGCGGTCAGATCATGAGCGCGGTCGCATTGCTCGAACGTCAGCGGACGCCCACGGATGCCGACATCGAGGAATCCATGGGCGGAAACATCTGTCGCTGCGGGACGTATGTTCGCATTCGCAAAGCGATTAAGGCTGCTGCCGAGCAGTTGGCATGAAGGAGAAGACCATGTCCGCTACCGCCAGATTGAGTTCAGAATCGGGTCTCAGTCGCCGCAGCTTCCTGCACGTCTCGGCGACCGCTGCAGGCGGTTTGATCGTCTCTTTGTATCTCGACTTTCGGCTTTTGGCGCAGGCTCCGCCGGCCAAGACCTACCCTCCGGACGCCTTCGTTCACATTCAGCCGGACGGAAAGATCGTGATTCAGGTCAATCGTCTCGAGTTCGGCCAGGGAGTTCAAACCTCACTGCCGATGCTGTTGGCCGATGAGATGGACGCCGACTGGGACCATGTAGCGGCCGAACTCGCACCGGCCGCCGATGTTTACAAGGATCCGATTTTTGGGATCCAGATGGTTGGGGGCTCTGGCTCGGTCGCGCACTCTTTTCAGCAATACCGCGAACTGGGCGCAAGAGTCCGCGCCATGCTGATCGCCGCTGCCGCGCAACAATGGAACGTGCCGGTGGCTCAATGTCGTACTGAGGCCAGTGTTGTCTATGGCCCGGGCGGCCGATCGGCCAAGTACGCCGACCTGGCCGACTCCGCGGCTCACCTGCCAGTGCCGGAGAATGTGCCGCTCAAGAATCGATCCGACTTCAAGCTGATTGGCAAGGACACGCGCCGGCTCGACAGCCGTCCGAAATGCGACGGCTCCTTGAAGTTCGGCCTTGACCTCGACCTGCCCGGGATGAAAGTTGCGCTGCTAGCGCACCCTCCCATCTTCGGTGCATCCCCCAAATCAGTGGACGACAAGGCGGCGCGGAGCCTTCCCGGTGTGATGGATGTGTTCGAAATCCCCACGATCAGCCGCGGAACCGCAGTAGTCGTTGTGGCTGACAAGTTCTGGACCGCCAAGCAGGCGCGCGAGCGCCTTGGGATCGATTGGGATTTCTCTCGCATCGAGCCGGCCGACACGGAGCAATTGCGGGCAAAGTACAAGGATCTCGCTGGCACTCCCGGCAACGTTGCCGCGAGTCGCGGCGATCTTAGCCTGTTGGATGGCATCACCCAGGCCAACCGGATCGAGGCGCAATACGAATTCCCCTATCTAGCTCACACCCCCATGGAACCATTGAACACCACGGTCCGATTCGACGGCGCTCGTGCTGAAGTGTGGGCCGGTTCTCAATTTCAAACGGTCGATCAAATGGCCATCGCCGAAACCCTCGGTCTGAAGCCGGAACAGGTCACGTTTCACACCGAGATGGCCGGGGGAGGATTCGGGAGAAGAGCGACGCCTGATTCGCATGTGCAGCGCGAGGCAGCTGCCATCGCCAAGCATTGCCAAGGCGTTCCGGTAAAACTCATCTGGACTCGGGAAGACGACGTGCAAGGTGGCTATTATCGTCCTATGCACGCGCATCGGATCGAGATTGGGATCGGCGCGGACGGTACGCCTGTGGCGTGGAGGCATGTGATCGTGGGACAGTCCATTCTCGCGGGCACTCCCTTTGCTGCCTTCGCCATAAAGAACGGAGTGGATGAAACTGCGGTCGAGGGCGTGGCTGACACTCCGTATGAAATCCCTAATTTCAGTGTCTCAGTGCATCACCCCACGGTGAACGTGCCCGTGCTGTGGTGGCGCTCAGTTGGGCACACCCACACTGCCTTCGTGATGGAAACCCTGGTCGATGAACTCGCTATGCGTGCTCAGACGGACCCCTTTGCCTATCGCCGCAAGCTGCTCAAACCGGATGCCAAGAAGCTTCGGGGAGTGATCGACCTGGTCGACGAAAAAAGTGTCACCTGGCGGAATCACTTGGCGGCAGGCCACGCCATCGGCGTTGCTTGCCATGAGTCGTTCGGCACGAGTGTCGGCTGTGCCGTGGATGTCTCGATCGAGGATAAACGGCCGAAGATCCATCGTGTAACGCTGGCGGTCGACTGCGGCACTGCCGTGAATCCGTTGACGATCGAGAGCCAGTTCCAGGCTGGTGTGAGCTTCGGGGTATCACAGTTGATGGCGAAAGGGGCGATAACATTCAAGAACGGCCGGGCACAGCAGAACAACTTTGATGGCTACACTCCACCGTACATCGTCGACGCGCCGGTGGCGGTGGACGTTCACATCGTTCCCAGCACGGAAAAACCATCCGGATGCGGCGAACCACCCGTTCCAGTCATTTCGCCCGCCGTGGCGAATGCACTGTTTCGTTTGACCAGCAAGCGGTACCGCACTCTGCCGTTGCTGAGCGTCTGAGCTGAGCCGGCAGTTTGGGATGGACCGTCACCGCGTTGGTGGTGGCTTCCGAGCCGGTTTACGGACTTTTCCTCTGGCGCTTCGCCGGTCAGATGCCGGCATACCACGCGTAGCCGCCATCAGGGTTCGCCCCACCCAGACCCTTGCCGAACGATTTGAGGTTGTCCGTCAGAGTCAAGCGATTGATGTATTTCACGCTCTTATAACCGAGCTGCCGCGGGACTCGCAGGCGCAAGGGGCCTCCGAAAGGCACGGGAAGTTCGTGTCCGTTCATGCGGTGGGCGAGGAGCGTTTGCGGGTGCAAGGCGTCCGCCATGTCGATGCTCTCCCACCAGTCCGGTTGGATTGAGCGGTATACAACGTAACGCACCTGGGGCAGCACGCCCACGCGGTCCAGGATGTAAGAGAGCGGCACCCCGGTCCATTCGGCGATATAAGTCCATCCCTCTTCACAACCGATCATCGTAATCTGCGTACTGGCGGGGAAACCCTTGATCTCTGCCAGCGAGAACGAAACCGGCCGCGCCGCCATCCCGTCTACCGTCACTCGCCAGTCCACAAAACCGGCTGCCTGGAGTCGTTTGAATTCATCGCCCAACGGATCGACTTCATTGGCAAACGGATTCTTCGAAATCTCATCGCGGGAAAATTGGCGGGCCATGGAATGGCGGGTCAACAGTCGCTGCGCCGCATAGGTCAGCGTTTCTCCCGGGCCGTAGCGTACGCCCGCGTCCGGGGGGATGAGCCCATGATGTTCGGCTACTTTGGCCGCGACGGCAATTCCAGAGGCACCGGCCGCCACAGCCAGCCCGGTGGTGATGAATTTGCGCCGGGGGATATTGCTCATCACTTCACTCCATCGGCATGGCGCGGCCGGTGATCATGGCGCGCATGCGGTTTCGAAATCCCGCAACACAGACCATCAGCAGGTGAACCAACAGGAAGACCACCAGCAATATTGTCACGAGGAAGTGCAGCGTGCGCGCCGTTTGCTGACCTCCCAGAAGCCGAACAGTCAGCGGGAAGGCCGATGTGAATCCCATCGACATCGCCAATCCCGTCCAGATCATTAGCGGGAACAGCACGAAGATGACCAGCAGATACGTCAGGCGCTGCAGCACGTTATACGACCAAGCCTCTTCCTTGCCCGGCCGCTCGAAGCGCAAATGTCGAACCAGCGAGCCGCCAAGCTCCTTGACGGAAAGGTCAGAAGCCGCGGGGAACAGATTGCGGCGGAAATGCCCCGCGAACAAGCCGTAGAGCAGGTAGAACAAACCCGTCCCGACCGCAAGCCACGCCGCCTCGAAATGGAGATAGCGGCTCCAGCCGTTCTGATCAGGGAGCACATATCCGTAGCCGGTGGGGACCATGTCCCGAGAGGAAGGCAGGTGCAGATTGAGCCAGGGCCGCATGTTAACGTTGCCGGTTTCTCCCCAGTAAAACCGCGGATGCGAAAGCACGATCTCTCCTCCGCTGACGAGCAGCGCGAGAAACGCCACCGTGGTAATCCAATGGGTCACGCGCACGATCGCGGAGTGGCGCTTGGGCTGCGTGGCGGCAGGCACGGCAGAACCAAGCTTGGCAGAAGAGGTTAATTGGCCCCGATCGCGAGCGGCGATCGGCAGACTTGCACTCATAACCTGGGCTCGTCCCCCGATGCTCTGGATTCTACAGCAAGCGCACGAAGGTCGCCTGAAAATAGCGGCGCCCATAGAGCAGGCGCCAGTAGCGGGCTCCATAGTCAAAGCTGGACGAGAATCTAAATTCGTTCGTCTACCTAGAACGGCTCAAGCGGAAGTAAGGCCACGGCTATGCCGCGGACAAACGCCCAAGTATCAGCGCCTTGCCAGGACTCAAAGAGCCATCCCGACGGCACATTGGGATCGCATCACCGCACTTCCATGTGGCGGCCAAACACTACCCTCGAGAAGCATTTCCCGTGAATTGTTTGGCTTATAATGGCGCCCACGCATGCCGCTGACCTCGGGCACGAAGCTGGGACCATACGAAATTCAATCGCCGCTTGGCGCCGGCGGAATGGGTGAGGTATACCGCGCCAAAGACACCCGGCTCAACCGTACGGTCGCCATCAAGGTTCTCTCCACCCATCTCAGCGACAATCCCGAGATAAGGCAGCGTTTCGAGCGCGAAGCGCGGGCGATTTCCGCGCTCAACCATCCCCATATTTGCCAGCTGTATGACCTTGGTTCACAGAACGGGACCGATTTCCTGGTCATGGAGTTTCTGGAGGGTGAGACTCTGGCCGACCGGCTGGGCAAGGGCGCCATGCCTCTGGGCGATGTCCTCCAAATCGGGACCGCGGTGGCAGAGGCGCTGGCTTTTGCGCACCGGCAGGGGATTGTGCATCGCGATCTGAAGCCGAGCAACATCATGCTCACGCCGGGGGGAGCGAAGCTCATGGACTTCGGGCTGGCGAAACCGTTGAGCCCGCAGACCGCAGGAGTCCCGGCAGAATCGGCACCGTCGTTTACCGCGGCGCCGACGATGAGCGGGCCAAGCCCGTTGAGTCCGCTGACGATGGCGGGCACGGTTCTCGGAACCATCCAGTACATGTCGCCCGAGCAAATCGAGGGCAAACCGGCGGACGCCAGGTCCGACCTGTTCGCGCTGGGCGCAGTCCTGTACGAAATGATTACCGGTACAAGGCCGTTTCCGGGCAAGAGCCAGATCAGTGTTGCCAGCGCCATTCTGGAGCAAAATCCTGAGCCGATCTCCTCGGTGCAACCGCTTACACCCGCCTCCCTGGAACAGGTCGTCAGTACATGTCTGGCTAAGAACCGCGACGATCGCTTTCAAAGCGCGCACGATGTCGCACTGCAGTTGCGGTGGATCGGGCAGACGGGAAGTCCGGCTGCCCAATCCACCGAGACGCCGTCCAAGGCTCGCGAGCGCCTGGCATGGCTGGTAGCATCGGTACTCGCTATCGCTCTGGTCGGGTTGGTTGCGCAGTGGCTCAGTTCCAGGGGCAAAGAGAAGACCTCCTATTTCGCTGCACCTCTTACCTTCGAAGCTCAGGATGCGGCCATCGCGCCCAACGGTCACACCGTAGTGCTTGTTGGTCATCAGGAATCGGAACGGAAGAATTTGCTTTGGATTTATGAACCAGGTTCGCAGGAGGCGACCCGCATTCCCAACACCGAGGGCGCGAATTTTCCATTCTGGTCTGCCGATGGGCGGTCCCTGGGATTCTTTGCCGATGGAAAACTCAAGCGGCTGGACCTGGCCGGCGGTCCCACGCAGACGCTTTGCGATGCTCCCACCGGACGCGGCGGAACCTGGAACAAGAACGGCGACATTGTTTTCACCCCCAGCGGACTGCTGGGCACGGGCCTGTACCGCATCCCGGCTTCGGGCGGAACCCCCGCCCAGATTGCCTCACCGGACAGAAGCTTGAAAGAGGACAGTCTCCGCTGGCCGTTTTTTCTACCCGACGGCATCCATTATCTATATTCGGCGATCAATCTTTCCGGCCGAAAGGACCTCTATGCCATTTACGTGGGTGCTCTGAATTCCGGCGAGAAACACCTCGTCGTTAGGACGCAGGGCAACGCTACCTACGTTGATCCCGGCTATTTGCTGTTCTATCGCGATCAGACGCTCTTTGCGCAAGGCTTCGATCTCAGGAATTTCAAGCTGACCGGTGAACCGGTCCCGATCTACAGCGACGTCGGATTTTCGCCGCGTATTTCGAAAGCCGCCTTCTCGGCGTCGAATAGCGGGCTGCTGGTGGCGCAAAAGGCAGGAGTATCGGTTTCGCAATTGGTGTGGTTTGATCGAACGGGTCACGAGGCGGGAGTGGCGGCAAGGCCCGGCATCTACGGCAATCTTGCGCTCTCGCCCAGCGGAAAATTGGTGGCCTCCGATACCACCGATCCCGGCAGTCTGAACACCGACATCTACACGTACGACGTCAACAGCGGGGAGGTGAAAAGGCTTACCTTCGACGTGGCCATCGATTCGATGCCGATTTGGAGTCCGGACGAAAAGCGATTGGTGTTTGCCGACAACCGCGCGTCGAATTTCGAACTGTTCTTGAAAGACAGCAACGGGGCCCGGGAGGAAGAACGAATTCCGCAGGAAGGCTCCGATCGATTTCCCAACGATTGGTCACGGGACGGCAAATATATTTTGTACGAGCGGGGCGCGGATTTGTGGTATGTAAGCGTCCCGGACCTCAAACCAACCGAGTTCTTGAAGGCAACTTCCACCCTGAAAACCGCACGCTTCTCCCCGGATGACAAGTGGGTCGCATACTCCTCGAGCGAGAGTGGAAAATGGGAGATCTACGTCACCTCGTTTCCTGACGCGCGTGGCAAGTGGCAAGTCTCGAGTGGCGGTGGGACGCAGCCCCGATGGCGGGGCGACGGAAAAGAGCTGTTCTACCTATCGCCCGACGACAAGCTCATGGGTGTCCCGGTGAAGACTGGAGCGAACTTCGACGCCGGGACACCGGTCGCGCTTTTTCAGGCGTATCCCCGAGAAACCGTGGCGGCCACGTCGGAGCAGTTCTTCTATGACGTGAGCCGAGATGGACAGAAATTCCTCATCAACACGCAACTGAAATCCGCCATAACACCGATGTCGGTCGTCCTGAACTGGCCCTCTAAACTGAACCACTAGAACTGTTCCCAGATACGGTCAAAAGCGCCATGCTACTCAGCCTTTCAGGACTCCGGCCAACAATTCATGCCTCTTCGCCGCAAACGGATTCGCTACCGTCACCCCACTCCAGGTAAATCCATCCTGCAAATCCTCCGACAAAAAGTAACCGGCATCCAGCCGCGTCGGCCGCCGCGAGAATCACTGCATCCCAGATGCTGAAGCCATGGTCGGCGGCAAGATCGATCGCGGCCAGGAGTACGCAAGCGCGGTATGGAAGAGAGTAACTTCTGCCCCGTTGCCTTAGGAAAAGGGGGGATGTGCGGGGTGGCCAACGGCGAGTTTACTCGCCGCCGACTGTCAGGCCTTCCACCCTGATGGTGGGACAGGCCATCGCGCCCCGAAATTCGAGATCGTTGCCGATCTCCGAGATGTTCAAGAAAATCTCTTTCAGGTTTCCCGCCACGGTAATTTCCTCGACCGGGTAGGCCAGTTCTCCGCTGGAAATCCACAGCCCGGACGCACCGCGCGAATAGTCGCCGGTAACCAGGTTCACTCCCTGCCCGAGAAATTCCGTGACATACAGGCCTTCCTTGATTTCGGAGATGATTTCTCGCGGCGTTTTTCCTCCCGGCTGCAAGAAGTAGTTACCCGGACCGATGCCCGGCGTTCCCGCCAAGCCGCGGGCGGCGTTGCCGGTGGTTGCCAAGCCAAGCTTCTTGGCCGTGTAGGTATTGAGCAGGTAGGATTTCAGAACGCCGTTTTCAATCACCACCGTACGCCGCGTGGGAATCCCTTCGCCGTCGAAGGGACTGGTGCCGAAGCCGCCCGGCAGGGTTCCATCGTCAATCACGGTCACACGATCGTTGGCAATCTTCTCGCCCAGTTTGCCCGCGAGGAACGAAGCGCCGCGATAGACCGAGTCTCCGTTCACACCCTCAAAGATGTGATCGAGAATCGAAGTGGCGATCAGAGGATCGAAAACCACGGGCACATGCGCGGTCTTCACTTTGCGGGCGCCCAAGCGACGCAGCGTGCGCTCGGCGGCCACCTTGCCGACATGCTCGGGAGACTCCAACCGGCTTAAACTGCGGGCCACCGAGAACCAGAAATCGCGCTGCATGGCTCCGTTTTCGGCCTGGGCAATGGGAACGGCAGCAATCGAACAATAGGAACGCTGATATTCGCCGACAAAGCCGTGCGAGTTGGCGAGAATTTTGTGACCCGTAGCCGCATCGAAGGAGCCTCCGTCGGAGTTCTTGATGCGGGAATCAAAATCCATCGCAGCCTTCTCCGTCCGACGGGCATAACCGATGCGCTCTTCGCCGGGCAGCGAGTAGACATCGGGGGAATACAAATCCAGATCTCCGGACAAGGATCCCAGTTGGGATGGTTCGGGAATCCCGCCAAACGGATCCTCGGAAGTGATCTTTGCCAGGTCGAGCGCGGATTCGAGCATGCGATCCAGACCGGCGGGGGAAAAGTCGCTCGAATAGGTGTTGGCCGCCCGCTTACCCCGGAAAACACGCACCCCGATGGCTTTGGACCCGGATTCCTTCAAGGTTTCGACCTGCCCCAGGCGGACGAGCGTCGAAAACTCGTCGCCTTCGCGGATGACGCATTCGGCTGCGGTCGCCCCCCCACGCATGGCGCGTTGGACGATGTCCTGGGCCAGTTCTTTCAGGTCGGTTTCGGATTTCAGATTTCGCGTCTCGAGTTGTGTCGAAGGCATGTTTTTCGATCGGGCGTCCAATACGGATTCGATTTACTGCATAAAGCTGCCGGTATCCCGCTTGGCGGTTCCCCCGACGGTGAGGCGATCCACCTTGAGAGTAGGAATACCCACCCCTACCGGCACGGCTTGTCCGTCCTTGCCGCAGGTTCCGATGCCTTCATCGAGCTTGAGATCGTTGCCGACCATGGAGACGCGAGTGAGAACGTCGGGACCGTTGCCGATCAAGGTCGCACCTTTGATCGGGGCCGTGACGTGGCCATCTTCGATCAAATAGGCTTCCGAGGCGGAGAAAACGAATTTGCCATTGGTGATGTCCACCTGGCCGCCCCCGAAGTTGACGGCATAAATGCCACGCCGCACCGAGCGCAGGATATCTTCGGGATCCTCTTCGCCCGCCAGCATATAGGTATTGGTCATGCGCGGCATAGGAATATGCTCATAGCTCTCGCGCCGCCCATTGCCGGTATCGGCGATCCCCATCAGCCGGGCGGAAAGCTTGTCGCTCAAGTAGCCCTTCAAAATGCCCTTCTCGATGAGCACCGTGTTCTGGGTGGGCTGACCCTCGTCATCGACGTTTAAGGAACCACGGCGCCAGGGCATGGTTCCGTTGTCCACCACGGTGCATTTCTCACTCGCCACTTTTCTGCCGATCAAGCCGGCAAAAGCGGAGGTTTGTTTGCGATTGAAGTCGGCTTCCAGGCCATGACCCACGGCCTCATGCAGCAGCACGCCCGGCCATCCCGGACCGAGCACGACTTCCATCTCGCCGGCCGGCGCCTCGCGCGCCCCCAGCTGCAAGACCGCTTGGCGGGCAGCTTCGCTGGCAAAATGTTCGGGATTTTTCTCGCCCAGGAAGAAATCCAAGGCGATGCGCCCGCCCCCGCCCGCGCTGCCCCGAGCCGAATTACCGTCGGTCTTGGCAATGCAGGAGATATTCAAACGGGCCAGCGGCTGCGAGTCCTGGGCAAACGTCCCATCCGAACCTACCACCAGGATGTGCCGCAGCTCGTCCGCGTAGCTGGCACGAACCTCGCGAATGCGAGGATCGTAGGCGCGCGCCGCTCGGTCGGCGCGCATGACGAGCTCCACTTTGGCGGTGATCTCCGCATCCACCGATGGCAGGACGATGGGGTACAGATTGCGCGCCGGGGCCTGCTGGAACCCCATACTCGGGGTCTTTGCCGGACCGCTCGCGATCAAGGCGGCGATGCGAGCGGCGTGCAGAATGCGCTCGGGGGAAAGATCGTCGGTGTACGCGTAGCCGGTACGTTCGCCGCTGACGACCCGCACGCCGCATCCCGC
>DASPTQ010000005.1:0-30770 GCA_035623335.1 Terriglobales bacterium
CAAGGCCTTACCAGCAAGGAAATTGCGACTCGAATGGGCATTAGTCCCAACACCGTGAAAGCCTTTCTCCGGCTGGTCATGGTGAAGATGGGGGTATCGACGCGTTCCGGAATTTTGGGACGAATCGTTGGATCCTAGCGCCCGAACGACCAGCACGCTTGCAGCTAGCCCTACTGAACTAGTCCATTAGACGACTTTACGTCGCGCGCGTTACGCGTGATCATTACCTCCTCGTGAAAAGAGCGGAGGAGCCCGACCGCAGGCGGCATCCGCGATTTCCCCACGTACTGGACGTCCAAGCTCAGGAGTGCCCGCCGCTCGACTACAGCGGCATAACTAAACCGCCCATCCCGGGTCGCCTTCAGAACGTCAGCCGGGGCGGCGTGTGTCTGTTGAGTCCAACGAAGATTCCGCGAACGTCTCTTTTGCGCTGCGAAATTGCCATTGCCGAGGTGCCCGTCACCGTCCCTACCCTTGTCCGAGTCCGCTGGACAAGAAAGCAGGACATTGAAGCCGAGAGTTACCTATGCGGGCTCCAATTCTTCTTGTAATTTCTTCTTGTAATTCGGGTGAGGCCTCTTTTGGCGCCCGTTTTCCTCGCACTATCGGCGAACGGTGCGAGGACTGCTGCCTATGTTGAATTTGCATTGACCGTTCCCTTCCCTCCCACAATCAAAGCAGCCGCCAGCGTCGCCAATTTGTAATCCTTGGTCCAGGGTGGGCCGATCACAAGCCCCAGGCTCGCGATCCTTTGCTGCACTCGAGCCGCATCATCCCCCAATACTTTCTTCACCTGCTCATCGAGTTCGCGCTCTCGAATGGTCGTGACAGAGATTTTCAAGCGCTCACAAGCTTTCCGAACGGCATTACGAAAGAACTCCCCTTCCGCCGTGTGAATAAGGGAGTGGGCCGCGATAATTTTCGCCAGGGAGGGCAGCGGGCGACCTGCGGCCAACAGGACAGCCGAACCGAGGAGTTGATAATCGTGCCCTTCCAACTCCTGGACTACATCCCCGATCGCGACGCAGGCCAAGGACTCTGATACTGCGGCACACTTCGTAAGGTATTCTTCCGCCTCGGGGAGTCTGAGGCTGGCCGCATAGTGATAGGGCTGCTTGGCCCCGGGCAGTTGCGGATCGGCGGTGACCAGGCGCCTCCTGGCGATGACCTCCACGGAGTCGACGTGTGCAGAAATGGCCACGAGCACACCCCAACCGGAATGCATTCGAAAACCTAGAGCCGCATGCTTCATGTCGTCAGGTTCCCCGTAGCGCGGGGCAGGGCAACCTCGGAAACCGGTCGAACGAAATTACTGTGCGATTCGGAATGTTCAGAAGTTGAGATCACATCATTGGCTTCGGACGAGAATTGCTTCCGACATTGATCTCTGATGTCTATTTCTTCACCGATGATTCAATGTCTTGCTGGAAGCTTCCCAGGTGCCAGCACAGACAAGACGAGTGCAGCTCCTCTGGGACTTCTTCGGTCTCATTCTCGCGGTGGGCGCCTGGCGAGACGGGAACCTCGTGAGGCCATCAGAGCTGCCGAGCGAAGATGAGATTCGAAACGGTTGCCGGGTGGAGGGGGGTCGTGGAACTGGATGCCGCGTCTCGGTGCAGACGCTGCCAACAGAATGGGACATCAAAACGAAAGCGCCCCCTGACTCTCCGAGTCATGGGACGCTCATCGCTCCCCCAGAACTGCTAACAACCACACTACCTTTACCGCTTCCACCGGGGAATAGCTCGGACGGGCTACTGTGGAAAATGAGACCGGTTTCTTTCAAGAGTTTTAGCAAAATTTTTCACAGGTCCAGGCCCTCTCGCATGATTCGGTGATGCTCCGATCTGGCTGAGTACTCCACCTATTCAGGCCACGCCGAAAACGCGCCGTCAGGGTCGATAAACCGAGAGGTTGGACACAGCGAGCTGCAGCAAAGCTTTGAGTCTCGCATAGAACCCTTTGGATTTTCCTTCGCGTCCTGTAACCCTTACAGCTTAGGTGCCGGAGCTGCTCCCAGCACACGTTCCACGGTCAATCCCAGAGCCAGAAGCGCACGGTCGCTGCCCGCCGGACCATCCAACTCCAATGCGATGGGCAGTCCTCCGGGCACTGTCCCCGCCGCCACGACCAAGCCGGGGAGTCCTGCTGTACTTCCCGGAGCAATATTGCGTGCCACGGCCGTTTCAAACGGTACTTTCTTTCCGCCAATTGACACTTCCACATCGTCGCCGATCAGCGGGGGCGGAATCATCGTTGCCGGAAACACAATCGCCGCCACACCCGACTGGGCAAAATACTGCCGATAGACCTCTTTCAGCTTGGGTAAGTGCTGATCCCGCACAACCTGATACTCTCTGTCCCCGACGAAATCCTTGCCTCCGGGCAGGAGATCGCGAAAATCTCGCTGGATTTCCGGGCTTGCCTGGGAGATCAATTGATCGAAGGTGACTCCGGCCCCGTACTCCTCCAGATATTTCTTCAACGCGTAGCGCACATCATGATTCTGCACCGGGTTCGTGATGAGCTCGATGAGTCGCGCCAGTCCCGGCACTTCCCCTTCGATCAACTCAGCTCCCGCCGCTTGCAGCTTGGCCAGCGCCTCATTGGCCACACGTTCCACTTCGCTGTCAAGATCACGGAACCAATAGCTGCGACCAAGCCCCAGCTTTGTTCCTTTTAATTCTGTCGCACGCAAGGCACTCGCCTCCCCCGTCACTACAGAATCGAATAAAACTAGATCACCCACGGTGCGTGCGTGAGGCCCTATTTGATCGAATAGGGGCGAGATCGGGACTGCTCCCGTCGATGGATAGCGTCCCGTCGTCGGTCGAAATCCGGCGATACCGCACATCGCCGCTGGCACGCGTATTGACCCCTCCGTGTCCTCGGCCACGCCCAAGGGTGCCATTCGCGCCGCCACTGCCACGGCTGTTCCGCCACTGCTTCCACCTGGAATACGCTGCACGTCGTAGGGATTGTGTACCGCACCGAACGCCAGATTATTGCTCGTCCAGCCGAACGACAGTTCGTGCAAGTTCGTTTTCCCGAGAACAATCGCTCCCGCAGCCAGAAGCGCACGCACAATCGGAGCGTCCTCTGTCGGATGAAAATTCCGAAGGGCCGAGGTTCCTCCAGTTGTCGCCATATCCTTCGTGTTTACGCTATCCTTTACCGGAATCGGCAATCCCTGTAACGGCCCGAGTCTTGCTCCTGAATTGCGAAGACGATCGGCGGACCTTGCCGCCTCCAGCACTTGTTCCTGCGGTAGCGTAATAAAGGCGTTCAGCGCCTTGCCTTGTTGACACCGTTCCAGAAGCGCCGCCGCATATCGCTCCGCGGTGACTTCACCGTTCCTGAGTCTGGCAACCGCATCTACCGCCGAGAGCCCAAGCAACTCGCTCGTCGAGACTTCTTTTCGCTCCATCATTGCACTCTGACTCCTGCAACCAGTGGCGGCCGACACCGCCGACGCCGAAACAAGCGCGATGAACTCTCGACGTGATATCCCACGACCTTCCGTCATTCAGGATTCTCCGACGGTTCGAATGAAGCTTGCCGGGCGTGCTTCGCAAAACCGTTCATCAATAAAGCCGTATCCTCTTCCCCATGGATTGAGACGGCCTTACCACTGGTTGATATGGTAGGGAGGAGGGAAAGACAGGTCAATGGCAGCGCTCATCGCGCGCCGAACACCCTCGTTCGGGACGGTTGATGAGAACCTAATGTCTCCAGTGGGCCGGGGCTGATGCTCGCCGCCGTCATTCCCGCGTCGGCTTGTATCCGTAGATCCATTACGAACTTCGAGAATGGAGTAGCACGGCAACACACATGTCCGGTTTCGCCACCGCGCGTCCCACAATCGCACGGCCGAGCGCGCGATTAGGACTCGGGCAATGCTGGGAACTGGCACGCTATCATTCGCTTAGCGTGTAGCCCTAAAATGGGCAGGCAGATGCTGGGAACGGTTCGAAATCTTTGGGGGTGAGTGGTGACCTCGTTCTGGCATGACATACGGTACAGCCTGCGGGTGTTCGCAAAGGCACCCGGGTTTGCGGCGCTCGCTATCCTAACGCTCGCCTTGGGAATTGGGGCGAACACCACCATCTTCAGCTGGATCAATTCAACATTGCTCAATCCGGTGCCCGGACTTACCCGGCCCAGTGAGGTTGTGTCGTTGACGTTGAGCAAACCCGGCGAAAACCCCTTTCCGTTTACCTATCCGGATCTCGAAGCGATGCGCGACGGACAGCAGAGTTTTACGGGCATCGCGGCGTGCAGCTTCGCTCAGATGAGCTTGACGGGCAAAAGTAAGCCGGAGCGCGTTTGGGGCATGGTAGCGTCTGCGAATTATTTCGATGTACTCGGTGTGCGGCCGATCCTCGGGCGCGCCTTTCTGCCCGAGGCAGATGAGAAACCGGGAGGCACGCCGGAGGCGGTGATCAGCTATCGGCTCTGGCAAACGCACTTCGGCGCCAATCCGAACGTCGTCGGTCGGACCATCAAGATCAACCAACACCCCTACACCATCGTGGGTGTAACGCCAGCCGCGTTTCAGGGAAGCCAGACCGGGGTGCGAACCGAGATCTGGGTTCCGATCATGATGGAAGAACAAATGAACTCGAACGGCGACTTGTTGCATGACCATCACCAGTTCTGGCTGCTTGGGTTCGGCCGGCTGAAGCCGGGCGTCCGGCTGGAGCAGGCACAGGAGGAAATGACGCTGCGGTTGAAGCCCGAAGTTAAGAACTACCCCGAGGAACATAAAGGCCACGACAGTGTGACGGCATACCCGCTCTGGCGGAATCCATTTGGCTTGAATCAGTTTCTTGCGACTCTACTGCCGGCTCTGATGGCCATCGCCGGCTTAGTGCTGCTGCTGGCATGCGTCAACGTGGCGAATCTCATGCTGGTTCGGTCGATTGGACGCCGGCGGGAAGTCGCCATTCGCATGTCCCTGGGTGGAAGCCGGTGGCGACTGGTGCGGCAGCTGCTGGTGGAAAGTGTGATGCTGGCGCTGGCGGGAGGCGCAGTCGCGCTGCTGATTACGCTCTGGACGCAAGGAGCACTCCTCAAATTCCTGCCCGTGACACAGGATCTCCCACTCGCCCTCAGCATCGCAGCCGACCGTACGCTGCTGCTCGCGGCGCTGGTCATTTCGCTTCTGACAGGCGTGATCTTCGGAATTTTGCCTGCGTTGCGTTCCTCGGCCGTCGCGCCCGTGGCGGTTTTGAAAGAGGAGGCGGGGACAGTATCCGGCGGGCTCCGGAGGGCCCGCCTCGCGAGTGCCTTGGTGGTGGCACAGATTTCGCTGTCGCTGCTGCTGCTCATCTGCGCAGGATTATGCATTCGCAGTTTCCTCAGGGCACAGGAAGTCAATCCGGGATTCAATTCTCATAACGTGCTGATCGCTTCCTACGATCTGTTTACTGCGGGATATTCGGAGGCGAGCGGAACGGAATTCGATCGCCAGCTGGTCGCGAAACTGGAAGCGCTGCCGGGCATACAGTCGGTCGCCTTAACGGACCGGGTGCCGCTCGGCTTTGGCGGAGGCTCGACCAGCGTCAAGCCCGAAGGGTACGTTTCCCAGTCGAATGAATCGATGGAAACGCAGGCGGCGATGATCACACCGAACTATTTTCGGACCATGCAGATTCCGATAGTGAAAGGGCGCGACTTCACGCTGCTGGATGGCAAGAATTCGCAGCGCGTTGTGATCGTCAGCGAAGCATTTGCGAATCGCTACTGGCCCAATCAAGAACCATTGGGCAAGCAACTCAATTCGGACCTGACCCACGAGTGGTTCACGGTCGTGGGTGTGGCCCGGGATAGTAAAGTGATCGGCCTGAACGAAAAGCCAAGGCCATTCGTGTATTTGCCCTTGTATCAGGTTTACCGCGCCACCATGATTATCACTGCGCGGGTGGCCGGAGATCCGCTGACTTTCAGCAAGACCGTCGAAGAGAGTACTCATGAACTGAATCCCGACCTGGTGCTGTTCGACGTGACTACACTCGAACTGCGTAACCAGTTTGCCAGCTTTCCGGTGCGTGTGGCGGGGACCTTTGTCGGAGCATTCGGGCTGCTCGCGCTTGCCTTGGCGGCAGTCGGAATCTATGGCGTCACGGCATACACCACGCGGCAGCGCACCCACGAAATCGGCATTCGAATGACGTTAGGGGCAAGCAGAGGAGATGTTCTGCGATTGGTGCTGGGACATGGATTAAGGTTGATGCTCGCCGGCGTCGCTTTGGGACTCGTACTGTCGTTCGTTATGACGAGATATTTAAGTAGTCTGCTACTAGGCGTAACCAGCAGGGATGCGTTGACCTTTGCGAGCATGACCCTGTTGCTTTGCGCCGTGGCCCTGTTCGCCTGCCTCCTACCATCGCGCTGGGCGATGCTCGTGGACCCGGTAGTGGCACTGCGCTACGAGTGAATCATGGTCCTCCGGGCCACAACTCGGTTATCACTTCCTGATGAACCCAAGCAGCGGAAACGTCGAGGACAAAGAGTCTGTCGCAGAACGTAATCGCATGAAATTGGATATCAAAGGACAAATTTCTCGAGATCGGTGGTTTGATTCGGCAGACCGTCATTCTACAGCTTGACTTCGCCGATCTGGACGAGCGGTTCGGAGTTTGTGTACCTCGGAATGTCTTCGATTATCTCCTGCGCGTGCGGAGAAAAGCTCGCTTGAAAAGTTGGAACCGAGTCAAAGAGCAGATGACCAGTTGCTATGTAGGGTGGAATTGATCCCGGTTCTTCGCCGGAAATCCCATGCTCCACCGACACACCCTTCAGGGCTGATCCCAGCAGTCTCCGCACCATGGGTATATGGTGATCGAGGTAATACGCCACGTCGAACTTCGTGCCTGGTGAGTTCGGATAGAGCACGCTGACCTTAATCATATATGCTCCTTATATTTCATCAGGAAGGGAGAATCGCTGCTCCTGGCCGAAGCAAGCGGTCCGTCCGTTCACCCAAGAGACCAAGTACTCTTTCTGCCGACAACTTCCGAGCCACGATCGATGAAAACCCGTTAACCGGAATCTTTCTTTTAACCGCAAGAACGGCAGTCTTTCTACGTTCGGGAAACCTCCCCAGGGATTGCGACCCGCACCAGGCACCACGCCGTTGGTTAAGATTCAAAACAGGCTTCGGCATGGTCCGACTGGGGTGCATGCAAATCTTGTTGAGGTATTTGTGAGCGATTACTCATACCTTAGCGCCACCATGGGATCGACCTTGGCCGCACGCTGTGCTGGCACGTAACATGCTGCTAAAGCAACCAGGATAAGCAGTAAGGCCACACCTAAAAACGTAAGCGGATCGTGGGCGCTGACCCCAAAAAGCAAACTGGACATGAGTCGCATAAGTCCGAGCCCTAGAACCAGCCCGATGCCGACTCCGAGCCCCGCCATACTTCCTGCTTGCGACAGCACCATGCGGAGGACGTCCGCCTGCATCGCGCCTAGGGCCATCCTTATCCCGATCTCATGCGTCCGCTGGCTTGCGATATAGGAAATCACTCCATAAATCCCCACTGACGCAAGCACCGTGGCCAGCGCAGCAAACACGCCCAGCAGCATCATCGCGAAGCGCTGCGCGGCCAGCGACTGTGCAATCACGTCGGTCATTGTGCTGGTCCGGTATACAACAATTCCGCCATTCACCGATTGCGCAGCGCGGCTAATGGGGCCGACATTCTCTGCCAATCCCCCCCGGATACGGGCCACTGCTTCGACCCCATGTGCAAACATCATCAGAAATGAGTCAGGAGTTTGGAGCAATGAAAAGTAACATTGTGCAATAACCGGGGACTTCTCGTTTTCATCGAGTCCCCATTGCTTCACGTGCCCCACGATCCCCACGATCTCCGCAGTTGTATTCAGGATACCGAAGTGCACGCGCTGCCCAATAGGATCGCGGTTTCCCAAAAAACGCTTCGCGAATTGTTCGTCGATCACGATTACCGCAGGAGCAGTCTCGTTGTCGGCCTCTGTGAAGAAACGGCCACGCACTAGGGGTATTCTCATGACCTTGAGATAATCCGGTTGGGCGATGTAGAAGAGAGAATTCTTCATTTCCGACTGCGAAGCCGGCTTAGGCTCTCCTTCCAACCACAAGGGGAGTTCGGAATCACCCCACATCGGAGAAGACCCCGCCGTCAACGAAACGCTCTGAACGCCTGGGACCGCGGCCATGGCGTCGTGGAGTTGACGAAAAGCGGATCGGATTCCCGCCGGGCTGTCGCCCAAGGGCTTGCTCGCGTTAAGGTCGAAGCTCAGTACATTTCGGGCATCGAACCCGGGATTCACTTTCCACAGTTTCCCAAGGCTCCGGATCATCAATCCAGCGCCCGCCAGCAGCAGCAATGCGAGCGCCATTTCGATGGCCACAATCACGCCTTGCCCCCGATGCCGTCCGCTCGCCCCCCTTCCGCCTTCTTTGAGAGTTTCTTGCAGATTAGTCTGACAGGTTTTGAATGCTGGTATCGAGCCGAACAATATACCCGCAAGCATCGAGGCGCCGAACGTGAATAGCAGCACTTGACCATTCAGGTGAATTTCCTCGGCGCGTGGCAAGGCATTGGGGAGAGCTCTGATGGCTGCCTGCGTTCCCCACGCCGCGAAGCATAGTCCCAGCGCTCCACCGCCTACTGCCAAAAGCACGCTTTCGGTTAGCACCTGACGAGCTATACGTGCCCCGCTTGCTCCTAGTGCTGTTCGCACCGCAAATTCTCGCATCCTCGCCGTCGACCGTGCCAACAGCAGATTGGCTACATTGGCGCAAGCAATCAGCAGAACGAAACCCACCGCGGCCAGAAGCACGAGGAGGAAAGGGCGGATGTCCCCCACCAGATCTTCTTTCAGCGGGATGAGGTTAGCACCGGAATCCTTGTCACTGTCGGGATAGATCTTCGCCAGATGTGCCGCGACAGCACTCATGTCGGCTTTCGCCTGCTCTACTGTGACTCCCGGCTTCAACCTTGCCACGGCATCCATGCCCATGCCGGTGTGCCGGTCCCGAAACAGTGGATCGTTCCACTGTCCGATCGGAACATATACGTCCTTGTCCTCATCGAAGTTGTTGTTGCGATAGTGGAAGCTGCCGGGCAAAACGCCAGCGATGGTGTACGCGGTGTCATTGAGATCGACAGACTTTCCGACGATATCCGGGGACGAACCGAATTTTCGTTTCCAAAGACCCTCGGTGATAAGCGCGACTGGCGCACCACCCAATAGATCCTCCGAGTCGGTGAACACTCGGCCGAGAAGCGGTTTCACACCAAAGATGGAGAAGAATGTTGCTGAAACCATTCCCCCCTTGAGCCGCTCTGGCTCTCCCATGTTGGTGAGATTGAAATCCTCGGAACGGTATGCCGCTAGCGCGGAAAATGAACGGTTTTCCCGCTGCCAGTCCAGAAAATCTGGGTACGAAATGGAAGCTTGTGTGAATTGGGGGGTTCGCCGGTATAGCGCGACTAATTGCCCTGGCTGCGGATAAGGCAGCTGATTCAGCAGCACTCCATTCACCACCGAAAAGATCGCCGTATTCGCACCAATCCCCAGCGCTAGCGTACACACCGCCGTCGCCGTGAACCCCGGGCTTTTGCGCAGCTGCCGCAACGCGCAACGAAGGTCTTGTAGTAGTCCGCTCATCTCAGGTTTCATCCTCCTGACTCGCCACCAACAGGGCTGCAATGCACTAGACCCAAGGCGAAACGGTCACGCCCGCTGTCGGATTGGTCCTCTCACCGCAAGACTCTTACCAATTAATGGTAAGTGTAACCCATTGATGGTAAAGGAAAACGGAATACCGCGGTCGAACTACCGTCTCTAAGGTGTCCACCCCCGAACCTTGGATGTCCGGAAGCGAACAGGGCAACCACCGGTCTGCTGAGACTGGATATATGACGGAGCCCACTTGAAAATGAAATCTTGTTCATCCCGCATCGCCATCTCCAGACCAGCCCTACTTGGGAACAAGGGGTATGGATAAGAACTGCATCGCAATGAGGGTTATCGGCCTCGTTTGTCGCGTCTGAATATCGAGGGCGTTCTAAGTAACAGATGCCCTCAGAATAGGAGTGCTTATGTCTATTGTCATGATGATTGGCGGATGGATCACCGCCATGGGAATGATGGGGTTCCATGCCCTTAACGAATCGGGCAAACCCGACTCGCAAAGGCATCGCGGTAAACGGGGAAAGCGCGGCCCCGTCGTTTCAATTCGCACAGAAAGAAGAAAGTAGGTAATGCGGCCGGGGGTTGACGGGTCTTGGCCCGTCTTCCCTCTCACGCTGCTATCCGGTCGAGAAGGTTTTCTATGCCTATATCTTCGGTTTCACCCCGAATAATGGTGGTGGAGAAAATAGAACGGGGTTTCTTGGAAGATAGGTTCGTGAGCGACGGCAAACCCTTGATAGGATGTCTGTGCAATGGCGAAGCAGCACTATTTCTTCAAACTGGTCGCTCCCCGTCCCACGTTCCCGCATGACATCACCGCCGAGGAAACGCGATTGATGAACGAACATGGACTTTATTTTCAGCAGCAGTTTGAGGCTGGCAAGCTGCTGCTCTACGGCCCGGTCCTGGCAGCTGGAGGAGCATTCGGACTCGGCATTCTGGAAGTGGATAGCGAACAGGAGGCTCGCCTGTTTGGCGAAGGCGCCCATCGGTGAGAGCGGGACTGAACGGATTCGAGATTCACCCGATGCGGGTCCGCCGCACGTGCAAAGGTATCGTGACCAAAGCGTACTAACGTGCTCTTGCCGCCATGCTAGCGGCTGCCGTCAGACTCCCTCAAGCCACCCCCGACGAGTTGGGACGAGACCGTGCACATCAGACCCCGATTCTTCTCTCGTCAGCCCCCAGTGAAGCGATGTCCCCAGAAAGAATGTCCGGCCGAATGCTTATTTGCCCACGACCAATACGACGAACGAATCGGCCAGAATCGCGGGCCGCGGATGAGGGTCCTGTGCAGTTGCAGTAGGCCGGGGCCCGAACTGTGCGGTCACCAGATAGACGTTGTGCGTCTTGGGATCGAGCGCCATGGTGCGGGCACCGCGCTGGGTAGTAACTTCCTCGACAACGCGGTAGTGGTCTCCTCCCTCCGACTGCACGACCGTGAGCTTGCCTTCGCCGGCTGACGCAAATGCAAGCCCGGTTTCCTGGTCATAGCCGGCAGCATCCACGCCGTCGCCCACCGGAGCGCTGGCGACTTCCTTGCCGGAGTCGGCGTCGGTGATGGCCATGATTTTGTCGCAGCCGGAGAACAGGCGACGATGCTCGCGATCGATGGCGAGTCCAGTGGGAGCTTCGCAGCCCGGAAGCGACCACCTCGCTTTCACGGTGAGCTGGCTGGAATCAAGCGCGTAGAGCGAGTTCTTGTCCTCCATATTCACAAAGATGGTACCCTTGGCATCGCTCTGCGCAAATTCGGGCTTGCTGCCGAGTGGAATGGTACCGACGACGGACTCTTTGTCAGCGTCGATCGCGGTGGCGTCCTGACTGTGGGCATTGAAAGTGAAGACACGTTTGGTAGCGGGATCGTAGAGGATGGCGTCGGGACCGTCGCCAACTTTGATCTTCCTCGTGGTGTTCAGGGTCTTGAGATCGAAGACGCTGACGGTATTTTCGCGACCGTTGCTGACAAAGCCCTTGCCGATTTCGGGAGCGAGTGCGATGCCATGGACACCGGGCGTGTCGGAGATCTCCCCCACGGGCTTGCCGGAATCGGCGTCAATGACAATCACTTTGATGGCGCGCGAAATGTAAAGCCGGCGTGCGTCGGGATCGATGGTCAGGTAGTCCCAGCCCCCCTCGCCGCCGAGCTTCCACGTCTTGATGATGTAGTAGCCGGGAGCCGAAGCGGGAGAGGCGGCGAGCGTAAGGATCAGGGAGAGAAGCAGCGCGAATAGAGAACGTTTCATGTCGATTCCTCGTCGGCAAAGGGCGCGGACCAATATATACCGTAGACCCCCGCGGCTGAGCAAGGTTCGATCAGCGGGGTAGGCATCCGCAAACAGTACTCCTTCGCAACCACCGGGGGCCTCTCAAGGCAGACGTCGCGAAGACTGGCAGATCCCTGAATTGTTACTTTACCTCCCCATCCAAGTAAATAGTGATTCTGCATGTTCTCCTCCGCTACCGAGATTGAAATCCTTAAAACCTCTCGTCGTGACTCGGGTCACAGAACTGCGCCTGGTCACTAGATAGGCTGACAACAATATCCCTCGGAACAGCCTGCTATGCAGAACGCAGCTGATTTCCGAAAAGGGATCAAACTCCTGCGGCGAGGACAACACAATGCGCCGTTATTCTCCCTACCTCCCACCCTTGGTTCTTTCGTTGGTTGTTGTTTTTTGCTTTCCATCCATCGCAGCCAAGAAAGCAGCGTACCGTATTGCTTCTTTCTCGAAATACGTCGAGATCCCCGGGGCCTCATCGGTCGGAAGCGACACCTGTACTACCTGCCACGCTGAAGTCGCTGGCAATTTTCGGCACGCTCTGCATGCGCAGCAAGGTGTCGAATGTGAAGAGTGCCATGGTCCGGGCAGCCTGCACGTAGGGGGCGGTGGAGATATTTCGAAGATTATCTCCTTCTCTCACCGGTCTGCTCCGGATGCCAATGGAGTTTGCCTGAGTTGTCACGCTAACGAGGCAAGCCTTCGCAACTGGACTGCAGGTCCCCACGCTTCCAATATGGTCCGTTGTACCGAGTGCCACCAGACCCACTCTTATGGTGCGAAGTTGGCATCCCAGAAAGAAGCGAGTTTTAACCTAATGACTCCGGGCCGACTAACCGCAGTCGAGAATGTGGTTCCCGAGGCTAAGGTGATCGTGCAACCACCGTGGCAGGCCAATGACGCTTGCTTGAGATGTCACGAAACCCAACGGGGTCAGATGAGCTTGCCCTATCACCATCCGCTGCGTGAGGGGAAAATGAGTTGCGGCGACTGCCACGACCCGCACGGAGGCGCCGCAGGGAACAATTTGCGGATGGCGAATACCAACCAACTCTGTTTGAGTTGTCATGCACAGTATCGCGGACCGTATGCTTACCAGCACCCGCCGGTGACAGAGAACTGCATGATTTGCCACAGTGTCCATGGCTCACCAAATACCAATCTGTTGAGCGTCAGCGAGCCTGCCTTGTGCCTGCAATGCCATGCCGGCCATCACAACGGAGCCGGTTTACCCTTGTCCGATCGCTGTACCAATTGTCATGGATCGATCCACGGCACGGATGTGCCCACGCCCAGCGGAGGGAGCAGATTCATAGACAAGGGCCCGTCCGACCCAGCCCTGCATTCCGCGTTTGGGTCGGGAGCGGCACGTTTGCCCTCGCATTCGGCCGTGGCGGCGTCCTCGGTAATGCGACCCATGGCATCCCACACGTCGACCTATGCCGGGGAATATGCGGCGGCAGTTGCTGGCGCTCCGCCGGGCATGGTGTCAGCCCGAAACATGGCGCCATTGTGGGGTGGAAACATGGTCAGGGACGACCAGAATCCTACCGAAGCCCAGACCGAGAATTCTTACGGAGCGTATTCGATTACTCCGGGCTCTTACCGTTTTGTGGACACAACTGGCTTCGGCGGTAGGGTGGGAGAATACGACACGCTACATCAGTCGGCGGGAGCCGATGCCGAGACTGCATATGTCTCGACCCTAAGTCACCTGACCGTAGTTTCACGAGGCAACGTCCTGAGCGGCCAAGATTATCAGGCTGGGTCACAGGTCACGGCAGGCGAATGGGGGAAGTTTGGCTTTGACATTCGCAGTTTCGTACAGCAGCAGGACAATTATCCTTTTTACGCGTTTCCCGTATTGGACATTCCTCCCGGCACCACGACACCCCCGGACACCACCACTGATCTCATTCCTTCGCATACGCCTTTTCAAGTTACACGGAGGCTTGGCAATGCCTACGGCCAGGTCAAGGTGCCGCATTGGCCAGTAAATCTGTTCGTCAAGGGAGATTGGCAGGCAAGAGTCGGGGAAAACCAGTTCGCGTATCTGGACGAGAACACGACTCCCGCTGTGTATGCTCCTAATCCGACACCGCCTCCCACTCTGATCAACACAACCTGCGGCGCCCAATGTCACTTCCAGTCTCAGCTTCAAGCGGTGAACTACACCACTCGCAATATTGCCGGCGGCGCGGATGTCGATCTCGGTCCGGTGCGCCTGACCTATCAACACACTTTCAGCAGTTTTAATGACCGGCTGGTGTTCCCAACCGCCACGTTCACCGGGCCCTTTACGCCGGAGAACGAAGGATTCTCGGTTGTAAGTCCGCCTCCATCAGGTCCGCCGCCAAGAGACTTTGCTGCCGGAAATTATGCGATCGACATACCTTCGCCGAGCCAAGCCTCGTCCGATCGCGTGAGCCTGAACTGGATACCTTCTCCCAAGCTGACGTTCAACGGAAACGTAGATTACACGCGCCTAACCAATACCTTCACCAATAATCCGCAGAACACGTTTAACACCGATGAAACCCTGACCTGGGTTCCCGTCAACCGCCTGCGCGTAACCGGCGATTATCATCAGCAGAATCTGATCAACGATTTCACGCCTTACTATTCTTTGTACGGCAATGTTTCGTATCACAATCATTGGGAAGGCGTGCGAGCGGGCTACGAATTGCCGGAGAACCTTGACGTGGAAGGCTATTACCAGCACGGCTCGATTACTCGTTCCAATGGCTTTCTGTGGCCGCAAGTCTACTCGATCGACAACACAGATCTACAGAAGGTGGTTCCTTCTTCGGTCAGCAACACCACGGGAATGGCGCTACGTTATCACGACACTGGTCGCTGGAGTGCCCGAGCCGGATATGAGTGGACGGGCACGCAGAATCCTGGCTACCTTGTGGTTCCCGGGAGCAACAACCGGATTTTCGCTGACGTGACGCTGACACCCAACAAGTGGCTGGTTTTTGCCAATGACAACAGCATCATCCTGCAGAATGCGTTTCCCGCGGTTCCGCTTCCGAACACACCCGGGGCCCCTCTGGGATTCGGCGGGGACATCAGTGGCCTCCCTCCTTATTTTCAGCGGCGTAACCGCCTCTTCGTTGAGACCGCGAATGCTACATTTCGGATTCTGCCAGACTGGAATGTGGGATTGGGATACTCGTATCAGCAGAACAATCTGACGACCTACATGGCGTTTCAAAATGACAGCTCCGTCAATTATGTGCTAGACCAACCACTCGTTCCCTATAAACAAATCAGCCAAAGTTACTGGGGTGAGACCGGCTACACCGTGAAGCAGCGTCTAGGACTGAATTTGAGACTCACCTACAACTCGGCCCGTAGTGGATTCCGCCCCAACTTGAATCCGAACGATGCGGCACAGTTTGGTAACCAAGCGTTGATTGCATCGGGTGTTTTCGATCCCACTATGTTTGCTGCGGCGCTGAGCAACGTGGGTTTTGCTGCAACCCAGATTTCAGAAGTGATCGTTCCGCAGTGGATCGGCCAATCGAAGGCCTACTATCTCTTTCCGCGAAAATTTGAAGGAGGGCTCATCTTCTACTACGGCAGTTACCGAGACTACTGGAATCCAGACCTGAATGGTGTACTGCGAACGTTCAACGTCTACGTTGGGCGTACCTGGTGAGCATACCCAAGCGGTTGGCGACTTTTTCGCGCCTCTAGGAAACAGGTGAAAGCAGGAGACGGCCCGAACAGTTCTCCACGCTCGCGAAGATTCACTGTGGCGAGAGAAGAGACCCCCGATCAAAACGGTTAGGTATCCGCCACAAGTACCCCTCGCAGCACCCCATGGAGAAGGGCCCGATGTACAGGTTACCGGTTCAACGCGGCAGAGCGCCTAACGCCAAGTCCCGGCTAGCCCTGGGGTGCAGGCCATCTGGCCGGCACTACGCGAGGAAGAACTCCTTGGCCAGCTCGGCCCAGTCTTGATCGGGGAGCTGCACTGTTAGGTTGTCGACGGCCACGCCGCCATCCTGGGCTAATGCTCCGAGAGCCAACGGCATTCGTTTCTGCAGACGGAGCGCTGATTCTTCTGTCCACCAGCGCGCCAGCGCACCACTAAGTAGGTTGCGGAAGTTGGTCTTGGCGTCCGGCGCTTGCACGGTCACCAGCCAGCCTTCGCCATAGGGATCCTTGCGGGCGAGTTCGGGATCACGCGCGACTGCGTCGTTGACATCTGCCACCGTGCCCTCGATGGGCGAAACCATGTCAACGGACTTGCCATCGCGGAAGAGCGTCCAAATTTTTTGTCCCTGACGAATCCAGCGGCCTCTTTGTGGGAGGACAATGCGCTCGATTTTGCCGACCAGCTTGGATGAGAAATCATCCATACCGACGCGCACCATGCTGGAACCTTCACTTAACGCCCAAGTGTGGCCGGGATGATAGCGGAGGTTCTCCGGAACCTCAAAACCACCCACCAAACTCGGCGTCGGCCGGAAGCGTGCAGGGCGAGGACTCTGCTCCGCCGTTTGCATTGCCACTGACTTCTGGGTAACGAAGTGATCGATTATTAGAAAAGCCGCGAAAGTTAACAGAACGAGGATGACTGTCATAGACCACCGCTTCCGAGGGCCTGCTCGTCCGGCCACTCACGCCCTGTATGAGGCAATTGCCGTGCCGAACTCGATGGCCAGCTTCGCAAAATTCAAACAGCTGGGAATGAAAGGACATAGAGATCAGAGAGTACGAAACTCGAAATCGGTCGCTGAAAGTTAAAGCGTAATTCTGATGAAGACCGCAACACCGCGAACTGCGATTCTCGAGGGGCAATGGGGAATCTCTCTTCGTTTTCAACCGCTAGTACGAAACTTGCGGAGTGTTGCCGAATGCAACGCTCTTTGTTGCGAAATGCATCAGCGCCGAACGCCGTGCCGCTCCGTAAATGGTTAATTCTTCAGACAGATCCAGGCATCTGCACGATCTCACATGCAGTCCGTGACTCGAGTCACTGCCCTTTCACTGCTGAGAATTTCAACTATGAGTAGGCCGATGGCTTCTCGCGGCCGTGCCAGGCTGAAGTTCATTTTGCCGGGATCAGCAAAGCGCTCAGTGTCCCGGAGGAAAGGACGACCAGCATTCATGAGTAAGGCACTCTTGTACGACGCGACCCTTTGCATTGGTTGCAAGCGATGTGAAGAGGCGTGCGCTGCACAGAACCGGCTTCCTTATAACGACTCCGTAGCCGCCGAGGAGAAACAGTCGGAGCACAAATTCACGGTGGTCATGACCAAGGGCGACAAGTTTATGCGGCGTTTGTGTATGAGCTGCCAGGATCCCACTTGCGCCTCCGTGTGTCCGGTGGGAGCGCTCACCAAAGCCCCGGCGGGTCCGGTCACTTACGATGCGAACAGGTGCATGGGCTGTCGGTACTGCATGATTGCCTGTCCCTTCAGCGTTCCGAAATACGAGTGGAACCGACTGGCGCCCAAAGTGCGCAAGTGCAACATGTGCGCCGAGCGGATCGCGGTGGGCAAGCCAACCGCCTGTGCGGAAAATTGCCCGACTGGTGCCACAAAATTCGGCGATCGCGATGCGCTGATTGCCGATGCCCAGCAACGCATTCGCGATAACCCCGGCAACTACATCAATCACATCTACGGCCTCACCGAGGTAGGAGGAACATCGGTCCTGCTGCTCTCGAGTGTTCCCTTTGGAGAGTTTGGCTACCACGACGATCTTTCCCGGGATCCTCTCCCAATGCTGACATATCAGGTGCTGTCACGCATCCCCGACTTCGTGGTGCTCGGCGGGGTCCTTCTCGGGGGCATATGGTGGATCACGCACCGCCGTGAAGAAGTGGCTGCTGCAGAGGGCCGCGCTCCCGAGCCGGTTCGAGAATGCTGCGAGGGGGGGAAGCAATGAAGATCAAGTTCACTTTCTGGAAGCTGCTCTTCCTGTTCCTGATGGCAGCCGGTCTGTGGGCCACGATCATCCGCTACGCAGAGGGCCTGGGAGCTTCGACCCACCTCAGTGATCAGTTTCCATGGGGGATTTGGATTGGCTTCGACGTCTTGTGCGGGGTGATGTTGGCTGCCGGCGGATTCACGCTCACCGCAGCGGTGCACATTTTCAATATCAAGCGGATGCACTCGATCGTGAGGCCGACGGTCCTGACGGCATTTCTGGGGTATTTGCTGGTGTGCGTAGCCCTGATGTACGACCTAGGCAAACCTTACAACATCTGGCACCCACTCATCATGCGGAATCCGCACTCCGTCATGTTCGAAGTGGCGTACTGCGTCATGCTCTATACGACCGTACTGGCGCTTGAGTTCTCGCCCATTGTGCTAGAGCGGTTCAATTTGCAAAAGCCGCTGAAAGTGATCCGAGCGATCCTGATTCCGCTGGTAATCTGCGGCGTGATTCTCTCCACCCTTCATCAATCGTCGTTGGGATCGCTCTATCTGATCACTCCGGAGAAACTCCATCCCTTCTGGTACAGCCCATTGTTACCGATGTTCTTTTTTCTTTCCGCTATCGCAGTCGGTCTGGCGATGACGATTTTTGAATCTTCCATGAGCGCGAAATATTTCGGCAGCCAGTTGGAACTCCCTACCTTGCAGGAGCTAGGCCGCGTCCTGGTTGTGGTTCTGGCTGTGTATGGTGTTCTGCGCTTTGAGGATCTATTTCATCGCGGTACGCTCAAGCTGAGCCTCCAGCCTGGGTATGAGACGTATCTGTTCTGGCTGGAAATCTCGCTGAGCTTAATCCTGCCCCTGATTCTGCTTTTGCAGCGCAACGTACGGAGCAGCGCTGGCGGACTTTACCTGTCCTCTGTGCTGGTGGTGCTCGGCTTCATTGCCAATCGAATGAACGTGAGCATCACAGGCTTTGAGAGGTCCGCCGGCACGCACTATTTTCCCAAGTGGACGGAACTCTCGGTAAGCGGGGCGATCATCGCGGCCGGCTTCGCATTGTTTGGGCTCGCGGTGAAATATTTGCCGATCTTTCCCGAACGGCGCAGGGAGGCAGATCCACAGATCAACGGTTCAGCTGAACCTGCAGCGGCCGCGGTGTTGAGCCATGCCGGAGACTGAGCCAAGTCGCGGCTATTGGTGGCCTCTGACGCACAGCCTGAGCGCGAAACTGACGACGCTTTTGCTGGCCACCATGATCTTGATCTTCGCCGTGCTCGGATATCTCAATATCCGGTTGAACCGGCAGCACCTCGAAGCCGCCACGCTGCTCAGCGCGGAACGGGTGAGCGATGTAATCAAACGCAGCACCACCGAGTATATGCTGCGCAATGATCGCGAAGGACTATATCACTCCATTCAAGTGATGGCCGGCGAGCCGGGCATGGTGAAGATTCGCGTCTTTGATCAGCAGGGGCGGATCACCTACACCACAGACCCGGCGGAACTGAACCATGTAGTCGATAAGAATGCCGAAGCCTGCTACGGCTGCCATAGCCGTTCCCAGCCGCTCACTCGGCTTGACCGTCCTGACCGGTTTCGCATTTACCGTACCGGTGGTGGACTTCGCGTGTTGGGCATCATTACACCCATCGAAAATCAGCCAGCTTGCGCGAACTCCGCCTGCCACGCTCATCCAACGGACCAAAACATCCTGGGTGTGTTGGATACCGATCTTTCCCTCGCAACGACCGACGTGCAACTGGCTGAAAGCAGCCGCCGCATGGTCGCTTACACCCTCCTCGCAATGGTGGTGATCGGTTTTTTGGCTTGGCTCTTCGTCTGGCGGGTGGTTGGCCGGCCGATCCGCACCTTAAAAAAGGGTACAGAACAACTTTCAGCGGGGAGCTTGGGATTTCAGATCAGCCTTGATTCGAAGGATGAAGTTGGGGAACTTGCACGCTCCTTCAACAAGATGAGCCTGCAATTGCGCACCGCCAACGACGCGATTGTGGCCTCGACCAGAACGCTGGAGGAACGTGTCGAGCAGAAATCCCGTGAACTCAAAACCGCGCACGAGCACGCGCTGCATATCGAGAAGATGGCTTCGATCGGCAAGATGGCGGCCGTCGTCGCGCATGAAATCAATAATCCGCTTTCCGGCATCTTGACCTACGCCAAGTTGCTCCGCAAGTGGATCGACCGAGGCGAGACCGGCCGCGAAAAGCACGCCGAGGCTTTGCAGTGCCTCGATTTCATTTCCAGCGAAAGCCGCCGCTGCGGCGATCTGGTGAAGAATCTTCTGAGCTTTTCGCGCACAGCGCCCATGAATCTAGAAGCAACCGACCTGAACGCGGTGGTCGACCGTAGCGTTCGCCTCGCCGAGCATCAGATGGAGTTGAGCGCCATCCAACTACATCTCGATCTCGCCCCTATTCTGCCACGCGTGCAGTGCGATCCGGCACAGATTGAGCAGGTACTGATCGCGCTGGTGATGAACGCCATCGATGCCATGCCCCGCGGCGGCAATTTGTGGCTGCAGACATACCAGCGCGGCGACGAAGTCGAGATTCAGATCCGGGATGATGGCACGGGCATTGCACCGGAAATCCTGCCGCGAATCTTCGAGCCCTTTCTCACCACCAAAGACAGTGCGCATGGCGTGGGACTGGGTTTGGCGATCAGCCACGGCATTATCGAACGTCACCACGGACGTATAGAAGTGCAGTCGGAACCGGGAAGAGGCACGACCTTCACAATCGCGTTGCCGGTGCAGGTCGGCGCCACCGTCGCGGCGCACTAGGGTCTGGTGATGGTGAAAACGAGGTGATCAACGTGAGCAGGCAAGACAAATTACTCATTGTCGACGACGAACTCAGCGTGCGCGATTCTCTGCGTAAATGGTTTCAAGAGGAAGGCTACGAAGTTGGAAGCGCAGAGAACGCCAGCGAGGCTCTCACCCTGTTAGCCCAACAATCCTGGGATGTCGCACTGGTGGACATCAAAATGCGCGGCACCGACGGCATTGAGCTGCAGCGGCGCATGCATGAGGTCGATCCGCAGCTCGCTGTGATCATTATGACCGGCTATGCTTCGGTCGAAACCGCGGTCGCAGCGCTCAAAAACGGTGCATATGATTATGTGACCAAACCGCTTGATCCCGATGAGCTTGCACATCTGGTAAAAAAAGCGCTCGAGCAGAAGCACACCAAACAAGAAAATGAACGGCTGCGCGAGACCGTGGCCGAGGCCACGCGTCCCGGAGAGCTGGTCGGACAAAGCGCCGCCATGCGCAAGGTCTTAGAAGCGGTTGAGACCGTTGCTTCAACAGACGCGACGGTGCTGATCACAGGCGAAAGCGGCACGGGCAAGGAGCTGGTCGCTCGGGCCATTCATGCAGGGAGTCCGCGGCGGTTCCATCCGTTGGTTGTGATTCACTGTGGCGCGCTCACGGAGACGCTGCTGGAAAGTGAATTGTTCGGCCACGAGAAGGGTGCCTTCACCGGAGCACAATACCGCAAGAAGGGAAAATTCGAAATCGCGGAAGGCGGAACGGTGTTTCTGGATGAAATTGGGGACATCAGCCTGAAAACGCAAACCGACCTACTGCGTGTCTTGCAGGAACATGAGATCGTGCGTGTGGGTGGTAATCAGCCTATCAAAGTAGACTTTCGCTGCATCGCTGCAACCAACAAGGATTTAGAGCGATTGATCGAAGATGGCAAATTCCGTCCTGATCTTTTCTACCGGCTGAATGTGTTCCATATCGAGCTGCCTGCACTGAGGGTACATAGAGAAGACATTCCGATGCTGGTAGAGCATTTTATTTGCAAATTTTCGCAGGCCATGAACAAGCGCATCACGCGTGTTGAGCCCGCGGCTATGGTGCAGCTGCAACGACAGCCCTGGCCTGGAAACGTGCGCGAACTGGAAAATGCCGTGGAACGTGCGATGGTGCTGGCGCTCGAGCCGGAGCTGCGTGTGCAAGACTTCGTTTTCAAATCGCAGGCGGCACCCGAGGGCACTGAGCGCAGGCTGGATGATGTGGAACGCGCTCACATATTGCGTGTGCTGGAGGAATGCGGCGGTAATCAGAGCCGCGCCGCTGAAATTTTGGACATCGATCGCGTGACCCTGCACCACAAGCTGAAGAAATATGGCTGGTCGAGAACTCCGATTGCAAGCCGATGAAGCTGCTGCAACTGCTGCCGATCGGGAAGGTGGACGACAATTTACTGCAAGGCCTGCAAAACAGGATACCGCAGTTTGTTGACGTTTTGTGCGAAGTGCTGCCGCCGCTTCTCGATCCCGCACCGGCCTTTCACTCGGAACGGCAGCAGCACCACTCTTCTGAACTTTTGCAACACATGCAGGGCTTGGTGGACCAGCGCACCTGGCGATTGTTGGGAGTTACATCGCTTGATTTGTATATCCCGATTCTGACTTTCGTTTTCGGTGAAGCGCAGATGGGCGGGCCGTGCGCTTTGGTTTCAACCTACCGCCTGAGGCAGGAGTTTTACGGCTTACAACCGGATCCGAAATTGCTGCAACAGCGGTTGCTGAAGGAATCTGTTCACGAGCTCGGGCATACGCTCGAGTTGAGGCACTGCCCAGACTATGCCTGCGTGATGGCTTCCGCACATGCCGTAGAGTGGATTGACCTGCGCGGCACGGTGCTGTGCCAGACCTGTAAAACCAAGATTTGGACGCAGCTATCCTCGTAAATCGACGCCATCCCATTTTCCGGAACGCCTTTGGGTACTTTCCCACTCGTCGCCTCGCCACACGCAGTTCCTTTCCCTCCAAACTGTGCCAACTTAGAGTGGTTGGGATAGAACTCCGGCGCGCCGGCTGAAGGCGGAGGGTTACCGTCCTAGCTCTTTCGATTGCGAGGCGGGTTCACAATTCCGCCATGACTACGTTTCCTGAGGTCCCCCGATAATCCCGTACGGCCGGATTTCCCAGGTACGGTTCGGAGTCCTGGCCTATCTTCCTTGGGCCTTCCCAACTTGGTGAGGTTTAAGCGCTGATTAGCATACGCCCCATCTTCCGTGGTTTGCCCAAAGCCTAGTTCCATCTCGCACGGGCGGCTCATTGTCGGTCCGACCGCCTCGCTGAACGACGGAACCGCCAAGTACCCAGAGTCCCTTTGCGCAATGTTGGCATTACCTCCATTGGGGAGACATGTACCGCCTCCTCGGAGAGCATTGCCTCTCCTTCCTCGCTCCTGCGGACTCATGCGCCGTTCCTGTTACCTCTCCTCCACTTCGGCCTTGGCCTCGTTCGAGGAGTCTGTGCAGGTTGCTATCAGCCCCCGCTGCTAACAGGAACTTCTCGACGTTATTCTGCGAATCCTTCCTCAGATGCCTGAGCCCCTGCCCCGGCGGTCCCGCTGAGTGCATGTGCCTGGTTCTTCCTCAGCGTCATCGGCCTTCCCCTATTGAGAACCGACTCGGCTCCCGCTACTGTCCCGCGAACACGACTCTTCACGGACCCCTATTTCGGGGCTGCAGCTATTCCTTTATGTTCAGGCCTCCGACTTTGTTAGCCTCCCAGACGTTCCTACCGCTGCAAGTTCCCTTGCAGGGCAGCTGAGGCGTTTACATCCGAGCAGAACACGCATCGTTGCCTTTGCACGCATCGGATATGCTATCCGCCCGACGACAGGCTATTGGCGGAACGAGGACTTTCACCTCGCAAAATTCACAGCATTGTCGACTGCTCCTCTCAATTTTGGGGTTCAGTCCAGGTCTGGGGTGATCCGCTTCTGCGGGGCTGTTGTCTTGCGCTCAGATTGCCACGTCACTGAGTGCTATTGTCTCCATGACAATGTCGGCTCCTAATCCCAAGTAAATTTGGTGGTGCTAAAGCCAACCAACAGGCTCGGGAGAAAGGAGAGCCGAACAATGGTTGTGCCGCCGTGGCCAAATCCGCCATTGGTTGCGATGCAGTAGTTCGCAGCGAAACCAGATGCCGGGGTCGGCAGCGCGAGCAGCAAAGCGAGTCGTGACTTTACTTTGAAAAGCGTTTTCATTTTCGCTCTCCTCTCGGTCGAATTATGAGGACTCATGTACCGGCGGAGGGCAAATGCACTCCGTGGACAGGTTTTACAAAGTAATGTTGCGATGCACCGGTCCCGGCGCCACAAGCGAAATTCAATTGCCGAGAATACTACCTATTTGCCCAGGAACCTCCTGACCACGGCTGCGATACCACGCACTTTTGCGCTTGGCCAGAAACTCGACTAATTCAGGAGCATACCCATGGAACCACTCATCAAGGTATTCAATCGCCTGACCGAGGCATGAGTCCTGCGGCATGACGAACTGATGCAACCGGATATCGAGCAAGCCGACCGGATCAGCTGTTTCATTCACCGGATATACGTGGATTAGGCTGCCGCGCAACAGTTCGACACGGTAATTCGGGTCGATGCTACGAACGCGGCTCAGAACTTCCTCGAGTGAAAGACCCTCGGAGCCTAGATCGACTTGAGGCTCCCTGTCAGGGCACGGGTCATAGAGTTCCTCGAATCCGATGACGATCGGAAAGAGCACACGGAGTTTATCAAGTGCTTTTTCAATTGGAGTGGAGGCGACGATCGGCTGAGTCGAGGCGGATTCAGCTGGCGCAATCTGTTGTCTTCGCCACGTTCCATCCAATGGCCTGGTCTCCAGTGGGGGTAAAAAGAATGGTCAGTAGGGGTAGTGGCGAAACATTTCTCGGACAGCGTTTAGGAGACCACCATGCTCGCCTTCCTTCTATGGTGCCTCTTATTCCTGCTCTGCTGGCCTCTGGCCCTTTTGGCGCTGATTGCCTACCCGTTTATCTGGCTTTTGCTTTTACCATTTCGCATCGTGGGTATCGCGGTTCATGGTGTGCTCGAGCTGGTGCGGGCCGTGATACTGCTTCCCGCCCGACTGTTGAGTACTCCCTTTCGCTCTGTCTAGCGGCACGGTAGGTTCATATCAATGCTCTGCTGGATGTCATTCACCTATGCTACCGAGGACGCCGGAGTTGTTTGGCAAACTCCTCGGCTGCCGTTTTCCAAACCAGTCCACTTGGCAAACCTCGTGCCTTCCTTGCTTCTCGCTCGCATTTCCGTCGGAGCTGCATTATGGTTTTTCGAGTCCAAAAACCCTTCCGGTAGCATTTCCTCTTTTTCCTGATTTCTCGATAGAACTTGCTTCCGTAGCGGACCCAGGTTTCAATCCCACCAAGTCTCACCCATTCCCTAAACCACGTGTGGCTAGCGGCGAGCCCGTTCCAGTCCGCCTTTCTGACCGTTTTCCCAAGCAATCCTTGCTCGCCAATTGGGCCTGATGACCGGGGATTCGCCGTACTTGGGATAATTCGTTCGTCTCTTGCGCAGCTGGACGAAGTAATCGGGTCCATATTTGTGAAGCACAGCCTGACCACCACGCGATGCCCATGCTGACAACACCTCACCGGCATAACGGCGGCTCCTTTAAACTTAAAGGAAGCCCCGAGGAGAAAACGCTGATTCAACGTTATAGGCGCCAACTCAATGCGCAGGAAGACCGGCTGGCCTGGTTGCGCAACGAGGCGGGCCAACTCAGCGGGAGCAGGCGAGGCAAGAACTTAAAAGCATGCTAGCAGATCGCACTTGAGGAACGTTTCTGACGCGGCAGCCTCGGTCTTTACAGTTATAGCTGAAAGCCTTATAGTGCCCGCCATGAACGGAACTCTTTACTGCAATAAGTGCGGATCTGCCAACGCAGCCAACGCCCAGTTTTGTGGACGCTGCGGTGCTGGGCTTAACCCAGCCGGCTCTGCCATGCCTGGCGCGACTCCTGCGGCCGCGCCTGTTCCCCCGGCCGGGCCGGTTCCGGCTGCCAGCTATGGGACGTCCACGGGTTATGCGGTTGCCCCAGCCGGAGTTCGCTACGGAGGATTTTGGATCCGCGTGATCGCAGCCATCATTGATGCGATCATCGTCGGGGTCGTGCTCGCACCCCTCAAAGCAATCTTCGGTCTCGGCGGCCTCGCCGCTCACGGTTTCCATGGTCCCCTGGCTTTGCCCTACCTGATCTTTGGGGGAGGCACCTTTGCTTTGCTCAAGATCGGAGCGAACTGGATCTACGAGGCCCTGATGGAAAGCTCGTCCTATCAAGCAACCCTCGGCAAGATGGCTTTTGGCATGAAGGTTACCGATCTTTATGGCAACCGCATTTCCTTTGCGCGCGCCACGGGGAGACATTTTGCCAAAATACTTTCCTTGGTGATCCTTTGCATCGGCTTTATCATGGTCGGTCTCACCGCACGCAAGCAGGGTCTGCACGACATGATCGCCGAAACGCTGGTGCGCCGCTCCTGACACGCGACGCCTGCGATTCACAAATCTTGTTTTACACTTAGGCGGCCGCCACTAACACCAGACGGGGAGACCCCCCGGTCGCCTCCTTGGGGGGTGACGTTATTGCGACGGCAGGAACAAGGCCTTGACTTGGTTTTCAGAATCGATGCCGCCTTTGGGGGCTTTCAATCCAAACAGGGTCAGGAGGCAATCGCCCCGCTCGACTTTCACGTCGGAGGTCTTATAGACAAAGGTTTGCGCAACCATGGCCTGGTAGCCCCTTAAAGGGACGCCGAGCAGATGCTGCGCGTCGGAAGGAATGTCGGAATAGTAGTGGCCGCCGTTGGGGGTCCAGCCACCGGAGTTGACGGGAATGTCGCTTGGGCAGTGGCCAGGAACAAGATAGATGTCGTTGGTCGTACGCCATAGACCCGGAGGGGGTGGAATATAGAAGGTGCTATCGCTAACGTCGCCGACGAACGCCAGCAATCTGCCGGGCTGGGTGATTTTGGTTTCCTGCACGAAGGAGAGCGCGTCGTTCTTAGTGCTTCCGGGGCCGATGTAAATACCAAAGACGAATTCCTGGTTGGTGGGGAGGAGCATGCCAGCGGGTGACGAGGAGTCGGTGCTGTAGATCATGGTCAGGTCACTTCTCATCCTTACCTTGGAGCTTCCCTCCCAGTCGAGCATAACCACCATGCAGTCGGAGATCGGAAGACCGACCGGCATGGTGTAGTCAATCGCCACCTTCGAAACTCCTTTGTCCGGGTTCTTCAAGATAAAACTCTGCAAGGGCTGGAGATTAGGATAGGCGTTATACACCGCCGTGTAGTTCGGGAAAGTGATGCCATCGGGCGGGCAGGCGCCCGAGGTGTTCGTCGCCACCGTGTTGAGGCTCTCGTTGAAAAGCGCTTTTTGCGAGGTGAGGGAGACGTTTCCCTTTAACCCTAAGAATCTCTGTTCGCCCGCCGGGAGGGGAAAAGAGAAAAGGAAAATGACTTCCGGCTGGGATACCTGTTCAGTCGTGAGAGTAGCTGAAGCGTGGAGATCGAGCGTGTCCATGTTGGCTGCCTCTGAGATATCCCCGGAGAGTGCTAGCGAGGCAGCACTCTGGTTGTACCCTAAGGCCAATGTATTTTGCGCCGCGGCGCCGGCCACTCCTGTATTCTGAAACGCGAGAAAAAGGAAAAGAAGAGTCGAACCCGCCGATGAGCTACCAACCCTCGCTTTGCTTAGCACATGAAATCCTTTCACCAAACGACGCCGGGCCGCTTCCGTTTGGAGTAAATCTCGATAGAGATATGAACTCAGGAGCGAAGGCAAAGTTGCCTCCATTATCCAACGCTGTAGAAATTAGACTGCTTGGGGGATTACTGAGATTCTCAGCTTGTTCTACTGAATTTTACCGTCTCCTTTGATCACAGGTTGTTGTCCAACAACTGATTCCTGTTTCGGAGCCGATTCATCTCCACCTAGTTCCTTAGGACGCGGCAAGTTGTAGGCTTTGGCATGTTGTTGCAGCATCTTGGCAACTTTCAGCATTTCCAATTCCTCCTTCAGCAAGCGGCTTCCCCGAATAGTCCAGCGTCTGCTCCCGGACTATTCCCTTGTGCCGCCAGAGTGTTGACCTGCATTACCTTGTACCGGATCTTCAGGATTCACTCCCATCGCCTTCATAAATTCGTGGAACACTTCGATTTTCTTAGCAAGGATCGTCGATTGGAAGGCCCAGTAGGTTTCAAACCTTTTCCTGTTCACATCGGTTCAGTACGATGGATTGATGCGGTTCCCTAATAGGGTAGTTGGATTCGATCCGGGTGCTTCCGTTCCCGTTCGTGCTCCTCGGCGAGAACCTTTTCCAGCCAGTGCGCTTGTCGCTCGGCAACTGCCTTGTCCACGAAGGTGGGATCGTGAAAAACAATGAATTCCTCGCCACAACCCTCACAGCGAAGCGTGCCCATCTCCTTGAAAGCCGGTGCCTGCTCTCTGTTCTGATCCTTCTTGATCGCCACTCCCTTCATCGAACCACATTTTATCCGGCGAGCAATGCAATCAGACCAAGAGCACTCTTCTCGGCCTCATTGACCTCAACCCGGAACTCACCACGACTTCGATAGCAGCGATACATAAACGATCGATCCCCGATGACAGGACGTAGTGTTGCTGGTGAAATTGTCTTAGCCAATGATTAGGACACCCCCGTGAATGACTTATGCCGTGATGTATTTTTCTGGGATGCTGTCTTCAGCGGGTTCCTCGTCGGGAATGCCGATGACATCGCATGAACTGCCGTCGTCCCCGATAATGTCGTCCATTAACTCTTCGGCGTCCTGCTCTCGCTTTTCCAGATCTGCCTTCCACTGTGCTTCTTCCTCTAAGCTCCAAGGCCACTCTGTTCTCCAGTCCATGTTGAGCCTCCTACCACAAAACATGATTCAGCATGGAGGCTGCGTAGGAAAAGTCGCAGTGATCGCTGTCACCTTGGTTGCGGCCATCATGATCAAGAGGCACAAAGGTTTTTTTGCAAGCGACCGCACCCCCACACCACCCGCGTACCAACAAAGAGGGCGTGATGGATGAGGCAAACGCCAAGACGCACCATGTGCGCCCAATCACTGAATTTCCACACCCCCGGTGCTACAAAAGAAACGAAGGCCGGGTGTCGTCCGAAAGTCAGCACTCAACCTCTGCGAAACAAAGCGGGCACGAGCGCGGCGACGCCCGGCGAAGACCAAGTTGTATGGATTCCATTCTTCTGTTGTTTGTCGTGGCGATCTTATTTGTGCTTTGGCTGGTCCTGGTGACGTTCAGCACTTGTAACTTCCAAATGAAACGACATGTTCACCACCATGGGTTTCATCTCGGCGGACGTGGTTGAAGTTCACGGGGAAGAAATTTTGGATGCGCCTAGTTGTCCTGCCTCAGCTGGAAATGGAGAACAGCGTTCGCCCGTGAAGATAACGGAGCGAACGTATGAGGAAAGAACGGCAGCATTTCACTTCAGAGGAAAAAGTAGCCATCCTGAGGCGGCATCTTTTGGACAAGGTGCCCGTCTCGGAGCTGTGTGAAGAGCTGGGTGTGCGCCCAACGGTCTTCTACCGCTGGCAGAAGGAACTGTTCGAGAACGGAGCCGCCGCTTTTCAGTCTGAGGAGCGTCCGCACCGCCAAGTGGAGGAGAAGCAGAAACGGATCGAGTTCTTGGAGAAGAAGGTTCGGACCAAGGATGAGGTCTTGGCGGAATTGATGGCCCAGCACATCGGGCAAAAAAACGTCTTGGAGAACTCTGACCGGGAACTGGGTGCCGCACGACGTGCGGGACCAAGTCGTGGATTTCGTCGGGCGCTGGTCGGAAAGGGCCTGCGGAAGTTGGCGCGCTTGTAGTACTCGCCCCAACCCCGCAAAAGTGGGTTAAGCGCCCGAATCAGCTCCGGGGTGGACAGAGGGGTTCAGGTGGGTACTGTGTGGCACGTCCCCCATAAGTTCACAACGTTCACAAATTCACGCCGTACTTATCCTTCAGCACTGAAAGATGATCGGGTTCAGCATCGAAAACGTAACCGCTGCGTGTGCGTCGAGTGTGAAAGCCGAGAGATCGAACAATAGCGCCACAACCCTTCGGGTTCAGCACAATTTCCTCGCCACGCTCTGCGCTCAAAGTCCGAGCATCCGTCACGACAGACTTAATATGCAGTGTTGAGCCGTCCTTTTGGACAAGCCGGGCAATTGCTTCAAGGACAAGAGCCTGGGGACGACAGGATCGGTCCTCAGCCCCCGTTCTTTGCAAGAACTCGATTAGTTCTTGGCGGAACTGTTTGGATTCAGCCACATTGCAGAGTGGGGTGCCAATCTGAGCCATGCGTGGCTCCAAATCCAGCAGGGCCGACTCGTCTGCCTGGATGCGGCCATAGTTCTCAAAGCGCCACTGGAGTAGCTTGCATCTCAGATTGCGGGACTCTTCATAAAACGCATGGGGTAGCTGTCGGGGGATTTCGTCCCTCAAATCCGCTTCGCTCATCTCGCAAGTCAGGCAGCGGCTTTCCAGAGCGTAGTCCCCGAAGCGGCCCCTAGTCGCAATAATCTTCGGCCCAAACACGTCGAAGGCCCTTGGCTCGTGGGAGTCTCCCAACCTGTCGGAGCGCAGTACAGGCTCTCCCTTCATGTACCCGCAGTTGAGAATCTTGACGATTTCACACCACGCCTCAGAATTCTTGAAATCCGCTTCATCAAAGGTGAAAGTCCCACCATATATCTCAAGCAGTCAGAACAGCGGAGAGGCGGTTGTTGAGCCGCCTCCCATGATTGTCTTGTAGCAGAGGTGACCGGTGGTCTGGAGGCAGCGGCTCTTTCCAGTCCCAGGCTCACCAAGAAACCGCAGGTACGGCACTGCTGTGAATCGATCGAACACCCAACTCATGAGCGCATAGTGAGCGCCCAATTTCCCCCAAAAAGGCGGCAAGTCGCAATACCGGAAGATGAAGTTTTCCATCTCGTTGAGCAGAGCTTGCTGTGTTCCATAAGGAATCGGCCTACCAGGGAGCAATACAATTCCCCTGCTCACCAGACGGTTTCGGTCGGAGGGAG
>DASPTQ010000006.1:0-3110 GCA_035623335.1 Terriglobales bacterium
GGCGAAGATCATCGCTCCGATCAGAACCAACACCAGCGCCAACTCTGCTTTTTGGGCAATGGGCCAGGGAAACGGCGCCAGCGGCGAGATCAATACGAAGGTATTCAGTGGATATGCCGGATGGCTCCTGAGCGCAGCCGCGCTCCACGGCTTTGCGAACATCTGCGTGTAGATGTGCGTGTACACTTCGGGGCTATAGAGGTTTGCTCCCTGTAGCCAGGCCCGAGCCGGAATGTAGAGAAGAACGAAGTCGTTCCAATCAGGCGCCTGGGCGAGAAACCGGACTGGGCCGCGGAGAATGAATTCGCTCGCGGCGGCGATAAGCAACACTGCAACCAGAACATTGACGTGCCGACTAAGCTGTCCCTTTCGCTCTGCTGGATCTGCCTCGTGCTCTGCCTCGCCCGGCGCGAGGCGACTCGCCGAGCCCGCCGGATCGCTGGAATCCGAGGCTCTGGGATTGAATGCAGTTGACATTTTCTGGACTGTCCCGCAGGACCGTGTGAAGCGCGGCAATGAGAGCATTTACTTTGGTTAGCCGCGAACTGCCAGTACAATAGCACATCGCTTGAACGGTACGTTTTTCGTCACGGATCAGTGGTTGAAACAGAATTGCATCTTCCTGTGCTGTGATGCGCCTCACTTCAGAGTTAGAGCCAAAAGTCGCTGAAGGGTTGGAGAGACTCGCAGAAAAGACAGTCGGGGAACTGCCCCGAGCCGGGGGTTATGACCCGGCCTTCTTCGATCAATTGACGCAGGTCGAAGATCGCCACTTCTGGTTTCGTGCTCGAAACCGCCTGATTTTTGAGCTCGCGCGTGGACTAGGTGCGTCACTCATGACCTGCAATCGGATATTGGAGGTCGGATGTGGCACGGGAAACGTGCTGCGAGTACTGGAGAGAGCGTGCCCGCAGTCCCTCGTGGTCGGCATGGAACTCTGGTCTGACGGGTTGCGACATGCTCGCCACCGATCCGGTGCGGCGCTGGTTCAGGCCGATATCCGTAACCTGCCCTTTGGCGGACTGTTCGGTCTTGTGGGCATGTTCGACGTGCTCGAACACATCCCCGATGACCGCGAGACACTAGCGGCGGTGTGGAAATCGTTGGCGCCCGGCGGACGGCTCTTGCTTACCGTTCCAGCTCACCAGTCCTTGTGGAGCTACTTTGATGAAGCCGCTCATCACTGCCGGCGCTATTCCCAGCAGGATATTCGCGAGAAACTTAGGGCGGCCAACTTCCAGATCGAATTTCTCAGCCAATTCATGGCCTGCATCTTCCCGATGGTCTGGATCTACCGGAAAATGCGTGACCTTCGTGGGCACGGGGGGGCAGTCGGGGCCCGGTCCGAGACAAGAGACGAATTCCGGATTGTGCCCGTTGTGAATCCGATCCTGACTATGCTGCTGACCCTCGAAGCTGCCTGGGTGGGCCGTGGAGGCCGTTTGCCTATGGGGACGTCGCTGGTTGTCGTCGCTCGCAAACCGGCCTGAACCGGCCACAGGAGCCATGACTGGATCAAGAATAGTCTGTATCATGCACACTAAGCCTGGTGGGCAGTTCCTCGATTGAGGAGAATATCCCGATTGAAGCCGGAAGGGTCAGTGCTGAAGGGAAGAGTCGCCGGCGGTGCGCAACCGCGGCAGCGATTATCCGTGGTCATTCCGGTCTACCGAAGCGAGAAAATCCTGCCGGAATTGGTAAGCCGGCTGGAGTCGCTGCTCACCGCAATCGCCGACAGTTTTGAGGTCATCCTCGTCAGCGATTGCAGCCCTGACCGCAGCTGGGACGTCATCACCGAGCTAGCGCGGGAACATCCCTGGATTCGTGCCATCAATCTCATGCGCAATTACGGCCAGCACAATGCGCTCCTGTGCGGAATCCGGGAGGCCCGTTACGACGTGATCGTCACCATGGACGACGATCTGCAACATCCTCCCGAGGAGATCCCAAAACTTCTGGCGATGCTGGCGGCCGGTTACGACGTCGTTTACGGCACGCCGGAACATGAGCAGCACGGCTTCGGCCGCGACTTTGCTTCCTGGATCTCCAAGATCGCCTTGCAGAATGTGATGGGAGCTGAAATCGCCCGCAAGGTGAGCGCGTTTCGCGCTTTTCGGGCCGAGGTGGCAACGGCCTTCACCCATTACGCCGGAGCCTTCGTTTCCATTGACGTTTTGCTCACCTGGGGGACGAATCGCTTTTGCCTGACGCGGGTGCGGCACGAGCCCCGGAAAGAGGGTGTGTCCGGTTATACCTTCCTCAAGCTCGTTACGCACGCCATGAACATGATGACGGGATTCACCACGCTACCCCTTCAGTTTGCCAGCCTGGTGGGCTTCGCGTTTACGCTCTTTGGCATCGGTGTGCTGGCTTACGTGGTGGGCCGATTTCTGTGGCTCGGAGGCAGCGTACCAGGATTCCCGTTTCTTGCGTCGATCATTGCCATTTTCTCGGGTGCTCAGTTGTTCGCATTGGGAATCATGGGAGAATACCTGGCACGCATGCACTTTCGCATGATGGATCGCCCCAGTTACGTCGTCCGGGAAAGCATCGGGTTGAAGGACACGGCAGCCGCCACAGCCGATTTAGCCGTGATTCCCGGAGGCCGGCATTCGCAACTGGGCTCTTGATGAACGGAGACAGGGCACGACCAGATGATCGGTGAGTTGGAAACCATCTCGATTTCGGAGATAGACAGCGCGCGCTTTGGTATCAATGTCGCGCGGGCTGTCGTCGGACCTGAGAATCTCACCCAGATCCTGAACTGCTGCGCAATGGAGAACGTGGACCTGCTGATTGCCCGCTGCCCAGCCAGCGACCTCGCGACGGCGCAGAACATGGAAATGCACGGCTTCCGACTGATGGACACGCTGGTCTATTACAGTTTCGACTTGTCCCGCCGGGCGGTTTCTGAAGACACCGGCCAGTTTCCCGTGCGCGATCTCCGGCCGGGGGACCAGGCCCAAGTTCGAAGCGTTGCCTGCGCTGCATTCTCAGGTTATATGGGACATTATCACGCCGATCCTCGCCTGGACCGGCGCCAGTGCGATGAGGCGTACAGCTCTTGGGCCGAGCGTTCGTGCATTCCCGGTACAGCCGCCGACGAGGTT
>DASPTQ010000007.1:0-11444 GCA_035623335.1 Terriglobales bacterium
GGAAGGAATTGTTCCGCCGGTTCTCGAAAAGATAGGCGTTGGAACTCAGGCCATCCTCCATGCCTGTTATCAGCAAATCGACAAGCTGCCCAAAGCCTCGGGCGGGGTCGCCCAGCCCGGTTTCTCCCCGGCCGCGAATCAGCTGTTGGAGCGGGCCTTCAAAGAGGCCGACAACTTCAAAGACGAATACGTTTCCACCGAGCATTTGCTGCTCGCCGCCACCCAGCTGAAGCGCGATCCGGCTACGGAAATCCTGGTCCGTCAGGGCGCGAGCCACGAGGCCATCCTGAAGGCGCTGACCTCGGTTCGCGGTTCGCAGCGCATCACCGATCCGAATCCGGAAGCCAAGTATCAGGCGCTTGAACGTTACGCCCGCGACCTGACCGAGATGGCCCGCCGCGGCAAGCTCGACCCCGTGATTGGCCGGGACGAAGAGATTCGCCGGGTCATTCAGGTGCTTTCCCGCCGCACCAAGAATAATCCCGTCCTGATTGGCGAGCCTGGGGTGGGCAAGACGGCGATTGTCGAGGGTTTGGCGCAGCGCATCGTCTCGGGCGACGTTCCGGAGATTCTGAAGAACAAGCGCGTGGTGGCGCTCGATCTCGGCGCGATGCTGGCCGGAGCCAAGTACCGGGGAGAGTTTGAAGACCGGCTGAAGGCGGTGCTCAAGGAAATCGAGGACTCGCAAGGGCAAATCGTGCTGTTCATCGACGAATTGCATACTTTGGTGGGGGCAGGAGCCGCCGAAGGGGCGATCGATGCTTCGAACATGCTGAAGCCCGCCCTGGCCCGGGGAGAACTGCGCGCCATCGGGGCGACCACGCTCGACGAGTACCGCAAGCATATCGAGAAGGACGCCGCCCTCGAGCGCCGTTTCCAGGTGGTGTACGTGGGGGAACCGAGCGTCGAGGACACGATTGCCATCCTGCGGGGATTGAAGGAGCGGTACGAAGTGCACCACGGGGTTCGCATCAAAGATTCCGCCATCGTAGCCGCCGCCACGCTTTCCAATCGCTATATCACCGATCGTTTTCTTCCCGATAAAGCCATTGACCTGATCGACGAAGCGGCCGCGTCCCTGCGCATCCAGATCGATTCCATGCCGACCGAAATTGATCAGCTGGAGCGCTACGCCACCCAGCTCGAAATCGAAAAGCAGGCGTTGAACAAGGAAGACGATGCCAACTCGAAGGAGCGGCTCTCGGCTATTGAGCAGGAGCTGGCCGATATTCGCGAGCAGTCGAACGCCCTCAAAGCCAGATGGAAACAGGAAAAGGAATTAATCGCGCGGACTCGCGCCCTCAAGGAAAAACTCGAGCAGCTCAAGATCGAAGAGCAAGCGGAAGAGCGCAAGGGAAATCTGCAGCGCGTGGCCGAGATCCGTTATGGGCTGATCCGCCAGACCGAACAGGAACTGGCCAAGCTCACGGCCAAAATCGACAGCCAAGGCGGCGATGGCCGTGCTCCCCGCATGCTGAAAGAAGAAGTGGATGAAGAAGATGTGGCCCGCATTGTGTCCAAGTGGACTGGAATCCCGGTTTCGAAGATGCTCGAGGGCGAGGTCAAGAAGCTGATCACCATGGAAGAGCGGCTTCGCCAGCGGGTGGTGGGGCAAGAGGCGGCCGTCGAACGTGTCTCGAACGCGATTCGGCGTTCGCGCGCCGGCTTGAGCGATCCCAAACGCCCGATTGGCTCCTTCATCTTTCTGGGACCGACGGGAGTGGGCAAGACGGAACTGGCCCGCGCCTTGGCCGAGTTTCTGTTTGACGACGAACACGCCTTGATTCGAATCGACATGTCCGAGTACATGGAGAAGCATGCGATTTCACGACTGATCGGCGCTCCTCCGGGATACGTCGGTTACGAGGAAGGCGGGCAGCTGACCGAGCAAGTGCGCCGCCGCCCCTATTCCGTCATCCTGTTCGATGAAATCGAGAAGGCGCATCCCGATGTCTTTAACATCCTGTTGCAGGTCATGGATGATGGCCGTTTGACCGACGGCCAGGGTCGTACCGTGGACTTCCGCAACACCGTCCTCATCATGACCTCCAACATCGGGTCGCAGTATTTGCAGGCGGAGAAAACGCAGACCGCGGCAGAGTTTGCCGAAGCCACGAAGTTAGTCATGGCCGCCTTGCACGCAAGCTTTAAACCCGAGTTCCTCAACCGGGTGGATGACATCATCGTATTCAATCCCCTGGGAAAGGAGCAGTTGGTCAAAATCATCGAGTTGCGGCTCGAAGATGTTCGGCGGCTCTTGGCGGAACGCAAGATTTCGCTGGAGTTGACCGATCGAGCTCGCGAGCTCATATTCCGCGAAGGCTTCGATCCGAACTTTGGGGCGCGTCCGCTCAAGCGAGCGATTCAAAAACTGGTGCAGGATCCTCTGGCTATGAAGATCCTCGACGGGGAGATTCTCCATGGCGATCACGTCATCGTGGATGCCGGGGCGGGGAAAATGACCTTCGAGGTCAGCCGCCACGGGGGAGCCACGAAAGCAGCCGAGGCATCCCAGCCGGCATCTACTTCGACAAAGCGGCCAGCGTCCGCTTAAACATGGCTTCAAAAGACTGTTCCGTTCCGTTTGTAGCGGCGGTCGAGGCCGCCTTCTCCGCCGCCGCTCGTGGGTAGCCCAAATTTACCAGCGCGGAAACTACATCTTCCTCGACCGCCGTGGCCGCGGACGGAACCGAGATTTCGCCGGGTGCCGCGAACGGCAACTTGTCACGCAGCTCGAGAACCAGCCGCTCGGCCGTTTTCCGGCCAATTCCAGGAATCCGGGTGAGCCTGGCTACATCATTCCCACGAATGGCTCCCGACAACTCGTCAGCCGGCATCCCGCTCAAAACCGTAATCGCCAGCTTGGGCCCAATCCCGCTGACCGCGATGAGTCTCTCAAAGAGCCGCTTCTCAGCTGGGCGCAGAAATCCATAGAGCGCGATCAAGTCTTCCCGCACGTGGGTGTAAATGTGCAGCGAGACTTCACTGCCCGCTGCCGGCAAATTCGAAAAAGTTGGCACACTGATCGCAACCTCATAGCCAACGCCTCCGGTCTCAACCACAACCTGGTTGGGATGCTTGGTGAGCAGTCGTCCGCGCAAATGGGCAATCATCAGGAATGTTAGGGTGCGATCAGAAACGGCGGCGTCGAGATCGCCCGAGCGACCCGAGACTTCCTGGGCCTGGGGAGATTCGTCTTTCGGGCAAGATCGATGGTCACGGGTTCTCTCCGCGGACTCGAACCTATTCTAGAACAACGAACTCTGCCGCCGAGAAGGGGTTATCCCGAAGTGCTCATACGCCAGCTGGGTTGCGACCCGGCCTCGTGGAGTGCGGTTCAGAAAGCCGATCTGGATGAGAAACGGCTCGTAGATTTCCTCGATCGCGTCCGCTTCCTCGGCCAAAGCCGCGGCCAGGGTGTTCACGCCGACCGGGCCGCCCTGAAACTTCTCCATAATGGTCAGCAACAGCTTGCGATCGACTTCGTCGAACCCGTAGCCATCCACCTCCAGCATTTCAAGGGCGGCCTGCGCGGTAGGCAAATCAATATTTCCCGCTCCCCGCACCTGGGCGTAGTCCCGCACCCGCCGCAGCAGCCGGTTCGAAATTCTCGGTGTTCCGCGGGAGCGGCGGGCAATCTCGAGCGCACCCGCGCGATCGATCTCCACCCCCAGGATCTCCGCCGACCGCTCGGCAATGACCCGCAGATCTTCGTGACCGTAGAATTCCAGCCGCAACACGATACCGAAGCGCGAGCGCAGCGGGGAAGAGATCAATCCCGCCCGCGTCGTGGCCGCCACAAAAGTGAACGGTTTGATCTCCAAGGTATGGGTGCGTGCCGCCGGCCCCTGCCCGATGATGATGTCGAGTTTGTAATCTTCGAGAGCCGGATAAAGAATTTCCTCGAGCGCGGGTTGCATGCGGTGCACTTCGTCGACGAATAGAACCTGTTTGTCACGCAGGTTGGTGAGAATGGCCGTCAAGTCCCCTTTGATCTCGAGCAACGGCGCTGCGGTGGGCTGGAAGGCGACGCCGAGTTCGTTGGCGATGATGTTGGCGAGCGTGGTCTTGCCAAGCCCGGGTGGTCCGTACAGGAGAACGTGGTCCAACGCCTCGCCGCGTGAGCGGGCAGCTTCGATGGCGATTGCCAGATTTTCCTTGATCTTGGATTGCCCGATGAACTCGCCGAGCCGCTGCGGCCGAAGTTTTAATTCAAAGGATGAATCGTCCTCGACGGCTGCTGCCGATACCAGGCGCTCGCGTTCTTGGGGAATCTTGGGAGTGTCTCTGACCGTGGCCACTGGACGGATGGTACCAGATGTAAACGACTTGCGGAAGTCGGATTACCTTTCCTGATCGGTGTCCGGCGAGGAGAAAAATTTTAATCAAGGACGCGAGCCAACCTATCGGCGTCGAGTGTTCCCTCAGTGAACTCGCCTTAGTGCGCAAGCCGCCAACCATAGTGAAAGCGCGAGAGATCCTGCTCGAGTACTTTGACTACGCTAATCCATCTGACATCCGCGCGGCATCATTTCCTATTTGAGGGCCATCGACCCTCGAGCACAAAAGAATTCGGGTGCTCGCCCTGTATCGATGGATGGGCGTGAAAATCGAACCGAGGATTCCCACGTCTCAACCGACCAAATCGCTGCCTGAGGTATGGACCGACGAGCAAGTGTCGATTCTATTCAAGGCAGCGACTCCCCGGCGGCGGTTGCCGTACACACTCCTTGTGCAATCCGGACTGCACGAAGGAGAAACAACCGCGCTGCGGTCGTGTGATCTGATTCGGCGACAGAGACAATTCCGATCGAGCACGGCCAAATACTTCAGGTGATCGAGGCGGCGCTGTCGCCATCCTCGAGCGCCGAACTACAATAAATGTTTGGCGGAGCGCTAACCAACTGGTTTGTTTACCTGCCTTGCGCTCCGCCCAGATTCGCTGAAAGCCTCCTATTTCGGCTTGAAGAAATCGGCGAAGGCTTTGGAGTTGGGTACTCCTAAACCTGTCACATCGTCCCAGCCTGGGGCCGTCATGAGGCCACTGTCCGTGCCAAAAGTCACCACATAAGTAGTGTCCTCGGACAAGGGAAAATCCCACAGCGCGCTGTAGAACCTATTCGTAAAAAAATACCCCTCCAACCCTGCCAACTGGACTGCCGTGTAGGTCGTTGTGCCAGTTGCGTCTTGGATGGTCGCGGTGACATTGCTTGACGAGCCAACGGGAACTACATCCAGGATAGCCGCTGCCGGCATGGAATAGAGATGGCGTGCGGCTTGTCCAAGGGCCTTGCCAGCCTCCTGGTTGGCGATAGCCCACAACCCGGAAAACATGGGGGCGGCCAAGCTGGTGCCGCCGTAGACTGTCCATTGCAGTGGCGGAGAATAGAAAGGAAGCGTAATCGCGATTATGCCTCCCGTGAATGGGTCGGCCAACCACGAAATGTCGGGAAGCAGACGCCGGGTTCCGCCCAATTTGTTCTGAAATGCCGGCTTCGAGAAAACCGCGCTGGGTCCTCCGCCAGAGCCACCAAAGAAAAACGCCTCGTTCGTGGGAGGATCAGAAATTGCTCCCGAAGAAATGAGCAAGTTCTCATTTGTGCCCCATCCCGCTTGCCAAGCGATGGTGTTGTTGGATTCTAACGCTAGACTGACTCCACCAACTGCTGTTGCATAAGGCGAATCTGCGGGCGCGCTAACTGAGGCAGGAAGACCGATGAGGTCAAACGTATAGTCGCCAGAGTCGCCGCTAGAAAAATTGGCCGAAATTCCCGTTGCAGCGGCAATTTCATTAATCAGATTTTCTTCGTTCAGCTCTGCTGTCGGAGTGTAGAGCTCTTCGCTTCCATAGCTGCCGGAAATGATATTGCCTAAACCATTGGCAATCGCGTAGAGCTCTCCCTCGTCAACATCCATAAAGCTAGCCGACGGGGGTACCACCAAGTCGATGTTCGCGCCGGGCGCAATCGCGTGGGCCCATTCCACGTCGATGTTAATTTCCGGGTCTGGTGCACCGCAAGTCGGTACGGTAAAAGAGTAGAGGATGTGAAAGTTTGACGAGGTGAGCGGCGGCAGGCCGAATCTTGTGGAGAACGCATTGGCATCATTCATGATCGTGGGCGAGCCACACCAGTCGATAATGACGATGGTTTGGCCTTTGCCGTCGAAGCCCTCGCTATACAGTCCGGTCAAATTGTAGGCAGTATGAATCTCCTGGGGTGTGTAGCCGCAACCAATAATATTGTCGGTGTAACCGTTGCCCGTGTACGTGGCGATCGGAATCGAGCCATCCGTGGTGTAAGTTTCAGTCCTCTTACCCGTAAAGCAGTCCGTAGTAGCGAAAGTCGAATCTCCAGTAGCAGCGAGAGTCGATGGGGAGTTTTGATTCAAAGCGGCGCGCGTTAACAGCGGATGCCGGTACGCGAGGTTATCCATCCCGTACACGGCGCTCGTGAGTGCTGCGGCAGGTCCTTCCACGTAAGGATCGCTTGCGTTAGCACGGTACGTCGTGCCTTGCACGTCATACTTATTGATTTGCACCAGAAATGCCTTTTCTACGTCTGCCACTGTGCCTCTGGCACGCACGAAAAGATTAGCGGGACCAACTCTGACGGGCACTAGGTTGTGGGACGTCAGAAATTGTTCAACCGTTCGGACATCCTCTGCCGAGGGGGCAAACTCATTCACGATATCCGTGGGCTTGAGCCAATCACGGTAATGGGACGATGTGGGGTCATAAAGCTGGCCAACTAACCTGTCCAGCTTTCCACGATCCGCGATATTCAGCCACATGCTGATGTCAATGGTCTCAGCTGAATCAGCGGGGCCAAGATTCTTCGCCGTTGCGACCAACTTTGAAGTGTTGTTAGCGATGTATTTTCCGGTCGCCGCGCTCGCCGGCAAAACCGCGGAGGAGATTAACGCCACTACGCAGCCCAGCGCGAACATCCGCAACCAGGTGCCCATCGATTTGTGTGTTCCTAATTTTCGTCTCTGGTGAACCATAAACCCTCCCCTGTGAAACGTCGCTGATCGATTTCGGAAAGCGGTCAGGATTGTACAGCCGAATTTCCTTTTTGAACAGGAAACCGCCAAGGCAGCATACGATCCGTTACCTCGCGCGGGTGTGAAGGAATTTTCATCTGCATCGGAAGCCCGCAAGACCGCCAGCGCATGCAACTTCGGTCGGTCATTTCTAGCCAACCTTCAAAGCATCGTTTCCCGGGTGGTCCAAAACTCCGTGTTCCATTTTCATCGTCATGTAAGGAAGACAGAAGATCGCGAGCACGCGCAGCTCGCATCAACGTCAGATCCTATCGGAACTGCCAGGCTGAGGACGGGAGGGCGGCTGGCAAGGTACTGAAGCCGTGAAGCTGGCGAGAGAAGGTGAAGGTGGATTACAAAGCTATCTCCGAAACGTATTCGGGTTGGCTGGATTGGCGCCGGACTATAAGAAACTTCTGGGGCGATTCGAGAGAATGTTGGAAAAGTATGGACCCACCCGCGAATGCCGAGAAGCATCCGATTCCGCCGTGGGAATTTCCAAGCCTCAGCCTAGAACTCCGGAGCCTAGAACAGAAACTGGAATCCATCCCTACGAGATCTGTAGCACTCAAGCGGTCGACTGCCCGAAATACAAGATGGATTCTAGGCGGGGCCCCGAGATTCAAGGCCGACGGACAAAGGTCGCGGAGATCCCTCAGGGCGCACGGAAGCCAGTAAAAACTTTGAGCTTGGACCGACGCAAGAAATCCTCTGGGTTCGTAAACGCCAATTTCGGCGGACTGAATTTCCATCAAGGGAGAGCCGAAAGGGTCTCGGTCGAGAATCGAGATGGTCGAGAAGTACCAGTTCTCGATTCTCAGTTGCCAGACGTTAGTTTCCTTCCTCCCGCCACCCCAGCGTGCGCGAGGTGTCCCCCCACCGTAGTTCGCGAGTGAAGGCGATGGTGCGGAATTCTATCGGTCTTAGTGGGTCACGTAGGTCGAAAAGTAGTAGAGGAGAATGCCAAACAGCACTAATCCGGAGATTCCGTATGCTGTCAGCACCCAGACATTGCGGGTTCCTCGATGCGCGTCAGAAGAGTCAGAGTTGATTGTCTTTGTCGAAGACTGAGCCGGGGCCCGATCCTCCATGAAAAACCTCCATTGGTGAAATTTCCCCGGCGCGATACCGCGGTTTTCTAACCCCACCCCTGCCCTCTAAGGCAGGCTTACCAGCGGAGATGTTACTACAGATTTGAAATGGCGCAGCCAGGAAAGATGGCCAGGGACCGCCTGCCCGATAAAGGCTGTAAGCTCAAACTGTTGGGCGTGTTGCCCGGACCAGGAACCAAGCCGAGCCAGGTTAAGCATGGGTTCCCGGAGGGTTCGCCGGCAGACCGTCCGGTACCATCGGCAGCGATCGCAGTCGGATGCCGGTTGCGGCAAAGATGGCATTGCTGATCGCAGGAGCTACCGCCATGAGGGGAGTCTCCCCGGCGCCGGCTGGAGCCAGGTCCTTACGGTTGACGATTTCCACCTCAATCTTGGGTAGGTCACTGAAGCGGGGAACCCGATAGCTAACCAGGTGGGGGTTCAAGATCCGACCGTTGCCAAAATGAATGGCCTCAAACAGGGCCCCTCCCAAGCTCATCATGATCGCCCCTGCGATCTGGTTCTCGAGCCCATTTGGATTTACCACCGCTCCACACTCGAAGGCCTCAACCACACGCTTTAGCTTGACTTCGCGCCCCGTGATTTCCAGCTCCACACAGGTGGCGACGTAGCTCCCTTTCTCGGCGCCGAGTGCGATCCCGAGTCCCCGGGTCGGGGAACTCTTGTCCCGCTGCCAACCAAATTTCTGGGCGGCGGTCTCAAGCACTGCCCGGACCCTCGCATCGGTAAGGTTCTTCATGCGAAATTCCAAGCAATCCATGCCGATAAGGTGCGCGAGTTCATCCATGTGGACTTCACGGGCGAAGTGATTGGCCGGCGCTGCCAGCCCGCGGTAAGATCCCTGGCGAAGAGGCGGATCGGTGGGGTGGAATTCGATGGCCTGGTGGGGAATCGCATAGGGTGGGCGAAGGCCGGCTGGGCCTGAGCTGTAGTTGTCGAATCGCCAAGCAACCACCGAGCCATCGCGACGAATCCCGCTTTTCACGTCAATCACGCCTGCGGGACGGAAATACGCCCAGGTAAACTCTTCCTCCCTCGTCCACACCAGCTTGACCGGTCGGTTAGCGGCTTTTGCCAGCCGCGCGGCTTCGACCGCGGCATCGCCCGTGTGTTTGCCCCCGTAAGCGGATCCGGTATCGGGAACCAGGACACGAACCTTGTCCGAGGAAATTCGGAATGCCTGCGCCAGTTCGTCGCGCACGGCGAAAGGGCGCTGCGTTCCGGTCCATACCGTTAGTTTTCCATCCTGCCATTCCGCCACCGCCGCTCTAGGCTCGAGAGGCACGTGCGCGATGTAGGAAACCCGATAGCTTTGCGCCAAGGTGTGGTCCGCAGAAGAAAATCCTCGTTCGATCGAGCCAGCCGTAAACCGAGGTGGGCCACCTGGGTTGTCGGTCTCTTCCGTGGCCGCTTTGCGGACATCCTCAAAGAGCGTGGCCTCGGAGGTCTGAGGCGGCGCAGCCCACTCGGCGTGCATGGCTTGCAAAGCCTTGCTCGCCGTGCCCAGGTCCGGGGCTGCCACGCCGACGAAATCGCCATCGCGAACCACGGTGACCTCCGAAATTTGCTTGGCGCCGCCAGGATCAAAGGATTTGAGTGTGGCGCGGAATGCCGAGGGCCGAAGCACTTTGCCGTGCAGCATGCCGGGGCGAATCACGTCCGAGGGGTATTGGTGCTTGCCGGTAACAAAAGCGCGCGCCTCCACCTTGGGCATCGGGGTACCGGCAATTCGCCATTGACTGGGCGGCTCCAAGGCAGGATCGTCGCCAATCATCTGGACGAGTTCCCGGCCCTTGGTGAGCTCACCATAGGCAACCGAGCGATGCGAGTTGCGGTCGCTGATCTCTCCATCGGCGGCGACGAGCGACGAGCGATCTGCATGCCAGCGCTGAGCGGCAAGATCGATCAGGATTTCGCGGGCGGCCGCCGACACATTCCGGAGCTGTGGCCCCATCGTTGGCGTCGTACGGCTGCCGAAGGTACCCATGTCATAAGGAGTGAGAGCCGTATCTCCCATGATCAATCCGATCGAACTTGCGGAAACACGCAGTTCTTCTGCGACCTGTTGGGTGAGCGAGGTACGGATGTTCTGGCCGACCTCCACCTTCCCCGTATACACCGTCACCCGGCCGTCCTCGGCAATGTGCAACCACGCCTGGATGTTTTGTGGAAGATCTTCTTCGGAATGGCGGCGGGCGCCCGATTCCTGAGTCCGGGCGGGACCGGTCGATAGGCATACCACCATGCCGCTTCCGAGCAACTTAAAGAAATCCCGCCGCCCGAGCGCAAAGCCGTAGCGCAGAGGCCGGATAGCAGCGTGCTGCTGAACTTCTAGGAGAAGATCGCCGTCGGCTTCGTCATTCATTGCGCCGATCCTTTGGCCGCGGCTTGGCGCACCGCCTCGACAATGCGTGGATAGGTGCCGCACCGGCAGATATTCCCATCCATGGCATCGATGATTTCCTCATCGCTTGGCCGGGAATTGCGGTTGAGTAAACCGACCGCCGCCATAATCATGCCCGACGTGCAGTAAGCGCACTGGAAAGCTTCCACCCCGACGAAGGCCTCCTGTACCGGGTGCAGCCGGCCGTTTTGCTCGAGTCCTTCGATGGTGGTGATCTTTTTTCCGACGACCGTGCTGAGGGGAGCCTGGCAGGAACGCGCCGGTTTGCCGTCGAGCAGCACCGTGCAGGCGCCACACATCCCCTCCCCGCAGCCGTACTTGGTCCCGGTCAGGCCCAGACTGTCGCGCAGGACGTAAAGCAGCTTGCTGTCGGGTGGGGCATCGACGGGATGTTCGGCTCCGTTTACTGATAGCAGGAATGGCATTGCTTGCCTCGAAGCCGCGCCGGGCAACTCATGCCGATTATAGCTCTAGACGTCGGCGCCTGCTTCCTGGCGTCGCTCTGGCGACGAAGGTTTCCACAATTCTTCGACAGTATTCTCCTTTTCTTCGCTTTGCGGCAAGTATATAATCGCGGCTGAGTCGAGCGAGCTGACTCCCTAGGAGCCTCCCACATGGGCGATGAACGCAGCAAAGCCATTGATCTGGCCTTCTCGCAGATCGACAAGCAGTTCGGGAAGGGTTCGATCATGCGGTTGGGAGAGCGTGGCCACGTCGGGGTCGAGGCGATCCCCACCGGCGCGCTCGCGCTCGACCTCGCGCTCGGGATCGGCGGGCTGCCGCGCGGGCGGATCGTCGAGATCTTCGGGCCGGAGTCGTCGGGCAAGTCGACGCTCGCGATGCACGTCGTCGCGGAGGCGCAGCGCAACGGCGGCGTGTGCGCG
>DASPTQ010000008.1:0-44871 GCA_035623335.1 Terriglobales bacterium
GGAAAACGGCCGCCAGCATCATCCCGAACGCCGCCAGGCGACATCGTCCCATCTTCGGGCCGAAGGTGAGCGTCAAGCGATCGCTGATGGTTCCACCCAGCGGACAGCCAATCGCCATAGCCAGGAAGGGCAACGTGGCGAACCAGGCACTGGCTTTGAGGTTCATGCCTCGCACCTGGGCCAGGTAGATGTAAAACCAGCTGAAAAAGATCCAAGCCACGTAACCGAAACAAAAATAACTTACGGTAACCGCGAGCACCGTGCTATTCCGCACCACGGTTCGCCAGGGTACCAGCGCCCGACCGCGCTCCACTCGATCGAGACCGGCATGATCCGGGCCTTCGCCCAACCCGGAGCGAATGAGGGCCAACTCCCCGGAGGAAACTCTCGGGTGTTCGGCGGGGTCGTCCCGTGCGATGCCGTACCAGATGGCTCCGACTACGACTCCGAGGACGGCACAGACTGCAAAGGACGCTCGCCAACCGTAATGAAGCATGACATAGGTGATCAACGGTGGGGACACGCTGGCTCCCGCGCCAACTCCCGCGAAAATCCAACCGTTGGCGATTCCTCGCTCCCGGGCCGGAATCCAACGGGCGATGAACTGATTGGAGGCGGGATAGACCACCGCTTCCCCGGCTCCGAGCAAGAAGCGAATGGCGATAAACAAGGTCAGCGCTCCACCGACGCGAGAAGGAACTGAAGCCGTAAGCGCGGTAAACACACCCCACCAGGTCACGCCGTAAGCCAGCACACGCCGAGGACCAAAACGGTCCGCCAGGCGTCCCGCGACCGTCTGAAACAGGGCATAACCCACCAGGAAGGAGCTGAAAATCCAGCCCAGTTCGAGGGTGCTGAGTCCGTACGCCGCCCGCAGAGAGCTTCCCGCGACAGAGATATTCACACGGTCGAGAAACGCGACTGCACTGAGGACAAAAATCCAAAACACGAGCAGCCAACGCACGCGAGTTGTCGGACTCTCTCTCACCGAAGCCCTCGGGAATCGGAACGCAGGAAAGCAACCATGGCCACGTGCCTATCGGCACCAAAACTGGCGGTTCGGCGATCGACGAAACCGCTCGACCCGTTCTTGTGTAACGTATCGGCCAGGGCTCGCAGGCCTGTCCTGAAACAGTACCCGGCTCATTCCCTGGTTTACGCCGAATGATCGCGCAAGATGTGTGCCAGCCGATCCGCCACCGCCTGGTCCTCATCTGGCTGTAACATAAATGAGTTCATCGTCAGGCCCGGTTTTCCTTCGCCGCCTCCAATTACGATCGCGGGTCTGGAGTTCCGCAAAGACTGTGCCACTTGCTGCGGGGTCAACGGGATCCTCGCATCCCAAGTGATGCGCATATGGGGAACGTGATTCGCGATGTCGGGGGTGAAAAAAGAGGTACTGACCCCCGGAATCCGCGTGATCTCACGCGAGATCAGATCCAGGCGGTCCTGCCACTCTTTGCGCAAGGCATCGTGGTCTTCGTTCAGATAAAGCTCGAGGGCCTTAATCATGCCGAGAATTTCTTCTTTTCCAACTTTCTGGCCGCGTCCGAGCGTGTCCTCGTGGGGACTATTGTTCAGCAAGGCATATCGGACCAGGTCCTTGCGTCCGATCAGCAGCCCGGCGCACTGGGGGCCTCGAATCGCCTTCCCGCCACTGAATGCCACCAGGTCGTATCCCATGTTGGTGTAATCCCACAGATGCGAGACCGGTGGCGTATCGGCGGCCGCATCGTTGAAGCACGGAACTTTGTACTCCTTGGCCAGCTTGGCCCATTCGTCCGCCTTAATTTGTCCCGCCTCGCTGGCAAAATTCGAGAAGTGCATCATGGCCGTCCGTTCGTTCACTGCCACCCGCAACTGATCCCGAGTTTCGATCTCGATGAGCTTGACGCCCGTAGCTCGCAATTGATGATCGAACGGATTGCGATGGGATTTCTGGAGAATGACCTCGGATTTCATTCCCGTGAGGTCCGGCAATTGCTTAATGAAAAATTCATTATCGCCGGTGAGAATGCCGGCCAACCCCGATTGCATTGCCGCCGCTGCTCCCGACGTCACGAGCGCACCATATCCGTCGGGCAACTTCAGCATCTCTGCGATTCGCCGTCCAGCCGCTTCCTCGAGGTCAGGGATGTTGACAAAATGTCGCGACGCCTGTGCCATCACCACTTCAACTTCGGGGCGGATGAGCGAACCGCCGAGCATGGTCATGGTGCCTTGGGCATTGATCACTGTGGTCACACCCAATTCTTCATAGGGACTTCCCGACTGGCCGAAGCCGGATAGGCCGGTATCTCCCGCCGTCGTTCGGTTCGTCGCGGTTGATCTTCGCGGCATGAGAAGCGCGCTCGCTGCCATTGCCACGCTGCCCAAAAAGCCTCGACGGTTCCACGATATGGAGCCCATCTTCTACCTCCTTATTTTGCGTACGCCGTCGCAATCCTAACTACGGCAGCGCAAAGCTGAAAACGTCGCTCCCCGCCGCAATCGCGACGTATTGTTTGCCGCGGACGGCATAGCTCATCGGCGAAGCGGTCATCTCTTGCCCGGTGTTGAAGTACCATAGGGGCTTTCCACTTTGGGCATCGACCGCTTCGAGCGAGTCCGCATCGTCTCCGAAAAATACCAAGCCGCCTGCGGTGGTCATGGTCCCCCCGGACGACTGCCCTCGGCCGACTTGGGGGTATTTCCAGGCAAACGAACCGGTATCGAGGTTATACGCCAGAAGGATCTTCTGGGACGTCTCACCCGGAATGTGCTTCACCCCGGTCGAATAGAACTCCTTGCCTTCTTCGAAAGCCTGCGGCTGTGCCTTCGAAAAGAAAGTCTGACACTGTTCCAGGGCTAAGAAGTAGAACGAGTGGGTATCCTCGCTGTAGGAGGGCGAATACCAGTTCGTCGCTCCTGCGTATCCTGGACACACGCGAGTTCCGCTCGGCGTGGGCTTCACATCGGTGCGGATTGGTCTTCCCTTCCCGTCGATGCCTTTTGCCCAATTCAGCTTCTCCACGAAAGGCACAGCCGACAGGAACTTCCCATCGCTGCGGTCGAGCAAGTAGAGGTAGCCGTTGCGATTCGCCTGCACCAGCAGCTTGCGCGCTTCACCCCGATAGGTCGCATCGATCAGGACCGGCGTTTCTACGCCGTCGTAATCAAACAGGTCGTGGGGGGTGAACTGAAAATACCATTTCAGCTTGCCGGTATCGGGAGCGAGCGCCAGTAGGCAATCGGTATAAAGGTTGTCGCCCGGCCGTACGCTACCTTCAAAATCTGGCGCAGGATTGCTCGTACCCCAGAAAATAGTATTCAGCTCCGGGTCATACGTGCCTGGCATCCAGGTCGTCCCGCCGCCGTGAAGATACATCTTGCCGGGCCAGCTCTCAGAACCGGGTTCGCCGGGCTCTGGGATGGTCCAAAATCGCCATGCCAGCTTTCCGCTCATCGCATCGTAGGCGGCGAGGAACCCTCGCACACCATCGTCTCCCCCGGAAGTGCCCACCAGCACCATATCTTTTACGATCAGGGGCGCGCTCGTAGCTCCATAGTTCTTGTTCCATGGGGCATAGCCCACATCCCAGATCAGATGGCCCGAGCGCGCATCCAGACAGAGCAGGTGTGCATTGTCAGTCTCCATGTAGACACGGTTGCGCCACAGCCCCACTCCGCGATTGATGTGCCGGGAAGCATCGTCAATCAGCCCTTCGCTCACGGGGCGGGAATGGTGCCAAACCACGCGACCGGTGGCGGCATCAAGGGCAAAGACGTCGTTGGCGGCGGTCACGAACATCATTCCGCGGAACACCACAGGCGTAACTTCCAAACGGCTTGAGTTTCGTGCATGGAAGACCCATTGCGTGCGCAGCTGGCCAACGTTCATGGCGTTAACCTCCGCCAGACTACTGTACCTGCGGCCGGAATAGTCTCCGTTATACGAGATCCAGTTGACGGCTGGCGGCGCAACCAATAAATCACTGCTACCTACAAGAATCTCGGTCGACTGGCTCGGATCCGGAGCACGATCGTCCCCGAAGGAGGGGAGACAGCTGAAGGCTAAAGCCAGATAGATCAGAACCCGCACGGTTCTCAGTTCTTCTCCGCTTTCTCGATCTGGTTGCGCTGGGCGCAGCTTTAATTCCCTCGCGTCGGATTCGTCGTTCAGGACGATGCGTTGACAACTCGCCTTTCCTCCGCGATTCCGGGAGATCGCAATCCGGTTCCAGCGTGCGCACTGGCCTGGTATCCCAGTTGGAAAGAGATCCTCAATCCAGCCTCTTGTACGAGGGGCGCGAGTTGACGCAGGCGGTTCACAGACATACGCAAGACCGGCGCAGTAACACTCAGGCTGGCATGGACCTCGCCGCGATGGTCCCAGATCGGCGCCGCAATGCAACGGATATGGAGTTCGTGCTCTTCCATATCACAGGCATAGCCATTCTTGCGCACGCGATAAAGTTCGGCCACCAGCTCCTGCAGATTTCCCACGGTATTTGCCGTCAGCCGCTTTAATTCCAGCTGCTGAAGCACGCCGTCCTGCTCTTCCTTGGGCAGGTAGGCCAGCATGACCTTGCCGACCGCCGTGCAATACAAAGGGACCGCCGCGCCGATGCGGGAGTGGATACGCAACGGTTCTGACGAATCGAGCTTCTCCACATAGACGGCAGACAGCCCGTGGCGGACGGTGAGATGAACGGTTTCTCGGGTTCGATGATTCAATTCCTCGAGATGAGGCAGGCTGACCCGGCGAATATCCAGCTGACCCAAGGCCGATTGCCCGATGGCAAAGCAGGCAATCCCCAGGTGATAGACTCCGTCGCCGCCGCAGGCTAGAAAGCCGCTGCGCTCCAGGTTCACCAGGAAACGATGGACCGTGCTGACCGGCAATTTTGACAGTGTGGCAACTCGCTTGGCGGTCAGTCCGCGCGACGATTCGCTGAACAACTGCAAGAGACGCAGCCCGCGCTGCAAGGCGGTGATGTTGTAACTACGTTTGGCGGCGGTTGATAACATGGGAGTTCCCCGACAAAAATGAAAGTGCAAATTATCTGATGAAATCCGGTTTTCCGCAATAGATACACCCCGCTTTTCCCTGCTCATAGCCTGCCGAACTTCTTGACTGCTTCTTGAATGGATTTCAGCCTCTCGATCTCGGGATACATGGAATGTTCTTTAAAATCCATCTGTTGCGCGAGCTTTAAGACCTCTTCGGTCATCTGCCTGGGAACTACAACCACGCCGTCACTGTCGCCGGCCACGATGTCGCCCGGGTTAACGGTGACGCCGTCGCAGGATACCGGAACTTGCGCGCCGGCGAAGCGGTAGTGGTGCACGGAAGTGGATGGCACAATGCCAGTGGCAAAGACCGGAAAGCCGATCTTACGCAAGTAGGCCACGTCCCTCACTCCGCCATCGATGACGGCTCCGGCGTATCCCCGAGCGGCCATGGCAGTCCCCATCAATCCGCCCATGCCGGCGATATTCTGACCATCTTCGAGCACCATCACGTAAACCGAGTCAGGGCCGCCCTCATCGATGGCGGCGAGCATTCCGCTCAGGGCCGCCGGGTCATTGTTTCCTTCGTCCTTCTTGAGCTGGACGGTGCGGGCGAAACCGGCGAACTTAGCCGTGAAGATAGATTGCATGCGGTGACTCATATACATTCGTTTCCCCGAAAGCTGCTCCAGGGCATCGGAGAGCGAGGCAACCTCTACGCGGCGAAACTCCGCCAACAGAGAGTTGTCGGTGGTCGACGCGCTCGTTTCGGCTGTGGATTGGCCTTGCACACCCCAAATCCCGCTGGCTGCTAACCAAAGGACAGACCCAGCCAACAGGAACGAAAGTCTGCTGCGTGATTTTCGAAATCGCCTAGGTTCGTCCATTCCCGTCCTCCTTGAGACACGTGCGCGGACTCTAGCACGGTTCATCCCGTCAGGGGAAGAGTCAATCGCCGGCAACGACAGGCCGGCAGATGATCGTCCCGCTCCATCACTCAAGATCCTTGGGAACCACTCTCCGGGACAAGAGAATAAGAAAAGGTTGACAGAGCTCTCACCTTGGAGTTACATCGACGTGTCGAGGGGTTCGGCTTTTTCACAATTTGGTCGCCACTTTTATTGAATGAAAGGCGGCCGCTGCCCCATAGCGAAGTAGAACTACCGTGACGATGACCGCGGATTCTAAAGGCTTGCCAGCCTCTGACAAGCTGTGAGACCGGAGCAAGAGCCATTCGAAACCTACAGAGCCGCTTGCGGTGCGCCGTATTCGTGCTGGGAGGAGCGAGTCTCGCACTTTGGTCGCAGTCCATGGCGCAGCGGACGCCGGCAGCTGCGACCGCAACCAGCAACGACGGTGCCCGACTTTTTGCTACTACCTGCGCCAGCTGTCACGGACTGGACGGCCGAGGTGGTGAGCGAGCCCCCGATATTGCCCAGAGACAGGAAGTCCAGCGGCTCTCGGATGCTCAGTTGATGGCTATTGTTCAAGACGGCGTCCCGGGAACCGGGATGCCGGCATTCCACTCCCTTCGCTTTTCCCAGATTCAGGCGCTGGTAGCCTATCTGCGAACTCTGCAGGGAAGGAACAAGACGCCCACACTACCTGGTGATCCCGAGCGCGGCAAGCAGGCCTTTCTCAAGACCGGGTGCTCTGAGTGCCACATGGTCGCGGGCAGCGGAGGCTTCCTGGCATCGGACCTTTCGAGCTATGGCCGCACCCATTCGGAAGACGAAGTACGAAACGCCATTATCCGTCCTAACCAGGGCATGGAAGGACGGACCGTCACGGTGAAGACCCGGGATGGGCACAGCTATGCCGGCAGGATCCGCAATGAGGACAATTTCTCCCTGCAACTGCAGGGTCTCGACGGCACGTTTTATTTTCTCGCAAAATCCAATCTCGGTGAGATCAGTTACAGTCCGCAGTCACTCATGCCGTCCGATTACGGCACCCGGCTGAGTTCCAAGGAAGTGAATGACGTCATCAGTTACTTGATCAAGTCCGCGAGCGACAGCAGGTCGGACGAATCGTCGACCCATCGCGAACGTGAGGATTATTGATTGCCCTAGAAAGACCAAGGCAGGGCAGGAATCGAAGATGAAACTCAGACTGAGTGGCGTCGTGTCAGCTCTATTCGTTCTTTGGCTGGCGATGGCAAGGGCCGATGCGCCACGGCGCGCCTTTGAGCTCGTCGCGGAGTCGACCCAGTTCTGGGATGTAATGGATCGGGACGCCAAGCTCACGCTGGTGGCTTCGGGTTTCGGGTTCACCGAGGGCCCCGTCTGGGACGACCGCGGCTTTCTCTATGTAAGTGACGAGACGCTGAATAAGATTTTTCGTGTTTATCCCGACGGAAAAAAGGAAGAACTGATCGCAATGGGCGATCCCGATGGAAACACCTTACAAGGGCATCGGCTCATCGACTGCGCCAGCGTCCTGCGTGCCATGATCGAAGTGACGGCGGACGGGAAATACAAGATTCTGGCGGATCATTACCTGGGCAAGAAATTCAACAGCCCGAACGACGTAGTGGTTGGTCCCGATGGCGCTCTCTATTTCACCGATCCGACCCTCGATCTGGTCGCCGGCGAAAAGCAGGAGATTCCATTTCAGGGTGTCTATCGTCTGAGTGACAACGGCGAGGTTCGCCTCCTCACCAAGGATTTGACGCAGCCGAATGGGCTTGCTTTCTCCCCCGACGGCAAACGTTTTTACGTGGACGATAGTGCGCAGAGAAATATTCGCCTATACGACGTCGGCGTGGATGGAAACCTCGAGAACGGGCGACTCTTCGGTGAAGAACCTGGTGGAAAGGGTGATGGAGTACCCGACGGCATGAAGGTAGACACGCGGGGCAACCTGTACGTCACCGGCCCCAAGGGGATCTGGGTCTGGGATGCCCAGGGCCGCCATCTAGGTACCATCATCGTGCCGGAGCAGCCTGCGAATCTCGCCTGGGGCGACCAAGATTACGCTACGCTGTATATCACCGCGACCACTTCCGTATACCGACTGCGCACCAAAGCCAAAGGTTACGTGCCCTACCTCGAAGGGATCACGACTAAGTAGCTCGGAGACCGATTCCAACTCCCGCCTCCGGTTTTCCTGAGTGATGCCCGGAAGTCTCGAAGTGTTAACCGGCTGTTTACAGAACTGACACAAAGGTCCAACAAGAAAGCCGCCCCGATAGGGGGCTTCCTGTTGGTTCCAAGGGGCTCAGAGAATCATGGCACCGTGAAGACGCCGTTGCTCGAGGCCGATCCGCCCGTAGCCGTGATCACGATGTGCCCAGTCTTTGCACCCGTGGGAACAGTGGCCGTCACCTCCGTATCACGGATGAGCGAGAAGCTCGCCTTCACACCGCCAAAGGTAACGTTCGTCGCCTCCAGGCTGGTGCCGGTAATAGTCACAAGCATTCCTGCTGCACCGCTGGTTGGCATGAAGCTCGTGATCTGGGGCTTGACCTTGAATGTCTGGTTGCTGGTAAGCGTGCCTGCGGAGGTGGTTACAGTCACCGGACCGGTGGTCGCTCCATCTGGAACCTTGACCGTAAGCTTCGTAGCCGATTTTGTCGTGGGGGGCGTTGCCGTTCCGTTAAGTCCGCCGTCAGTGCCGCCGGTGAAGCTGTAAAGCGTGGTCAGCTTCCCGGCAGCGGTGATCGTAAAGACTGTGCCCTGGAGGTTGGCCCCGCCTTCCTGAGTTGTTCCGTAGAAATTCCCACTGGTGCCTCGCACTAGGCCGCCTTCCGGGAGTTCGTCGTCAGCGCAGTTGGTTAACCAGCAAAAGCTGTAAAGCGCCGATAATTGGTTGGCCGAGGTGAGTTCGAAGACCGTACCGAAGCCGCTTGCCCCGCCTGCCTGAGTTGTTAATAGTTCCCGTTGGTGCCCTGGACCATGGAACCATAAGAAACAGGGTTCCCGCCGTTCGTTCCGTTGAAACTCGCAAGGCTCTCGACCGTCTGTGCGGACGAGGCCATCGCCGTTAGAGTACACAACACAAAAATGACGCAGGCTGCTTTCGATGAGCTAAGGTTCCCCAATGGTGTCTCCTTTCCGTCTTCGCGCTTTGTAGGAAGGTAGCCCAGACAATTGTCGCGACTGAGATGCCGAATGGCCACCCTTTGTCCGAAACAGGCGGTTGTCACGAAGGGACAAGAATAGCAGGGCGAGGCCTGGAATGTAACCACGGCACGTCACAGGCTGGATTTTATCGGGCTGCGGGCAGCTTGTTGGTGATCGATCTTATTGGCGGGCCCTATCGACAAGCACCTCGGCACCAAGGTTCATTCGGGCGGATGCCCACTGACAGGCACAAACCCTCGCGTCCCGCTTTGCGCTCAGCGACTTCCAGCTCTACCTCGCAACACCGTAACTGAGGCGCGCGGCAGAGTGAAACTCGCGTCTGGGCGTCCCGCAAGCGTGCGGGTCACGGGAGGATTCTCCGGTTCCGCACGACTGTTGACCCCATCCGAGTGCCACGCATATTGATCGCTACCGAAAGTGATCATGGTCACGGGTCCAGAAAAGGTTTGCCTGTTTCCGCCATCTATTTCGAATTGAACCTGCACCGTATGTGAGTTCGACTGGTCCTTGTTAATGACGAGCAAGGACCAATCTCCGTCGGGACGCAATACCGGATAGACGGTGATCAGCGCGCGCTCGGCCCCATCGGTCAGATCACTGGCAGCTCGGTACAATAAATGCTCTCCTCGACCGTGTTCTACCCATTCCAGATTGATGAGTCGGCTAGCGTAGTACTGGGCGGTATGGCCGCGAATATTAAGATTCTGATCGGCGACAAAGTTGCCGTACGTGCTCCACCCCCGGCAACCCGGGCGCAGGGCTTCCGGCTGAATCGGCGAATGATAATACACATCGCCCCCAAAGGTTAGGAAGGCACCGACGCTGTCGGCCAGCCACAGCGAGGCAAAAATGTCGGTCATCGGCTGGGTCAGTCCCCAAGAGAGATTGCTCTCCGTATTCATCAGGGGCACGTTCGCCGGCACTCCATCGGATCTCCAGACCTGAAGGATGGTCTTGGTAAGGTCCGGCTCCCGATAGAGATCCGACCAGGTAACTTCGCAAGGAGCATAAGGGTAGTGTTCAAAAGAGACGAAGGACAGGTCGGAAATTCGCCCGTGTTCCTTCAGATAATCGAGGAAGCGCCCGAGCCACGAGGCTCGTCCCTTGGCATCGGGCCAGACCTGAATGTCTTGACTTACGCCTTCAAAGACCGGTCCGCCCAGCTTCAAGTTCGGATCGACCCGGTGAATGGCTTGCGCAAACTCGAGATAAAGGGCAGCGTAGTCTTCGGGAAGCATTTTCTGGCCGTCCGGCTCCTCTCCCATTTCGATGTAGGAAATGGGATAACCCCGCTTGAGCACGTACGCAATTTCCGCGGCTGCATCGTCGGGAGTTCCGTATAACATCGCGATCGGGATCATCGCAGGGAGCTTATTCGTCATACCACTGGTATAAAACAGATCCAGGCCAGTCTGGTCTCCCGCTTCCAGTGTGAAGTCCGAGGCAGAGTGCCAGGGATCGACCGAAGAGGTAAAGACGACAGTCTGGTTCTGATCGGGAACATGCTTTACCAGATCCACGAACTGGCCATCGCTGCTCCAGGTTCCGATATACAGTTCGCGAATGGCGTACCCCGCTGAACTCCGAGGATCCTGATCGTGAGCCTCGGAAGTGTTCGAGGATTTCGTCATCCAAAGACGCAGGTAGCGGACCGTCGTCAAGCGAGGGGAGAGCCTCAGGGTCTCGGTTCCGCCCTTGCCTTTGCTCACGATACCTTCCGGGAAGACGATCCAGGCGCCCTCGGTCGGGTTGGCGAGCGGGTCCTTTTCGCTGTTCCAAGATTGAACTTCATAAGCCGTCGCATAGGGGTTAGCCCAATCAATCCGTAGCGTATCAATTCTTTCGGGCGCTCCGAGATCGACGACCACCCATTGCGGATGTAAGGCATCGTCTTCCCCAGTGTACTGGCTGCTCAGATATGGATTGCTTTTCCAATATGTGTTCGGGTCGCCGTCGGTGATCCGTGAATACTTGCCCGGTGAGCGTCCGTCTCCGTGAGTGTTGCCGCGGTGCGGAAGCGGGTAACCATAGGAATGACGTATGAACTCCCCTGGCTGAGCACTGCCCGTGAAGTATCCTCTCTGGTCGACCGGGTTGCTCCAGGTACCGTTCGGATTCCAGTGCCAGGCGGCACCTTGCAGTTCTGTGTTTTGGCGATACGTAATCGGCCCCCATCCCGCCGAGAGCGATTCCTTGAGAATCGCTTCGCTGTAAACCTTGTCGATCTCGTTCGCTCGAAGAATGTCGATCGAAGTACCCAAAGCAAGGTTGGGATCAAACTTCTTGACGGCATGGGCGGCATCCACGCGGATTGCCGTGATCCTATCGCCCGCGCTGTTGCCGGGAGGGGTTTGAGCGACGGCGAGACTCAACCCGCTGGCAAGCATGACAAGCAGCCGCCATCGGGAAGAGGTCCAGGGTTTCGCTTCGTCATTACAGTTGGCTTGAGCTCTCATTCCTTGGTCATTCGCAGTCGAAGCCGACATGGGTTATTGTTTGCCTCGCAATCGCACCAAATTTCACTTCGCGGTCATCACACTCTATCCTACTTGCTGCCATCGATGAGGCTGTGGTTAGACTTATGGCGTGCCAGCACGGGCTTATTATCTGCTCTCAGGAAACGAATCCATCGTTTATCTCACGCCCTTCGATCCCCGCCCTGAAGAGCGCGGCTGAATGGCCCTTATCGGTCGGCCTTCCGTGCCAAGATATGGTTCGATGGACCGACTTTTGCGTCTCGGAGAAAAACCCACCCGGAGGTGGCTAGATGATGAGAAACGTTCTCAGCAGTGGTGCCCGGTTGACGGCCATTCTTGCCTTGTGCGCGCTCGTCCTGCCTGCCCTTTCTCAGGCACAACTGGTGACGTTTTCGAAACAAGAACTGATTGACTACACGGCGCAGAATCCGTTCGCCCGCCTGCCGGACGGGCGGCCTAGGGTGCCCGACGAACTCCTGGAACGCGCCCGCGGTCTCTCTTCGGAGGAGATTTGGGAGGTCCTCGAAGACAAGGGCTATCACAATCAATATGCCGACGGCTTTCAGATCTTGCATCCTGGAACAACCATGGTTGGGCGCGCCTTCACCGTACAGTTCATGCCGCTGCGCTCCGACGTGAACCACGTTGCCGAAGCCAAGGCGAAGGATCATGGGATTCCGCGGCTGACCAACCAAACCGCGATCGACAGGCTCGAGGCTGGCGACGTGCTGGTGGTGGATCTGTTTGGCAAGAAGGTAGATGGCACCATAGTCGGTGACAACCTTTTCTACTACGTCAACGTGGCCACTCACGGTGGCGGGCTGGTCGTCGACGGCAGCGTCCGCGACCTGGATGGAATCTCTGAGATCGCGATGCCGGCATATTTTCGCTCGGTTGACCCCACGCCGATTGGCAACGTAATGCTGACCGGGATCAATGTTCCGATTCGCCTCGGCGGGGTCACGGTGATGCCGGGCGATCTGGTCGTCGGAGACCGCGAAGGCGTGTATTTCATTCCACCGCAGTTTGTCCAAGAGCTGCTCGACCGTGCCGATGAGATCCATATTCACGACCAGTGGACGAAATTGAAATTTGCCCAGGGCAAGTACAAGTCCAGTGAGATTTATGACTCGCCCACCGATCCGAAGCTGCAGCAGGAATATCGGGAGTATCTAAGAAAGCGCCTGGAGGAAATTCACCGGCAGCGCACTGCGAAATAGGATCATACCCCGGGCAACGAGCTCTTGCGGTCGTGGCAGAGCACGGGCACAGGAGGCCTGACAGGTCCCCGGAGGCACAGGCGGCACGTTGTCTCTTCATTTCGTCCCGGAAGAGGGTTCCCACTAGACCTTGGGCTGCTCGGGGAACTCACAGAACACCGCGTAACAGCGAGAACCGTTCGCATCCCGTTCCACCAAGTGACTATGCGGGGCTACGTAATGCAAGCTTCCGTCTTCGTTGAACAGGGGCTGGTGACACGTAGAACCATCACAATGGTACGCAGATTCGATTCGCAGTGAGAGACTGACAGGACATGCCGTGGGAAGAGGGAATGAGCTGCTCATGTCCGCGATAGTAACGCGAATTCAGATCACATTCTACAGTTTTCCCCCCAGTCGAGTCGGGGGTTCCTGGAATGGCAAGCCTGCGCGGGCGAGACCCTTCGGCGGCCCGGCGGGTTTCGATCGGGCGATGGGTGACCGGGCTGAGACAATTGCAAACCGGAGCGAAGCTTAGAGGTAGGCGCGCTCTTCCCGTCGGATCTGCTTGTAGCGCTCGAAATCCTTGCGGCCATCCACGAACCCCAGCAAGCCGCGAAGAGTACAGCCGCGAAACGTGTGGGCCAGCATCTGAGAGGAATAACGCAGAACGAACCAGGGGTCATGGCGAAAGGCCGCCGGCATATGACGCAGCTTGATCCAGCGCTCCGCTTTCCAGCGCAGATATTCGATCTCTTCGGCTGTCAGGTACTTGCTCCGCACGACCGCGGTTGTGCCGTCGTATTCTTCGAGCTGCTGGTTGGTGATGAAGCCACGGCTGCGGAACTCGTCGGTCATCGGGGTGCCTGGATAGGGAGTCGGGTGTTGAATGTAAGGCCAATCCACATAACGCTTGGCGAAGGCCAGGTTGGCATGGATCGACTGACAGGTATCGTCAGGGTTGCCCACGATCAACCCACCCACCACTAACATCTTGTTTCGGTGTAGATACTCGATGGCGCGGATCGTGGCATTGCCCTGAACGCACCCGTTTTGCCGCGCCGTGTTCTTGGCGCTCGCCCGCAAGAACTCGAGATCGTTGTCCAGAATGTTTTCGATTCCGAGAAAGACGTAGCGGAATCCCGCGCGACGCATGAGCGGAGCCAGGGTCTCTCCGTGGCTGGCGATGGCCGAGGTCATGGCTTGCACAAAGTAATCCAGCTTATTGAGCCCGGCGGCGATGATGTGGTGGCATAACTGTTCGAAGCGGTGCACGTTCAGAGTGATATTGTCGTCCACCAGGAAGATGGTTCGAGCCCCGTGCTCGTAGGCATCGCGAATGTCCTCGAGCACTCGTTCGAGCGAGTAGGTGTGAAAGTTACGACCGCGCGCTTGAATGATCGAACAAAAGCTACAGTCGTAGGTGCAACCCCGCGACGTCTCCACTACGTCCACCTGGCGGCCCAGCAGGGTATAGCCTCGGAGCACACGAGCCGCACGGCTTGGCCGCCGGATTTCGCCGTCTTCCAGATGATGCACAGCTCGGGCCGGGTTGTCGATCCAGTGCCCACCCTCCTGGTAAGAAAGCCCGCAAATGTTTTCTCGGCCTTGCCCCCGCTCGAGGGCACGCAAAAGCTCGCGAAAGGTAACCTCCCCTTCCCCGCGTACGATGTAATCGACGCCCACCGCCCGGTAGGCCTCGGGTTCGAGACCGGGGTCGTAGCCGCCTAGAACGATCTTGACCTCGGGCTTGAGGGAACGCACCAGCTCGATCATCCGAACGGCAGTCCGGCGCTGAAAGGTCATGACCGACAGCCCTACCACCTCCGGATTCAACTCGCGGATTAGCCGGATGACAGTTTCCCGCACCTTCCCATGACTGAGAATCAGATCTGCAACCGCGACCCGGTGGTGGGAGTCTACATTGCCGGCAAGAGAAGTCAGGGCTCCGTTGGGCATGCGAACCGCAACCGGGGGCATGTGCTCGAAGTAATCCGGCATGGAAAGCAAAAGGACGTTCATCAACCTTGTCCTGTGCCTCTTGCGCACTCAAGGAAATCTGGTCTGCTGAACCTAGGCAGGATCCCGAGATCGTACTCCGATGGATAGATGGCTTGCAACTGAGGAGACCAGGGCGGGCGGTGTTGACTGAGGCGCGGGAAAATGTGACAATCCGCGAATTACCGACTGTCTCATCCGCGCCATCGCGTCTTGTCTGCCGGTTTCGCTTCCCCTGCTTCCCTGGACCTACGGCGTCCTCGTGCCTCACGCCTGGCTTCCGCAAGTTCGCTGGATCCTTCTGACACTGCTGGCCGCCGCGGCGGGTTTTACCGATCTGCGCTGGCGGAGGATTCCCAATTGGTTGACCGTGCCGGGCTGCTTGCTGGGAATTGCGGTGCATTCGATGGACGCAGGATGGCGAGGCACAAGAGAGTCGCTGCTCGGCTCGGGTCTGGGTCTGCTGGTGCTGCTGCCGTTCGTGCTGGTTCGTAGTCTAGGAGCCGGCGACTGGAAATTAGTCGGTGCGATCGGGGCTTTTCTTGGCCCAGAGCGGTTGATGGCCGTGCTCTTCATCACCATTTTGGTTGCGGGAGTCATGGCTGGCATCTTCGTACTCGCAAAAAGGCGGGGGCGGCAAACGCTGAGGAATATAGGTCGCATGCTGGCCTCGCTGGCCAGCCTGCGTCTTCCCGGGCGGGAGGTGTCTTTGGATAATCCGGAGGCGCTGAAGATACCGTTTGGCTTTGCCGCCTCGATTGCGGTAATCCTGTACACGGCGAGCGAGATCTGGAAGACCGGGTAAAGGAATTTCCCTCGTCCCCCTCCATCCGCTCACTGGGAAATTCCGCTCAGCTATTTCTTCTCTTCTGGCGGGGGTGAGCTCGCAGCGGCGGAAAGATGCTCAATTTCGGCGAGTTGTTTCTTGGCCTGTTCGATGTCGGCGGGTTCTTTCGCCCGGGCGATGTACTGCTCAAGCTGCTCGGAAGCTTGTTGGTATTCGTGCTTCTTCACGAGGACAGCGGCGAGCAGGTATTGCATCTTGGGAACCTCGTGGGCCTCATCGACGCGAATTCCCTGACGAAGAACCTTCTCGGCGACATCCAGGTCCCCGAGGTAGTAGTGGGCGACGCCGTTGTAAAAGTAAGCGTTTGGGAAATTTACCGGGTTCAGCGCCAGTAGCTGGTTGGTGATGTCGGCTACTTGCGGCCAGTCGTTGGCCTGAAATGCCAGCGACGCCAAACCGTTATAGGGATTGACATACTTGGGATCCGCCGCTACCGCCTGCTCAAACGAGTGCTTCGCCGACGCGGCATCATGCTGCTCTAGCTGGACGTGTCCGAGTTCATTCCAGGCGACCGCGAACTTGGGATAAATCTCGACTGCTTTCTCTAAGGATTGCTGGGCCTGACTCCACTTGCCCTTTTTTTCATCTTCCCGCGCCTTCTCCAAAGCCTTCTTGGCTGAGGAAGGAGCGAGAGCGCTGGTGACGCTGATACTGGTCCCCTCCACGTGTGCCATGCGATGCAACAGAATTCGCCCCAAGTCCACACTCTCGAGCGCGCTCATGCGGCTGGAGAGATCGATGACTTCCGAGGTGTATCCCGGGAGCACGGCCTGAATGTCGCAGTCACGCCAATTGCGTAGTTCTTGGTTGCTGCTGCTGCGCGTCATCATGGTAGCGCTGGCGTCTCCGACGTGGGCGGCTTCGTTCGAAAGCGCCGCGAACTGAAAGCTAAAATTACCGCGGCGATCGGTGTAAGCCTCGGTGTGACGCTGGGTGGCGCAAGTTACCTGGATGGCTGCCGAATCGCTCAGCTCGGAGCCGTCATCGAGAGCTACCTTGCCGGAGATAAAAGCCGCCATGGAATTGGTGGGACCGACACTGGGTGCAGGCGCGGTTGGCAGGCTGGCTCCAGGCAGGCTTCCCCGATTGCCCCCGGCTGCGCCGGGACGGCCTTGGCCACGGACTGCAACGGACGACAAGAGAAGTAGGAAACAGCCCCACACAGGTAGGAACTTCATCTTGGGCTCCCCGAGACTCTGTTCCCCGAATTATATGCTTTGGCAAGCTTCAAAGGCATCGACGCCCAAGCATTTTACAAATCGTCGATCCGGTGGGAACGAAACCTACCTGGCCGATGCCCTCTTGCACTCGGGAGGCCTTGGTTGCCTCTGATAGGACCGAAATCTACAACTCAGACCAGATCTGCTGGAAATCGAAGAAGCCCTTCTTATCGGCCAACCATTCCGCGCCGCGAACCGCCCCTTCGGCGAAACCGAGACGGGACTTGGCATCATGGCAGAGGTAGATGGTGTCCACCGGGGAGTCCAAGACCAATTCGTGCATTCCGACGACCTCTCCTTCCCGAAAGGAGGTGACCTCGAGATCGGTGCCCGCCGCCTCCCGGATGATTCGTGCCAGGGCCAGGGCCGTTCCCGACGGCGCATCCTTCTTGCTGGCGTGGTGGCGCTCGAAGATCTGTCCGTGGTAGTCGTGACGCAGGGTAGCAGCGGCGGCTCGTGCCAGTTCACAAAATAGATTGACTCCGATCGAAAAGTTGGCCGCATACAAGAACCCGCTGCCGCCTTGCTCGACCATCTGCCGCACCCGGGGAAGCTGCTCGTACCAGCCCGTGGTCCCGACCACCATGTTCTTGCCCGCAGGAACGCACGCTTCGACATTTTGGAGCACGGCGTGTGGGGTGGTGAAGTCGATGATGATATCAACATTCCGAAGGCGGTCAGGGGTGAGAGCCGAGGCCGCTTGATTTTCCTTCGCGGCGAGGACCTGAACCTGATGATGCCGAGCGCGGGCCACTTCGGCGACCAGTCTTCCTGTCTTGCCGCGACCGAGGATTAACAAATGCATGGCGAAACTTTCGGGGGAGCTTTTGTAGAACGATGGCTGCCGCGCAATCTATGGCCGAGGCGCCCCCGAAGGTGGCGAGAGATCTCATCACCATCAGGAGTCGAGATGGCTCTCGAGGGCGGAAGGAAGCTGGGTCGATCGAGATCCATGGCTACTCTTGAACCGGGAGACCGGAATCACGCTAAGTAGGCCTTGACTTTGAGGAGCTCTGCATTGAGCAAGGCAGCTCCGGCAGCGCCCCGAATCGTGTTGTGCGAAAGCACGGTAAACTTCCAGTCGAACACGCCGCAGGGTCGCAGTCGGCCCACGGTGGTGGTCATGCCCCCCTCGTGATCCACGTCGAAGCGGGGCTGGGGGCGATCGGCGGACCCCAGATACCGTACGGGCTGCGCCGGAGCGGTCGGGAGCTGGAGTTCCTGAGGAACGCCGCGGAATTTGTTCCAGGCTGCGATGATCTCCTCGGTTTCCGCCTTCCGCTTCAGCTTCACGGAGACAGATTCCGTATGCCCGTCTTCAACTGCCACCCGGTTGCAATGGGTACTGATGGCGATGTTGGCAGGGGCGACTTTGGATCCATCTAGGCGGCCGAGAAGCTTGCAGGTTTCCTCCGCCATTTTTTCTTCTTCTTTGGCGATGTAGGGAATCACGTTGCCCAGGATATCGAGGGAGGCCACCCCAGGATAACCCGCGCCGCTCACCGCTTGCATGGTGACCGCGAACACAGATTCGATGCCGAAGGCGAGTTCTAACGGGGCAAGCGCCAGAACCAGTCCGATGGCGGAGCAATTCGGGTTCGTCACCACAAAACCGCCGGACTTCTTCCGCCACGATTGACACTCGAGCAGCTTGACATGCTCGGCATTGACTTCGGGAATGACCAGCGGCACGTCGGTTTGCATGCGTAAGGCGCTGGAATTCGAAACCACGCCGCAGCCAGCTTCCGCAAACTGGGGCTCGAGTTCGGCGGCTACACTGGCATCGAGGGCGGCAAAAACCACCCGGGGGGCACCGTCGGGCTTGGCGGGCGAGAGCCGCATTTCAGCGACTCGTTTGGGCAGGGGAGTTTTCAGCCGCCAACGGGCGGCTTCGCCATAGGGACGCCCCTCCGAACGGTCGGAAGCCGCCAACCAAGCTATCTCAAACCAAGGATGATGCTCGAGCATTTGCACAAAGCGCTGTCCCACAATGCCGGTCGCGCCCAGAATACCTACAGGAATCTTCGTAGCCATGATCTTCCTTGGATTTTACAACAGCGCCTAACCCTCAGCTGCCTGCCGACTCTCCGACAGGATTACGATAGAAATCAGGATCGGCCTGGCCCGGTCGCGAACCGCGGTATTGCTGCCCGCGCCCGCTCTGCTCAGGCCAACCGCGGAGTGTCCCTCACGGGATCTGCCCCCAGCCTATAGTCGTCGAGCGGTCCAAACCGCCGTTTTTCCGCGTACAAACGCCAGCGTCGGAAGAAGATGCGCAGGCTGGCCATCACCGGGATGGAAAGGTATACACCCAGGACCCCGGCGATCTCTCCTCCTGCCAAGACCCCGAATAGGGTTGCCAGGGGGTGCAATTCCATGCTCTTCCCCATGATGCGAGGCGCAATCACGTAGTCCTGCACCACCCGCCACGCGCCCAGAAAAATCAGCAAGACCAACAAATGGGAGTAGCCGGCCAGCAGTGCGACCAAGAGAATGAGCAGGGCAGCAACCAGCGGGCCGACCAAGGGGATGAATTCCATCAGGCCACCCGCAGTACCCAGCATCAAAGCATAGGGGACCTTCGTGATCCCCATGAAACAGGAATAGACCAGGAAAGAGAAAAAGGCCAGCGTGAGCTGAGCGCGGATAAAGTGGGCTAACATTTCATTGAGATCGCCTCGTACGCCTTCCAGAAACTCGCGCTGCGGTTGGGAGTGGATGGAAGACAACGCTGCCTCCCCAAAACTGCGTCCGTCTTTCAGGAAAAAAATGGCGAGAATGGGAATCACCAACAGCAGCCAGGCTTCCTTGGCTGCCTCCGCAAGCCGAATCCCCACCCGCTGCGCGAGCGCCACAAGGCCTTTGCGATGACTCGCCAAGAATGCTCCCACCTGCCGGATGGTGAAATCGTTCCAGCCGTGTTCGTGGCCAATGGTGACGGCAATGTTTCCCGAGCTGACCTGGTCGAGCAGACTCGGCAAAGCTTCCGTGAGCCGTTGTGCCTGGCGGGCAATTCTGGGACCCACGAAAAAGAAAAAGAGACCTAACAGCACGACCAGAAGAAAATAGATTGCGGCGATGGCCATGCCGCGACTTCGAGTCCAGCGCTCGATGCGTGAAACCGCAGGGTCAACCAGATAGGCAAACAGGATGGCGAACAGAAAGGCAATCAGGGTGTGGCGAGCGACATAGAGAAAGCTGAGCCCCAACGCGAACAGCAGCGCTGTAAACAAGATTCGGGCCGCGCGAGTGTCCATCAGCGCCACAGTCCCTCTAGTCTCGAATCACCTCGGTGTTCGAGGAGAGATCAAGAATTCGTTCGAGTTTCAACTGGTCGTCCAGCCACAGAGCCCAATCTCCTGCTTCGGACTTCAGATCGAGACGGATCAGATCGCGCTCGCTTCCCCGAATGCTCACCTTCTCCCGTCCGGCGTAGGCCACCTGGACCAGCATGGACAGGCGGGAGTGCGCGTTCAGGGTTCCCATGCCCACGGCTTGCTTCAGGGGACAGGAAATCTGTCCTTTCTCTGTCCGGCAGCTGGTCGCCAGATAGCGCCACGCCAAGATCTCTCTCTGCACCAGAAAATAATCGTCGAGGATGTTGGTCGATGCCGGCAGCAGAAACGGCTGCTCCAGGGGTTTGTCCTGCGGACTCCGGCTGAAGCGCTCGGTCAGGAACTCCTGGTTGGGGAGCACCCATGCCTGGGCTTGGCCGGGGCTGGTCTCGGTCCACTGATAGCTCTTCAGGTCGCCATTCGGGCCGAGCTGCAATTCGCTGTTCTGCGCGGCCTTCTCCACCCCGGATTCGGTCAGAAATTCCGAGGTCACGAAACTGCCCGACGGCCCCTGTTGAACCGAGAAGGTTTCGGTAGCCACGCGCTTCCCGCCGATGAAGACGCCAAAGGAACCCTTGTCGACGATTTGCGCAGACGTCGGCTCGGCGGACAATGCGAGTGGACAGGCCAAGAGACAGGACAGAAGTAAAAGCACCCCGTTCCGACCACCCCGCACCCTGCGCTCAACAATCCGTTGCCCTAACCAAGTCCGAGACTGCATACCACCTCCGCCGCTACCACAGCTGGATCTTTCCCGTCGGTGTCGATGCGACAGGTAGCCTTCAGATAGGAAGGCCGCCGTCGCTCGTAGAGTTCGGAAAATTGTTGGGCGCTGCCTTGCAAGGGACGCTCTCGGCCTTCCCGCTCGCAACGCCGAAACAGCTCTTCCGCCGAACCGTCCAAAAAGACGACCGGAGCTCCAATTTCTGCGATCAACGCGGCATTTTCGGGCTGCACGAAGCAACCTCCCCCCAACGCTACGATGCGCGGTGATGGTCCGAGGCTTGCGATCAATTCACGAATCGTTTCGTGCTCCACGATTCGGAATCCCGCCTCTCCGGCTTCACGAAAGATTTGCTCGATCGTCCGATCTTCCCGAGACTGGATTCGATCGTCGAGATCCTCAAACCGCCAGCCTAGGCGGCCGGCCAGAACACGGCCCACTGTGGTCTTACCGGCGCCCATGAACCCTACCAAGAAAACTACACAAATTCGGCCCGGCCGTCGCGTAACCGGAGTAACCGAGGGGCAAGAGCCGGTCGAGGGGTCCATGGATCTAGAGGAGCAAGCGTAGGGTTCCGCTTGTTGGTCGCACGATCAACGTTTCTTGAGGTGGATTTTACCACTGAAGGAGAGCAGCCGGACCGAGGAGGCCGCCTTGCCCATGGTGCCTGCGAAGGCGTTGCCGGCCTTGGCGGCCAGCGAGGTGTGCGTAGGTTGCAATAGAAAGTCGTTTTCGACTTTTCCCTGAGTGGAACTGGCCATGACATCGATCGAAGCATAGGAGGGAGCGGTGGCTTCAATGTCTCCCGTGTGGGTCATCAAGGAGTACTCCCCACCGCCGCCGAAATCTCCGTCGTAAACAATCCTTCCGCTCGTCGAATTCACGTGGACCAGGGGACCGTTCACCGAATTCAGCGCCACATCGCCACCTACCGACGTGATTTCCACATGACCATCGCTGACGTTGGTCAGGGTCACCGGACCATTCAGAGTCTTGATGTGCACATGCCCGCCAATCAGGTCCCGGACATCGACGTTGGCCGTGTTGCCCTCGAGTATGACGTCGCCATGAAGACGCTCGGCGCGCAGCGGACCGGTAGCGGAATGCAAAGTTACGTTGGCATCGGCCGGAACTGAAACCTGGTATTCAACCCGTCCGCTCTCAGCATCGGCTCCGGCCAACAGATGAGAAGTAATGGAGACACGGTTGAGGCTATAGGTGTGATCGACCTCGACCTTGTCAGAATGGAGCACAGCCGTCACCACCACCTCTTCTCCCGAGGACGGCTTCACCCAGATCGGCCCAAACTGGTTGGCCACCGAGACACTGGCTCGACGATGAACCTTAAAGCGAAATTCCTGCCGCGTCTCGGCCGAGGCAACCACGGTTCCGGCGAAGAGAACTGCCACGACCAGCTTCGCCAGGGTCTCCCGATGCTCCATACTCAGCAACTCCTCCGCCTCCCTATCGTGTCAGGGCAACGCACGCTTCATGGCCATCTCGTAAACCATCGCTCTCTGCTCATAGGCATTCATCAGATATTGCTGAGCGATCCCGTCATTGGGGTTATTGCGCACCGAGGTTTCGGCGTCACGAATGTACGCATTCACCGCCCGCAAGTCCGACTCATAGCCGGCGCGCATGGCCGGCGCGCGGCTGGAGACTAAGTTGAGCAATTGAACCTCATCGGCATCGATGGCAGAGTCTTGGCCAACGCCATCGGTTCGTAGGACAGGAGTCGACGTGGCCGCTTGCCGGGCCACGGGAGCCCCTCGGGGAATGTGTTCCAATTGCAGAAAAAGGGCCGCGCCGACCACGAGGGCGATCGCCACCGGTCGGAGCCAGGCTAATCTCCAGCCCCGCAGTCTTGAGCCCGCGAGCAAAGCCGGCACCTCGGGGTCGCGGATCAACCCTTCCTGCCGCAGGGCAATCGCAATGGAATTCCAAACTCGCGGACTTGGCTCTTGATCCTCAACCAAAAGGCGTGCTTCGGCCGAGATGGCATTCAGGTCCGAAACCAGACCCGAACATGACGAGCAGGTTTTCAGGTGCTCTTCCCGTTCGCTATTATGATGGTCGCCCTCAAGCTCAGGCAGGACCCGTCCAAACTCCTCACAGGTCATTCTACCTCTCCCCGATCTTCGTACCGGGCTCCTTTACGGCTGGGTGGCTTTTTCAGCTCTGCTCGTCTTAAGGAGCTCCCGTAACTTCATTCTAGCCTTGTGCAACTGCGACTTACTGTTGCCGATCGAACATCCTACCATTTCGGCAATCTCATTGTGCTCATAACCTTCAACGTCATGAAGGAGAAAAACCATGCGGTAACCCGGGGGCAGATCGCCTATGGCCTGCTCCAATTGTAAGCGGTTGATGGAACCGGCTAATCTTATATCCTCCGCGCCAGGTTCTTTCTTGGGAGATTCCTCCTCGGTCTCCATGGTCTCTTCCAGCGAAACCAGAGGCAATCCCTTTTTGCGCAGCTGCATCAGCACCACATTGACCGCCATCCGATGCAGCCAAGTGGAAAAGGCCGACTCGCCACGAAAGGTGGCAATCTTGCGGAACAGCTGCAGGAATGCCTCCTGCGTGAGGTCTTCGGCGGCAGCCGTGTTCGCAGTCATACGAAGGCACAGCGAGTACACGCGCCGCTTATGCAGGCGGTAAAGAACCTCAAAGGCCTCCTCGTCCCCCTGCTTTGCCCGTTCTATTGCCTCAGCTTCAGTAAGCCTGTTGCCCTGCGATTTTCTCGCGTCCGTCAAGTCGCTTTTTTCCGGCCGCACTCGATCAGATGCGGCGCAAGTGTCTTTTCGTTGTACTGGTTGCAGTAGCCCGAGCCGGGAAAATGTCGCGGTGGCCTGCCTTGATCACTTTCGTCATCTCCCAATCGGCGAACGCCCCCGCCCCGTCCCCAGCCCACCCAACCGCGGCTGCCCTAGTTCTTGTAGATTCAACAGTTAGACGAAGAAACCCGAGGCTAGGACTCGAAATCTAGGCTGCCGCCGTCGCGGTGGTAATAGTTTCTAACCCGTGACCTAAGGGTCCGGTTTCGCGCAGCCGCAGGAGGATGGCGAAGGTCACTCCGACAATGCCTAGGGTCGAGAAGATCCACATCCCCAAGTCGTAGCCGCCGACATTGGCAAGTCCAGCCCCGGCATAATCGTTGGCCTTACCGATCAGGAGATTCAGTAGGAAGAATCCGATCTGCTGAATCAGCGTCATCAAAGCGTAGGCGGTTCCCAAGCGGGACTGATCCACGATGTAAGCCACCGAGGGCCACATCACCGCCGGAATCAGGGAAAATGCAATGCCCATGAGCGAGACGGGCAGCAGTAGAGAAACCTGGCTGTATGCCATCAGCAGGTAGACCGGCATGAGAAGAATCGAGCCGCCGATCATCAACAGGGCGCGTTTGCCGATACGGTCGACCAGCAACCCGAATACGGGAGTAGCGAACATGGCCGAGAGGGGCAGTAGACTATTCAACATGCCAGCCTTTTGATGGGCCAAGATCTTGACCGCCTCCGTCGCTTGGACTCCGCCCTGAGCAGCCAGAATCTTATTGGTGAAAAAGTCGATGGCGAAGGTACGAAAGGGAAAAATGGCCGAATAGAACGTGAAACAGAGCCCCACCACGAGCCAGTAGGAGCGATTGAAGCGAAACAGCTGGCCAAAGTCGAGCTTATCGACGTCACCCGCTTTGCCGAGCTGATAACGGCGCTCGGCGCGGTTTTCGAGCGCCCAATAAATCAGGGAAGTCGCGACCCCCAGCACTCCGGCACCAACCGCAACCAGCAACGGTCCCCGCCAACTGGGCGGGCCAGCCGGCCCCTGGGGATAAAAGACCTGCTTAGCCCAGGTGGGCGAATTGTCGGCCGCAACTGACGCCAGGCGCGCAATCGTGAGATTGATGCCGAAGGCGAAGCTGAGTTCTTTGCCCCGGAACCACTTGGCCAACACCGTAGTGGCGGCGACGATCATGGACTCGGCGCCCAAGCCGAGCACGGTCCGGCCGGCGATCATCGTTCCGGGTCTTCCTTGATAGGCGGTGACCAGCGCGCCGAATAAACACAAGGAGGCGAACAAGCTCAGAGCCTTCTTGGTGCCGATGCGGTCAATCACGATTCCGCCAATCAGCAAAGTGGCCACGGCAGCGACGCTATAACTCGCGTTCAGCCAGCCAAATTCCGTGGCGGAAAAGCCCAACCGGTCTATGAAGATGCGTTCGAGCGGGTTGATGCTGTCATAGATGTAGTAGTTCGCGCCCATGGCAATGCTGACGAATATCAGCACCGTCCACCGATAGAAGGCGGAAGGTTGGGGAAGTGAAGATTCCTTCATCGAGCCTCTCCGTCCACGAGCCAAGAAGATAGCAGAGCCGAGCGCGAATCGCACAGCGATTCGCTAACCACGCTCGTTGCCGACCCTAAAAAGATTTCAGCAGAACCTCCCACGGCCCTCAGTGCAGGATATTCCTTAATCGATCTCTTCATGTTCTTACCCTCAGCACTACAGCATGATAGGTACTTAGCCGCTTTGGCATCCACCAACTCAAGGGCCGGCAGCTACATCCAACTTCTCGATGGTCAAACTCCGATCCCCAAAGGCCGTCGGCAGTGTTGGAGCCCACTTATGGAAAGGAGATGTGAATCCTATGAGTCGTTTTGCCATGATCGCAGCACTGGTCCTTGGTCTGGCTGCACCGGGGTTGGTAATCGCCCAGTCGACCGAAGACCACGGCGAAGTTGGGGTGTTCGCGGACTATTTCCGCTTTACCCCCGGCAGTTCTGCGACAAACTTTGTAGGCGTCGGAGGGCGGTTGGGTGTCAATGTGCACCCCAATATCATGCTGGAAGGTGAAATGAATTATGACTTCAAGAGAAATTACACCAACACCTTCAGCAATGGAGTCACCACCTCGTTTGTGACCACTGGGGTACGCCCCCTCACCGGCTTGTTTGGCCCCAGGATATATACCGGAACATCAGGCCCAAGGTATTCGTCACTGGCAAAGTGGGCTTCGTCAACTTCGATGAAACCACCAGTGGAGTGCTTTCGGGGACGACTTTCACGAACGCTGTCAATGGCGTGGGCGGCCCGGGCACCCATGTTGCCTTTTATCCAGGCGGAGGTGTTGAAGGATTCATTGGGCGGGTTGGATTGCGCCTGGAAGTTGGGGACGAGATTTACCTCAATAACGGCACGTTTAACAACTTGCGGGTAACCTTCGGACCTCACCTCCGCTTCTAACTGGGACGTTCACTCGCGGGAACCGGCGCGGGGGATTCTTACATATTCCCCGTGCCGCAGCACAGCGATCCTCACGAGCACATTGAACCGCCAAGGAAGCAGTATTGGGCACGGAACCGGTTCGATCGGGCGTTAGACATCTCCTGAGTTCTCGAGCGTCTCCTCGCCTGGTGGTTTTCGATCCCCCCATCGTCGACCTCTCGGTTCCCGCGCCGTGATCCGTGATAAAGTGTTGGTCTCCGGTTGCGAGGGGGTCGTATATGGGCCTGATTTACGACTTGGTTAAGGACCGCCGGGTTTATTCGATTGATGCCAATAATACCGTGCTCGAGGCCGCCCGTTTCATGATGGAGCACAATATTGGCGCATTGCCGGTGCTACGCAATGGAGAACTAGCGGGGATCTTCTCGGAGCGCGATATCATGAACCGCGTGGTCGCGCTCGGGCGCATGCCGGGCACCACCAAAGTCTCGGAGGTGATGACCCCGAATCCGAAAGCCGTGAGCATCGAGGAAACCGTGGAAAACGGTCTGTTTCTCATGCGGGAGTTCGGATTCCGCCACCTCCCCATCACCGATGGCAAGCAACTGAAGGGGCTGATTTCGCTGCGCGACCTGCTCTTGCGATACGTGAAAGAGGCCGAGTCGAAGCGAATGGTTTCCTAGGAGCCCGGGCCGTCCTCGTCGATTCCATGCTCGATGAATCCGGTGCTGGCATTCTGCGGAACCTAGAAATTTTTGCGGACCCCAAGTACGGCCTCGGCCAGCAGAACTCCCACTAACCCCCGCCAATATTCGTTGCCATGGCCCGCCACGACAAGCCTCTAGCAGTGCAGCAGCACCCTTGGGCTCTCGGAAAAGATTCCGAAGCTGGATCCAAGTGAAGGCAGGCCAGGCGTGAGAGCTTTTGCGTGCTTGCTGATTCGCGTTATCTTATTCGCATGCAACTTCGGGGCTGCGGCACTGCATTGGTCACTCCTTTTCGTCAAGACGGCTCGATCGACGACCCTTCCCTGCGTAATCTAGTGGCGTGGCAGGTGGAATCCGGAATCGACTTTCTTGTTCCCTGCGGCACGACCGGTGAGACTCCTACGCTTTCTCGCGATGAACAGCTGCAGGTGATCGACGTAACGGTTGAAGTCGCGGGTGGACGAGTGCCCATCATCGCCGGAGCAACGGCGAATGCGACGCAGGAGGCGGTCGAAAAGGCCAAGGAAGCGGCCGCCCGTCCGGGAGTCGATGGGATTCTGACCGCGTCTCCTTATTACAATAAGCCGACCCAAGAGGGACAGTACCAGCATTTCCGGGCGATTGCGGAGGCCGTGGACAAGCCGATTATTCTCTACAATGTTCCCGGGCGCACGGGCGCGAACATTGAACCCGCAACCCTGGCCCGTTTGGCCGAGCTACCCAATATCGTTGGGGTGAAAGAGGCCAGCGGGAACATGGCACAGATTGCCGAAATCGCCAGCTCGGTTCCCGAGACTTTTGCGCTCTTTTCCGGGGATGATGCGATCACCCTTCCGGTGATCGCGGTCGGCGGGGTGGGAGTCATCTCCGTCGCCGGGAATGAGATTCCCCACGAGATGGCGGAGATGACGCGCGCTGCTTTGAGGAACGACTGGGTGAGCGCGCGGCTGATTCAGCGCAAGTATCTGGCCTTGATGCTGGCCAATTTCATCGAGACGAATCCCCTGCCGGTGAAAGCCGTGTTGGCGATGATGGGGAGAATCGAGGAGGTCTATCGCTTACCGCTCGTACCCATGCGCCGCGATGCCCGGTCGAAGCTGCAGAGAATTGCGGCCGAGGCGGGAGTCATTCCCAAGCCGGCAGGACCCTCGGTTGAGACCATCAGCTTCTTTATCTATGAGAATTGGCTGGCCGGACCGCGCAAAGTCGTCCTCCATCGCTCGACCTGCGGTCAATGCAAGCACGGCAAAGGACGCCCCTCGGGACACGATATCGACCACGCGCGCTGGCACGGACCCTATGCCACCCTCGCGGAGGCCAGACAGGCCGCGCTTCAGATGACCGGGGTGCTGATACGATCCGAGTGTAAGTGCATCTGAAGCACGGAGAAGGGGAGCCGGACTCGAGGACCCCTGCTTGCTTCTCTTCTCCGGGTTTGTTTCCTTTATACTTCGCCTCATGCCGCCGCTCCAATCCTTGATCGAGCATCTTGCCTCCTCGGGTGAAGTGGAGCGCAACCCCGAGGCGCGGAAGATTTTCCTCGAATTCCGGGAACAGCTAACCCGGGGCAAAATTCGCGCCGCCGAGAAGGTGGGCAACCACTGGAGGGTCCACGTTTGGGTCAAACAGGGCATCCTGCTCGGATTTCGCCTGGGTGAATTGAGCCAGGCGGGCGATGGCAGTCTCTCCTTTGTCGATAAAGATACCTTCCCTGCCCGGCGTTTTGCCATCGAGGATCGCGTGCGCCTGGTGCCCGGCGGATCCTCGGTGCGCATGGGTGCCTATGTGGCTCCTGGTGTGATTTGCATGCCTCCGATGTTTATCAACGTCGGAGCCTACGTGGACGAGGGCACCATGGTGGATTCGCATGCCCTCGTTGGATCTTGCGCCCAAATCGGCAAGCGCGTTCATTTGAGCGCCGGCGCCCAGATTGGCGGGGTGCTCGAGCCCGTCAACGCCGTACCCGTGGTCATCGAAGACGACGTGTTGATCGGAGGCAATTGCGGGGTCTATGAGGGGACACTGGTGCGGGCGCGCGCCGTCCTGGGGGCGGGGACGATTCTCACCAGGTCGATCCCGCTTTATGATCTGGTGCGTGGGGAGATCTATCGGGCAACCGAGAAGGCCCCTCTCGAAGTGCCCGAGAACGCGGTAGTTGTACCGGGATCGCGAGCCCTCCATAAAGAGCCCGCCGCAAAGTGGAACCTGTCGCTCTATGCGCCGGTCATTGTGAAATACCGGGATGAGAAGACGGACCGGGGACTCGAACTGGAGGATTGGCTGCGCTACGAGCGCAGTGGGGAAGACGACGCCGGCGGCGCGCAGTCTTGCTGAATCGAGAGACCTGGTCCGAACATTCTCGGCCAGTTGGCGGACCGCGGGATCAACCACCCGGATTCCCGACGATCGAAAGCGCTTGCAACTGCTGATTCTTGCGCTTGCGAACCTGTAAATGGCGCTCGCGAAAATGGTTCTTGGCGCGCTCACCCCAGGCGCGGACGAAATAATAGTTCAGACTGGCCCCGATCAGCGAACTTGCGATGGGAATGATCCTCCCGGACCACTTCTCCACCGCTTCCCGGCTGGCCTGGAATGCGATCCGGCGAATCACCCGGGGCACAAAACGATTCACCACTTCCTTTTCCAGTAGCTCGCGGCTGATATCCACCCCGGCGGCGCTGGCGGCCGCAATCCACAGTTCGGCCGTCTCTTCTTCGGTGCTGAACTCGAAGCCGTAAATCAGGCTGAGTTTCTGCAACGTTCGCAAGGTGATTCCCGCGAGAATGCTGAGGTCCGGAACCAGGGTGATCAGGCCGCCCAAGCCAAATCCCGCACCCTCGGCTGCTGCCATTCTCATGCCGCTGCGAATCACCCGCGCGGCCAGATCGTCGAGCTGACGGACCTCAATCGAATAGACACCCTGAAAGCTTGCGATCGGCATTCCGTAGGCTATCCTGAGCTCCGCGAGGAACTTTTCCGAATCCACACGGACGGTCTCATAAGCCTGCTCGAAGCCCCGCCGTAAACCGGCTTCCAACTTTTCTCTCAGCCAGGACTTTGGGCCCTGCGTCCTCATGTAAGTACAGCTTAGCGCGACTCGAGCCGGGGCGAAAGCGGGCACGACGCTGGCGAGGAGTCGAGTCTGCCCGCAGAATCTGAACAGCTTCGGTTGTGCTAGCATCAACATACCTCTGATGCCAACAGGGAAGTTGCATGTCGTGCCGCTCGGCGGGCTGGGCGAGTTCGGGATGAACTGCATGGCCCTGCGCTGGGGCGACGACATCATCGTCATCGACGCCGGGCTGATGTTTCCCGAAGCCGAGCTTCTCGGTGTCGACATCGTTGTTCCCGATATCTCCTATCTGATCGAGAACCGGAAGTATGTGCGGGCCATTGTTCTGACCCACGGCCATGAGGACCATATCGGGGCGTTGCCTTGGGTGCTCTCCGAGCTCAACGTCCCGGTGTGGGGCACCGAGTTCACCCTGGCGTACGTGGAGGACAAGCTGGATGAGCACGGCCTTCTCGACCAGGCGGATCTCCGTGAAATCCATCCGGGCGAGAATTTCAAGCTTGGCGCCTTCACCGTCCATCCCATCCAGGTGACCCATAGCTTGGTGGATTGCGTGGCCCTGGCCATTCACACCCCGCTCGGAGTAGTGCTGCATACGGGAGACTTCAAGGTCGATCCCACCCCGACCGACAACCGGTTGTTCGACCTGCATGCCTTTGCCGAGTATGGCAAGGAAGGAGTGCTGGCGCTGTTTCAGGATTCTACCAACGTGGAGCGTAAGGGTTATACGCCTAGTGAACGCGCCGTGCGCCGCAAGTTTGATGAAGTCTTCGCTCGTACCGAGCGGCGACTGTTCATCTCCTGTTTCTCTTCTTCGATCCATCGCATCAAGCTGGCCGTCGAACTGGCCTGGGAGCACGGCCGCAATGTGGCGTTTATTGGCCGCTCCATGGTGAGCTCGGCGGAAATCGCCGAGGATCTCGGCTATATGGAGATCCCCCAAGGCCTGCTGATCTCTCCCGGCGAGATGAAGAACACGCCTCCGGAGAAAGTGTGCGTGCTGATCAGCGGAACCCAGGGAGAGCCGATGTCAGCCCTCTCGCGGGCGGCGGTCGACAATCACAAGCATGCCCGCATCGAAAAGGGCGACACGGTCGTCCTGTCCTCCCGCATCATTCCCGGCAATGAGAAGGCGATTTACCGCATGGTCGACCATCTCTTCCGCCGCCAGGCGCACGTCATTTACGAAGACGGCTCCTCGCCCCCGGTGCACGTCAGCGGGCACGCCAGCCAGGAAGAACTGAAGCTGATCCTCAACCTGGTGAAACCCCGACATTTCATCCCGATTCACGGCGAGTACCGGCAGTTGGCCCTGCACGCGGAAATGGCGGCGGCGATGCGCGGCTCGGTGGGGAATGTGGTGCTGATCGAGAGCGGAGATATTCTGGAGTTTGATGAGCTGGGGGCCCGCAAGGTAGGACGCGTGAATGCGGGCCGCATTTGCATTGATTCCGGTTCGACCAGCGATGTGGTGGAAGACCTGGTGATCAAAGACCGTCGCCACCTGAGCGAAGATGGCATCGTGTTGCCTATCATCGCCATCAACAAGCTTTCGGGCCGGGTGGAGACTTCGCCCGAGATTGTGACCCGCGGATTTGAGCCGGGAGAAGACGGCTTTACCGAGGGTGCACGGCAGCTGGTGATGCAGACGCTCGAGGTCTCGAGCGAAGAAGAGAAAGCCGACTACGGCGTGATCAAGGAGAAGATCCGAGCCGATCTCAAGCGTTACATCTCGCGGCAGACGCAGAAGCGGCCGTTGATCATGCCGGTGATCCTGGAAATTTAGTCTTCGACCCCGCGCCGTCGAAGGGTCCGACGGGGGCACGCCAGGAGGCATCTTGCAACCACGACGCAACCTTGAACATCCCACGAACGGGGGAGACGACGCATCGTAACACTGGAGGATATCCGTGAGGCACGAGCCCGGTTGCGCGGGGTTGCGGTACGCACCGAACTGCTGAGGTTCTCCTGTCCGGAACTGGAGAGCCGGCCGGGCCCGCACGAGCTCTATCTCAAGCTGGAAAATCTCCAGCCCATCGGCGCGTTCAAAATTCGAGGAGCCTACAACAAGATCGCCTCGCTCACCCCCGAAGAGCGGGCGCGGGGGGTCATCACCTATTCCAGCGGCAATCATGGGCAAGGCGTGGCCTACGCGGCGCGGGCGCTGGGTATCCGGGCGATCATCGTGATGCCCGCTGATTCACCCCTGATCAAGCGCCAAGCGACCGAGGCCATGGGTGCCACGGTCGTGCTGGTGGGGCCGGCCAGTCTCGAGCGACAGCAGAAGGCCGAGGAGTTGGTGCGGCAGCATGGGTACGTGATGGTGGCTCCCTACAATGACGAGAAAATCATTGCCGGTCAGGGCACGATGGGGCTGGAGATTTTGGAAGATCTTCCCGAGGTTAAGACGGTGCTCGTTCCCGTCGGAGGCGGCGGGATGATCAGCGGAATTGCCGCGGCTATCAAGCTTAGCAAGCCAACGATCCAGATCATCGGCGTCGAGCCGGAGCTTGCCTCGGATGCGCAGGCCAGCCTGGGGAAAGGCAAACTGGTCCAGCTCTCCGCCGAACAGGTCTCCCAAACCATTGCCGACGGTCTTCGCACCCAAAGCGTAGGGCCGATCAACTTTGAACACATTCGACACTACGTCGACAAGATCCTGACTGTCGGGGAAGAGGAGATCCGTCAAGCTACGCTCCTGCTCGCCAGGAATCCGAAAACCGTGGCTGAACCGAGTGGAGCGGTGGCGGTGGCGGCATTTCTATTCCACCCCGACCGACTGCCGGACAGCGAAGCCAACGTAGCCATCCTGAGCGGAGGAAATATCGATCCCCAGATGCTGCGGCAGCTTCAATCCGAGACTTTCGCCACCGCGTCACAACCAGGTTCGAGACCGGTGGGGATCTAGCTGGCCCATCATGCCTCGAGCGATGAGAGACCGAGTGCGCACCTCGGCGGCGCTGCTGATGATTCTGACGGGCAGTATCCCTGCCTTGGCGCAAGCCCGGCGGGGCGCCCCGGTGCGGGTTGCCAGTATCTACATCGCCCCGGACTCCACCTCGGTCAAGCTGGGCCAGATCGAGCGCGGGCGGGAAGTGATCGTCCTGGAGACCAGCCGGGACTGGCTGAAGGTGGAAGCCAACCTCACGGAAGAGAGAACGCTGACGGGATGGATTCTTCAGAAGGAAATCGTCGATACGACCACCCCCAATGGCGACCGAATCCTATTCGGTGAGGCGGTTGACTCCGAGGAGCAAGCGAGTGAACGCCAGGGGCGGCGCGGTGCCGTCCAGGATGCCATCCATCTCTACTACGAGGTCTATGATCTGTTTCCCAACTCGCCCCTGGCGGGCGAGGGGTTGTATCGCTCCGCGGACATCCGCTGGCAAATCGACAAAGCTGACGTCATGTCCCGTCCCTCGGCCCATGAGAAGGAGGCGTACCTGCGCCAGGGCATGAATGAAGACTCCATGAGATTGGTGATGAAAAAGTTTCCCGGAACGAAGTGGGCAGATTTGGCCGCCTTTCACCTGATCGAGAACAAGTTGTGCGGAGATTGGGAAGCGGCTTCCAAGTGCCCCCTGAAAGAGGCTGAGATGTACGAGAAATACGCCGAGGAACACCCGCACTCGCCCACCCTCGCCGAGGCCCTATATAATGCAGCCTGGCGCTTGGCCGCCCTGATTGAGATCTACAAGACGGAAAATCAGCCGAAGAAATCCGACCAGTCCAAGGCCAAGGCCTTGGCGCTGGCACAAAAGGTATCCAGCCAGTTTCCCCAGAGCGATTGGGGAGCCAGGGCCGAGCTTCTGCTTTATCTCATCGCCCAGGGCGTTCCGACGTATGGAAGTGCGGAGCCGTGATGCGGGCTCTCCTGAGTCAGGCGCAACCAAGACCAGCCGTCCCCCCTGAGGTCTGAGATACACAAATCACCGATCTGGAAAGGACGACCTTGCCAATCTATCAAGCCGTTGTACTCGCCGCGATTCAGGGTCTGACAGAGTTTATTCCCGTTTCAAGCTCGGGACATTTGATCATCGTGCGCCGGCTGCTCGGCTGGAACGAACTTTCCCCTGGGCACGAGCTGACCTTCGATGTAGCCCTGCATTTCGGCACCCTGCTCGCGGTGCTGCTCTATTTCCGCCGCACCTGGGTGCAGATCATCCGAGCCGCCTTCGGCGGCAAAGTTGTGCGATTTTCCGAGTCGGCCGGTTCCGATCAGCCCTTGACCCCCGAAGAGCAGCGAGAGGAACGCCTGTTGCTCTGGTTCTTGGCGCTGGCGACGATTCCCGGAGCGATTGCGGGAAAGTTGCTGGAACACTCGGCGGAGGACTATTTTCGCGAGCATATATATCTGGTAGCCGCAGCGCTCATTGTGGTGGCACTGCTGATGGCGTGGGCGGACAAGATCGGCCGCATGGTGAAACCGCTCACTCGAGTCAGCTTGTCGGACGCACTCGTGGTGGGCTGCGCGCAAGCCACCGCGCTGGTTCCCGGAGTGTCGCGCTCGGGGGCGACCATCACGGCGGGACTCTTCCGCGACATGACGCGGGAGGCGGCCGTGCGCTTTAGCTTCTTGCTGTCGACGCCGATTATCGCAGGCGCGGTGCTGCTCAAAGCTCACGAACTCCACAAGGAGGGTCTGCCGCCCGCGATGCAGGCGCCTTTTGTACTGGGCGTGGCGGTGTCGGCGATCGTCGGCTACGTGACCATTCAATGGTTGCTCGGGTACCTCCAGTCGAACGGCCTGAAGGTCTTCGTCGTGTACCGGATCACCCTAGGAATCGTTGTTATCGGCCTAGCCTTGCTATGGCATCTTCAATGAATCAGGGCTGATCTCGTCGGGGCTTCTGACGCCCTGCTGGCACCAGTCCAAGCCTCACGGTTTAGCGGCCAGTGTCACGACATCGTCGGCGCAAAGTGCCTTCGCCAAGGCACTGGAGCTTGGGTAGGTAAATTGTCTGGCGGCACAGGTTGTGTTTGTCACTGTGGATACTGGTCCGTCAGTCCTCAGTTGTTTCCCCGGCACACTTCTTGGCATAATCGAAACGCTCTGGCCGCCATGTCATGCAGGAAGCAGTTATGATTCCTGTGCGGCATTCCGCCTATGAGAAATCTGGCTCAGGCGCTTACGCCGACCAGCAACCGCCGGCTCAATGAGCTGATCGGTTTCTTGTTGTGCATCTTCGCGCTCCTCCTCATCCTCGCGCTGGCTTCGTATTCTCCCTTCGACCCCTCGCTCGATAGCGCATCGGGGTTGACGGGATCGAACGCCGCCCGCAACTGGATTGGCGTGGTCGGCGCGGTGATCGCCGACTTGGTTCTGCAAGGCTTCGGCCTCGGCAGCATCCTGATTCCGGTGTTTGCCGTGGCGCTCGGGGTGCGCTGGTTCCGTTCGCGCAAGATAGCATCTCCGGCGGCGAAGTTTTTGGGAGCCAGCTGTCTGCTGGTTTTCTTCCCCGCTTTCCTCGCTCTTCTTCCCGGGCCCCTACGCTGGAAGGGCGTGATTCCCGTCGAAGGCTTGCTGGGGAGAATCGTTGGCGACTTCTTGATCCATTACCTGAATTTGGCCGGCGCCCATATCGTGTGCTTGGCCACCTTGGCCGTGGCCCTGTATCTGTCGACCACATTTTCCTTCGCAGCGGTCGAATTGTGGGTGCCGACCCGGTTTGCCTTTGCGATTGCCCTGTGGAATCGCTGGAAGGACTGGAGAGAGCAGTGCGCCAAGAAGCAAATGCAGAAGGATCTGGTGAAGAGGCGGGCTATGCCCAAGCCAGCGGTCGCGCCTCCGGTGGTGGCGACGAAACCGGTCGCCCCGGAGCCTCCGGCCGAGCCGGCCCGAACGGGAATTGAACGGACCTTTGCCGAAGCGGCAGCGCCACCCCCGGCCCCGGCTCCGGTGGCCGCCCCGGCCCCCGAAGTCACGGACCGCGCGGACAGCGCTCAAAGACCGAAGACGACGCTACCCCGCAACGATGGGGCCTTCAAACTGCCCTCGAGTTCCCTGCTGCAACGTCCCGAGGGACAGCGCGCCATCGATGCCGAAGAACTCAAGATTCTGGCCCAGGTACTGACCGAGAAATACGGCGAGTTCGAAGTAACCGGCCAGGTGACGCAGATCAATCCCGGGCCGGTGGTGACCACCTTTGAGTTCAAGCCTGAAGCGGGCATCAAGTACAGCCGCATCACCAACCTGACCGACGATCTTTGCCTCGCCCTCAAGGCGGAGAGCATTCTGATCGAGCGCATGGCCGGCAAGTCCACGGTTGGCATCCAGGTGCCGAACCGCGAACGCGAGATCATTTGGCTACGGGAGAACATCGAATCCGGGGAGTTTCTGGGCTCGAAATCGAAACTCACGCTGGCCCTGGGCAAGGACATCAACGGGCGGATCGTGACCGCGGACTTGGCAGCGATGCCGCACTTGCTCATCGCCGGATCGACGGGGACAGGCAAGAGCGTGGCGATCAATGCCATGATTATGTCGATTCTCTACAAGTCGACTCCGGACCAGGTGCGTCTGATTTTGGTCGATCCCAAGCGCTTGGAACTCGGCAATTACGACGGGGTTCCCCACTTGTTTACCCCAATCATTACCGAACCTAAGTTGGCCGCCAACGCCCTCCGCAATGCCGTGCGCGAAATGGAGCGGCGGTTGAAATTGCTGGCCGAAAAGGGGGTTCGTAACATTGCGCAATACAACAAATTGTTCGAGACGCCCAGCCTGTTCGGGGATGACAGCGAAGAGAGCCCGCTGCCCTACATTGTGATCATCATCGACGAGTTGGCCGACTTGATGATGCTCGACTCCGGCAATGTCGAGGAATCGATTACGCGCCTGGCGCAGATGGCCCGCGCCGTGGGGATCCATCTGGTTCTGGCCACTCAGCGGCCTTCGGTCGACGTGATTACCGGTTTGATCAAGGCCAACTTCCCGGCCCGCATTTCCTTCCGCGTTGCGACCAAGGTGGATTCGCGAACCATTCTCGACGCCAATGGTGCCGAGGCCCTGCTCGGACGCGGCGACATGCTGTATCTGCCCGCCGGATCAGCCCGGGTAAACCGCTTGCACGCGCCCTTTGTCACGGAAAAAGAGATTGCCGCGGTGGTTGAATTCTGGCGCTCGCAGGGAACCGCGCAATATGAAGAGAAATTCCTGCAGGCTCCCAAAGAGGAGGTCGAGGAGGGCGGGGTGGACGATGGTGAAGAAGAGGGCGAGCACGACCCTCTCTTCGAAGACGCCGTGAAACTGGTGGTCGAGTTCGGCAAGGCCTCCACTTCCCTGTTACAGCGGCGATTGAGGATCGGCTACGGACGGGCGGCGCACCTGATCGACCTGATGGAGCGGGACGGAATTGTGGGCGCAGCCGATGGGCCGAAGCCGCGTGAGGTTCTGAAGCGGCCCGACTGGTTGACCGAAGTGGAAGAATCGCTTCGCTAGGATGGATCGGTTCTGGAAAACCCACACACCGGGGTTCTCTCGAGCCGGGAAACCAGCTCAATCGTAGTATTCCAATCCCAAGTGGGTAATCAGCTCTTCCCCGCGCAGGTGGCGTAAGGTGTTCTTCAGCTTCATCAGCTGAATGAACAAATCGTGTTCGGGATAGAGTCCCGGGGCCGTCATGGGAGACTTGAAATAAAAGCTCAGCCACTCCTGAATCCCGAGACCCCGCAACTCTACGCTGCGCTGGGCCAGGTCGTTGAAAAGCACGAGGTCGAGCACGATGGGTGCGGCAAGGATGGAGTCGCGGCACAGAAAGTCCACTTTGATCTGCATCGGGTAACCGAGCCAGCCAAAGATATCGATGTTATCCCAACCTTCTTTGTTATCACCACGCGGCGGGTAGTAGTTAATGCGGACCTTGTGGGTAAAGTTGCCGTATAGTTCGGGATAAAGCTCGGGTTGCAAGATGTGTTCGAGAACGGAAAGCTTCGATTCCTCCTTGGTCTTAAACGATCCGGGGTCATCGAGCACTTCGCCGTCGCGATTGCCCAAAATGTTGGTCGAGAACCAGCCACTGAGGCCAAGCAAACGGGCTTTGAATCCGGGGGCAAGAATGGTCTTCATCAGCGTCTGCCCGGTCTTGAAATCCTTGCCGCAGATGGGAGCTTGGTTCTGGCGGGACAGATCGTGCATGGCCGGAATGTCCACGGTTAAGTTGGGCGCTCCATTGGCGAAGGGTACCCCTTCGCTGAGCGATGCGTAGGCGTAGATCATCGAAGGAGCGATGGATTCCTCGTTCTGCGTCAACCCCTTTTCAAATGCCTTGACGGTTTGGTGCACCGCCGAGGCTTCGAGAAACGTCTCGGTCGATCCGCACCAGATGGTGACCAAACGGGCGGCTCCCGAGCTCTTTTTGAATTCGCGAATGTCGGCACGAACCTGCTCGGCCAGATCCATCTTGTTCTTGCCCTTCTTGACGTTCGGGCCGTCGAGGTTTTTTACATAGTTGCGGTCAAAGACGGCCTTGCGCGGTCGGATCGAGCCGAGAAGGGGCTTCACTTTGTCGAGGAGTTCGCGCTCGAGCACACCGGCCTTCGAGGCCGCGGTGTACATATCGTCTTCGAAGATGTCCCAGCCGCTGAAGACGAGATCGTTCAGCCCGGCGACAGGGACGAATTCCTTGATCTTGGGAGAGCGGGCGTCCGTACGCTTGCCTAACCGAATCGTTCCCATTTGGGTAAGCGATCCAAAGGGTTTGGCAATGCCCTTGCGCACGGCTTCAACGCCAGCTACAAAAGTGGTAGCCACCGCCCCCATGCCAGGAATCAGGACACCTAACTTACCCTTGGCCGGTTGAATTTCGCTGCCATGTTGTTTCCCAGGTTCGCTTTGTGCCTGCTTGCGCTCAGTCGCCATTCGGTGGCCACGTCCTTATGTCAGTTTCGCGGTTCTGATCAGCCGGTATGTTCTCGTATTGCGGGCGGCTTTTGCAACCCGGCGACAGCGAGACTCGTGGATGTTCGTTGGACAGTAGCATTTCTTCATCGCTCGGCGCAGGAAGAAGACCGAGCCGCAAATCCCGCGCCTTCACCTTGGCGGGCGAAGGCTTCACTTTTCGAGGTCCACGGCCCTGATGGGCAAATCCCAATGCGCGTCGAGAATCTCAAAACGGCGTTGCTCCTCGCGTGTGTAAGTCTCCTGGTCGGGAAAAAGCTGTTTCTTTAAAGCCTCTTCGTCGAATGGCTCGTTGGCCACGGTGGCATTCTTGAAAAGAATGGTCACACGATAGTCCCAACGCCCGTCTTCGGTGGTGTGGTACCGCGGCTGGTCCATCCAGACTTTGAGTAGGCGCCCCATTTCGACCTCTTTTTTGAGCAAGGGATAATGGTTCTTCTTGAAGAGCTTTAAGAACTCATCAGCGTGCCCCCATTTCGCTTTGTAGTAGTATTCGACGGCGAATGGCTGGCCGGGAGAAGCCTGAGCGCCCTGAGCAACTACGGAAGTTACACCCAGCCAGACGGACAGCAGCGCAAGACCCAGATGTATCACATCAACCGCCTTTCTCTCGCCGAGAGGTACACCTTTCGACGGACCCGGAAGCATGCCTCGCACGCTTCCGGGCCTAGCCTGATAGCTTTATTCGGTCACCGTGATGCGGTTCTGCCAGTGCGACCACACAAACCAGACGATCCCTGCAGCTAGCACGATACCAATGACGGCGTCGAACTGATGAAAGTATTTTCCCAGTTCGCGCCAGTTCTCCCCCAACTTCATCCCCAGCCAGGCTAGTGCGTAACACCATGGCCAGGAACCAAGGAAGGTATAGACGTGAAAACGTACGCGCGGCATGCGAGCAATCCCGGCCGGCAGCGCGATGAAGGTACGAATCACGGGCAGAAGCCGCGCCAGGAAAACCGCCACATATCCCCAACGGGCGAAAAAGTGGTCCGCCCAGTTCAGTTCGCGACGGCTCAGCAGAATCCAGCGCCCGTATTTTTCGACCAGAGGGCGCCCGCCGTAACATCCAATCTCGTAGGCTACGAGCGATCCCACATTGCAGCCAATGGCCCCCGCCGTGGCTACCCAAAACAGGTTCATATTCCCCAAATAAACCAAGTACCCGGCGAAGGGCATGATCAATTCGGAGGGCAGCGGAATGCAGGCGGACTCAATCGCCATCAAGAGGACAAGCCCGCCGTAACCGGTGGCGGCGATGACGGAGTTGATCAAGGCAAACAGAAGCGCGAGGATTTTTTCTGTCATCGAGAGCTTGTCCGCGGGATGCTGCCGTCCACCGGAAGACCGCAGGGGGGGTGAAGCGCTGGCTTCACCTGCATAGCTCAACTACTAGAACGATCCTTCCTGGGTAAAGGTGAATCCGGGCAGTGAAACGCCATCCGAGCTCTTGGTCACTTTCACTCGCACGGTAGGAGCGTCTGGCGCAGTGACTTCGGCCGGGCGCAACACTGCATATTGACTAAAAACCTCGTGGTAGAGCTTGGTCACGAGGTAGTCTTGGTTGCTTCCATTTTGCCGCCAAACCTGCCCAAGCTGAATCGACTTGACTGCCACAAGAGTATCCTTCGGATTTCGTGATCTCTTTCAGACTACCGAGTGCGGAGGCGCTCGTCAATTGCTAGAAGTTCTCGTAATGGGCCACTACGTAGTTTCGCCCCTGTTTCACCAGCGCAAAGTATGGAGAGAGGTTGTTCTCAGTAAGATTCCGCTAGCGGCAAGCTCACGTTTCCGGCACGCCAACCGTCGAAATGGTGTGCGTGGCGAGGGCGGCATTTGTATACTCCTCTCGCTGCCCTAGTCGAGTGCGAGCAAGAATGCCTTGCAGAATGTAGTTACCGCGACTACCCGGCGGGAGGCCGAAGAAATGCTGATACTGACCTGGGTGCATAACTTGTGGCAGGACATCCGCTACGCAGTGCGCGGCCTCGCCAAGGCACCCGGGTTTCTGGCCGTCGCTCTGCTATCCCTCGCTCTGGGCATTGGTGCGAACACCACGATCTTTAGCGTTCTCAATGCAGTGCTATATCGACCGCTGCCCTACGAGCATTCCGACCGCCTGATGGTGATTTGGCAATCCGGCCCGGGGTTAGAGCAGCCGCCGCCGATTGCAGAAACCGTCGACTGGAAAAACCAGAATCACGTCTTTGAGGACCTCGCATTGACCAGTGGAGGAGAACAGGGGACTTTTTCCGGCACAGGGGAACCTGAGATCATTCACGTACAGGACGTCACTCCAAACTTCTTTAGTCTCTTGAACGTCCAGCCGATTCTGGGCCGAGTGTTTCATGCGGAGGAGGCGCAAGACCGCACGCAGACGGTCCTGATCAGCAGCTCCTTCTGGAGACACCGGTTCAACCTTGACCCCCATGTGATCGGAAAAGGCTTTAACGTCAGCGGCGTGAGCTCGACGGTCGTCGGGGTTGTTCCAGACTTCGAGCCCTTCTTTCCGGACATCGATTTGTGGCAGCCGATTCATGCCGAGAGCACCAGGTATTCCGAACGGGCGGATCATTGGTTAATGCCGGTGGCTCGCCTTAAGCCGGGCGTGACCCGGGCGCAGGCTCAGGTCGACATGGACGTGATTGCCCGCCGGATGGAGCAGGAGTATCCCGCGACCAATAAAGGGTTGGGGGCAAAAATCGTCCCGTTGCAGGAAGAACTCTTTGGCTGGGCAGGACCAGTGTTGTACCCGCTGTTGGGAGCTGTCGTTTTCGTTCTGTTGATTGCCTGCGTCAACGTCGCCAACCTCTTTCAATCGCGCACCGAGAGCCGGCGCAAGGAATACGCCTTACGGGCAGCGCTCGGAGCCAGCCGCCGCCAGCTCATGCAGCAGCTGTTCGCGGAGAGCGCGCTTCTCGGTCTCGTAGGAGGGGGGCTGGGCGTTCTGCTCAGCTTCGGGGGCATTGCGATCTTCCGCACCCTGGCTGGAGATTTTCCCAACGCCGCGAGCATCACGGTTGACCGGCCCGTGCTTCTTTTTACCCTCGGCCTTTCTCTATTGACGGGACTCTTGTTTGGATTGGCGCCTTCCCTTCAGGCTTCGAAGCCCGACGTGAACCTGGCTTTGCAGCAGGTGGGGCGGACAACCCAGACCGGTGCTCGCGGCTTTTCCCACCGCTTGTTGGCAGTCTCCGAAGTAGCATTGGCCATGGTGCTTCTGGTCGGCGCCGGACTCATGATCGATACGGTTCTTCGCTTGCAGCGGGTAGACCCGGGGTTTGATCCGAACAATGTCATCACCACCTCGATCCAGTTGCCGGAAGGCGGCAAGTATGTGGAACGAGTGCCCGGTGGTGACCTGGAACGGGCAACGCCCGGGGTTACGTTCTTCTATCAGCAACTTCTTCAGAAACTCGCGGTTCTGCCGGGAGTAGAGTCGGTCGGAATCATGAACCGGCTGCCCACGCACGGCACCTTGGCCACGACGTTTTCGATCGTTGGACGTGCGGCTCCACCCCCGGACAAGAGGCCGGAAACGGGATACGACGAAGTCAGCCCCAGTATGTTCGAGACCTTGCGAATTCCTCTGAAGCGGGGTCGTTATCTGAACGAGCGTGATACCGAAAGCGCCCCGTGGGTTGTGGTTATCAACGAGGCCTTCGCCCGGCGCTATTTCCCCAGCCAGGATCCCATCGGGCAGCAGGTTCTGCTCAGGTACGAACCTTACCATGTGGACGAACAAGGGCCGCGCCAGATTGTGGGAATCGTAGGCGACGTCAAACATTTCGGACTGGGGGAAACCGCACCGCCGTTCGTCTACACATCCTATTTGCAGCAGCCGCAAGTGTACCCCGGTGGCTGGGTGACTTCGCATATCTATCAGGATCTGGCCATCCGGACCTCGGGCACGAGTGGCCGCGCGCCGTTGATGACGGCCGTGAAAACCTGGGTTGCAGAACTCGATCCTGATCAACCCATCACGGCGTTCCGGACGATGAATCAGGTGCTTGCCAGTTCTCTCGACTATTCACGTTTCTATATGCGTCTGCTGGGAATCTTCGCCGGGGTTGCCGTTCTCATGGCGGTGATGGGCGTCTATGGTGTGTTGTCCTACCTGGTCAGCAAGCGCACTCAGGAGATCGGTATCCGTGTGGCGCTCGGAGCCAGGCGTGCCGATGTCCTCCGCCTTTTTGCTGCCATGGGACTTAAGCTTGCTTTGCTGGGAGTAGCCTTCGGCATCGCGTTGTCGCTCGCCCTCACTCGGGTAATCGCAAGTTTCTTGTTCGGCGTGAAAGCCACCGATCCGCCGACCTATGCGGCGGTCGCAACCGGCCTGATCGTAGTTGCTTTACTGGCCTCCTACGTTCCCGCCCGCCGTGCCACAAAAGTGGACCCCATCGAGGTCCTGCGATATCAGTAACGTACGGAAGGGTGCGGGCCACAGAATGACAGTGGGACCAAGGCAAGGTTCTGAGTTGAGCGCCTGACGATAGCTGGCACCTCGTAATACCTACCCAACGGAACCAAGCCTTCGCATGGCCAGTAGAGCACCTCCGGCCCACGAGCCCCTTGGGATGGTGAAAAAGAGCTTACGCTCAACCCAACGCGCGGCTGGGCATGAACCCACCTCAAAACGGAAAGCGGATCGAGAGGATGGGAATGTGCTTGGTGGGATGGAACCGGGTCGCCGCGATCTCGAATCCCCCCGCCCGCGGTGAAGCTGAGCCGATGCCAGAGACGAAACCTGCCGATCACGATGCCCGGGTTAGATAAACCGAAGTCTTGCCAGGGTGGCTGGTCGGGACAACACTGTTGTTCCCGCCGTAGACGTGGTTAAAGTTAACTTCCAGTTCCGGCCAAAATTTCTTGTAGACGCGGTACTGAAATGTATTATTCCACGGCAGAGTGTGTCCGATGACCGACACGTTTCCGGTGGGCAGGCTGAAGCCCAATGTTCCCTGGACGTCGAAATTTCCCAAACCCTTTCCGTAGGCAATCGTGGGCGTAATTACCGGACTCAACGCGCCCTGCTGGTACTGCCCGGTGGGAAGAGTCATCTGGTAGAAGTCTGTCAAAATGTAGTTTTCGGCTTCCTCGTTGGCTGCCGCGATACGGTACTTCACCAGGAACTGCTAGTCGCCGAATCCGTCATGGGTAGAATCCGGGTTGTTCACGATGTAGGGAGGCACGGCGAGAATGACCTCAAACTTCGGGGCCGGGATAAGCTCGAGACCCTTACTGACGCCGTAGTTGTCCGTCGTGACACCGCTGTTGTGAGTCTGCCATTGAATGTCATAGCGAAATTCTTGCTCGAGCCGCGGCGTGGTGGTGGCGAGGGGAGTGATCCAGCGAGGCTGTTCGGCTTGCGTTTGCGACACCATGTTGAACCAGTCGGCAAAGAATCCGTCCTGCGCCGAGGACAACGTTGAACAAAGGCACAGCGCGAGCTGGGCAACAACCAACGCCAAAGTGCGCATTCCGGGCCTCCCACGTCCGTGATCGAGCGAAAGACATTGAAGTGTACAGAAAATACTTTTTTTATGTCATTTATATACAGATATGGACGGTTATCTGCCGGCCTTCTGGCTTGGCCGACCAGGAAACAGCGGGTTGACCGCATCCTGCGATGACGGTACGATTTGGTTCCGATGGGTGGCAGCGGCGAAACCAACGAGAGGAAGGAGGAGTTGCTGAAGCTCCGCGACGCGGCCTTGCAATTGGGGATCAGCTTTCCCACCATCAAACAATGGATTTACAAGAAGAAGATTCGCAGCATCCGCACCGCCGGAGGACATCACCGTATCCCGTTGAGTGAGGTAGACCGGCTGCTTTTCCGAACTCGAGCCAAGACCGAGAAGGAACGAAAGTTGCTGAGCCGCCACATCAGCGGACGGAATCAGCTCATCGGAAGGATCAAGGCGGTCCGCATCAGCGGGCTGATGGCGGAGATAGAGATTTCGATTGGAGGCCAGCAAATCACGGCGATTATCACCTCGCGTTCCGCCCGGGAGATGCAGCTCAAGCCGGGGCAGACGGCCGCTGCCCTGATCAAAGCCACCGAAGTGATGATTCTGCGGGTCTGA
>DASPTQ010000009.1:0-76663 GCA_035623335.1 Terriglobales bacterium
CATCGGATGATTCCCGATCCGGTGCTTCAGCGTCGTGCCGTCGAGAAACTCCATGACGATGAAGGCTTGCCCATTCTGCTCGTCAATTTCGTGGATCGTACAGATATTCGGATGGTTCAAAGCGGAAGCCGACTTGCCTTCACGACGGAAGCGCTCCAACGCATTCGGGTCCTGCGCTACGTCATCGGGCAGAAACTTCAGGGCAACGAAGCGATTGAGCTTAATATCCTCGGCCTTATAGACCACACCCATCCCACCGCCGCCGAGCTTCTCCAGGATGCGGTAGTGAGAGATAGTCTGCCCCACAAACTGGGAGGATGTGCCCACGGCGGGAATGTTACGGCTAAGATCCGACACGGTCAACAATACGCATCGTTGCGCCCGGCCGAGCTACCGGACGACAGCCTAGGCCAGTTGGCTGCAAACCGGCGTTGGTTTAATTGTGCAAGCCTTGGGTGCAACCTGGGTGCCTCAAACGAGCACCCTACGAATAGGAAAGCGAAGCCAGTCAGCGACTTAGAACTTGATACTACCTACTTCGGGACCAGGGGGTCGGAGGTTCAAATCCTCTCTCCGCGACCATCTATTCCCGGTCCGTTCCGGAGACATTAGGTAACAGAACGTTCCGGAGACATAGGTTACACTTTCGGCCCGAAGGGGTTCTCCAGGGGCGAAAAGGGGGTCCAGTGCGATCGCGGTTTCCATGCCGTTTATGCCGCCAGGACAGTCACATTGAAGAGTGACTGCGCTCACTGCCGGTCTTGCGGTCTGGAATTTGAATATTATCTGACATTTGTCATCGGACCAGTCGGCCCCGTGAACCTGAATAATAGTCCATCGAAGTTTCACTTGGAAACCATCTCCAGAAACAAAGTGTACGCGGAGGTCGCTAAGCAACTGCAGGATCGCATCGTCGGCGAACTAAAGCCGGGCGACATGCTTCCCTCCGAACGGGAGCTGGTTCAGATGCTCGGTGTAAGTCGCAGTTCGGTGCGCGATGCCATACGCAGCCTGCAATTGATGGGACTGCTCGAGCCACGCCAGGGGGTCGGCACCGTCGTGCGGGATCCTTCGGCGGCGCCGGTCACCGGACCTATTGCAGGCGTACTCCTGCAGAAGCAGAAGGCGATTGCTGAACTCCTGGATTTCCGCAAGATGCTGGAGCCGCCGCTAGCTCGCCGTGCCGCCCTGCATGCCTCTCGCGAACAGATTTCCGGCATGGAAGAAATTGTGTGCCGTCAGGAGGCAAAGCTACAGGCGGGAAAAATCGCGGTGGATGAGGACTCTGAATTCCACTACCGCATTGCGGCAGCGGCGGAGAACGACGTGGTATTGAAGATAGTCGACATTTTGATGGACTTGTTGCGCAAGACGCGGGAGCAAAGTCTGCAAACCGAAGGACGTCAGCAGAAGTCCCTCGCCGGCCACCGCCGCATCCTGGAGGCGCTTAAGCGCGGCGACCCTGTTGCTGCGGAAGCGGCTATGCGTCGGCACCTGTCGGAAATCGAAAACATTGTCTTGCAAGAGCTATAGAAGAAATGGAGGTTGCCAAATGGGCCAGCTATTCGCGGTTGAACTCATCTACCGTGGGGTCTTTCAAAAGACCCTGGCGAAAAACATAACGCGTGGCATTGTTCTGGCCGCGCACAACGAAGGCAAACTGGGTATCTCTTTTGGCCGTTATGGGGACTCGCCGGAGCGTAACGGCATTCCTGCCAAGAGCTTCGCCATCGTCGCCACGGACGATCAGACGCTCGAAGCTGGAATGGCGCAATACGAGCCCAAACAAGTCGATTTAACGGTCGTGTTGGACGACACACTATGCAAGGGCGCGGAGTCGTGGGCATGGTACGGGTTGCATCCCGTGAATCAGGCTCTGAAACCCGGCCGCACGTTGATTGTAGTTTCTCTGCAAGATGCGCCCGCGCTCCTCAAGCTGATTCATCGCCGGGACCAACCGTACAAGCTTGGGATCGTGAAAGGTATCACCAGCTTCTCTGGCATGTGGGTCTACAAAGACGACCACACTGATGTGCGCATTCTGGGCGCGATCGCCAAAGCGCTGCCTGAGTTGGTGAGCCTGAAGGCGGTGGAGAAATTCATTGAAGAGAAGCTGAAGAACTCACTGAAGGTCACCTCGGCTCACGCCGCCTATGACCGCTTCAGCGCGACTGAAGTAAAGCCCGGCCAGGGCAGTACCGAAGAGCTTACACATTATGCCTTCCCGAAGTGGGAGCATATGCGGCTTGGGGTATCGATCAAGGGACAGCCTCAGGGCGGTCCGTACGAAAATCCCATCACGCACGAAGTCGGCGGATTCCGGCCGGTGCGCAATGAGCTCTTCAAGAAATACACCACGCGCAGCTTTCGTCCGGTGGTAAATTTCAAAACCTGCACCAAGTGCACGTTGTGCTGGTTGAATTGCCCGGATGCTTCCTTCGACGTCACTCCCGACGGCACTTACGATGCCAACCTGGAAGGCTGCTGTGGCTGCGGCATTTGTGAAGCCGTTTGCCCGGTGAAGGACTGTATCACGATGGTGAGCGAGTCCGAATTCCACGATAACGACAGCCAGTGGGTAAGGTTCAAGAAAGATCAGGACGCTTACCTCAAGTGGCTGGAAACGACCATCGAGAAGAGGGAGCCCATTGAGAAGCGGTCGCAAGGCTTCCGTTACCGCGGTCAATACAAAGAACAGGTCCCTGAGGCCCTGGAAATTGCAAAAGGCTGAGGCCAGACAAGGAGATTGAAATGGCGACACTAACAATACCTGTAGAGGAAAAGAAGAAAACCTTCGAGCAGGAAGCCCTGATTACTGGAGCCGAAGCCATTGCGATTGCCTGCAAGCTGGCCAATGTTGATGTAGTCACGGCTTACCCGATTCGTCCTTATGACACGGTGATGCAATACATGAGCCAGCTCGTGGCTGACGGCGAACTAGATTGCGAGTTCATCGTGGCGGAGGGCGAGCACTCACAATTTGAGATCGTCAAGCATGCGTCGATCTGCGGCGCGCGCGTGTTCTGCGGTTCGAGCGGTGTGGGCTGGATGTATGCCATGGAAGCGTTGACCGTCAGTCCGGCGTTGCGCGTGCCGATGGTCTGCATGGTGGGCAACCGGGCGCTTGACGATCCCGGCGCCTTCGGCGTCGAACATAACGACGCGCTCGCTGTTCGTGACCTGGGCTGGTTGTTGACCTGGGTCGACAATGCGCAGGAAGCGCTGGACACGGCTTTGATCGCCTATCGTGTGGCGGAAGATCGCCGCATCCTGGTGCCTCTGGCGATCAGTTGCGACGGCGCATTTCTTACCCACTCCCAGGCGCTGGTCAGGATTCCGGCGGCGGAGCTGGTCAAGAAATTCCTGCCCAAATACGATCGCGGAGACCTATTGCTCCATCCCGATAATGTCATCTCGGTGGCTCCGCAAGCTAATGAAGACTGGGTGATGGAGATTCGCCGCCAGAACTACGCAGTCACTGAGCGAGCCTGCGACGTGATCCGCGAGGTCTATGCCGATTTCGAGAAGACCTTCGGACGCAAGTACGGGAACCCATTCTTCGAGGAGTACATGACACAGGATGCCGAAGTCGTTCTGCTGGGAATGGGAACGCTCTCGACGCCGGTTCGGGTCGCGATCCGAAAGCTGCGCGAGGAAGGCAAGAAAGTCGGGTTCGTGCGGCTGCGCTGGTTCCGTCCGTTTGCCGGTCCTGAACTGGCCAAGTGCCTGGAGCGCTTCAAGGCCGTCGGTGTGATCGACCGTGACTTCTCCTTCGGGTCACCGAATCTCAGCGGTGTGGTGGCCACCGAAGTCCGGTCTGCGATGTACACCGGGGCGAGCACCAGACCGCCGGTACTAGGCTTCATCTGCGGCCTCGGCGGACGCGAAGTGACCGTGCCCGACGTAGAGGAGATGACGGAGATCGTCTTCCAAGCTGCGAAAGGTAAAGCGCAACCCTTAACTCAATGGATTGGGCTGCGGGGCTGACCCGGAAAGGATAATAACCATGAGCACAATTTTTGAAACTGGTCTTGTAGAAGAAAAGCCGACGCAGAACCTGGAATCCTTCAAGGGCGTAAAGAAGGTTCCTTATAACGAATACTACACAGCCGGCCACCGCACCTGTCAGGGCTGCGAGTCTGCGCAAATCATGAAACTGATGGCGAAGGCTGCAGGCCCGAGAACTATCGTTTTGGGCGCGACCGGGTGCATGTACGTGGCCAACACCTCGTACTACTCCACGCCCTGGGGCGTTCCCTGGATGCACACGCAACTAGGTAGTGCCGGTTCGGGAGCACTAGGAGTGGCGGCGGCATTGCGCGCCCAGATGCGCAAAGGTTCCATGAAAGACGAGCCCATCAATGTCATTGCGTTCTGCGGTGACGGAGGTGGCGCCGACATGGGCTTGAATGCGATCTCTGCAACGATGACGCATCCCGATTACAACCTGCTGATCTTGCTGTACGACAACGAGACCTACGCCAACACCGATATCCAGGTTTCGGGGACTTCGCCGTGGGGCGCGAATACGTCCTTCAGCACGCCCGGCAAGGTGAAGCGGATCATGCATCACCGCTGGAAAAAGAACGTGGCGGGCTTAATACTGGCCGGCCACCCCACCTGCAAATACGTGGGAACGATCTCCACGTCATATCCGCTGCAGGCAATGAACAACATCCGCAAAGCGCTATCGATCGGTGGGCCCACGTTCATTCACTGCCTGAATCCCTGCCCGAAGGGATGGGATTTCGATCCTGTACTTTCTTTCGAGCTGGGCGAGTTGGCGGTGAACACCGGCATTTGGCCTCTATATGAGGTCGAGTGCGGCAAGCTGACGCTCTACGGAAAGACGGAAGCGATCGCGAAGGGAAGATTCAAACGGCTGCCAGTTCGCGATTACCTGCTCAAACAAGGGCGCTTCGCTCACTTTACTGACGAAGACATTGAATTCTTCCAAAGCAAAGTGGATGAGATGTGGAACAACTGGCTAGTACCGGGAGTGATTCCACTTTCTAAGGAGATCTAGGAACAAGAAAGCCGCCGGCCGGGAGGCGGTTGTTTTCAGACGGAAGAATTTGGCAGGAGAAATGACCTAACGATCGACTCCATCAATCACGGAGGAGGAGGTTTATGGCTACAAATGTGACCTCCATTGTCCGCCCAGAACCCAAAACGGTGAACCGCTGGGTTCAGATGTGCGCGTCAATTATTGCAATGATGGCCATCGCCAACTTGCAATATGCCTGGACGCTCTTCACTAAACCTCTAACCGGAAGTTTGCATGCAACCTTAGCTGCTGTACAGGTGGCTTTCGCGGCATTCATTTTCTGTGAAACCTGGCTGGTGCCCTTCGAAGGTTATCTGATCGATCTGCTTGGCCCGAGACTTGTGATCGGAATCGGTGGACTCTTGGTCGGTGCCGGATGGATCGGATCCGGCTACGCGACTACCACCACGGGCCTTTATATTTGGTACGCCATCGGCGGAATCGGAGCAGGCGCGGTTTATGGCGGCTGCACGGGGAACGTCTTGAAGTGGTTTCCCGACCATCGCGGGTTATGCGCTGGCATTGTGTCTGGCGCGTATGGCATCGGCACGGCGGTGACTGTTGCCCCCATCGAGACGATGATCAAAGCGTCGGGTTATCGTCACGCCTTTATCTTCTGGGGAATCCTGCAGGGCATCATCGTGTTTGTTGCGGCTATGTTCATTGTGGCCCCGTCCAAGGGCTGGTTGCCGAAGAAGTGGAAACCGGTCGCGCGCGTTCGTCAAAGTCTGCGCGACATGACCTGGCGGGAGATGCTGAAGCAGCCATCCTTCTATGTCATTTACATCATGATGACACTGGTTGCCTTCGGTGGCCTCGTGGTCACATCGCAATTGAAAGAGATTGCCGGTTTCTACAAAGTGGATAAGGTGATCGTGGCCTGGGGCTTGTCGGCGTCGATTTTGGCGATTCAGTTGAATCGAATCGTCAACGGTCTGACCCGGCCTCTATGGGGCTGGATCTCCGACCATATCGGCCGCGAGAATGCCATGTTCAGCGCTTTTCTGCTCGAGGGCTTGGCCATCTGGGCCTGGTTGCAGACAATTCATAGGCCGGTGATGTTCGTACTCTTGTCCAGTCTGGTGTTTTTTGCCTGGGGCGAGATTTTCTCACTGTTCCCCTCCATCACGGCAGACCTGTTCGGCAGGAAATGGGCCACTACGAACTACGGAATTGTCTACACCTCAAAGGGCACGGCATCCATTTTTGCCGCGCCCCTCGCCGCTTATGTCATGCTCAAAACCGGCTCTTGGGTGCCAGTGTTCTATGTCATGATTGCCTGCGATATCGTCGCTGCGTTCATGGCCTTACTCTGGCTTAAGCCCGTGGCTGGCCGAACCATTGCGGCAGCTGAAGCCTTAGAGCGTGCCGAACTGGCGAAAGCCGAGGCAGCGCACGAAAGAAAACTTGCTTAGCGGTCAGTTCTGCCGAGCATCACAATTAGCGATCCGAGCGGTGAGACAGCACACGCGCAAGCAACGTGTGGCTAGCGAAAAGCTCAGCCGCTCGCTTCTTTATTGTATTCGAGAGCCGGATTCCACGGGTAGGTAACAAAGGTAAGGATTCAGCAAGGTTGACCGGCAGCGACGGGTGATGGTGCAGGTCGCCGCCTCTCCCTGTGAGACCAAGTCCCACGCCTACGGTAAACCGAGCCAGCCGTGGTCTTGGAAGGCATAGACAAAATCCCGCTCCGCCGAGCCGACGTAAAGGAGGCCATTGGCCACGGCCGGCGAAGAAGATACGATGCCAACTCCAGTGACTGTCCACAAGAGAGTCCCGGTGCTGGCGCTCACGGCAAAAACAATCCCGTCTCCCGTGGTGACGTAGACCACACCGTTGGCTACCGTGGGCGAAGCTGGCACCGCACTCCTGGTGGTGAAGCTCCACACTTCAACCCCAGTTTTAGCGTTCAGGGCATAAATCTTGTTGTCCGTGGAGCCGACATAGAGCACGCCATTCACGACCGCTGGCGAGGAGTCACAGCGTTGCCGGCGGTGAAGTTCCACAGCTTGGCCCTGGTCGTAGCGTTGAGGCCATAGAGCGTTGTGATCTTGCGATGCCCGAGAAGGCCGCCCTCAAGGCCGCGAAAATGCCAGAGATGCGTTCTTAGCGGTCATTTTCATCGGAAGTTCCTCCTGAGGTCGGGACTCTTCTGTGATTCCCGAAATGGGCGGTCATCATACGCTGCTTTTGTGGTTCTGCTCGAAGCTCTGGGGATCACTTATTATGTTGCCGTATTCTCCCACGATCTGGTTGTGATGGGGCGTCTATGGTGCTTTGCGTTGGAGGCAATCCATCGGATTGGCCGGACCGTAACCTTTCCCGATGGCCAGGCGGTTCTTGATGGCCGCGGTGATGAAATCTTTGGCGGCAGCCACGCTTTCTCGGACCGTCTTCTTATGCGCCAGGTTAGCTGCGATGGCTGATGCGAAGATACAACCGGTTCCGTGCGTGTTTTTGGTATCGATCCGCTCTTCCCGAAACTCGGTAAACTCCCGGCCGTCATAGAGAACATCGGCTGCTATGCCCTCCAGATGACCGCCTTTGACAACTACATTTTCCGGTCCTAGCTCACGAATTGCTTGGGCCGCGGCTTTCATTTGTGCAAGCGTCTTGATCTCGCATCCCGTGAGTGCTCCGGCTTCATGCAGGTTAGGTGTCAGGACCGTGGCGAGCGGTAGCAATTTGCTTTTGAGAGATTCGATGGCATGTGGCTTCAGCAATAGCGCGCCGCTCTTGGCTATCATTACCGGATCCACGACCAGCGGCGAGAGTTTCCGCTGGGAAATCACATCTGCAACTAGGTCAATGATCGCGCTGTTGGATAGCATCCCTGTCTTTACCGCATCGCAGCCGATGTCGCTTATGCACGCTTCCATCTGCTGCAATACGAACTTCGGGTCGATTTCTAGCACGCCGTAGACCCCTGTTGTATTTTGTGCAGTAAGAGCCGTAATCGCGGTCATGCCGAAAGCACCCAGGGCCGAAACTGTTTTCAGGTCGGCCTGAATGCCCGCACCACCACCGGAGTCGGAGCCGGCGATGATCAGAACACGAGGAATGTTCATAGCCCACGGCCTTCCAGTTGCAATACCCCCGTCATAACGGCCATTCTTCCATCTTCCAGGCCATCTCCCAGAATTGCCGCTCATAGCGGCTGCTGGTGAGAAACGCGGTTTCCAGCTTCTGCAAGTCACGCTCCGGCAGACCTGCAGCGAGACGATCGAGCAGATTGCGGCACCAGCGAGCGAGTTCGGCAAAGTCCTTCGAGCTGTACATGGCGATCCATTTTGCGTAACGTTGGTCCCTGGGAGCGGGTTGCGCGGCCAGCCTTTGCCCGATTTCGCTGAAGGCCCACATGCAAGGCAAGAGCGCTGCGGCTAACTCAGCGAAATCGCCGGTGGCCGCGACCCGCACCAAGAAATCCGTGTACGCCCGAGTGGCTGGCGCAGGCGATTCTCGCTCAAGGTCTTCGGCGCTGATGTTGAATTCCGCGGCGTAGCCGCGATGAAGGCTCATCTCAGTGTCTACAGTTTCCTTTAGCAAAGTAGCGAAGCGGATCATCGTATTCAGGTCTGGGCTACGTGCCGCAGCCAAGGCCAGAAGACGTGAATATTCGATCAGGAAGACATAGTCCTGACGCAGCCAAAACTTGAATCTTTCCAGGCCGAGGGTTCCGTCTCCGATCCCTCGAACAAACGGATGTTGATGTTGCGCCTCCCAGACGTTAGCCGCTTTTTGGCGAAGGCGCTCTGTAAACCGTTCTGCCATCAGTTATTATCCGCACTTCATATTACTCGTCTCTGCCATGCGTAGTCGGTGATGCTTTTCAGCCGCAAGCCTGAATCACAAGCGCCGGTGCGGTCAGTCACGGCTCAAGGTGTTCGATAGCGGGTATGGTGGCAGTAGGAAGACTGAGGTGTTCTCTGATCGCTACGAATCTGTCTGGCAGCAGGTTTCGGAGCTCTCCCATCTGTCGCCGAAACCCCTGGAGTTGCTGCAACCTCAAGTAGCTTCCGACTTTACGCCTTTCTTCTGGAGTGGAGACTTCGGTCTGGGCGGTGAATTGGATCGGACGGTCGTCCGCCGCTCCACCGAGGTCAAAAGAGTGCTATACGGTGGGCGAGTCTTCGTGATTGCGCCTATTTATGTGACCAGCATCTGCCAGGAGCAATGTCTGTATTGCAACTTTCGAGCTGCGAACAAAGGCGTCGGCGTGGAACGGAGAAGGTTGAGAGACGAGGAACTAGGGCTGGAGGCCCTTTACCTGATTGAGCAAAAGGGTCTGCGAGTTTTGGAACTCGTCTATTCCACCGATCCGCGCATACGGGTCGACACCATGTGTCGCCACGTCGAATTGCTGCGGCGGCTCCTGGACGAGCACGGCGGCGGGTTGGTCGGGATCAGCGCCGAAGCTTTCGAAGAAAATGATTACCGGCGGCTGGTCGATGCGGGACTGTGCTGGTCGGTGCTCTGGCAGGAAACCTATGACAGGTCGCGATATGGCGAGCTTCATCCGGGCAAGACCAAAAAGGCGAACTTTGAGTATCGCCTGAATGCTTATGAGCACATGTTATCAGCCGGGGTTGGGCACGTGGGAATCGGAGTTCTCTCAGGCTTGTCAGACTGGAGACGAGACTGGTCCATGCTAATGCTGCACGAGGAATATCTGCAGCAGCACTACGGCGGCGGCGCGACCATTCTCGGTCTGCCTCGATTGAAACCGGCTCCCGGAGCACCACTCCAGGAATCGCCTTTTATCCCGAGCCGGCAGGAGTTCCTGGCTACGGCGGCACTTCATAACGTCTTTTCACCGACGACCGCGCCATTTGTTAGCACACGGGAAGATTGGGACTTGTGTGTGGACCTAGCCCGAGGCGGCGGTTGCCTCTTCACACTTAATTGCTCCACCACACCTGGTGGCTACTCGCTTCAGCATGGAGGATGCCAGTTTCCCGCCAACTCCTATGACGCCCCGGTCTACTCCGCCAGATTAAGAGCAGAAGGGCTGGATCCGATGTTCAATTGGAAGGCTGCCGATCTCGCCGGCAACTACGAGCAAGCACCGAGTTTGTTGGCGGAGGCGCTTGCAAGGGATGATTTGGATGATCTCCCCCTATGACGAATGTGGGACACGCAACACGCCGATGATCACCGCCAGTTGGGAAAAACTGACGTCGAAGGCGAAAGAGGCAGTGCAGGGAGCAAGCCGTCTGGCTTCCCGGCATGGCAATGCTGAGGTAATGCCCCTGCATCTGCTTGCCAGTCTACTGGCGGACCGGGAAGGCGTGGTCGTGCCAGTACTCAGCAAGATAGGAGTCGACCATCAGGCGCTCTTGGCGGAGACGCGGCTTGAAATCGAGTGTCTGCCGGCGCTTTGGGCTGGGGGAGCCCTGAAGCCTGAACCCTCTTGGGCGGCCAGTAAGGTCCTTGAGCAAGCTTTCGAAGAGGCCGCCAACCTCGCTGATGAGCACGTGTCGAGTGAGCATTTGCTCCTTGCAATCGTGGTACTCGAAAACGATCCGGCACGCGCTTTGCTGATGCGCAACGGCGTCGATCACCATGCCATCCTGCGGGCGCTAGTGTCCGTACGCGGCTCTCAGCAGGTCAGCCCCGCAATCTCAGAAACTCACTATGAGGCGCTCGAGCGGTACGCGCGCGATCTCACGGAATGGGCAAGGCGCGGCAAGCTCGATCCTGTCATCGGTCGCAATGACGAGATTCGTCGCGTGATCCAGGTATTACTACGCCGTACGAAGAATAATCCTGTGCTGATCGGCGAGCCCGGCGTCGGCAAGACCGCCATCGTGGAAGGTCTGGCGCTGCGAATTGTAGCAGGCGATGTCCCGGAACCACTCAAGACGAAGCGTCTGGTTGCGTTGGATCTCGGGGCGATGGTGGCGGGAACCAAGTATCGCGGAGAGTTTGAAGACCGTTTGAAGGCGTTATTGCGTGAGATCGAAGATTCGCAGGGACGGATTGTTCTCTTTATCGATGAACTGCATACGCTCGTGGGCGCGGGAGCAGCCGAGGGCGCGATCGATGCTTCGAACATGCTCAAGCCGGCTCTGGCTCGGGGCGAGTTGCGTGCCATTGGAGCCACCACTCTTAGCGAGTACCGCAAACACATGGAGAAGGACCCGGCGCTCGAGCGGCGGTTTCAAACGGTCTTCGTGGCCGAGCCCAGTGTGGACGAGACCATCGCTATCTTGCGTGGCCTGCAGGAGCGCTACGAACAGCACCACGGCGTGCGCATCAAGGGTTCGGCCATTGTGGCTGCGGCCAAGCTTTCACACCGTTACATTTCCGATCGATTCCTGCCTGATAAGGCCATTGACTTGATGGATGAGGCGGCGGCCGCGTTGCGCATGCAGATCGATTCTGTTCCGCTCGAAATCGACGAGTATGAACGCCGCATAGCACAACTGCAGATCGAGAAGCGTGCAGTAGCAAGGCAAGATGATCATGACTCTCAGGAACGTTTAACGGTGTTGGAGACGGAACTGGGTGGCCTGAGTGAAAAGGTGAACACACTCAAGGCCGAATGGAAGAAGGACAAGGAGACCGTCGAGCGTGTACGTAATCTGCAAAGCAGGATCGGACAGGCGAAACTGCTTGGTCAGACGGGATCGGGCGAGAAGGCCGGCAAGACCGAGGCTGCGCTTTCCGAAGCCGAACACGAATTGCGCGAGCTTCGATGCCAACCCGATAGCCAGCGGGGTTCCCGCCTTGTGCGGGAAGAGGTCGATGAGGAAGACATCGCCCGCATTGTTTCCAAATGGACCGGGATTCCGGTCTCGAAAATGCTGGAAAGCGAGGTCAAGAAGCTGGTCGACATGGAAGAGCGGCTCCGCAGGAGAGTGATCGGACAAGATCCAGTGCTGAAGCGAATGGCTGACGCCATCCGCCGTGCTCGTACCGGACTGTCTGACCCCAAACGTCCTATTGGCTCCTTCATCTTTTTAGGGCCGACAGGTGTGGGCAAAACTGAATTGGCCCGCGCGCTGGCAGAGTTTCTTTTCGACGATGAGCGTGCCTTGGTGCGGCTGGACATGTCCGAATACATGGAGAAATATGCGGTGTCGCGGCTGATCGGCGCGCCGCCAGGATACGTCGGGTACGAAGAAGGTGGCCAGCTCACCGAGGCTGTACGCCGGCGCCCGTACTCGGTGGTGCTTTTCGACGAGATCGAAAAGGCCGATCAGGATGTGTTCAACATTCTGCTGCAGATCATGGACGACGGTCGCTTGACCGACGGCAAGGGCCACACCGTCGACTTCCGGAACACCGTCCTCATCATGACTTCGAACATCGACTTAGTGCAGGCAAGTCCCGGCTCGAGCGCAGGCGAAAGTTTCGAGGAGGCACGGAAGCGTGTGATGAATGTGCTGCGACCATACTTCAAACCAGAATTCATCAATCGGGTGGACGACATCATCGTTTTCAACTCGCTAGGTAAGGGAGATCTGGCGAAGATCATTGACGTCCGTTTAGAGGAAGTGCGCCGGTTGCTGGCCGACCATAAGGTCAACCTGGAGCTCACCGACGCTGCCAAAGACCTGATTTTGACCGAGGGTTATGATCCTAGCTACGGCGCCCGCCCATTGAAGCGGGCCGTGCAACGGTTGGTGCAAGATCCGCTTGCCATGAAGATGCTGCATGGGGAAATCGTGGATGGAGACGACGTGGTGGCGGATAACGCGGCCGGCGAGATGAGCTTCACGGTCGCTGGTCGTCGCGCGACTGCCGTCCACGTGAGGGTCGGCCCACTGCCATAAGGCTCCCTAGGGCCGACCATTTCTTTTCGGTTTCACAGCTTCAATCGCTGGCAAACGAACGCATCCTCCCATTTGAACCCAACATGGGCGAAAGCGACACATTACGCTTGTACTAGCGAGAGAACTGCGGTTTTGCCTGCCACGATCGCATGAGTATCGTGATTCGAACAAGAACGACCATGCATGAGGGGCAAACGTGAAGTAACGCATCGGAAGATTCGATGAAAATGTAGGCGGGTGGTTCAGCGTGTCTGCGCAAAGGGGTTTTCGATAGGTATTCCGGCGATGGTTTGTCCTGTGTTCAGATCCTCCGACAGAATCCGCTGGGCGCCGCTCTTGAGAGCCGAGGCAACAATGAGAGCGTCCCAGAACCCAATCCGAGACTCGTCCTCGATGCGAAATGCATTCGAGATTTCAACCGAGGTAGTTTCGATGCACCAGATTGCATACGTGCTTACCACAAGCCGGGCTGATTCCTTGGACAAGGGATGTGGGATCTTCTTCGTGACATTGACGTAGAATTCCTGCAGGACCTGCGGGCTGAGAACGCCATTCCGTTCGCTCCAAAGCTCGCGCAGGATACTCTTCGCGGCTGCGTGCTTGGCCTTGGCATCAGTGTCATGAGCGTAAATCAAGACATTCGTGTCGATAAATGTCCTAGCGTTCATGCAGTTCGTCCCGGCTTGCTCGGATCAGCCCGCCCATGTGAAAGCCTCTATCGAGAAGGGCCGTAGCCTGCCGTTCGGCACGTTCATATGCCTCGTCTTCACCCACCAAGGACTCGATCTCCTGGGCGAGGAGACCGCTGATCGAAGTCTCGCGGCGGGCCGCGAGAATTTTCGCTTTCCTAATCACCTGCCGACTGAGACTTATCGTTATGTTCTGCCTGTCGTTATTCCGTGAAGTTGCCACAATCCAGTTCCTTATCACGCATTTCACGTGTTGCACGTATTGTACGTGAAACTAAACCTAGAAGCAAATCCAACCCTTCCCCCAGAGAACGGAGAGGGCAACGAAGAACAGCAGCCGGGTTACATTCTGATTTTGCAAGATGATTACCGCAAAGTTACATTTTTTAGCTACGAGAGTTGGAGAACGCTGACAGGCAGTGAGATGCTTATCATAGCCCCGCCTTCAGACCGTGCGAATAGGTTAACGGCACCGCCATGCGCTTGCACCACTGCATTTACAAATGCAAGGCCAAGACCGTGCCCCGGCGAACGCTTCCCCTTCACGAACCGCTCGAAGGCGTGGGAGATTATCTCCGGCGGAAATCCGGGGCCGTCGTCTTCAACGACCAGTTCCGCCGATCCACCGAGGGAGCGCAGCCGCACCGTGATCAGGTGCCCTAAGGGCAAATGAGTCATCTCGTTTTCGAGCAGGTTGCTTATCATGCGATTTAGGAGCCCCGAATCCCCGTCTACAAAGACGTGTTCCTCAAGATCAAGCATCACCTTGTGCTCGCGATCAGACATAGCTGGTTGATAAAGATCGACCAATTGAGCAACCGCAACGGAGAGGTCGAGCGGGGCACGATCCAGCTGAAGAGCACCGGCTTCAGCTTCCGCTAGGTCTAGCGTGGTATTCAGCAGGAGCAAGAGGCGATCCAAGTGCTCAATGGCTTCTCCGACCGACTCACGCCACCGCTCGTTCTCGGTCTCACAAAGCGCCGATTCGAGCGTTCCACGTATCGAGGTCACCGGACTTTTCAGATCGTGTGCGACAGAGCCTGTGACCGTGCGTAGTTGATTCACCGATGATTGGATCCGATCCAACATGCGATTGAATGTGCACGCCAGTCGTGAGATCTCGTCGGAAGTCGCGGGTTCAGGCAACCGCTCTTCTAAGTCCTCAGCACCAATTCGCGCTACCGTTTCGGTGATCCGTTCCACACGGAGCAGGGTGCGGCGAGCACTCCCGTAAGAGATTACGAACCCGAGCAAGACGATGCCCCCCCACACTGCAAAGAAGCGACGGGCAAATCTGTGCAATAGAAGAGAAGACCCACGATCGGAAAGTCCCAGGTAGACGGTCTTTCCGTTCTGTTCGCGCCCCACGACTCGAAACATCTGATGCGACCCTTCGAGCCTTACGAACTGCGGAGCCCCGGGCACGACCTTCGCCTTTTGGATAGCCTCAACGAACGCCTCTAGCGGCCCGGGGCCCACCCATAGTGGTGCTCCCTTATTGGTGGAGTCGGTTGCGAGAAAAAAGACCGAATTCAGCCGTTCCCCGCGCGCACCGCGCTCGTCGGGCACTTCGTGAGTGGCAAGCTCGGCGACTTCTCGGACAATGCGCTGGTATAGGTGATCTCTGGGAGTATCGGTTAATACTTGGGCAAGCACTTGAGTCTCGCCGGTAAGCCAGGTATCGCTGCGTTCCCGTATACCCTGAGCAACGAGGAAATAGACGATCAAGAAAGCTACCGCGGTTCCGAGGGCAAACGCGAGAGTCGTCCAAATCGCGATCCGCCACGCGGCGGTAGCTATCAGTCTGCTAGGCACTCTTGAGAACATATCCAACACCGCGAATTGTGTGAATCAGAGGTCGTTCCGTGTTGTGGTCAACTTTACTGCGAAGGCGATAGATGTGGACGTCCACGACGTTGGTTGCGGGATCGATCCGCATCCGCCAGACGTGGTCCAGAATCATGGTGCGGGTCACAACGCGACCTTCATTGCGGCACAGATATTCCAAAAGACAAAATTCCTGTGGAGTCAATTGCAGCAAGTGATCACCGCGGCGGGCCTCGCGACGCACCAGGTCGAGCTCTAAGTCAGCGGCCTGCAGACGTGCTGATTCGCACGGTGCCGGCGCAGACCTGCGCAACAGGTTTCTCACTCTGGCCAGTAGTTCGGCCAGAGCGAATGGTTTCGTCAGATAGTCGTCCCCGCCCTGTTCCAGTCCCCGCACACGTTCATCTACGGAGCGCCGGGCAGACAGAATCAACACCGGCACCGAACTGCCCTGGGCGCGGCAGTGGGCGATCATCTCCAACCCATCGAGGTCGGGAAGGCCAAGATCAACAATAAAGCCGTCGTGAATACCTTCTAGGGCCAGAGCTTCGGCAGCCTTGGCGGTACCGGCCGTATCTACTCGATAGCCGGCTTCCGACAGGGCACGTTTCAGAAACTGCTGAATAGATACATCATCTTCTACCAACAACAGGCGCATAAAATCGAGAGAGCCCCACTTGCCCAAGAGTTTACACCTCAACGTTGGGGTAGAAAATAGGATCCGTAATAGTCAAGCCCGGAAATTCATGATCACTGTGGACGCCAAGTCATGTCCACGGACACCGGAATCTCGTTCTTGACCGGCATCATTAATAGCGATGGTGGGTCGATTTTAAAATCCGAGAGTTTGGCCGGAATGGTGCCGGTAATGTGGGTCTCGCCCTCTCGCGTCTCTTGTTTGAAGGGTACCTGCTTGTACTGGACAGTCTGACCGGCGAACTGAATTTCCAAGTCAGCGTTGATGGTTGCCGAGTTGGCGTCAGACGCCGGTAAGCGAGTGCGCACCGCCACCATGGGAAACTCCGCCCCGCGCGTTACTTGCACCATGTGCAGATCACGGTTGCTGTCACCGGAATCAAACGACTTAACGGGCACGGCGATCAGGAAATCACATTGACCTGCCTGGCAGATTCCCTTGCCCTTCGCCGCATGGCTGACTCCATCAGTTTGGTGCAGCGGATGAGACACGTGGTACGTGAGAGTGCTTTGCTGAAGGACCCATTGTGTCTCAGCTCCAACAAACATGGGGAGGGAGACAAGGGACAACGCAATCAGCGCATGCTTGCCCATAATAAAGGTGCCTAAAACTTGACCGAAACCGCTAGAAGAGCAGCTCCGAATGCCCCGGCAGTCACGATGGCCACAGGTCCGTGTGCGGCGCCGACTCCGTGTACCTTTTCCCCATTGTTCTTCTGAGAATATGCCACCGCCCCAAAGATGGGTGTGAGGATCATACCAGGGCCGTGAATCCAGGCCATCGCCTTGTGGAAGCGGATCGGACCTCGGGTCTCGGTTCCCCGCACTCGTGGCGCCCGGATCGCAAAGTATGCAGTCGTGAAATACAAATCTGCAGTGGCCGAACCCAGCACCATGTGCACCGTACGATCGGTGTTGCTGGTGTGCCTTCCGCCTGCACCGATCGAAGTGACCAGCGTGGCGATCAAGGGGGCTGTCGTGATCAGTCCCAGACGTTGGTGGATTTTCAGCATGTGCGTCCGTTTATCGAGCAATGCCTGCTCCTTGGTATTGCCTTGGACTTGCTCCGGAGTGAACCCCAAGTCCTCAAGTGAAGGTGCCGGTTTAGTGCTCGAAGGGGCATTCGGTAGATTGCTGATGGGAGCATTCTGAGCCCCTTGTGCAGTCAAAGTAGTGTTAAGGGTTACCGAGACTCCCCCCGTAAGGGTCGTCTTGACTGATTGGGTTGCGAACCCGTCAGCCGAGATGGACACTTCGTATTCGCCGGGTGTCAGGTTCGACAGGCTGTACAGTCCTGCCGGATTGCTTTGGGTGGTGGTCAATTGGCTTGTGTCCAAACTCCTGACCGAGATTCTGGCATTGGGCACGCCTGCTCCCGAGGAGTCAGTGATGGTGCCAGTCAACGCTGCACCAGAGACCTGCGCCCGCGCTGACTCCACGAGCAGGAGAAGAAACACCAGAATTCCAACTCCAATCGCAGTCCTCGCCGCTTTCGATTTCACTTCACGTTCTCCTAACAGGCATCTCCTTCGAGAGATGCTCGCCGCCGAGTCGCAGATGCCAAGAGAGCCGGATTTCACTGGCTGCACAGCCTTCCCGCAGCTGTGGAATCCCTCCCCATGTCGATAGACTTCATATGCGGGCGGTGCCACTGAGTCTGACGATGCTGGCATCGGGCCTTCGCCAGCAGCACCGACCTTCCGGATCAGTGGTACGGTTCCCGCACAGACCTAGACTGGTGCTAGGAAGGCGACCGCCAATTTCTGAAAGCACTGAGTCCTGGATTTTCTCAGGCCACACAGAGCAGCAAGAAGTGCCGTCCAAAACCCATTGGCGGATTGGACCCACACAGATTTGCAGCACAACAAAGCCCCGGTGGATGGTAGCATTCAGAAATGAAGTATCTATGTCTCGAAGATGACAATTCGTTCATCTTCGTTTTTCCGGCTTCAATCTTGGCTATGATTCTATCGACTGATCGATGACAGCGTACAAGCAGAGAGTGTCCTTGAGCGCAACCACGGGTAATTAGGTCTGTAATGAAAAAGCTCAAAGTCCTGGTGTCTCTTCATACATGCCAGAACGATTATCAAATAGCCCAGTCCGTGTCCGCGGACGAGGCGGCTCGAAAATTTGGGCTTGATGCGGAAGTCGTTTTCGCGGAGAGCGACGCCATACGTCAGAGCACACAAATTCTGGAAGCGCTCCAGAAACCGGCTGAGTCTCGGCCTGACGCGATCGTGTTGGAACCCGTCAGCGGCACCGCGCTGCCCCAGGCGGCCCAGGCCGCCACCTCTGCCGGGGTCGGCTGGGTGGTCCTGAACCGGAAGCCGGATTACTTGGCGGCACTCCGTAAAGGCGCGAACGCACCCGTCTTCGCAGTCAGCTCCGATCATGCCGAGATTGGCCGCATACAGGGACGACAATTTGCAGCGTTGCTCCCGAACGGAGGTTCCGTCCTGTACATCGAGGGACCGTCGTCCAGCTCTTCGGCACAGAAGCGCACGGCGGGAATGCTAGAAACGAAACCCTCAAGTATTCAGGTTGCGATGCTGAAGGGGTATTGGACCGAGGAAAGCGCGGAACGAGCGGTACGCTCGTGGCTGCAACTAGCCACCTCGCAACGCACTGCGATCGACCTGGTTGGCGCTCAAGATGACACCATGGCCATGGGCGCACGCAAGGCTTTTCAGAAGATCGACAACGAGGAGGAGCGTGCGCGGTGGCTTAAACTGCCCTTTACTGGTTGTGATGGCCTGCCGGCGACAGGGCAAAAATGGGTACGCGACGGATGCCTGGCCGCGACGATCTATGTTCAACCGCTCGCGGGAAAGGCGATTGAGATTCTGGTAAAAGCGCTTCAGGAGGGAATACAACCACCGGAGCATGCGGTGACAGAGTCGTTCTCTATTCCGCCGCTAAAAATGTTGGCTTCCCTACAATCCTAGTCAGCCTCACCATCTGCCCAGTTTGCAGAAGTACGCGAACACTAACTGAGCCGTCTATCAGAATCGATGGGTGATGCTCACCTCCGCAGATCGCCTCCACTGAGCGACAAAGTGCGGGCAGTCTCTTACCAGGCGGAGGCGCTGCAGGTTCTCTAGTTTGCGCTACCGAACGGGTCCTCCAGCGATGGGCTTTGCGGGGTAAATAATTCGGCGCCGGCTTCGGTAATGTGCATATCGTCCTCCAGACGAATACCGAATTCGTCGCGAATATAGATGCCCGGCTCGTCGCTGAAGGTCATATTTGGCGCCAAAGCCAACTTGTTGCCCTGCACCAAGTATGGCCACTCGTGCCCGTCCATGCCCATCCCGTGTCCCAGGCGGTGCGTGAAATACTTGTAATTGGGACCGTAGCCGGCATCCACAATTATCTTGCGCGCCACGGCGTCCAGGACTTGGCACTGCACGCCGGGCCGTGCGGTTTTCAGTGCTTCTGTCTGTGCCCGATGTACGATGTCGAATACTTTTTTCATCTTGTCGGTGGGTTTGCCCAGGGTGAAAGTGCGCGTGATGTCGGAAGTGTAGCCCTCGACCCGGCAGCCGTCATCCATCATGATAATTGATCCTTCGCGAACCACTTGCGCACTTGCTGACCCGTGCGGAAAAGCAGTGTTGTGGCCAATTTGCACGTCGGCCTCCCCGGGGAAGCCAACGCGATCGTAGGCAGCACCGATTAAGTCCTCAAGTTCCGGTTTTGTCATTCCTTCTTTCAGGGACCGATATGCTGCTTCATAGACGGTGAGAGTAACCTTCGCCGCCAAACGCATGAGCGCAACCTCGTGATCACTCTTGATCATTCGACATCCCGCCGTGACCGGGGTTGCGCTTACGACCTTCGCCTGCAGTGCGGCTTTGGCAATTCCGCTGCTGAAGACGTAACGAACGCTCTCTTCGATTCCCAGAGTCCCAGCCGAGATGGCGTGGTCCATCAACCCTTGCGCCACGCGCTCGTAGGGGTCGTCGTCTTCTTGCCAGGTGCGGATGTCGGGCTGGTCGGTATTAGGACCCCTGGCGATCAGTTCTCGTGCCCGGCCTTCCTCGAAAGCCGGACAAACGTAAAAAGCAGCGCTCTTAGCGGGCAGCACCATCGCGAACAGCCGCTCGCCGCCCCACCAGCTCATACCGCTGAAGTAAATGAGCGACGTGCCTTCCATGAGCACGATGGCATCGATGCGCTGCTCCGCCATCAGTCGTCGGGCTTTCTCCTGCCGCGCTACGCGCTCCTCGTTGGTGATCGGCGTTCCTTGGTCCTTCATTGATTTCAGGTTGGCGATAGACGGTGGCAGCGGAGGGCATGGCTGGTCTGCGGCCGTGAGCGGAACGGAGGGCAGCGCAGCTGCGGCCAGAGTTCCACACTGCAGAAAACGGCGTCGAGAGATCATTCATCCTCCGGGAAACGCGAAGCGGAACATTATAGACGTAGTTTTTCAGGTCGGTCCCGACAAAGGTAATTGCAGACCGGCGGGGATCGAACTGCAACTGTCCCTGGACACCCAGACTCGACCGGCTCGATTTCCAGGTCCGGGTGAACAGCTTCTAGTCACCGATCACAGTCACCACGACCATGCGTTGACGCCCACGCACGTCGCATTCAAGATGGAAAATTTGTTGCCAGGTGCCCAGCACCAGCTTGCCCTCGGCAATGGGCACGGTCAGCGAAGGTCCGAGGATCGTCGCCTGCAGATGGGAGTGTCCATTTCCGTCATGCCAGGCTTGCTCATGACCGTAGTTGCGGCTGGGGGGAATTAGCCTATTCAAGATCGCAGGAAGATCGCGCTGTAGACCGGGTTCGAACTCAATGGTGCCTAGCGCTGCTGTACTGCCGACATTGAAAACGTTGACCGTGCCTGTGCGAATGCCAGAGGAAGTCACGATCACTGCAACTTGCTCGGTGAGATCGTGCATGTCGCCGTGCCCCTTCGTGCTGAGGGAAATCTGCTGCTGATAGCTCATGGTTTTCACCTGCAATCCCTGGGACAGAGAGTGCGAACAGCATACGCCTGAACTGGAGATCTAGTGGTTGCCCTTGGGAAACAAAGATATTAGCGCACGCGCAGGGGAGCTGGCTGATCTCAGCAAGAGCGAAACACGCGCGATTCGCTCCGATCTGTACTTGATTGGTGTCAATGTTTGTTGGTTGGTCTCGACTGCCTGATTCGCTCGCGTCCAGTCGGCTTCGAGCAGCTCCAACCTTCTGCAGGCTGTACGCGAGGGTAATAATCTTGATTGTGGCCCTGTAGGCATCGCCGATGCCATCCATGCAGACCCTCAGGGCCCGGGATCGGAGGCAACCGGTTTCGCTCAGGCAATGATCCCGACACGACTCTGTTTTATAACGGGCGGTTGGCCCGCTAGGCCGGCCGAAACGCTGGTCGGCCTAGCAGGGCTCTGGCTGGACACTGGTTACTGGCCAGTGGGAGTAGAAGATCATCACGCAGCTATGAACTCGGTTTTCGACGAACTACAACTTTGCTTTCCCAATCACACTGAACCCTAAGGCTCGAAGACTCCCGGCCGATCTGTTGCCAGATCTCGAACTAGGTTCCCTTCGCTAACGGAACCTTCGGATCGCAATCCAGGTTTCACAACGGGATCCAGCGAACATGCTACAAATGAATGCTTCATTTGCATACTGGCTGAAGTGCCAGTCAAAGAGTGACAAAACTGACAGTTGCGGTAGATTCGGTGCCGATCGTATTCCTAGCCCTTATTAACCACTGTGAGGTCGCGATGAGTTTTGCTGAGGCTACCGAAGGCTGCAAGTCATGAAAGCTCGGAGCATGTGTGCGAAATGTATAGTTCTCACGTGTTTTGCTTGCCTGCTAGCTCATGCCCAAGAAACGCAATTTCTTCCGGAAATTGATGCCTATCTCAGGGTTCACTCCAGTGTTCGAGCCTATCTCCAGGCCAAGGATGATCGAGAGGGCGGCGACCCGCAGCAATTTACGTTCGGTCCCAGTATCCAGTTTTCTCTAAAACCCCTGGTCAAGCTGCGGCAAGTGACGCTCTTTGATTTGGACGACACGAAGTCAAGGCCGCTGCTCATAGAGAGTGGATACCGCATCATCACTGCGCCAGATACGCCGCCTGAAAACCGCTGGGTGGATGCTGTGACCTTTCACCTTCCACTTATGGTTGGGATTCTTCTGACGGACCGGAACCGCGCGGACCTCGATTGGCAGGATAGCAGTTTTACTTGGCGTTATCGCAACAGATTGACCTTGCAACGGACGCTACGGGTTTCTTCCTACCATCTCATTCCCTACGTTGCCGCGGAGCCCTTTTACGAGAGTCAGTACAAGAAGTGGAGCACCACAGACCTTTATGCCGGTGCCTTATTCCCCGTTGGCAAACACGTCCAGTTCGATTCCTACTATGAACATGAGAACGATACGGGCAAAAAACCCAACCGGCAGCATAATTATATTGGCCTGGCTCTTCACCTTTACTTTTCTCTCAAGAACGATACGCCTTGACCTCCATCCCGCCGATTGCACCCGCCCTTCATCAGAGCGGGGCTTTCGAAGTAATCCATGATTCGGAGAGGCGGTTCCAAATTCAGGCCACTGGTCGGTTGCGCCGATCGGCCACCGATGAGCCCTTACTTAGCCTCTCCATCTCCCACTCCGCTGCTAGACTTTCGAGATCACGGAAAACAGTCACCACGGCCAGGGTACGTCTGTCACGCTGATAGGTGACCGTGCAATCCTTTTTTTCAACATCACCATCGACGTTGATCGTGTCCCACTTCTCCGCGTGACCCACGTAGTTGATCGCAACGTCGTAGTGTTGACTCCAAAAGAATGGGACAGATTCGAACCGCTGGCGCGCGCCCAACATATTCTTCGCAGCGGTCTGTCCTTGACGCTCCGCCACAACCCAATGCTCCACTCGAATCCGCTCACCCGTGTAGGGATCGGGCCAACTGGTTGCATCCCCTGCGGCAAAAACTCCCGCCGCACTGGTTTCCAGATATTCATCCACCACAATTCCCTGGTCCATCTTCAAGCCAGCTTGTTCCGCCAAAGCAATCGACGGTCGCACTCCAACGCCGAGAACAAGGAAATCAGCCTCCAGCGTTTCGCCGCCGGTCAGTGTCACGTTGTGTCTGTCCACGCGTCTCACGGTCTCGCCGAGATGGAAGACAACTCCGTGCGACTCATGAAGGGTTCGAACAAAGCTTCCGACTTGGGATCCGAGTATTCTTTCCATTGGCACCGGTTCCGGCGCAACCACATGCACGGCGATCCCTCTTGCCCGCAGCGAGGCAGCCACTTCCAGGCCAATAAAGCTGGCACCAACCACAACTACCTGCTTCGCTGACCTCGCTTGCGCCACCATTGCCTTACTATCCGCGAGCGAACGCAAATATAGGATCGGCAAAGAGTTGGCGCCTTCGAGCGACAGCTTCACGGGATCCGCTCCGGTGGCAAGCAAAAGTGCTCCGTATTCGTAGGTCTAGCCATTCTCCGTGCTGATCTTCTTTTGCTTCGTATCGAGCGAGGTAACGCGCGTATTGAGAACCAGGTCGATCTGCTGCTCCGAATACCACTCGGCTGCTCGCAGCGGAATCCACTCCTCAGGCGCAGTTCCCGCCAGATAATCTTTCGAGAGGTTGGGACGATCGCACGGCGGAGTGCGGTCGGCACTGATCATCGTTAATGCGCCCCGGTATCCCTCACGACGAAGCATGTCGGCCGCGGCAAGTCCTGCGGCACCTCCGCCAATAATGATGATGGACGAGGGATGCGCTGTAGTTGATACCCGCTTGGGACCGGCGGACCCGACCTTTTCCCTTACAAAAACCTTTGCCCCTGCTTGCTCAATATGCCAGCACTGGATCGGGTCTAACGCCGGAGCCCGCAAGGCCTCGCCTGTGTGTAGGCTGAAACACGCGTGATGCCAGGGACATCGCACTTCCTCGTCAACCACCAATCCGTCCGCCAGCGGTCCGTGGTAGTGAGTACAGTGAGCACCGATGGCAAACAATTCCCTTCCGCGTCGCACCAGTAATACCTCTTCTCCATCTACCACACCCAGCAACTTTCCCCCGTCTGGGATATCAGCCAGGGGAACTCCATTTCTCAAGTCGGGCTTTTCACGATCGTTCATATTCTCGCCCCCCACCACGTGTCCAACATTTTACCTGTGCTTCGGGGATCAGTTGCAGAACGGGCTTTTGTGTGACTCGAGAGCGATCTCGCACAGAGTAGTCGGATTCTCGGCCGCCATGCCGAACTGTCAAAGAACAGTATCCGCTGTCGAGGGAAACCAGCCGAAACTGAGTTGTGCAGCCTGGTTGTGAAGCCGGAATTATGCGAGGGCGGCGAGTACGAAGGCAGCGTCGCCTCGACCGGGACTTTCAGGCTGCAAAGGCGAAGCCTTGAAATCAATTTTGTGCCCTGTTGAAGGCCGCCATGTGCATTGTCTGTGACCAGGGTGAGGGACAACGGTTTATCCTTCGTGCCCTGCCGACTCTTTCCGGCCGCGCCGACCGAAAAAGAGCTGCTCCAGCTTGCCCTCGCCAAGAACTCTTTGCAATTCGGTGAATCCGAAGAAGGGGATGAGGGCCACGCAGGTTATCAGCGTGACAGAAAGGATTCCCTTCCAGTTCCCTCCGCCGACCTCAATACTTTCGTGAAAAGACTTCCCCCGATAGAGGCCGATAGCTGCTTCTTCCAAGATTTGAAAGGATGCCAATACAACAGCAAACAAAGCGGACTTGACAAGAGTCGGATAGATCAGGGGTCCGTGGTTGGCCCGGTCACCCAAGTGGAGTGCTCTTGCAACGAGCATGATTTTGGCAAGTGCCAGGGCATTGATGAGGGCCAACCCCTTGTAGACAAGAGCGATGTGCTGTTCGCCGAGAATGATCGCCTTATGTAGGGTGAAGAGCCCCAAGATCACCCAGAGATAAAGCGCGATCACGAGAAATTCCTTGATCTCGTGATAAACCCTCTGCTTTAGAGTTCCCTGGGACGCACCCACGTCACCTTCTCCGCGCCATCCTCGGCTTCCAGGCGGGATCTGAATCACCGTAGCAGGCCAACAACGTGATCAAGGAAAACGGTTTAGGGCCGCTGCAATTCAGGAGACCGCAATTAGGACTTTGCCATCGACAATCTTTACGGGGTAGCAGCTGACGCCATAGTCCGGCACGTTCATCGTGCTGCCCGTTGTAACATCATATTTCCAACCATGTGCGGGGCAAGTAACGATCTTGCCTTCCAGCTGGCCTGAGCCCAGAGACCCACCAGCGTGTAGGCAAGCATCGTCCATGGCGTACACGAGACCGTCAACGTTGAAGAGCGCCAGATCCTTGCCGGCGACGGTTACAGTGGTGCCTGTTCCCTGTGCGACTTGATGCAGACGTGCGGCTTCCACAAATTCTGCCATTCTTATTGTTTCTCCAGTTCCTCGGCCAGAATCGGCAGGCCCATATTGCAAGCTTGGACGCCCTGGACGACGCATAGCTTCAAGACCTCCATGATTTCTTCCACCGTCGCGCCGGTCTTCAGAGCGTTCTTGATGTGTCGCCGCACACCAGGGGCATACATGTGCGTGTAGGATGCGTCGAAGGCGATGCTGAGCAGCTCGACGTCTTTTGCAGAGAAGACTCCGCTGGCGTAGATCCCGGCGCCAGTCGCCATAAATTCATCGGTCCAGGCCGAATCGACCTCAAGGAAGGGATTCCAGGCATCGTTCCATTGGCCCATCGCTTTCACCTTGGCGATGGCCGGAGTGGCAGCTCTAGGTTTTGCTGTCGGCTGTACGCCGGCCGCCTTCGCCTCTTCCACCAGGATCGGCGCTCCCAGGCTGCAGGAGTGAATCGACATCACCGACGCCATCTTGAGCACCGTCAGAAGCTCCTCCCGGCTCGCGCCGGCCTCCAGCGCCGCGCGAATATGGCGGCGGGTGCCATCGGGGTTGAGGTTCGTGCAGGCGGCGTTGATCGCCACACCGATCAGTTCGACCAGCTTGCGCGGCAGAACCCCGCCGGTCCACGGGTTGGTTGTCATCTTGAAACATGCCTCAGCCCATTTGGGGTCCCAGTCACGTAAAGTCTCCACGGCGTCGGCTTCCCAGGGACCGCTGGGTACAGTGCTCAACTGGACCGTGCCCTCCTCCTCTTCCCGAGTCAGCCTTTTCATGATCTCTCTTTTTCTTAACTGTGGGTTCATTGGTGTCGTCTCGCAGAGTGGGTGAATCTTCCGCAGGGTTCCGTCCCAGAAGCTGGTAGAACCCCGCGGGGACTCGGTTTAGGCAGTTTTTTTCTTCTGCTCCTCAATAACCGCCTGAGGCGGCAACATGCAGGCGGCAATTGGGTGTGAGTCGCCGGCGACCGGAGCGATCGTCTTGCGCCCGTCGGTCTCCCAAACCTGGAAGCCAGGGGTGTAAGTGGAAGGGTTCGGCGGCAGGCCAAGATTTCTGAGCGTTTCGTCAACGCTGTTGTACCAGACGCCGACCTTACAAAGTTGTCGTGCCTCCTCAGCTGTTGCCACCTTGCGACCGAATCGCTCGCACAGACGGACAGCTCCTTCGATCTGCTGGAGCGAGGTGGCACGCTGGCGATTGGCTCCCCAGATGTTGTCCTCGTTGCCAACGCGCACGTGCTGCCCGAGGACAATGGCCATGGCGGAGATGGAGATTAATCCCCGCATGCTCGACCAGAAGGTCGTGACCGCGCCTTGCGGTGTGTCCCGAAGCATATTCATCAAGTGGAACGGGTTGCGACCGAGAGTACCTCCGCCGTAAGCACAGAGCGCGACATTCATCGGTCCCATGTACACACCGGCCCGGATCAAACGTTCGATGAGTTCGAGCTGGTGAACGTGCGCGGGAACGAAGTACGGTTGGATGCCATTCTTCCGCAGCCGTTTGAGATGCTCCAGGTAGAAGGCCGGAGTGGCGTCCACGACCATGCCCGCCCAGGCAGCTTGCACCTTCGGGTCCTCCATGTGAGTGCCTTTGACGTCCTCCGGCTTAAACATGGAAACGATGTCCCACTGCGTAGTGCCAATGGCGACGGTCACAAACTCTGGCTTCGGATTCAGTTCCGTCAGCATATGGCGGGTGTCATAGCCTAACCATTTGGCCTTTCCGTCTTCCGTCTTCGGTGCGAAGGAGATCGACCCGCCCACTTGGAGGATCATCTTCGGCACGGCCTGCTTGAGCTTATCGAGGAAAAAATTGTATTGATCGAAGTCCACCGATCCATGGCCGGTCGCAGGGTTGCGCACGTGAACGTGCAGCATGGTAGCTCCAGCGTTGTAACAATCAACGGCCGTCTGAACCTGCTCTTCCCAGGTGAGCGGAATGTCGCAGTCACCGGGCAGCCACGCTGGACCAAACGGGGCCGCCGTAATGATGAGCGGCGCCATATATTCGGGGAGAATCGAATCATCTGTGTAGTACATTTTCCTTATCCTCCATTTTTTGATCTAATCCGGCACAGGCAAAGGGAAAGCAGTGGGGTCCGCCTGCCAGACTCCGAAAATGTTTTTGGCAGGATCGGCCAGGATGGTTACCCAAGCCGCCTTTGGAACGGCGGTCTTGGGACGCACAATCGACCCGCCCAGGCTCTGCACCAGGGCCACTGTCTCATCGAGCGAGGCGACGTTGACGTAAAGCATCCAGCCGTTCAAATTGGGAATCGCGCGGTAGGTCAGTCCGCCGTGCAGTGCCTTCGTCTCCGACGAACCGGTCTGAATCCGCCAGTAGTCGACTCCCGGCATCTGCTCGACCTGCCAACCGAAAACCGCGCGATAGAAGTCCGCAAGGCCAACCGGATGGTCCCCGTAGATCTCGAAATGGGTCAGTGAATTTGTCACCGTGAGTACCGTCGCCGGAGTCCCAGTGGAGCAGCTCACGAAGCGCTAAACCATCGCAAATGCTAGAGACGAAAGGTCACACTGGACACTGGCAAAAATACCAGAGGCCTGGCAGAATTCTGACGATGCCGAATGCAAGTTACGCCTCGCTCGAGAATGGAGTTCGAGCTCAAGAACGATCTGAGCAGCTTGGCGATCGCACCTATAAAGTCCATCTTGACGGTTACAACCAGCTCGATTTGATCACTGGCAAGGGGCCCAGCAAACGGCGCGAGATCATTTACTTTGCCGAAGGCACGTTGGGTGCAGTCCGGCTCGGAGACTACAAGTATCGTTTCATCGATCAACCAGGAGGATGGCTCGGCGGCACGGTGAAACCAGATTTTCAGCTCCTCACGAACCTGCGCCTCGATCCAATGGAGCGTACTGTTCTTACTGGATCGCAGGCGTATCTCGATTGGATGAAGTATGCCTTCTGGCGCTTCGTGTTCGTGCAGAATGTCGCCGCCGAATTTGCTGAGACATTCCTCGAGTTTCCGCCGATGCAAAAACCTGCGACCTTTAACCTTACTGCAGTCATTGGACAGGTGAGGGGGAGGCCAGGGGCGCTCACGCCGTCGGGGCGTAGCAAAGGGTAGATAGGGAACCGCGACGATTTCTCAAAATCTCTCTTCTCGCAAGAGAGAAGAGTACCATTTTGCTCTGGTGGATGATTTGCGCTTTCCAACCTGGGTTCGCTCCTAATCCGTAGAGTCAGGGGACTCAGTTTCCCGTGCGTGCCTTTGCCGCACTCGGAGGCGAACAACCATGCTCTCCTTGCTAATGGAAGTCTGTGGATGGACAGGTGGTCTGGTCCTCATATCCGCCTACGCATTGGTTTCTTTTGCCAGGATTTCGGCAACAGGGGTGGTGTTCCAATGCCTGAACCTTGCAGGGAGTCTAATGCTGGCAGCTAATTCCGCATGGCACCATGCCTGGCCTTCCGTGAGCGTGAACCTAATTTGGCTGGGAGTTGGTCTTGGTGCCCTGTTGCGGAGGCACCGACTAGTCGCGGAGGCCGGATAGATCGGAGTCTGAAGCTTGTCCAAGGCAGTCGACTGGACCGAGACATCCCGGACAATTGACTCACTTGCCCGGACGCTTGACGGCTTCCCGACTGGGGCGCACAGGTCAAGCCCAATCCACTTTCAGGCGGCTTCCGCCTACGCGAAACGGCAACGACCTGCTGAACATCACGGTGACTCCTACTTCAATCAGGTTCCTGATTAAGATAGAGCTTGTTGCCGTACAAGTCCCGCATCATCACGCCGGTTCCATAGGGCATCACTCTCGGTTCTCCATCGAATTGAATGCCGCGACGCTTGATTTCATCAAAATCCCGCAAGCAATTATCGGTTTGGATACTGAAAAGCAGCTGTGCCGCGGCTTGGCGTCCAACGAGAGCTTTTTCCTCGGCGGTGCGGGCCACCTCGAGATTCAGAGATACTTCTTGGCTATCCGGGGCCTGAACGAGCAGTCAACGGTAGTCGCCCAAATGTTTGTCCTCCGCCACCCTGAATCCGAGTTTGTTCACCTAAAACTTCCGAGCCTCTTCCAGATCCGAGACATATACCTTGAATACTGTTAACCTCCGCATATACCTCTGTTCCTCGTCATGGAATTCGCATCCTTGGTTCCGACATCCTGCCAAATGAGACGAAACCGTCAGAACCGCGAAGCTCCTACCCATCTGTAGGCCAGGCAATCGTGAAAGCGGCGCTGAATTTCAATGTCGTGGGTTACTGCTCGGATGAGATCGCAGGCTAAGCCACTTGCCCAGCTCACTGAGCCTGCACGATTCCGATCTTGTTCACCCCGCTGCACGCCAGGTATACCCTGCCGTCTTTTGTCGCCGCCATGTTGCGAATGACGCCTCCGCCCGACGGGACTGGGGTCGTTGAAAAAGATTTGGTTTGAGGATCAAAACGCACCAGCTTATTCGGCTTCACGCCCGTCTCGGCATACCAGACGATTCCGTCGGGCGTCACGGTGATCCCGTATGGCTCCGACCCTTCACCACTCGGAGACTTCCACTCTTCGACCTTCCCGGTCGCGGGATCAAAATGCCCGAGGTAGCCACGCTCATAATCCGAGTAATAAATTGTTCCATCGGTCGCTACCGCTAATCGGCGAGGACGAGCCCCTTTCGACACTTCGTACTCCTTGATCGCCATGGTCTTCGGATCGATGCTGGCCAATTTGTTCGTTCCGAACTCACAGAAATAGGGAACTCCTGAGGGTAGGACTACGATTCCGTAGGGTACTGCGTGCGGTGTCGGCACTTGCTTCAGCTTGATTTCTCCGCTGCTCGGGTCAAGCCTCCCCACAAAGTTCGATTCTTCAGCCGTGAACCAGAGGATCCCATGCTGGTCGAATACGGGAGTATGCGGGTCGGTAGCCCGCGGGTCCGGCAGGTGATATTCCGTGATCTCCCCTGTTGCGGGGTTCAGTTTCCCAATATATCCCTTGAAAACCGCGGTGAACCAGATGTTCCCGTTTCGATCGGCTACCAGACCGTGGGGCCCGGAGTCGGGTGTTTTCAGGGGAAACTTGGTGAACTTTTCGTTCTTGGGATCAAAGCGCCCCAGTTCGTTGGCCATTTGCCCGGTGTACCAAAGCGAGCCATCCGGAGCAACAGCCGGATCATGGGGGCGCGAGTGTGGCGTCGGTACGTCCCATTCCCGGATCGTGATGGGCGCATTAACGTCGCCCGCATCCGAGGGAGCAACCAATAGGAGGATGGCCGGCAGGCAGAAGATCCAGGTGAACCGCTTCATTAGTCTTCCTCCTGTTCCCCACAACCCGAAGGCATGATGCGAGGAAGCAACTGCTGAGGACGCAAGTCGCTAATGTTAGGCCCGCATGCCAAGCTGGTCAACCATGAATTTGACACATGAATTTGAACATCATCCCGCAACTTCAATCTTTGGATTCTCCTGGCGCGACGTCCGCCGCCCGATCTGGAGACTGGCGCGAATTCGCCCGGGTGTGTCGTAGTCCCATATCCCTGTACAACCGAACAAGCAAGTCGAGGACTCATAATAACGTCTCGCAGTCCAGCGCACGGAGCCATTGCTCAGCCAACCTCCGAGGCGGCCGAGGCCGTAGAGTGAAGGTACCGATATGGCGATTTCGAACGCCATTCCAACACTTCAACCTCCGATCATTTCTCAAACCCTTGACCAAGTGCTCGCAGACTACAGAAATGAGAGTTTTCAGGTTCGGCTCTGGGACGGCGCCACTTGGGGAACGTTGGACCACCCCCAAGTTCACATTAGTGCTCTGCAATCCCGAAGCATTCCACAGACTATTTGAGTCTCCCTCTGAGCTAAGCATCGGAGAAGCGTATATTGCTGGCGACTTTGATGTTGAAGGCGACATGGAAGCAGCTTTTGAGTTCGGTGACTATCTCTTGTCTCGGAAGAGAACTCACGGGGTTTCCCAGGTACTCGTAACCCTAGTACGGAAAATGCCAGTGCGCGAAAGAGCCGAGAATCACAGCCTAAGATTCTATGGACCCGCTCATTCAAAGAAGAGGGACTCCTTAAGCGATTCGCTACCACTATGACCTTCCGCCAGAATTCTTTGCGCTATGGCTTGACCCGCAGATGATTTACTCGTGCGGGTATTTCGCTCACGGTGACAATGCTGACCTCGATGCGGCCCAAGACTGCAAGCTGGAATATATATGCAGGAAACTCCGCCTGCGCCGGGGAGAGCATCTGCTTGACATCGGTTGCGGGTGGGGAGGTCTGATCCTGTATGCGGCGGCCCGATACGGCGTAGGTGCTCAGGGAATTACGCTCAGCTTGCGGCAGGCCGAAGCGGCGCGCAAGCGTATGGTTGAACAGTTGTACCACGCAGAGCTGCACCGCTCGCGCATCTCCGCATGGCACGCGCCAAATCTTACAAGGCCTTCCTCACCCCCAGGAAAGATGCCGATCCTAGCATCCCCAGGAGTACGCGAACTTGCAAGAGCAGCTCCTACTTAGCTTCCAAGGCCTTCCGGGGACGGAGGGACTCGGCGCAGGAGCGTAATGGAAAATACCAGAATGAGCACGAGCACCCCTAACAAGCCAAGCTCAAACATGCTTGCTCGAAATATGCTCGCGCCCTCGGTCGACCATGCGCCACCCTTTGCCAGGCTGGCCGCTTCCAGAGTAATCACCAGGATGCGTCGAATCGAGGCAATGAGTCCGACGACAAGGAATGGTTCGGTAACCAGAAGATGCGAACGGATGGAGATGCGCACGGTATGCAGGATCTCTACTAGCATGAGGACAATGAGCAGTTGGTCTAACACCCGCAGGGTCTCGGTTGCCAACGTCCAATGCACGAAGCCTTGCCAGAGCATTTTGCTGGCATTCGCTATCGTCGCCAGGGCCGCGAGGAAGAGCAACACGGCAAGAATGGAATAGATGACCACTTCGGCTTGCCCCAGATAGTCATCGAAGTTGATGCGGAGTTTCTGCTTTTCCACCATTAAGGTTCACTTCTATCGAAGGTGTCGCCAAAGCCCAGTCATTCTAACTGCTCCTCGATATTACGCAAAATTCTCTCTAAGCTGTGCTTTCGCGGTTTCAACGCCTTCTGCTTTCAGCTCTTCTTGGATTCGAGCCTTGATCGACGGCTGGCCCAAAACCCTCGTTCTAGGTTCTCTGGTGTTTGCCGTATAGCAAGAATGAAACGGCCCGTGGCAAGGAGGACCTCTGCCCCGAAATCTCGAAACTTGTATCTGGGCAGCCTCTCGTCTATTATGTCGTATCAGACGCGTCGTATACGACCTATAATAGGAGGTTGCCATGAGATTCGATTTCCACCAGGCGGTTACTCTTCCCTGGCTTATGCTCGCCTTTTTTTGGGCGATCACGGCGGCCAGCGCCAAGAAGCCGCTGCGCCGAGAGTCCCCGGTCGCTCGTCTCTACCATCTGCTGCTCATGACAGGCGTTTTTGTCTTGCTCTTTCGCCCTGACATGCGGATAGGCCAACTCGGGTGGCGCATCGTTCCCCCGTCCGCTCAAGCCGCTTACACCGGACTAGGGTTGACCGTCCTAGGCGCTGCAACTGCGCTTTGGGCCCGCTTTACCTTAGGCGCAAACTGGAGCGCAACCGTGACGGTCAAAGAGGATCACTCCTTCGTGCAACGCGGCCCCTATCGGCTGGTGCGTCACCCTATTTATGCTGGGGGTCTGCTGGCTATGCTGGGAACCGCCGTCGTGTATGGTGAAGTTGGCTGCTTCGTCGCGGTAATCCTTGCCTTCGTCGGCTGGTGGTTGAAGGCCCGAAGGGAAGAGGAATTCATGACGCAGCAGTTTGGCAACGACTATCGTTGTTACCAAAGAACCGTCCGACAGTTGATCCCTTTTGTGCTGTAGCTAGGCAGGTACGGACTCATGGCGAAAAGGAATGTGAGGAAAGGGCAGGAAACGGAGCTACGTCACCTGGCCTTAGAACTGGAGCAGCACCTGTCCGTCATCCGCCAAGCGATTCGCCGACCGGTCGAAGCGGAGTTCGCGAAGGGTGGCCTTACCGGGCCACAGAGAAGTGTTATGCAGGCGGTAGTAAGGTCCGAGGGCCTGAGTCTTAAGGAACTAACCGCCCAGGTCGGTCTCGCCCACAGTACAGTGTCGGGAATTGTGGATCGTTTGGAAAAGCGCGGCCTGGTCAAGCGTCAGCCGAACCTCGACGACCGCCGCCATACCAGAATCATGGCTTCCGCAGTGGTGCGAGAGTTTTTGCAAAAGAGATATCCAGTCCTGGCCGCCCATCCGCTGTTCGATGTGCTGCGCATCGCCAAGGCAGACGAGCGCGCCGCCGTGGTCACGGGTATCAGGACTCTTCGCAGTCTTTTCGACCAGCGACGCTAGGCTGGAAGTCCTCGGCACGCGCCTGAACTGGGTACCACGTCGGCCCGGGATAGTGAAATTCTTACACCTTTTGGCGTTACGCTAATCGGCATAATCACATTTTTCTCCTTGACCTATTACGCTATTTGGCGTTACGCTAATAGGCGTAATATGACCCAGGAAAATCCCTTCGTTTTTGGCGAGATTATCGACGATGCGAATTTCGTCAACCGAACCAACGAACTCAACCAACTCGTCCGCGATGTGGCGGATGGGCAAAAGGTGTTCCTGTTGTCTCCGCGACGTTTTGGAAAGAGTTCCCTGGTCGCGGTCGCCCTTCTCCGCTTGAAGAAGCGTCATATCCATACGGTCAGCTTGACCGTGAGCAGTTACTCCAGCTATGCCCAATTTCTCGAGAAGTTTGCGGAGAAAGTATTGCGCGCCGCCGGTCCCTGGGAGAGGGTCAAGGATTGGGCTACGAGATTCGCTCGCCAGGTCAAGCCCGACGTCAGCATCAACATGGCCACCGGCGAAGTCAGTTTGTCCCTCGGCAAAGGTGCCAACTTCGATCCCGCACCGATCGCACCCGACGTATTCGCGCTGCCGGGTGAGTTAACTAAGAATGCCGGCTTTCGCATGGCCATATGCCTTGACGAGTTTCAGCAGATTTCCGAATTTAACGGAGGCTCCGTCGAAAATGCCATCCGCGACCAGGTGCAGCGGCAAAGAGATGTGGGATATGTTTTCGCGGGATCTCAACCAACCTTGATGCAGGAAATGCTCTCCTCGGAACGTCCCTTTCACAAGGCCGGCCCTCAGATGTTCCTGGATAAGATTGCCGCAAAAAACTGGAAGGAATTTATCACTCGCCATTTTCGCAGCCGAGGCCGGACTCTGGACGAACAGGGTTTGGAGATGCTCCTCTCTTCGGCGGATTTGATTCCCTACGATGTTCAGCGCATCGCGCACGAACTCTGGGACTATGCGGAACTGAAAAACAAGCGTCAACTAGACGCATCCGACGTGAAAGCCGTGATCGACAGCCTAGTAACAGCCCAGTCCACCTACTATGAGCTTCTATGGGAACAGCTTTCCGCGCGGCAACGCGCAACCTTGCAGGCGCTCGGTCAGCGAGGTGCTGCGGAGATTTACTCCCAGGGTGTCCGCGAAGAATTCCGTCTCGGACCGGCCTCCTCCGTGCAGAAGGCTCTTCAGTCGCTCGATGCAAGAGATATCCTGGATCGCTATAAAGGCGACTATTTCTTTCTGGACCCGCTGTTTCCTCTCTGGATCAGAAGGAAGGGAGCCTAGGTACGGCTACGCCATTTGGCGTTACTCCAAGGAGCGTAATGGCGCATCGGTACGCGTGGCCTTGCGATCGAGAGTGTGGACTCTGGCGCCTGCTCATGGCAAGGAATCATGTCCAACCCCATAAAATCCACGCGATAGGATGCGTGAAGTGTGGTGCGCCTAGAATCCGGTGAGACAGCGTTGCCCCATGTGCCCAAGACTTCTAGGGACCTTCGACGATTTTTTGCATGGCACTGTTGATGTGTTCGAGGGTCACGGCAATCTTTTCCAAAGACTTGTGAATATTCGCCAGTTGTTTCTGGGTTGGCGTTTCCTCTTCACGGCGCTGCTGGCTGTCGATCCTATCCGCAACTTGGCGGATCGCTGTTTGGGACATGATGATTGCCTCCCGTATTTCGCATACTAAACGGCGACCCAATCCCGCACTATGTCTAAACTTGATTCCCGCACAATACACAGTTTTTCTGTTTCATTCCAAGCTCATACCTAGCGAAGAATTTCGGAAATTCAGCCCCTCTGAGAAACTCCACTGACAATAGGCGGGAATGTGCTTTCGACCTTCTTGAACCTCTTCATCAGAGGTCAAGAAGTGTCTTCCTGATGACCAGTTGAACCATCTCGACCGAATGGCAAAGGGCTTCGGACCGAAGGATCGCTGGTTGCTGCTGCAGGTGGCGATGGCAAAGGAGGTGCTCCCCATCGAGCATGATCGATGACGGGGTAGTCGTCCTCGATTACTTGCTGAGGATCTTCAATCCGCTATAATGAGCACAGTCTCAACGGTGAAGGAGTTCACCGCTAACCGCTGTCCCACCTTCGAGCCGGAACAGCTGATGACTCCTGACAAGCGGTCCTTGTCGCGGAGTCATAGCCACGGCAAGCACCCAGATAAGTCCAGAAGTCGAGGTATTGCCGCAATGCAGAGCATCTGGGGTTTGGCCTCTTTGTGGGTAGGTTTGGCGCTGATCGCCACTCTTCTTGCCATTTGGTTTAAGATCTCCACGGCTCTGACCGAGATTGTCGTAGGCACGGTGGCGCAGCTGGTCGTCGGTGCGTTCATTGTCCAGGGAGGCCTCGGAGCCAAGAGCGAGTGGATTACCTTCCTGGCCGGCACCGGCGCAATCGTTCTTACGTTTCTTGCCGGTGCGGAGCTGGATCCCCTGATCTTTCGCACCAAGTGGAAAGAAGCGACGGTGGTTGGACTGGTGGGATTCTTCGGTCCTTTCCTGGGTTGCACGGCCATCGCTCACTATGTCCTCCATTGGACCGTGCGCTCGAGCTGGTTAGCGGGGGTGGCTCTCTCCACGACGTCGGTGGCCGTGGTGTACGCCGTGATGTTGGAGCTCGGGTTCAACGCCACCGATTTCGGGAAAGCGATACTGGCGGCGTGTTTTGTAAACGATCTGGGTACCGTGATCGCTCTGGGCTTGATCTTCTCTCCGTTTACCACCAAAACTCTGATCTTCGTCGGCAGCAGCGCGCTCATCTTTGGAGTGTTGCCGTTCCTGACTCCTTGGTTCTTTAGGATCTATGGCGGGCGCGTTTCCGAACTTGAAGCCAAATATCTGCTCTTCGTTCTCTTCGCCATGGGAGGTTTGGCGGTCTGGTCGGGAAGCGAAGCTGTACTGCCCGCGTACATCATTGGAATGGTATTGGCAGGCACGGTTGGCAAAGACCACGTCCTGATCCGACGACTGCGTACGCTGACCTTCGGCTTGCTGACACCCTTTTATTTCATTCGGGCTGGATCGTTCGTTTCGGTTCCGGCGTTGAGGGCGGCACCCTTGGTATTCCTCGTTCTGTTCTTGGCGAAGATGCTCTCCAAAGTGATCGGCTTGCTTCCCACGGTGAAGGCGTTTCAGTACGAGCGCGAGGAAGGGTTGTATTTCACGCTCATGATGTCCACCGGTTTGACCTTTGGAACCATCTCCTCACTGTTTGGGTTGAACCACGGCATTATTGATCAGCGACAATATTCTCACCTGGTCGCCACCGTGATTGGCAGTGCCGTGATTCCGACCATGATTGCGAATGCCTGGTTCATGCCCAGGCACCTATTGTCGAAGTCCAGGCACAATGGCCCTGCAGTTTCCCAAGCCGCTACCCTAAGCACGGAAGGAGAAACTCCATGACCGGGAGACGACACAACGTGCACTTTCGACGGATGCTGATTGGCTATGACGGCTCCCCGCAGTCGGAAAAGGCAGTGGAGATCGCGTTCTCTCTTGCTCAATGCGTCGATTCAAGCGTCTTGGTCTTGGCGGTGGCAAGGCCTCCGGAGCCTGCGACCTCTGTCGAACTGGAGGCTGTGCTGGACGACGCGAGGGAGCACTTCCAGGAAGGATTCAAGAAGATTTTGGAGAAGGCTCGCGCGCACGACCTGAATGTGAAGACAGACATGGCCGTGGGACATCCGGGAGAACAGATTATTCATCGTGCGGAAAAGGACGGAATTGATCTCATCATTCTGGGCCGTCGAGGCCGATCGATGATTTCGAGAATGATGTTGGGTTCGGTCTCAGAACGTGTCCTTCGGTACGCGCATTGTCCGGTCATGGTCGTGCACTGACTTGGCGAGGCGTCGCAGATATAGCGAACATGCTGACGGAGTTCGTCACCTTTGAGGAGTCGGCCGCTCTTCCTTCTGAATCGAAAAGGATGGTAGTACGGTAGGTTGTGTCGGCTCGGGTTGAGGACATGCCCACAGAGACGGGAAATTTTGTTTTTGGTCGTGAGGAGGAACAGCGCGCACTGCATCAACGCTTGCGCGAGAAAAAATCTTTCCTTCTCCACGGGCCAACCGGAGTTGGCAAGACGTTGCTGTTTCGTAGCCTGCTCGAGCAGACGCCTGCGGTTCTTTATTGCGATTCCTCGGCCAGCACGCAGGTTGTCTTTCGCTCTGTGGCGAGGGCTTTATTGGAAAAAGGCGCTCCCCGCATCCAACGAATCTGCCGCAACCAGGATGGCATCCGAGCGAGATCCGCCGTCTCTCTCAAGGGCATCGTGATGGATGCCCTGCGAGATGGCAGCCACTCGATTGTCCTTGATCACCTACATCGACCATCCCAAGCTTTCGCCGCGGCGGTTCGGGAGATCATCGGGTGGTGCTCCACACCGGTTATCGCGGTCGCGCAGTCGAGTCATATGGAAGACACGGGGTATCTCCAGCCCTTGTATTCCGATCGACAGGAAAGGTATGAATTGAAAAACTTCGAGCGGGTTGCTGCCGAACGTTTCGCTCAAGCAATGGTCCAACGCGCTGACCTGTCGGCTGCGAATATCAAGGAATTCCTTGGCAAGGTTCTGGAGCTAAGTCAAGGAAACCCGGGAGCGATTCTCTCCCTGCTCGAGATGGCCAAATACCCGAAATACCGCAGCCACGAGTACATCAAGATTTCGCCGCTTTACATCGATTTCCGCATGAGTTGGTCGCCTGCGGTTCGGAGCCGTTGAATGGGACAATTCGACAGTCGCAGTACCCAACACAAGCCTATTTCGTTACCATGACCGGGCAGGGAGCGTGACTGAGCACGTGCTGCGCGATCGATCCCAAGGTTTGCCGTTCACGGCTCGACATTCCCCGGTGTCCCACCACGATCAAATCCACTCGATCCTCTCGAGCTTTGCGAAGGATTTCTTCGGCAGGGTGGCCCTGCGTCACCTGAGTTTCGATCTCGATTCTCTCGTGTCCTACACGGCGCCGAAGGCGTGTCAGTGTTCGTTCCAACTGCTCGCGGGCGGCGTCGAGTACATTCGCACCGCTCGAAGGTTCCGGCTCAGGGGGACGCGCCACCGCGAGTACCAGCAGTCTGCCCTCGCTGCTGTTACCCAGAGCGATTGCCATCTCCAAAGCCCTCTCACATTCGACCGAGCCGTCGTAGCCAACAAGAATTCGGCGGAGCTGTCCGTTGATCCACACGTTTGTCATGACTTCACCTCTTCACTCGGATCTATGGGATTGCTTGGCAGGGCGTGACTCCCGAGACAAGAACCCTCTTGTCAGGAGTCATCAGCCACCCGGCCCAAAGGCAGGATCAGCGGTTAACGGTGAACTCCTTCACCGGAATGACAGATTCAGTTTACTTCCTGGCTGAGCTAAGTCAAGCTGGTGCCTCTCGCTCAACACATCGGTGGAGGAATGGCTGTCTCTCATGGTGACGTTGGTTGTTACTCTTCTAGTGTGGGTTGGGCCACTCAAGAGATGGACCGATGGGGTGCCATCATCAGCGATGACAATTGACTTCATGCCTCTCCGGTTGCCATAATTTCCTTGGGTGTTGGAGTTCACCTTTAACCGCCCGCACGGGCAGATGACTCCTACAAAGAAGAAGGAATTCTCTTGGTAGGGGTTCATTTGTGAGTGTTCCCTCCCCCTTCCGATTGCAAGAGATTCCTGAGCACAAGTACAGCCAAAGGCGTTCGTGTCAACGGGAGCGTTCATGGCACAGGAGTCCCTCAATTTGAACCACGCTCGGCGGCTATCGGTCACGTGTCGGCACATCGACAAGCTGCTGGCCGACATGGAGAGCGCGGTCCGTGTCGCCGATTCAAAGCGGGCATTCCCCGAGTACGTCCCCGACGTCACACCGCTGCAAAGACAAAGGATTGAAGACTATATCGCTCGCATCCGCTCTCGATTGGCTCGCATACTGGATGGTCAGGGCATTGAGCAGCCTGCGCCTGGGATTCCTGTCAGCCGGTCGCTCCATACGATTCTGACATTCATCGGGATTGCCGCCGAGGAATTGCAGCCAAAATATATGCGCGGCTATGGTGAGATTCCGCCGGCAGCTGCGGTCGAACTGAATGGGATCGCCGCTGAGCTTTTCAGTCTCACCCATGAGCTGGATCAGTACATTGGGTACAGAGGTGGCGAGAACCTCGAGGAAAGTTTGCGGCAATTGGAGCGTGGCGGGAACAAGGTAGCTCTGCTCAAGAAACTTGAGGCGATCATCAGCGAACAAGGGTTGGTGGAGTTTCGCGCCGGGGTCTCCATGATTCTCGACCGGTTCGCCGACAACAGCTACGAGATTGCTGTCTTTGGACGGCTTAGTTCGGGCAAATCGTCACTGTTGAATGCAGCCCTGGAGACAAACTTGTTACCGGTCGGTGTCACTCCCATCACTGCGGTTCCCACTCGCATCGCTTACGGAGAGATTCCAGCCGTAAACGTGTGGTTCGCCAATCGACCACCGGAACAGTTTGAGACTTCGCGACTGGCAGAGTTTGTCACCGAGCAGGGCAACCCAGGAAACGAAAAGCACGTCACGCGGGTCGTCCTTCACATGTCATCACCACGGCTGCGGGACGGCATCACTTTTGTGGACACGCCGGGTCTGGGTTCTTTGGCGACTCGCGGGGCCGCGGAGACGCTGGCCTACCTGCCCCGCTGCGATCTGGGGGTGGTTCTCATCGACGCGGGTTCGGCTCTAACAGCGGATGACCTAAAAACCGTACAGACACTTTACGCAGCTGGCATTCCTGCGAACATTCTGGTGAGCAAGGCTGATCTTCTATCCGCAAACGATCGTCACCAAGTGATCGAATATGTGAAGAGCCACCTCCGGTCGGAACTCAACCTGGAGACGCAGGTGCATGCCGTGAGTGCAATGGCAGCGGCCAAGGATCTATTGACGCAATGGTTTGAGAAGGACATTGCCCCTCTTTACAGCCAGAGTCAGGAATTAAAACAGCGGTCCACCCAGCGAAAAGTGGGAGCCTTGCTGCAATCGATCGAGGTATCCCTCGAGGGGCGCCTACGGCAGAACAAAGAGCAACCAGCGATCACGGCGGAGAGGCTTCGTGAGCTTGATGCTCGCCTACGACAGGCGGGCGGCAAGGCGCAGGAAGCGCGCGCGGCCGTCAGGCGGATTGCGAACGAGATCGGCAACTTGAGTTCTCCGGCGCTGACCAAGGCTGCGGCTGGTTTGATGGACCGTGGGAATCATGACGGCAAGGAGACCGACAGGGAACAACTTGTTCTCGACGTGGTGAACCAAATAGTCCGGGAAGAAAGCAAGCATTTGTGGGATGTTGTTTCGGCCCTTGGCGAGGAACTCCACCAGACGTTGCAAGGGGCTGCGGACATGTTAAGCCTAGCTGATGCTCCCACCGCGGAGGAATTCTCTTCCTATTTGCGTGAAATGCCGGTGTTTGACCCCGGACGGATCCCCGTACGCATGACGCATTCGGCGATGGTCTCTTTTCTGGGACGTAGGTTCGCCGAGCGTTGGACCGCCTGGAGATTAGCCAGATTCATAGGGCCAGACATGGAGCGTGCTCTCGGCGCGTATTCCCAACTGGTCGGCGATTGGTCCGATAGGATGGTGGGTCGGATGCAGCGCCAGTTTGATGCCTATGCCAACAGTTATCGCGCGCTCGTGGAGCGATTGGCGGTCCCAAGCCAGTTGTCGAGCGACCAGGAACAGGCGATCCTTAGATGTTTGAACTCTTTGCGGCGAGAACAGGCGAAAGAACCAGTGCCGGCAGCTTCCTAGAAAGCGGTGGTCACGAGGTCAGGAGTCAAGCTGCAGCTGGAGAAAGGAACACGACGTCTTGCTCAAGTACTTTGTGGTTGGAATCGGAGGAGGTGTGGGCTCCATTTTGCGATTTTGGCTCGGAAGCTACATTGGCGGCAGGCTAGGCAGCCGATTTCCGTACGGCACGTTTGTGATCAATGTTACGGGCTCGTTCCTGATCGGTTTGGTGCTCACGATATTGGCCGAAAGGACACAATGGAGTCCGAACTGGAGATACCTGATTCCCATAGGGTTCATTGGCGGATACACAACCTTCTCGACGTTCGAGTATGAGACACTTCGTCTCGTTCAGGACGGCCAAATGGTGACTGCGATGCTCAACATCACTATGAGCGTAACGGTTGGGTTCGCTGGTGTCTGGGCTGGCATGGTAGCCGGGAGGTCCATCCCATGAAGTCCGATGCCGTCGCATGCAAGCTCACCGTGAGTCAGGCCCTGGCCAGGAGTGCATGTCCGATCTGTGGAGTGCTTAAGGAGTTTCAGTCGGCTTTGGCGGACAAAATTCAGATGGCTGGGAACCTGCGCTTGTGCAACTTCCATACCTGGCTGCTGGCGCGAGGGGCGCCGGCGGAAGGCGTGGTGGCCTTCTACTTGAAGATGCTCGATAGATCGTCGAGGACCAAAGTGGGGCCCTCAGAGTGCGACTTCTGCCGCCGGACTCTGGAAGAGGAGAAGGCTCGACTGCACGAGCTCGTCCAGCACATGCAGCGGGCCCTGTTTCTCGAGTCGATGAAGAGCCAGGTTAGTCTCTGCCTCGATCACGCCCATAAGCTCGAGCAATGTGCACCTTTGAAACTGCGGCCCGTAATCAGCGAAATCGTCGAGCGCACTCGTTCCGAGCTGAAACAAGAACTGGGCGCCTTTCTGGAGCAAGCGGTGCGGGGAAATCATGCGGGTGGTGGAATACTCGGTCGTGCGGCTGAATTCCTGGTCAGTCAGCGAGGACTTTGAACGCAAGGAGGGAAAATGCTCACATCTGGGCCTGCCAAGAAGGTCGTCATCTACCTAGCCGAGGACCAGCAGTACCACGGGACCGCCGCTTATGCTGCCATTCTGGATTTTCTCTTCTTTCGCGGTGTTTCCGGGGCAACGGTGACGCGAGGGATTGCCGGATTCGGCGCCGACCATCACTTGCACACCACCCGGCTCGTGGATCTTGCGACCCGGCTTCCGGTCAAGGTGGATTTCATTGAAACTCCAGAGAAGGTCGAGGAATTGCTGCCCAAGCTGCAAGCCATGGTCGGTACCGGGCTGATCGAAATGCACGATACGACCATCGTCAAGCCGGCCGCGAGTAAAAAGGAGCAATCGGGCACACCCGAAAAGCCCGCCGTCAAGCGAGAAGGCAAAGCCAAGTTGATGCGCATCTACATCGGGGAAAACGACAAATGGAATGGCAAACCGTTGTACGAAGGCATTGTGAGTGGCCTTCGTGCGCATGACATTGCCGGAGTCACCGTCTACCGCGGAATTCTCGGATACGGGGCCAATCGAAGGATCCACAAAGATGCTGCTTTGAGCCTGTCCCACGACCGTCCGATCCTACTCTCCATTGTTGATACCGAAGACAAGCTCCGGGCATTTATGCCCATTCTGGACGAGATGGTGCAGCAAGGACTGGTTGTGCTTTCCGATGTTGATGTCATCAAGTATTCGCACAGTTATGAGACCACCGACCGGCGTCAGGAGAAACGGGCATGAAACTCGAAGGCAAGGCCAAGATGCTGCGCATTCACTTCGGCGAAGATGACAAGTGGCATGGCAAACCCCTGTATGAGGCAATCGTCGAGAAATGTCGCGAGCTCGATCTAGCGGGAGCGACCGTGTATCGCGGAATCGAAGGCTACGGTGCCAGTACGCTGATTCACCGTTCTCATCTGCTTCGATCTTCCGACCGCCCGATCATGGTGTCCGTCGTGGACACCCAGGAAAACATCAACAAGCTTCTTCCCGCGCTCGATCAAATGGTGGACGAGGGCTTAATTGCCATCTCGGACGTAGAAGTCATCAAGTATGTGCACCAGGAAGGGACGCGGTCTCAGGCGTAGCAAACATGTCTGCGGACGAGTCCAAGGCAACGGCCGCAATTAGTGCCTGGCAAAGCGCTGGCGTTCAACTCTCCGAGAATGGCGGGATCGATGGCGCCTCCAGACTGCTGCGACTCGCCATAGTGGCGGAAAACCTCGGCGCCCGCCGCATTGAGGAAGAGGCAAAGGATCTGGCTGGCCGAATCGCCGAAGGTCGTTTCTATGTGGCTTGCATCGGTCAATTCAAACGCGGCAAGTCGACCCTCATTAATGCCTTGATCGGTGACCCAGTCCTCCCCGTTGGTTTCACTCCCGTGACCGCGGTGCCCACGGTCATCAGGTCCGGGGAGCTGCGCCGGGCACGAATCCAGGGACGTGACGGTTCATGGCAGGACGTAGACGCATCCGATCTCCGGCAGTACGTCTCGGAAGAATGCAACCCGGAAAATATCAAGGGAGTCCGAGGCGTTGAAGTTTTTGTCCCCAGCCCGCTACTGGCTGCGGGTATGTGCTTGGTGGACACGCCGGGGCTGGGTTCGGTATTCACCGGGAACACGGCGGCGACCCAGGCATTCGTTCCCCACATTGATGTTGCGTTGGTGGTGATCGGCGCCGACCCGCCCCTGGCGGGTGAAGAGCTGGACCTTGTCGAAGCCGTAGGCAAGCAGGTACAGAACATCGTCCTGGTTCTGAACAAGGCTGATCGGACAACTCCTGACGAGAAGGCTGCCGCGGTAAGTTTTGCGGCCCGACAGCTGCAAAAGCGTCTTGGACGCGTAGCTGGTCCCATCTTCGAAGTCAGCGCTGCCCAGCGGCTCGACCACCAAGGACCGGAACGTGATTGGCAAAAGTTGCTCGCGGCTCTCGAGCGCTTGGCTGAAGAGTCTGGGCGACAAGTGATCTATTCTGCCTTGGAACGGGGTATCAGCCGGCTCAGTGAACAATTGCTGGCGGTCCTCTACGAAGAGAAGGAAGCCCTCGAGCGGCCGGTGGAAGAGTCGGAGCGGCGAATTACGATGATGAAGGCCACGATCACCGAAGCGGAACGGTCGATGCGAGAACTCGGGATTCTCTTGATGGCCGAACAGCAGCGCCTTTCCGATCTCTTTGTGCAACGCCATAAGAGCTTTGTCGCCGCCGAGCTTCCCCCAGCGAGTACGGACTTTGACCAAGCCATCACAGCGGTTCCCCATGGTGCCGGGCCCGGTTACAGACGTCGCATCATGAAACAGGCACAGGAGATCACCAGGCGTCGTGTACTTCCGTGGTTGCAGACCGAGCAGGAAGAGGGAGAAAGGCAATATCGGCAGGCCTCAGTTCGGTTCGTCGAAATGGGTAATGACTTTTTGAAGAGACTGGCTGAAGCCGGCATTCCCGAACTGGCTCGTCTGCCCCATGCCCTCGATCCGGAGATCGGATTTCGGGTTCGTTCGAGATTCATGTTCAGGGATTTCATTGAGGTCGCGCAGCCCGCATCTCCCTTGCGATGGCTCGCTGACCTGGCGTTGGGTCTGGCAGGTGCACGAGACGTGATCCGGAAACAAGGCCATGCTTTCCTGGAAAATCTTTTTGCCGTGAATAGCACGAGAGTTCAAGCTGACATTTTGGAGCGGGTTCAAGAGAGCCGCGCTCATCTTGAGAGAGAAATCCGCACGCTTCTTCACGAAGTCAGCCGTATTGCCGAGCAGGCGTTGAGCAACGCCAAAACCACCCAAGAGAAGGGGCTGCCCGCCGTGCATGCCGCACTGCAACGACTGACTGCCTTCGAGCGCGAGGTCACCAAGCTCGTGGATCCTGATGCGGCGAGCGGGAAAGTAGACTAACTGTCTCGAGATCAGAGTGCCACAAGCGTGGTTGAGACTTCGCCCTGGATCGGCGTCGTAATTCTGTCAGCCTATTGCTTCGGACACTCCTGCCGTCAGGGCAGCTATCGGCAATTCGATCTTCCAAGTGACCCCAAGTTAATGACCGCCAAATAGTTCCGGACCGACTGCGGAATGGCTCGAAAGTTATAGTTACCTTCCTTAACTTTTTAGTTACCAAAGATTCTCGAAATTCAAAAATGAAACTGGCGGACAATGAGTGTCCCCAGGTATCCCAGCTGCGTTCGTTGAGCCCCAGTCGTAGCGGTTGGGATTGTCAGCAAGACCCAGGCAGAGAAATCGACGCGTTGATGGTCGCCTTGATACGGCAAGTTGAGGAGAAAGGGTAAGAATGACCCTCGTAGTGTCGATGACTCCAGGGCAATACCTGATCTGTGGCAGAGTCCAAATCGAGAGAAACACACTCAAGACTCTGGCTTATCCAACTCGAGCATTCGTGAAGTTAAGTCGTCTTCGCATGATTACTGTTAGAACATGGGGGTTAGCAAAGTGAGTCTTGGAATTGCGTTACTTCTAATTTTCCTGCTGTTTCTGATCGATAAGCATCATCTATGGCGCGAGATTGCCACCAATGCGTTGCTGCCTCTGGCAATCGTCATCTTAGTTACTGTTTGCTGGCTTTCATGGACCAAGTATCGGGATCAGAAAGAACAACGAAGAATGGCTGCAAACAACAAGAAGGCAGTACAGGCCTGCATAGCTCGCTTTCCCGGCCAGGACGTAGCTCAGGCCTGCGAAGCAGACCCAGAACTGACCTCATGCAGCCGGTTAACCGTGCCGTGGAAGGACCTTCGTGCCGCATACAACGCAGCCGATCAGAGTGCTTCGGACTCCAATCAACCGAGTCTGGTAGACATTGATCTCTCGACGAACTGTTTCTACCCGCCTACCTTGCCGGTGCGTATGCCGGACGGCACGGTCACGGAATTTCCCGAGACGATGCCGGCTTCGCAGATTCAGAAAGAGATTGCGCAGAAGTTCCCCAGCTTATATGCCAAACCTGCCAAACCGCACCCCGTAAAGCATAACTTCCCCCAAGTCCGGTCAGACGTGAGTTGGGATTTGACCCTAACGTCCGAACAATCCGGCGGCGTACACGTGGGCGTGGTGCATCCCGGCGAGAAAGTCACTCTCCTTTACAGTGATAGTTACAGCGCCAAGGTAAAGACCAAGAAAGGCATGGTGGGTTGGGCCGATGCGGGCAACTTTGAAGTGGTCGACCCGGAGCGATTCGCGACCAGCGACGCCGAGGGGTCAAAATAGGTCTCCGTTGTTTGTGGTCTGCCGCCAAGACTGCGGTTTTGGCGCGTACCACTACAAATTCTCGCCTGGGGTGGTTAGGACGAGCATCGCCCTCTCCCGGCACCACCCTACACTCCTCTGATTTAAGGATGGGGGAGTGAGCCGGACATTAGGTTAAATCGTCCGCTAATCGAGGAAACCTGTCCTCCCGCCTAGGTTAAGGGACTACCGTTGTTTCGCTCATCACTATAATCTGCTGGAAGGCTCGGAATTGGGCTTGTGTGTCTAACTATTCCTTGCCGGCAGAGACCTCTACGGCACGATGTTCTTCCAGATCAGCAGCTTCGGACCAGAAGGCCGACCCCGGTGAAGAGAGGCATAGCTGTTCTATCCCTTTTCTTCTATACCCTACCCGCGCTATGCCAAAGCAATAGCGGCGAATTGCGCCTCAAAGTAGTCGATCCCTCCGGTCTAGGGATTAGAACCATCGTCGAGATCACGAGTGGGGCGAACCAATATCACAGCCGTCTCGCGACCAGCGATGAGGGAACACTGGACGTCGAGCGCCTGCCTTATGGCATTTATCAGCTCGAAATTGAGCGGCCTGGTTTTGCAGGCTTGTCCGAGTCAGTGGAGATCTACTCCTCGCTTCCGACCGAACGTAGGATCCAACTCAAGCTGCCTACGATCAATGAGTCGGTAACCGTGAGCGCCCCCAACACGCTGATCGACCCGGATCGAGCCGGCTCCGTCAATCAGATCGGCTCCGACCTCATAGAAAACCGCCTCAGCTCAATTCCCGGTCGTTCCTTACAGGATTTGGTGAATTCGCAGCCGGGCTGGCTCTATGAGGGAAATGCCGTCCTGCATCCACGGGGTTCGGAGTATCAGACTCAATTTGTGGTGGATGGCATCCCCCTCACGGATAATCGCTCGCCTAGCTTTGGACCCACCATGGACGCCGACGATGTGCAGTTCTTGAGCATTTACACCGGCGGCATTCCTGCCGAATATGGCCGGAAAATGGGAGGTGTGGTCGAGGTGAACACGCTCGAGGATTCGCAACCCGGCCTTCACGGCCAGGTTGCGCTTTCCGGAGGAAGTTTCGACACCGCAGGCGCGTCCGCACGGGTGCAGTACGCCTTCGGCAGCAACACCCTGGGCGCAACCGCGAGCGGCAGCAGGACGGATCACTATCTGAATCCCGTGGTTCCGCAAAACTATACCAATGCGGGCACACTTGGCGATTTCTCGGTCAATTACGAGCGCAACTTAACTTCGAAAGATCGCTTGCGATTCATCGTCCGCCACGAACTTGCCCGCTATGAAATTCCCAACGAGCAGGTACAAGAGGATCCTCAGCTCCTGGCGGAACTGGGCCAGCCCCCGCCTCCCCCCGGAACTCCTAGTCAGCGCCAGACGGCCGACAATTTCGAGACCATGGGTAGCGCTGCTTATCAGCACATTTTCTCGCCCAACGTTCTCCTCGACGTTCGCGGCATGATCCGCAACAACTCCAACGACTTCTATTCCAATCCCTACTCCTGGCCGGTCCTTGTCTTTCAGCACAACCACTTTAATGAGGGGTATTTCAATAGCTCGGTGTCCATTCATCGCGGTCACCAAGAATGGAAGGCCGGGGTTGAGTCGGATAACATTTTTCTTCACGAAAATTACTACGACCTCATCACCGCGAACCCAAATTATCCCAGCTATCCATTCGATCCCGGCACCGCAACCACCTTCAGTTTCCTCGGCAACCGGCCCGATCTCGAACAGGCGGCTTACGTTCAGGATCTCATCCACTTCGGGAACTGGACGGTCAACGCCGGCCTGCGCTGGGACCACTACCAACTACTTCTGAATCAGCAGGCCGTCAGCCCCCGCGTCGCGGTAGCCCATAACTTTCCCTCGGCCGGTTTGATCGTGCACGCCTCCTACGACCGGGTATTTCAAACCCCGTCGTTCGAGAACATACTGCTCTCCAGCTCTCCCGAGGTCGAATCCTTCGAACCTACGGTTCTGCGCCTGCCGGTCGAACCCTCCCGCGGCAACTATTTCGAGATCGGCGGCAGCAAAAGCGTCTTCAACCAATTGCGCTTGGACGCGAACTATTTTCGCCGCGACGTCAACAACTACGCCGATGACGACCAGATTCTCAGCACCAGCATCAGCTTTCCCATCGCATTCCGCCAAGCGATCCTCTATGGCGCGGAGGGCAAGCTCGAACTTCCGCAATGGAAGCACTTCTCCGGTTTCCTCAGTTATTCCTACATCGTCGGGAATGCCTGGTTCCCGGTCACGGGCGGCCTTTTTCTTGGCCAGGACGCCGTGAACGCCACCACCCAGCTCACCGGACACTTCCCCGACTCGCAGGACCAGCGCCACACCATTCGCGGACGCGTTCGTTATCAGGTGAAACCACGCCTTTGGGTTGCCGGCGGAGTGCAATACGATAGCGGACTGCCATTCGATTTCGAGGGTACTCAACAGCAGGCGCTCGCCGAATACGGCCAGGCAGTTATCGATCGCATTAACTTTGCCCGTGGACGGATCTATCCTTCGTTCCAGATCAATGCTTCGGTAGGAGCCGATGTTTACAAGTCAGATCGTATGGAAATGCGATTTCAGATCGATGGGCAGAACCTTACCAACATTCTTGACGTGATTGACTTCGGCGGCCTGTTCTCCGGCAACGCGATCGGCCCGTCTCGCAGCTTCCTCATGCGACTTACTACCAACTTTTAGACGGATGCACCATTAGGATCAGAGCTGACCGTACCATGCGTTCTTCCGCAGGTTTCTAAACGCCTACGCTCGAACTCGTAAGCCTAGGGGCTGGATGTGCAAGAAACGCAACTGTTCATGAAAGCTAGATCTAGCTTTCCATCCCCGTTGAAGTCGGCGACTGCCAAACCGAGTGGAGAACTTCCGGCGCTGTAGCTCTTCTGTGGCGCAAAGCTCCCGCCTGGCATTCCCAGCAAGATGGACACCGAATTGTCTGTTGCATTGGCAACGGCAAGATCTAGCCTCCCGTCCCCATTGAAATCAGCAACGATCACAGCAGTTGAGTCGGGAACTTCGAAATACGCGGTATTGAAAAGATAGTTCTGGCCGTCAACAGTAGGATTGATAACGGCGGCAGCAACCAACAGCCCCAGGAAAGCTCCACAGCGTAGTGATCTACCTGCCCAAGGGTAGGCAAAGCCTGCACTCACGGCAGGTATGAGTGAAGCCCCAGTTCTGATGCTAGCCACGGCTCGACTCCCAATCGCGACTCAGCGCCTTCCCCCAAAGACAGCGCGGAATGGTGATCCAGAGTTCCAGCGACTGTCAAGTGCGTTCGTCATGACAGGTGTCCACGAGAGTCTGCCGTCGCGCTCTCACTCTGGCTCGCTCCGGAGGCTGGATTTTGTCGGTTGGTAATAGCTACCCTGGCCGGATTGATCTGTAATCCATTGTGTCAAAAGGAGATAATCCACGCACCGAAGTGCTCTTGTGACCTTAGGTTTTGCTAAGGCCTTGCTGTCTGTCTCGGGAGGGCAGAAACAGTACCCGTGTTCATGCCAAAACCAGCGACGAATGTCATCGTGATGACAGCTGTGGTTTCACCAGCGGCTTGAGTCTTGAATGGAAGGAGTGGCCCTGCCGAGAACAGCCCAGTTTCATCAGGATCTAATCGGCCAGCGCAATTCCGCGTTCTTCTTGCAGGTGTCCTCTTGACTCCCCGCTCTGTTGCAGCAACTTGGCAACGAGACCCGTCCAGCCGGTCTGGTGACTGGCACCGACTCCTCGGCCGGTGTCAGCGTGGAAATACTCGTGAAACAGGATGAGGTGATTCCAGTTTGGATCCGCCTGAAACTTAGGGATGCCTTGGTATACAGGACGCTCCCCTTTTTCATCGCGAAGGAAGATTCTTGCCAGGCGACGTGATAGCTCGGCTGCTACCTCCCACAACGTAAGAAAGTTTCCAGAACGTGCAGGAAACTCAACTTGGAATCCATCGCCGAGATAGTGATGAAATTTCTGCAGAGACTCGATCAGCAGATAATTGACAGGAAACCAAATGGGGCCGCGCCAGTTCGAATTTCCGCCAAACAGACCCAAACTCGATTCTGCCGGCTCGTATTTGACGTGGTACTCCGTTCCGTTTACCGCCAACGTATAGGGATGCTCGTGGTGATAGCGGGAAAGAGCGCGAACCCCGTAGGGCGATAAAAACTCGTGTTCGTCGAGCATGACCTGAAGGATGCGGCGAAGCTGATCGCTTCCGACGATGGACAACAATCTTCTTTCCCTCTTGCCGCGAGTACGCATACAGGCCACACTGCCGATGAGGTCCGGACGGTTTTCGATAAACCACTCCAAACGACGCTTGAATCCGGGAAGGCGGTCGAGTAGTTCCGGCTCCAGCGTCTCCACCGCAAACAGGGGTATCAGACCGACCATGGAGCGAATCCGCAGGGGATATTTGCGGCCATCGGGAAAACGCAGAACGTCGTAAAAGAAACCATCCATCTCGTCCCACAGCCCCATGCCATCCTGGCCGCGGTGGTTCATGGCGTGGGCAATATAGAGGAAGTGCTCCCAAAACTTGCTGGCGACATCTTCGTACGCGGGATCGTGTCTGGCGAGTTCTAGGGCGATGGCGAGCAGATTGAGCGTGTACATCGCCATCCAGCTGGTGCCGTCGGACTGCTCGAGATAGCCGCCCGTCGGCAGAGGAGCCCCACGATCGAATACGCCAATGTTGTCGAGACCCAGGAAACCGCCCTGGAAGATGTTCATTCCGTCGGCATCTTTGCGGTTCACCCACCAGGTAAAGTTCAGCAAGAGCTTGTGAAATACCCTCTGCAGAAAAGCGAGATCGCCCTTCCCTTGGCGCTTCTTGTCAATCTTGTACACGCGCCACGCAGCCCAAGCATGAACCGGCGGATTCACATCGCCCAGCGCCCACTCGTAGGCTGGGAGCTGCCCGTTGGGATGCATATACCATTCGCGCAGCAGCAGCACGAGTTGCTCTTTGGCAAATTCGCAATCGACCAGGGACAAAGGCACACAGTGAAAAGCCAAATCCCACGCGGCATACCATGGATACTCCCACTTGTCAGGCATGGAGATAACATCAGCGTTATATAGGTGCGTCCATTCCTTGTTGCGGCCACTGCGGCGCTCCGGGGGTGGCGACGGATTCCCCGGATCTCCTGCCAGCCAGCGCTGGAGTTCGTAGTGATAGAACTGCTTGGACCAGAGCATCCCGGCGAAGCTCTGGCGCATGATGTTTTGTGCGTCGGGTGAGAGGTGCTGCGGAATCAGCGTGCGGTAGAACTCATCGGCCTCGTTCCGGCGGGTCGCCAACAGCCGATCGAATCCCTCGAACGCAGCGCCCGAAAAGTCAATATCGGTGAGACGCAAACGAACCGACACGGTGGCACGGGCAGGAATTTCCAATTTGTAGTGCACCGCTGCCTTGGTACCCATCGGATAGGCGGCTACGGCATTCGCCTTTCGGTTGATGACATAGTCGTTGATCCCGTCCTTGACGCACGGCCAGCGGTTGTCCAACCCAAAGAGGCGCTCGACATTCGTTTCATTTTCCGTGAACAGGAGTTCAGGCGATCCTTCCCAGTACAGCCACCGCTTGCCGAGGCTGGCGTGCTGCAGCTCGATGGCTGCGGAAACTTGACGAAGCTCGGGACGGGCCCCATCGTCACCCCAGGCCCAGGTATTCCGGAACCAGACCGTGGGCAACAAGCGTAGGGCAGCAGTTTCCGGCCCGAGGTTCGTGGCAGAGATTCTTATCAATATGTCTTCCACATCGCCTTTTGCGTACTCGACGAACACGTCGAAATAGCGGTCGCTCTCGAACACGCCCGTGTCGAGCAGTTCAAATTCGGGCTGGTCTTTTCCACGACGGCTATTTTCTTCAACTAACTGTGCGTATGGAAATTCCGCTTGCGGATACTTGTAGAGATATTTCAGGTAAGAGTGCGTGGGAGTGCCATCCAGGTAGAAGTAGCATTCCTTGACATCCTCGCCGTGATTGCCCTCTTTCCCCGTGAGTCCGAATAGCCGTTCCTTGAGAATAGGATCGCGCTCATTCCACAGAGCCAGGGCAAAGCAAATCAGTTGACGGCGGTCGGAGATGCCCGCGATCCCATCTTCATTCCACCGGTAGACGCGGGAGCGTGCATGATCGTGCGGAAAGTATTCCCAGGCGTCTCCCTTGGGACTGTAGTCTTCCCGGACCGTGCCCCAGGCACGTTCACTCAAGTACGGACCCCAGCGCTTCCAGTGTTTCCTGCGGGCTTGGGATTCCTGAAGGCGAATCTCTTCTACAGTCACGTCCATTCTCCATGGGCCAAATGGCATGCGCGAGTCGCGCAAGGTGCACGGGAGGCCGTCATGTCGGCTTCGGGTTCGTCCTCTCATTCTAATCGGGGAAGGACCGAAGCAATGGGAGGAAACCCAGTTCGCGGGTTACAAAGGAAACGTTCCCATCCAGGTGTTGAATGGACTCGACCCTCAAGAAAGAAAAGCGGGACGCTCACGCATCCCGCTTTATCTGTTGGGGTAGATCAGCGTGCCTATCGGAACCTGCCGAAGCCACCACCATGAAAACCACCCGAAGCGTGCATGGAGGGTGCCGGCTCACTTTCGCGCGGTCCAAAGGATCGAACCGCATGGTCGTGGAACCCAGGACCATAGGCTGGTGCCGGACGATATCCGGTGAAGGAATGCACGTAGTGACCATAACCGTACAGCACCGGTGCGCGATATACCCACAGTGGTGAGTAAAAACCCCAGCCAAACGGAGAGTAAAGCAATCCGTTGGCCGGGAGGAATGTGTAGGCTCCCCACCACGGGCTCCAATACCAGCCTGCCCCAAACCATCCTGGCCCATACCATCCGTTCACCACGTACACTCGTGCAGCATCAACGTTGGCTTCCGCCAGGTAGTTCGAACGCAAACTGCTCCAGCGATACAGGTCATCGCTTTGTGCGAGGTTCTTATCGAAGGACCTGGCCTTCAACTTACCTTCGCCGTTGAGAGCGACTTCGTGCCCACCCTTCACCGTCACCGTCCGATCCCCGTCTTCTACCATTGCCCTTCCCTCGAAGACTCGAACCTGCTGATGAGTGGCATCGAAATCGTATAGACCCGGCTTGAGGAGCTGAGCAGTCGCACCGTTTTGCAGGATGCGAACGTCGTTTTCCTTGTAGATCTGGTCCACTTCGACCATGGCCTGGCCTCGATTTAAAGCCAATTCGGTATTGGTCAGGTTCGGTGAAACCATACGCAGTGAACTATCCGAGCCGAGCCGCAGGAAGACTCCTGGGGTGAGTAAGATTTCAGCTTTGCCATTCCGTGTAGTGAGCGTCTGGCCGGTCTGCAAATCGGCAGAGCCGACCGATTGGGCGTCGAGCATCTCGTTGCCGATCGACGCCTGCCCTTCCACATAATTTACGGTTCCGGGCAGCGCTGAATGTGTACCGGAATTCGCCCCCAATGCCGGCACAACCAGGATCGCTGCCAGGAAGAAGCTTGCTGCAGCCGCTTTCCACCTAGACAGCCTCATAACCAACCTTCCTTTCTGTTTTTAACCATTCAGTTAATTGGATGAGAGACGCAGGTATTTCGACTCGGGTCTATCTCACTGAGCAGTCAGGATCTAATAGAAATACACTACCGCCAACGTTTAGTTCTCCGCTCGAGGCTGGGGCGCGCATCAAGAAAAGCAGGTTAGCTTCGGTCGCGCTTGACGACGCGGCCCGGCTTTTCGCCCGTATGTTCGCCGTTGCGCACCACCTGCTGGCCATTGACGAAGACCTCAGAGACACCAGTCGCCAGTTGGCGGGGCTTCTCAAACGTGGCGTGGTCCTGGACCGTGGCAGGATCGAAAACGGCGATGTCAGCAAAGTATCCTGGCCGCAGCAAACCGCGCTTGGCAATGCCGAGATTCGAGGCGGGCAGAGAGGTCATTTTGCGAACTGCTTCGGGTACGGTCATTAGTTTTTCGTCGCGCACGTACCGGGCATAGACGCGAGCGAAGTTGCCGAACGTGCGGGGATGGGCGCTGAATTTGAGAAATATACCGTCGATGCCCTCGGGATCGGCGTCGGCGCCAAAACTTACCCAAGGCAGCACGATCTGCTTGCGGATATTGTCCTCGCTCATCAGAAAATAGACGGTCTCCACGCGGGAATCGTCCTCGATCACAAGATCCATGGCGGTCTCTTCCGGGGTCGAGTGCCGCATGCGGGCGACTTCGCCGAGCGTCTTCCCGGTTAACGGCTTGAGCGCCTCACTTTTGAATCCGACCAGAAGCACATTGTCCGGGGTGCCCGCTGCGCGGAGAAGGTTGTCGTACTGCTCGCTCGCGGACATCTCCTGCCTTACGCGCTTGCGTATGGCGGGATCCTGCAATCGCTTGCGCCATGCCTCGAGACCACCTTCCTGGACCCAGGGGGGCATCGCGGCATCGAGGCCGGTGGCACCGGCGGGGTAGGTGTACATATCAGCCGTGATGACGAGGCCCTGGGCCTGGGCAGCTTCGATCTTCTGAAGCAATTCGGGCAGATGACTCCAGTTCTTTTCGCCCGCGACCTTGAGGTGATAGATCTCCGCCGGAATTTGGGCCTGGCGGGCGATGGTGATCAATTCATCGATCGCGTCCATCTCGTGATCACCTTCGTTGCGGATGTGGGAAATGTAGATGCCCTTGTATTGGGCGGCGACCTGGGCGAGCGCAACCAGTTCATCGGTGCGGGCATAGTTGCCAGGCGCATAGATCAAAGCCGACGCAACCCCGAGCGCTCCGTCCTGCATCGCCTTGGCGGTGAGGTCACGCATGCGGTCGAGTTCGGCTGGCGTAGGCGCGCGATTGGACCGGCCGAGCACGTTCACACGCGGCGTCGCGGCGCCGATGAAGGAGGCTATGTTGGGCGAGATACCGCGCTGCGCGAGCGCTTCGAGCCCTTCGTTGAGCGTGTGCCAGGTGATGTCGTACTTAATGTCGGCCTGCTGGCTGAGATCCTCGGCGCGCATTTCCTCGGTGAGAGGGCCCATAGACTCACCTTCCCCGAAGATCTCGAGCGTGACTCCCTGGAGCAGATCGCTAAGGCCGCGACCGTCGGCAAAGAGTCCTTCCGGCGCGGACATGAGGTTGATAAAACCGGGCGCAATAACCTGTCCGTGAACGTCGATATCGACTCGGCCGCGATCGCCGGATACATCGCCGGCTTTGGCGATCCTGTCGCCAGAGATCGCCATCCCACCAGCGGTACACGGCGAGCCGGTGCCGTCGCAGACAAGCCCGTTTCTCAAGACGACGTCAAAGTCCGGCTTGCGGGCACAGGAGATCAGCGTTACCGAGATGGCTACCAGAGGGAATATTCGGCGCATGGATTGTTCGAGAAACACCAAATAGTACCCTAATCGAGGGCAGCTCGTCGGCATATTTCATGCCATCCGAATTTCATCCGATTCGTCTGAATTACACAGGGACGGCCTACCGGCCCACTCGATTCGTCGCTTTCTTAGTAAACTGCTGATATGGGAACCGATCTCTCGTTCGACATTCCTCACACCGCCATAGTTGCTATGGATTGCCAGACGGCCATTGTGTCCATTTACGCGAAACCACCGGAGGAGTTCCTGGCTCGAGTATCGAGTGTCCTGCGAGCGGCCCGAGCGAAAGGTATGCCGGTTATTCTGATTCAGGTAGGATTTCGGCCGGGTTTGCCCGAGGTCAGCCATCGGAACAAGCTTTTCGCAGCCATTCAATCGTCCCCTCTGCACCAAAGCTTGTTTCAGGGCTCGGCTGGTGCGATTCATCCGGCACTCGGACCGGAACCCAATGACATCATCGTGACGAAACATCGCGTGAGTGGGTTTGTCGGAACCGATCTTGGGCTGATCCTTCGCGCGAAGCAAATTGAAACCGTTGTTCTGTTCGGCATCGCGACGAGCGGTGTCGTGCTGTCCACTATGGTCGAGGCCAGTGATGCCGATTACCGGGTGGTTGTGATCGAAGATTGTTGCGCGGACCTCGATGCGGAACTCCATGGTGCCCTCGTCCAACGTCTGTTCCCCAAGCGGGCGGAAGTCGTCACCGCCGCTGATTTTGTGAAGACCCTGGAATCGCGTTGATTGGACGTTTGCCATAGTGGGGTTGTCGATTTCGCCGATCGGGTTCGCAAGGTCTCTAATCAGGCTGCGTTTTCACCAAACTCAAGTGCCGAGGGAGCAAGCATGCACGCCGCACAGGTTCTCCGCATCGCATTTCGCCAACTGCGAAAAACACCCGGACTGACGCTGACGGTTATTCTGACGCTCGCTCTTGGCATTGGTGCCACGACTGCCATTTTCTCGCTTGTCGAAGGTGTCCTCCTGCGTCCGCTTCCGTTCAGGGATCCTGACCGCCTCGTCGCGTTGGGAGACCACATCGGCAGCGGTCGAAATATCCCCGTCACGGCGCGCGAGATCGGCACATATTCCAACGCAACCAGTGCTTTTTCTTCGCTCGGCGGCTACATCGGCGGAAGCTATGAGCTCTCCGGCGGCGCAATGCCCGAAGAGATGTTCGGTGCTCGGCTCACGGCCGGTGTCTTTCCTACTCTCGGCGTGACTCCCCTCCGTGGTCGCACCTTTACCCAAGAGGAGGAGGATCGTCGTCAGCCGCTCGCAGTCATCAGTTACGCCCTATGGCTAAACCGGTACGGCCGCGATCCCCACGTCCTCGGCAGCTCTGTCGTGCTTGACCGCAAGACCTACACGATTATCGGGATCATGCCGCGCAGTTTTGAGTTTCCTCTACAGCCCGGTCACCTCAACCAGGCCCAGGTCTGGGTCCCCATGATGCTGACCCAGGAAGAAATTCTCGACCAAGCTGGCTTTTGGGGATACCAGATGGTGGCGCGCCTTAAGGATGGGGTCACGCTCTCGCAAGCAGCACAGGACGCCAACCGGGTTGCCGCGCAGATCATGCGCGATTTCCCTGCCAGCATGACCGCCATCCACATCCGCGGAGACGTCACGCCGCTTCGTGAATACGCCGTCGCAGATGTTCGACCGTTGCTGCGCACCCTCTTCTTCGCCGTGTCCATTGTTTTGCTAGTTGCTTGCATCAATGTGGCTGGCCTGCTGTTAGTCCAGGCTATCCGCCGGCATCGCGAGTATGCCGTCCGATTGGCTTTGGGTGCGCCTTCGAGCATCATCCTCCGCGAATCTCTCTCGCAGGGCTTGCTTCTCAGCCTTACGGGCGGCCTGCTAGGTCTGGCGTGTGCTGCAATCGCCATCCGAACAGCCTTGCATCTTCTGCCGGAGTCCATGCCACGTATCGACTCCATCTCACTGGACGCGACTGTCGCTATCTTTGCTCTCGTCGTTGCTGTAATGACTGGCACTCTCTGTAGCCTCGCTCCTGGCTTCGCCGCCTTGCGAACCAACCTGACGGAAACCCTCAAAGAGGGGGAACGAACCGGCACGGGCACCTCGAGTCACGCCTGGTTGCGCTCAGCCCTCGTGGTTTCGGAGATCGCCATCGCTTTGGTTCTCCTGACATCCGCTGGCGCCCTGCTGCGCAGCTTCGAGAATATGCGCGCCGTCGATCCCGGCTACCGTCCTGAGCACGTCCTAGTGGCTGGTTATCAACTGCCTCGCCAGCAATATTCCACTCAGATCTCCGCCGATACCTTCAATCGTGCAGTTGTCGACCGGCTATCGAGCAAGCCGGGAATCGTGGCCGTCGGCCTCACCGATATCCTTCCCGCATCCGATGCATCCGCCCAAGCTGCCTACACCATCGAAGACGAGCCTGTTGATCGTTGGAAGCTGAGATTCGCTGCGTTTGCGCTCACCTATGGCGACTATTTCCGCGCTATGCAAATTCGGCTGATCGATGGCCGGTACTTCACGATGGACGACCGCTCCGACTCGCCTCTGGTGGTCATCGTCAATGAGACCATGGCGAAACACTGCTGGCCGGGTCAGCGGGCAATTGGAAAACGCATGCACGTGGGCAACCCCAAGAAGGGACTGCCGTGGGCTACGGTCGTCGGGGTGGTTGCGGATACGAAAATCGGTTCCCGTGATGAGCCCAGCAGCGACCAGTGGTATGCGCCCATGCAGCAGCCTGCCATTCTTGGCCTAGCTCCGGGTGGAAAGCTCTCCGGGCCCGGTGGTGGCTATATCGCCCTGCGTTCCGCTCTCGAGCCCGAACAGATGACACAAACCCTGCGCTCGACCATCGCAGAAATCGACCCTCTGCTCCCTCTGCAGCATGTGCAGCCTATGGATAGCGTGATCTCGAACGTAGAAGCACCCCGCCGCCTCAATACTGACCTCATAACGGTCTTTGCAGTGGGTGCTCTACTGCTCGCCACGACGGGGATTTATGCTGTGCTCGCCTTCTCGGTGTCGATGCGCAGGCATGAAATTGCAGTCCGTATGGCCCTCGGCGCGCAACCCGGCAATATCGCCCGACTGATCCTCAGTTCGGGGGTGAAATTCGCGCTCCTCGGATGCGGTCTCGGTGTGCTGGGTTCGCTGGCGGTTTCGCGTCTCGTTCGCTCCTTCCTCTTCGCGGTCAGCGCGACTGACCCGATCATCTACTTAACCTGTGTTGTGATCATGCTGTTGATGGCCCTTCTGGCGTCGATGCTTCCGGCAACTCGTGCCGCTTCCGAGGATCCTCTTGAAGTTCTGCGTAAGATTTAAATCTTCGTCTTCCATCACGATCCATTCCGGCAGATATTGTTGATGTCTTGGTTTTCAAGCACAGACCTAGGAGCGCCACGCTTGGCGACGTTCAGCATCGCGCGGCCTACGCACTCCGTCGTGGTGACGTACTTCGGGAAAAGCCGCTTCCATAGCGGATAGAAAGGCCCCACCAGCGCATAGGCTGCCCGGTACCACCTGGTCTTGGTCCGAATCCCGTGGAGCGGTTGGATATAGCCAGGCCGGAACATGTAGACAACCCGGAACGGCATCTGCAACAGCGCATTTTCCGTCTCGCCTTTCACCCGGGCCCACATCATGCGTCCGCGCTCCGTGCCATCCGTGCCCGCGCCCGAAACATAGATAAAGGTCATCTTTGGGTTGAGCTTGGCTAACGTTGTAGCCACTGAGATCGTAAGATCGTAGGTCACGCGTCGATACGCCTCCTCGCTCATACCTGCTGCGGAAACACCGAGGCAGAAAAAGCAAGCGTCGTAGCCGGACAGGCTGCCCTCAATCGCCGAGAGATCAGAAAGATCGGTGTGTACAATCTCGCGCATTTTCTGGTGGTGCTGTTGGCTGGCATTTCGCCCGATCGTGAGGACGATTTCCACTTCGGGATCAAGCAAACACTCGCGCAAAACGCCCTGTCCGACCATGCCAGTCGCCCCAAGAAGAATCACCTTCACCATGAACCGCCTTTCAACGCAGTCTTGCTGCGAGCCGTATCGGCTACGAATGACCGCTCGCACGCTTCGACCCAACCCCATGATAGCTCTTGCCCGATCGGAGGAGTGCTGCTGACCAGAAGCCAACTGACAAAGCGCAACCATTTAGTTGCATTTGTTATTCCCCTCGGCTACGATGCAACCTGGAGGTTGCGCGACATGAACGATCGCATCGAAAAACAGATTGAGCTGAAGGCTCCGGTTTCCCGCGTGTGGCGTGCGCTCACGGATTATCGCGAATTTGGGGAATGGTTTGGTGTCAAACTGGATGGCCCGTTCGTCCAGGGCCAGATATCGCGTGGCAACATCACCTATCCTGGCTATGAACATGTCCAATGGGAAGCTGTGACCGAGAAAATGGAGCCCGAACGCCTCTTCTCCTTCACCTGGCCACATCCCAAATCCCTCGATCGCGCGGAATATTCACCTGACTACTCCCACGCCCCTCGAACACTCGTCGAATTCAGGTTGGAAAGGACCAAGAACGGCACCCTGCTTCGGATCACCGAGTCCGGGTTCGACCAGATCCCCGGCGATCTTCGCCTGGAAGCTTTCCGCAGGAACGAAGGTGGCTGGATGGAGCAGATCAAGAACATCGAAGCCTATGTCGCAAAAGCGGCTTAGTACCATCTCGGCTAAGCGGCGCACCCGCGCATCGCTGTTTGCTGCGCTCGGCGACGAGACGCGATTAGCACTGGTTGCCAAGCTCGCTGGTGGTCAACCCTATTCGATTTCGCAATTAGCCCGAGGGTCAAAGCTGACCCGGCAGGCGATCCGCAAGCACCTTGGCGTCTTGGAAGCGGTAGGAATGGTTCGGAGCGTTAGGACAGGTCGCGAGAATCGCTTTGCCTTCCGTCCGCGGCCAACAGAAGAAATCAGGCAGTATCTCGACTTTGTTTCCGAACAGTGGGGCCAGGCACTCTACCGGCTAAAGTCTTTGGTCGAAACCTGAGTCTTTCCGGGCCACGTCCTTCGGTCTAGCCCGGATCGCATAGGATCGGCGTCCAGACCAACTGCCAGCATCACCTTGGCGTGGATTGATGGGTTGGCTCAGGCCGCTTGTAGAGCCATGACGAAACTATGGCAACGGCGAAGATTCCCCAGAAGATCTTGAGGTTCAGAGTGATGGCGAAAGCCGACATCGCAAGAGCCGAGAGCCAATACATCAGTTCAGCGCGGAACCCCTCAGCCCAATGGGGAGTGTTGCCTGCCGGCGGAACGCGCGGTAGGAGTGAAGGTACGAGCCGAGGCACGGCGGCGCAGTAGGCGCGGTAGGGCTGACCCTGGTCGCGCAATAATTCGGATTCCTCCCGCAAGAGCAAGCGGATCACAAATACCGTCATGCCTGTCACCAGGATCAGGAAACCAATCCGGCTGGCCATGAGGCCGACCCCTACGGCCATCAAGATATTGCCGAGATAGAGGGGATTGCGGACATGACGATAGGGGCCGTCCGCCAGCAACTTTTCGGTATGGACGCTGGAGTCGCGCATGACGTCCGCTTGCAAGTAGGAAGTACCCCAGGTGCGCAAGAACGATGCGACGGTCAACAGCAGCGTTCCGAAAGCAAAGATAAGCCGATACGCATTGTCGGTTACGGGTCCATGGCGTTTCGCGAGCCAGTCGGCAATGGCCACACCGCAATTCACCGGATCCAGAAAGTAGGCGAAAAAGCCAAGGAAGAAAATGGAGGCAATGATCCACCATCGATGGCGGAACTCGAAAAGACTAGCCTGCATAGCGCAAAAAAGGTATCACATGGTTTTGACGACCCGCTCGGAAGTTACGGCCGCTCACCCGCTCGCAGGCGAATATCAATCTGATTCACGACCTGATCGATGTTGGCCAAGGTGTCGATTACGTAGTGGGCGCCTGCCTCGAGCAACTTGCGCCGCGCGTCCTGCAAACGCGCGGCTCGTTCAGATTGCCCTAACCGACGCCACTCGTCCTCCGTCAGGCCGATCATGTTTCCGGTTTGGGCGACCGCAACAGTCCAGGTACCGGCATTCAGGCCTTCCTCAATATCGCTAATCGTGTCTCCGATCTTGACGACCGCCTCGAGAGGATAAACCTTCAGGCGAACAGCGTTCTCATAAATCATCCAGGGAAGAGGACGTCCTGCCCCAACATCATCGGGGCAGAGGGCACAATCGGGCCTATAGCCTTGCTGGGCCGCGTGGGGAAGCAGGATGTCCAGCAGCGGCCGCGTATAGCCCGTCGTGCTTCCAATCTTGAGGCCACGGTCGCGCAGGCGCTGTACCGCACTGGTTACGCCCGAGATCACCATCGAGCATTCCGCGAGGCATGCCATCTGTTGGGGAATGAATTCGGCAAACAGATGCTCCACTTCGCCCTCTCCAGGAGCCTTCCGATAGCACTTTTCCCACAAACCAGCGATCCGAGGAACACGGAGCAGAGAGCGAATGTGATCCTTCTTAAGAACGCCCATGTCGCGGCGAACTTCCTCGTCGGTAACCTCTATTCCGCGATCGGCAAAAATCTTCTGCAGCACGCGGATGGGAGCCACGCTGCCGTGGTCTACGGTTGTGCCCGCCCAGTCAAGAATCACGGCCTGCAGCCGATCGCGATAGGGTCTGCGCATTTTTTTCTAAGGCTGACTCCTGGGGATTGCTCTTTCCCTTGATCCAAGAACCGGATCCCGCAAATCGACTTGCATCCCGCCGAGCGCTTGCCGAATAGCGGCAACCAGGGCCCGTAGGTCCTGGGGAAATATGTGTCCTATCGTGCCGATACGGAAACACTCTACGTTGCTCACCTTGCCTGGGTAGATGACGAATCCGAGTTCGCTCAGCCGCCGGTAAAACGTGGGGAAGTCAAAGCGACGATGCGCCGGGAGGCGGAACGAGGTGATGAAATGGCTCTGATGTTCGGGCCGAAGATAGGCATCAAAACCAAGTTCCGTCATGCCCTCGATCAGCGCCCGCCGGTTTGCCGAGTATCGTGCAGCCCGGGCTTCGACGCCACCTTCCTCCTGCAACTCCTCGAGAGCCTGTTGGAAGGCAAGCAGCGCGTGGGTGGGAGGAGTGAATTGGAATTGCCCGCTGTGTTCGAGCTCTCTCCACTGCGCAACGAGATCGAGGCTCACGCTGCGGGCGTTGCCTTCGTTCCCCTCGAGGAGATCGCGGCGCGCCAGCACGAAGGCAAAACCCGGCACTCCCTGGAGGCACTTGTTGGCCGAAGAAACCAGGAAATCAATCTTGGCTTCCGAGATGTCAATGGGAATGCCGCCGAAGCTACTCATTGCGTCCACAATGAAAATGCGTCCCAGTTCGCGGACGATCGACCCGAGCTCAACGACGGGGTTCAGCATGCCGGTGGAGGTCTCGCAATGGACCACTGCGACATGGGTTATCGCCGGATCCTCGGCGAGCACCCGGCGCACGCGCTCCACTGGAACTGGACGATCTTCTTCGCCAACGATGGTTTGGCAGGAAATACCCAGCACCGTGGTAATTTTCGCCATGCGATGGCCGTATGCCCCGTTGATCGCGACCAACAGCTTTCCGCTCGATGGAATGACAGACGAGAGTACGGACTCGACCGCAAAGGTACCGGATCCCTGCATGAGCACAGCTTCGTAAGAGCCATTGGCAACGTGACCGAGTTCGAGCAGACGACGGCGAATGTGGGTTACCACGGACAGGAATTCCGCATCGCGCGATCCCATATCCCGCAACATGGCTTGCTTCACGGTTTCGCTGGTGGTAAGCGGGCCAGGTGTGAAGAGAAGTTTCTGGTGGCTCATCGCTTGGGTTCCTCGCAGTTGGGAAAAAACCAACCGATAAAGTCAGCACCTGCCGAAGCAGTTTTCTGTGGATGCCGCCCTTCGACTGCTAGCGAAGCAATCAGAATCCTAGCGGAGGTAATCTTACCAAAGCTACAGGTGATTAACGCATAGGGAGAACGAAAGACCTTACTAATATTGCAGATCGCCGACCTGGGTGGCCGACACGCTCGCTACTCGGAGCTGTCGTTTCGGAATTGCCCCCTAGCAGAGTAAGCGTTGCTTTTTCATTTTCCCTCGAGGCCGCACAGCCTGAGCTGGCAGGCTGGCGATTGTCACACTTCTTTAACAAGACGCTCTCGATCAGCGGTTATCATATCTGGCGCGCAGCGAGGTTGTTGACGAGTGCTGCCCTAGCAGCAGAGGAAGATCCCGTGAGCATCGTCGATTTGCTGTTCGGCCGACCTCTGGCTACCGAAGAGGAGAAGGCGGAGAGAATCGGGCCGCTCAAAGGTATTCCCATATTTGGCCTGGATGCGTTGAGCTCGGCGGCTTATGGCCCCGAAGCGGCTCTGACCCTGCTCATTCCGCTGGGCATGGCGGGTGCCGCCTACGTATGGCCGCTCACGATCGGGATCGTGATCCTGCTCGCCATCGTGTACTTCTCTTATCGGCAGACCATCTCTGCCTATCCCCAAGGCGGCGGGTCTTACACGGTCGCGACAGAAAACCTGGGCGAGCGAGCTGGGCTGCTGGCGGCGGCTGCGCTCATGATCGATTACGTGCTCACGGCTGCCGTCGGTATCTCCGCAGGAGTAGGGGCTCTGGTTTCGGCGGTGCCGTCGCTGCAGAGCAAGACGCTCCTCCTCTGCCTAGGGATTCTGATTTTGATCACCATCGTCAACTTGCGTGGCGTGCAGGAGACAGGCGGAATCTTCCTCCTGCCCACCTATATTTTTACCGCCTGCCTTCTGGCTCTCATCGTGGTTGGTGTATTTGACACTCTGGCCGCGGGAGGGCATCCCGCCCCGGTGATCGCCCCTCCCAAGTTGCCTGGAATCGCTGGATCCGTGAGCGCCTGGCTTCTCCTGCGCGCCTTCTCCAGCGGCTGCACGGCGATGACCGGAGTCGAAGCAGTGAGCAATGGCGTCATGGCCTTTCGCGAACCGACAGACAAATACGCCAAGCTCACCCTGACGATGATCATTGCGATCCTCATGGCGATGTTGTTGGGAATCGCCTATCTGGTTCCGGCCTATGGAATCGCGGCTACGGAACCGGGGATGCCGGGGTACGACAGCGTGCTCTCGCAGTTGTTGGCTGCCGTCACGGGTCGAGGTGCTTTCTACTGGCTCAGCATTGGTTCAATCCTGGTCGTGCTTTCGCTCTCGGCCAACACGGCCTTTGCTGATTTTCCACGTCTGGCCCGCGCGATTGCGGAAAACGGATACTTGCCGCACGCTTTCGTCCTCCGCGGTCGCCGGCTGATCTTTGCCCAGGGGGTTTATGCTCTCGCCCTGCTCACGGGCGTGTTGCTCGTGATCTTCGGTGGCGTCACCGACCGCCTGATCCCTCTGTATGCGATCGGCGCGTTTCTGGCGTTTACCCTTTCGCAAGCGGGCATGGTGGTGCACTGGAAGCGAAAGGGGGGACCCGGCGCAGCCCACAGCATGTTGCTCAACGGACTTGGTGCGCTGGCTACCGGGGTCACCACCGCCGTGGTGTTGGTCACGAAGTTTGTAGATGGTGCTTGGATCACAGTCCTGTTGATTCCGGCCCTGATTGTGATGATGCGGTCGGTACGACATCACTACTCGCAGGTGGCTCAGGAGATCAGCACCAATCTCCCTGCCTCCACGGGAAATCTTTCGGAACCGGTCGTCCTCCTGCCGATTGATCGTTGGAGTCTGGTCTCAGAACAAGCCCTGCGCTATGCCTGGACCTTATCGCGGGAGATCCATGTCCTGCATGTTCAATGTGGAGAGGACACGGTAAAGCTGCGCGACCAGTGGAGCGAGCTTGTGGAAAGACCCGCAAGGATGGCTGGCCTGCCTGTGCCGCGGCTGGTTGTGCTCGATTCGCCCTATCGCTTCATTGTGAAACCAATCGTGGCGTATGCCATCGAACAGCAGATTGAGCAGCCGGATCGCAACATCACCATGCTGATCCCGGAACTGGTGGAGAGCCACTGGTATCACTACTTGCTACACAACAACCGACCGGAGGCCATTCGTGCCCTGTTGCTGTTCAACGGCAACCAGCGCATCACAGTCGTGTCCCTCCCGTATCACTTGCGTGTCTGAATCAGCTCGTTTTTTTGCTCTCGAACTCCGAGGTCAGCCGAAGTTTCTTTCGTGCAGGCCTTGCGTCGAAATCGGGAATGAGGTCTTCTTCTCCCTTCGCAATGTATGTTTAATTTCGTCGGGTACACGGCAATAGCAAAGCATAGGACTGGACGGATTAGAATCCCAGGCCGGTCGGACTGTCGCCCCGGAATTGATGACTTGCGCAGCCGACTGGTGATGGCGAGCGTGTCGCTGCCCTGGATTCTCCTGGCAACCGCTTCGTTGTACGGTCAAAGTCAGGCTGATGCGACGACGCACCCCACGATCACAACGGATCGCCCTGCAGTCACTGCTTCGAGCACGGTCGTCCCCCGTGGCTACTTGGTTGTGGAAAACGGTTTTACCGAGACCAGCAACCTGGGACAGCAGACCTATGACCTTCCGGAGACTCTCGTCCGCTTTGGACTCACTGCGAAGACCGAGTTACGCTTCACTGTGCCGGATTATTACGACAATTTCAACAACGGAACCACCTTTGGATCCGGGTGGGGTGATCTCAGCCTGGGTTTCAAGCAGCAGTTGGCGTCAAGCTCAGCTGGTTTCGATGCCTCGTTGATCGTCTCGCTGAGTTTTCCAACCGGCGCGAACGCCGTATCCAGTCACGGATATGACCCACAGTTCTCGCTGCCCTGGTCGCATCCCCTACCCAAGAATTGGACCGCCGCCGGCATGTTTTCGCTCTTATGGCCAACCCAAGGCGGTACTCGCAATCTCACCGGTCAAGCCACCTTTCTGCTAGACCGACAGATCATCAATCGATGGGATGCCTTCCTCGAGTACGCCGGAAGCTTCCCGCAACATGGAGGGCCGCAGAACCTGTTGCACGTCGGAACGGCTTTTCGGATTACGCCCAACCAGCAACTCGACTTTCATTGTGGCTTTGGGCTTTCTTCGGCAGCCCCGGATCACTTCATTGGATTTGGCTACTCCTTCCAAATTCAGGCCCTTCACCGTGGACAAAACCGCAGATCTTGAATTGGCTCCGTTGAACCGCTTGGCCAAAACCGAGCAGGCAGCTCGCTAGATTCTTCCCTCGGGCAAGCCTCCCGTCAGTCCTGCTCATCTTGGTTATAGAAACCAGGGTAAGACAGGTCTTGATCAAGGCGCTCTCGCCTATTAGCCGTTCAACCTAGGAGCCATTCCAACCGATGGGACCACAGGGTGGCGACCCCTACCGCCTGTCCTAATAACCAAGTTGAGTCGTCGAAGCCACTTTTTCTCGAGACTTCCGGGAGCCCCGTTGTAATGTTCGGCTTTCAGAACAATTCGGCGGCCTTTGCCGGGAGTCTCGAATCTCGAGAAAGGGTCAGTCTTTCGGCGGGCTCTCTGAATGGTGCTGACGGGTTTGGTCTCCCAAGCGAAACTGTCGTCGGAGAAAGGACGAGCAGTTTCGCACAAACCTAAGCCCGCCAGCATCCCACAAGCTACGGCTGTTATCCATCCGAGGGAATGGCCTTAGGGTGCTGTCCTCCATGGCACACGAGTGGCGGCGCAATCGGCGACTCGGGGAAAGTCCCAACGGCGCTGATCTCGACCTGCATCCAGGCCTCGTTAGGATGTTCCTAGCTGGGGGATAAGATCGCCGTCGTGCTCATCACCTACCCACTCGCCGGACGTCGACTCGCACTGGCGCGCCTGCGCGCCAACGCCTGGGCACTAAAGGCGGCGAGGTCGCGAAAGAGAGGCTCGGCACAAGCCTCGCGTTTCTCGGCGGGAAGCGCGAGGTGCGCTTCAATCCGTGCCTGGACCTCGGCGCCGTTCTCGTCGGAAGCGTAGGGTGCGAGATGCTTCAGTAGCAACTCGTGGGCGTGCTTACGCTCTATGACCTCGAGGCCATCGAGGACCTGACGGTGTGCGGTGCCTTCCCAGATGGCGAGGATCATCGACTCACGCAGCCAGCGCTCGACCCGGTTCTCCTCCAGGGTTCCCAATCCGCCGTAGATCTCCATGCACCACTTGGAGGTCTGCACTGCGAACTCAGCGGTCCAATACTTGGCGAGGTGGGCAATTAGGCGGAAAAGGTGATACCGATCCGAATAAGGGGAGGATTCTTGCCAGACTTCATTCAGCAAGACGACGGCCTCCCAAGCCAAAGCTAGGGCTTCGACCAGAGTGCGCACACGCTCCTCAATTTGGTGGTGAACCAGGGGATGCTCAAGAATTGGCTTACCGAATGCGACCCGCTGCTCGGCGAAGGCGACCGCGTCAGCCAAGGCTCGCTGCGCCAGGCCCACACTGCCGACGCTGTTGGCGACGCGAGAGACGTTGAGCACTTCGAGAATAAGGTAGATGCCCGCATCCGCCGGGCCAAGCAACCAGGCATGACTATCGCGTAGTTCGACTTCGCCGGTGGGGACGGAGCGGGTAGCGATCTTGTCCTTGAGGCGCCGGATGGTGTAGTTGAGCATGCCATCGTCGCGCCGCCGCGGCAGCACGAACAACCCCAGTCCACGCACGTTGCGCGGCGCTCCCTCCGGACGGGCAGCGACCACGGCAACCTCCGCGCCGGCGTTGCTGGCGAAATACTTGTCGCCGGTGAGCAACCAACGGTCGCCGTCACGACGGGCGACGGTCTCGATATTGGCGCCGAGGTCCGAACCACCCTTGATCTCCGTCATCCAAGTGGCACCCTGCCACACCGAGTCATCGCGGCTCAGCATAGGATCCAGGAAGCGTTGCTTCAGCTTTCGGTCGGCGTACTTTTCGAGCGGTAGAGCGGTGGAGAGCGACACCGTATAGGGACAGGAGAGGCCGGGATCGAAGAATGACGTTAGATAGATCAGCTGATAGGAGGGCAGCAGGGATTGCTGCTCAAAGGCGCGCCAGATTACCCCCGCGCGGTAGCCGTGATACAGCATGGCCCAGTACTCGGACGGAAAACACACTTCATCGACACGCCCCCCGGAGACGTCGAACATGCGAAGCCATGGCGTCCGGGCCCGATCCACAGCATCGGAGATTGCCTGACCGTGGGATAGGAACCAGGTTTCGTAGCGCTCGAGGTCGGCGAGCGGCGCGAGTGGCGCAAGATGCTGTTTGAGGAAGGAAGATGGAGAGCGAAGAAGGTCGAGGTCCGGGAGAACCTTAACCGGAACTGGTCGCTTGGACGGCATCATGGAGACTCGTGAGGCATTGTAATCCACACGGGTCGGAAGGCATGACAACACCCGATGGGACCTTGGTGTTGCTGGCGGACGGGCCATCAAACGAGCAACCGATCATCATCAGGCAACTTTCCGTCCCGGCTGAAGTCGAGCAGCATCCGGTCAGTCGGGACGTTGCCTGCCACCCACACTATGTCAGTCGCGGATCGCGAACCTGGGTGGCGTTTTCTTCCTGTTGCGGGACGGAATCGAGATGCGAACTGAGCAGGTTCGTTTGAGTGGCCATGAGGGCTCAGGCCGCTGAGGTCTTCTCTTTGACCAGGGAGATCCCGAAACGTTCCGGTCCGCCGGTAGAACGAAATCCTGCCGGTTTTGCCCGATCTTGGCCCCGCCGGCCCGTCAGACTTGCTTGATGCTTACCCGTTCCTCCAACTCCCGGGCTGGACAAAACGAAACAAACCGTTATAAAAAGAAATAGAAACAAAAGCGGCCATTTGGGAGGAGCCTGCCTCAGGCGCGAATGGTCAGCGGAGAATCCGTGCTAAACGAAGAACGGCGGCGGGCCATTCTCGAGACCTTAAACCGGGACCGACGAGTCTTGGTGGCAGAACTGGCGAGCCAGTTTCATACCTCTCAAGTCACCATTCGCAAGGACCTGGAGGTACTGCATGAGCACGGGCATCTCCACCGTACGCATGGCGGCGCTCTGCCCGCCCGCGATGGCGCGCTCGAGGATCCCACGCTGTATGAGAAGGAGCAACTCCATCGCAAGGAGAAGCTTCGCATTGCCGTGGCCGCTGCCCGCATGGTGAATGAGGGCCAGGTGGTGATCTTGGATTCCGGTACGACCACGACGGCAATCGCGAGGGCGTTGCGGAATTCGAAGCATCTCACGGTGGTTACTAATGCCGTGAACATCGCAGCCGAACTCGCGGGAGCCTCGGTCGATGTCATTCTCACCGGAGGGACACTGCGCAAGAATTCGTTTTCCTTGGTGGGCCCCATTGCCGAAGAAACCCTGCGTCATCTGAGTGCCGATCTTCTTTTCCTGGGGGTCGATGGGTTCGACGTCCAGTACGGTCTGAGCACGCCCAACCTGCTGGAGTCGAAAGTGAATCAAGTCATGGTCGAAGTGGCAAAACGAACCGTCGCGGTATGCGATTCAAGCAAGTTCGGAAGGCGGAGTCTCTCCCTGATCGCTCCGCCATCGGCTGTACAACAAATCATCACCGATCATGGCATCTCCAAGTCTGATCTGCGTGTACTCAAGAAAGCTGGAATCGAGGTTACTATTGTCTGATCAATCCTTGTCTCACCAGGCGAACGACGGCCATAAACCCGGCAAGGCCGCCGCGGCGCATTCCCTCGCCGAGATCCTCTCCCAACCCGACTGCTGGAAGGCATGCCTGGCGAAACTCCGCCAGAGTCAGGGTCTTGAGCGAGTCCGCGATCGCTTCGCCAATTCTCGCGGTTGGCTCTTGATTGGCTGCGGCTCCAGCTACTACGTCGCCCTGGCCGCGGCGGCTACGATGCGCAGCTTGACCAAGAGCCCCGCGCAAGCCATTCCTGCATCGGAAATCTTGCTCTATCCAGATCTGGCCCTGGCTTCGGCTAAGGAATGGGTACCGGTTCTGATCTCGCGCTCGGGCCGAACCTCGGAAGTCCTCAAAACTGCGGAATTGCTGGCATCACGAAATTTTCCTACTCTGGCGATCACTTGTACGCCCAACCAGCCTCTGGAGAAAATGGCCAGCCTGACCATCTCCTTGCCTTCAGCCGATGAGCAAAGCACGGTGATGACGCGGTCCTTCAGTTCTATGCTCTTAACCCTGCAGGCATTGGCGGCGGTCATCGCCGGAGACAACAACTTTTCCGCTTCGCTCGAGCAGATGCCGACGGCAGCCGAGGCAATCTTGGTGGATTTGCCTACGAGAATTCGGGAGTTTGTGCAAGCTCACTCCTTCGCCGATTATGTCTGCCTGGGTCAGGGTCCCTTCTACGGGCTGGCGTGTGAGTATGCACTCAAGCTAACGGAAATGTCGCTCTCCTACGCTCAGGTGTTCCATACGCTCGAGTTTCGCCACGGGCCTAAGTCGATCGTCAATTCGGAAACATTGTTGGTGTTCCTCCTCTCCGAGAGCGGTTATGAGGCCGAGTGTGAAATGCTCAGCGAAATGAAGTCTTTGGGAGCCCCCATCTTGGCAGTGGTTAACCAGGCTGATGGTCGGGTGCGGGCGGCCGCAAACTTGGTGGTGGAGTTGTCGCTCGCCGTGCCTGAGCTCGCACGGTTGGGGCCTGCGTTATGGCCGGGGCAGCTGCTCGGTTTATACACAGGATTGGATAAGGGTCTCGATCCCGACACGCCGCGGAATCTGACCCGCGTGGTGACCCTTGAGCAAGGCAGTCTTCGATGACGACCTAACATGCCACGCTTTGATGTCACGATCGCAGGCGAACTCAATCTAGACTTGATCCTTTATGGTCTCCCAGAGGAGATGCCCGCCGAACGGGAACTCCTGGCCGAACGCATGGTACTCACTCTCGGGAGCTCGTCGGCGATTGTCGCCCATAACTTGGCCACACTGGGTAGCCGGGTGGGTTTCCAGTCCCGGATTGGCGATGATCACCTAGGCCAGATGGCGGTCGAGCGCCTGGAGCAAGCCGGGGTCGATGTCTCGCAGGTGTGCCGCGCCTCAGCTCCCACGCAAACCGGGTTGACGGTCATCTTGCAGCATGCCGCCGGACGGAACATTTTGACCTATCCGGGCAGCATCGCCGAGTTGACGCTGGCGGATCTCGATTTGGATGCTCTCTGTGATACCCGCCTTCTGCATATGTCTTCGTATTACTTGCAGAAGGGCCTCCGGCCACAAGTGGGGAAACTATTCCGCAAACTCAAGGCGGGTGGGCTGACGATTTCACTCGACACCAATGATGATCCTGATGACCTCTGGGGAGGTGACCTGCGCGACGTGCTCGGCTATGTCGATATTTTCCTGCCGAATGCGCGCGAGGCCTGCAAGATTGTGCAAACCGAGGATCTCGACCTGGCTGTGAACCGGTTGACTGAGCTGGTCCCTTTAGTGGTGGTAAAGCTTGGGAGCGAAGGAGCCATGGCCCAGAGGGGCAGCGAGAGAGTGGTCAGTCCGGCAATACGCGTGACCGCAGTGGATCCGGTGGGCGCCGGGGACAGTTTTGACGCTGGCTTCTTGCATCAGTATCTCCAGGGCGCAGATCTTGCTAGTTGCCTGGCCATGGGCAACCTAGCCGGAGCCTTGTCCACCACTGGTCCCGGCGGGACCGAAGCGTTCCGCGATGCTGCGCACCGGCAACGCTTCTTTCGCCAACATAGTCGAACCCCGGCGTAGCCTGGTTTGTTCAACCCGGGAGCAGGAATCCCCACCTACCGAGGGGAAACCTCCAGCAGCAAGTTCTGTTTGAATTCGGTCTTCAGTTTGGCGACTTGCTCGGCGGTTGCCTGAACCGACCCGAGATCGACACCATTGACATAGTCCAGCACTTCGTAGCTCCCGGGCTTCAATCCGCGCAGCTCCACCTCTCCCTTCCAAGGAGCGGTTTCGTGGGGGGCGAAAAACGCGTAATACATCTTCCCGTCTTTCTCGATCGCATAGGCCTCGGGCACATCGTAGCCGTAGGTATAGAGATCAAGAAACGTTCCCTTGGAGAGCATCTTCTGGTTGTAGATCCCAATCCACTTCTTCCAATGTTGTTCCTTGGCTTCGGTTAGCAGCACCGGCTTGAATTTCGGCCCAGGATCCGGCCATACGAACTTGGTTCCCACCACCCCTCCCACACCAATCGTGGAGGCGAAATCGTCTCCGTGTTCGCTCCAGTCGTTGCCGACCCGGGTCATGGCAGAAAGCTCCACATGATCCCCGTACACCGCCGATTCAGGACCGAGCAAAGCTTTGTACATCTTGATTCGGCGGCGCACTTGAACCGCACCCACAGGGTCGGCGGTTACCGCTTGATCAATGTAAGGCAGCCAGGCAAGAGAAGGTGGCGTACCACACGGGCATGCTTGGGTCACACTCTCCGGCTTCAGGGCGCGGGTAGTCTGAAAGATGGTTTTGTAGACCTCACCCATGGCGTTGATCGAGTCTTGCGGCGATTTGTGGTGATGAGCCGGGTTGTAGCAGGCCGGCACGGTATAGATGTTGTCCAACTTAGAACCGTCAAATCCCCAGTCGCGAATGAATCTTTCCGTAAGCTGCTTGTAATAGGCCTGGACCTCGGGCAGCGCCGGGCACAGCGCCGCCAGGTTGCGCGTCATGCGCGCGTGGGAGCCGTCCTTGGCCAGAATGAGCCAGTCGAGATGATCGCGCACGACTTTGGAAACCTGGTACCGGTGGGACTCCCATCGGCCCTGGCCATCTTCGACTCCCAGAGGCAGCCACCAGAGCTGCACCAGTTCTCCCTGTTTGTGGAAATCCTCCGTCATTTGCTTGATGGAATCGCCGGGAAAGGTATCCGCGCGCGGATTCCAGTCGCCGTAGGCATCAAACCAGCGGTCATCGAGGGTCGCCCACTTGATCCCGAATTCCTTGAGCTTTGGAATGGTGCCCAGCATCTGAGCCGGGGTCACGTTGAACTCATAGCCCCAGCCGCACCAGCTCACGTTATAAGCTTCTCCGGAAGGCTTTGGCAGTTGCCATCCCTCCCTCTCCAGCACACGCGACCATAGGCGCAAAGGCTCGTAGAAGTCGCCGGAGTAGACCGCGAGGAAACTGCGGGGAGTGGAATAGGTTTCCCCGGGCTTGAGCGCGGTCTTGGCGGGAATCTCGAGGGACGCGTTGACATCCTGGTCCGCTCCGACTGCGACCGGCATCGAAAGAACCAGGGGCAGGGTCTCTACGTGTCCGATCGCCTCGCCCACCGATGCTGTCCAGAAGGCCACGACCGGAATGCCTCCGCCGTAGCCGCCTTTTATGATTTCACCCATGACGTTGGGCTGTCGGAACCCGCGCGACAGCTTGAGAACGTCGTCGCTTCCCCAGTTGTAGCTCGAGCCTTGATACGACCACATCTCATAGGGGAGGGCCCGCGGATCTGCCAGTTTGGCATTGAAGCGATGCTGTTGGTCGATAGCGTGTTCAATCTCAAATTCCGCATTGCCACTGTTCTTGTAGGCGACACTGGTGAGCAGGAGGTTGGGAAAATCGTCGTAGCACTCAATTTGCAGCACGCGTTCGAGACTTCGACCGTCGGGTCCCGCCAACCGCGAGGGTATTTGCACTTGTTTGCCACGACCGAGCTTGCCCATCGCATCGGAAACTTTAGCCTGATCAAACTCCAGCTTGAAGCCAACGTCTTGGCTTCCAGACCGAAGATAGTCGCTCCCCATCCCCTTTCCCAACGACGGGTCGTCTAGAGTAAGCTTCTTGCCGTCCTTGAGCAGAAAGCCTTGTACGCTGCCGGAAGGGAGAACTTGAAATTCGGCCGCGGTGGTAGTCAGTACCAGGGGTCCACCGGGGCTCACTTCTATCTTGATCGCCGAGGGCAGGTCATTTTTGATCGCAGGGGACTGGTCATTGGCGGGTGATGGTTTTGCTTCCTGCCGACTGCAGCCGCTGCCGCTTAGAACCAGCAGCAGCAAAGACAGCGCAATCCTCGTACGACCATCGGCTTTCCTCATCAGGGCCTCCCCCATGCGACAGCGAAGAATTTCGACTTATTTCGTTTTATTATTATTTCTTGCGCAGCGGTTAGCTTGACACAAACGCGCCGACGGAACAAGCCCTCGTGAACGAACCCACGATCGCTTGCATTAGCACCAATCCGGCGCTCCACCGGCGCCTGCGCTGGTCCAAGCTGATGGGGAGGGTCGAGGCCCTGCCGGGTGAAGAAAACGCTCATGTCGCGGTCGCCGCCCATGCCTTGGGAGCCAAGTCAGTTTGGTTCGGATTCCTGGGCAGCGGAATTGGAGACGAATGCTCTGATGGCGACATGCGGATTGGTGGGGTCGAGGTTATCTCCACCGTCTCATGCCCATCTTCGGAACATGAAGGGAAACCCTATGGAACGCACTGAAAAAGCCCTGAGTGGCACGAGGCGGCCGCCAGAGAACCAGCAGTGTAGGGACGCTGGTACCCGGCTTCGAGAAATTCTCTGTGCCAATCGCGAGTCGGGAAAGGGAGGCACGTATGCGGTCTGCTCCGCTCACCTTGCCGTCGTCGAAGCCGCGGTTCAGCAATCGCTACAAGACGGCTCGATTCTGCATGTCGAATCGACTTCAAGCCAGGTCAACCAGTTTGGTGGTTACAGTGGCTCTACACCCGGCCGGTTCGCACAGTTCATTCGATCCGCGGCAGAGAAGGCGGGACTGCCGTACGAGCGAATTCTGCTCGGTGGGGATCATCTGGGTCCGTTTCCTTGGCGCGCAGAACCGTCGGGCTCCGCCTTAAGAAAAGCCTGTGAGCTGATGCAGGATTGCGTAGCTGCCGGCTACCAAAAGATCCACCTCGACGCCAGTATGCCGTGCGCCGACGATCCGAGTAGTCTGCCGGAGAGACTGATTGCCGAGCGAGCCGCGCTTCTCTGCCAGGCTGCCGAAGAGGCGTTTCAAAAATTGCCTCCGGGCTCTCCACCACTCACGTACGTGATCGGGAGCGAGGTCCCCGCGCCGGGCGGAGAATCTGTTGCTGCACAGGCCCCTGCTGTAACCACAGCCGAGCATGCGAATCGAACGCTCGAGACCTTTCGGGATGCGTTCTCTGGCCTTGGCCTGTCGTCCGCATGGGAAAAGGTAATCGCCCTAGTCGTTCAACCGGGAGTCGATTTCGGCGCGAATGCGATCTTCGACTACGACCCTTTGAAAGCACACTCGTTATCGGCCGCATTGTCCAATCATGCTGGAATCGTCTTTGAAGCACATTCGACGGATTACCAGTCTCCTCTGGCCTTAGCCCGCCTGGTTAGGGATCATTTCGCAATCTTGAAGGTCGGTCCCTGGTTGACCTTTGCGTACCGCGAGGCGGTGCTGGCCTTGAGCAGCATTGAACGAGAGCTGTTTGGAACAAAATCCGAGCGCCAACTTTCACGGGTGCGGGAAGTGCTAGAGGAGGCGATGATGCGCAACCCGAGTTTTTGGAAGGCTTACTATCATGGCAGCGAAGATGAGGTTCGCCGCGACCTCACCTATGGCTTCAGCGATCGCTGCCGATATTACTGGCCTCAACCCGCGGTCCAGGCAGAAGTGTCACGCCTGCTCCACAATCTCGCGGCACAATCGATTCCTCT
>DASPTQ010000010.1:0-8174 GCA_035623335.1 Terriglobales bacterium
AACAACCTCCTCAACCATGCAAATCTGGGCGTGACGTATCTCTACTTGGACCGGTTGGAGGATGCCAAGGCCGCGTTCGATCTCGCGCTCACGCGCAAACTGGACGGCCTTATCCTGCGCCTGAACATATACAGTCTTGCTTTTCTGCGGGGCGATGGAGCAGAAATGGGACGGCAGGTGGCTTGGGGCACCGGTAAACCCGGGGAAGAAGACGCCTTGCTATCTGCGCAGTCTGATACGGAGGCCTACTACGGACGGATGGACCGCGCACGGGATTTGTCCCGACGCGCCATGGATTCGGCAGTCCGGGCCGACGCTAAGGAAATTGCGGCTTTGTGGCAAGTCAATGCCGCCTTACGAGAGGCAGAATTGGGGAACTCGGACCGCGCCAGGCGAGAAGCCAGGGCAGCTTTGGCGCTGTCTTCGGGGCGGAATGTGGTGGTGGTGGCAGCCTTGACTTTGGCTCGCAGCGGCGACGTAGGCCGCGCCAAAGCTTTGGCCGCCGAGCTGCGACAGAACTATCCCAATAACACTTTGGTGCAACTCTACTGGCTGCCAACGATCGATGCCGCTGTCAAACTCGAAGCCGGCAATTCCTCGCCGGCCCTCGCGGATTTGGAGCCCGCTTCCGCTTACGAACTGGGACAGGCGGATATGTTTATCAATTACTTATATCCGGCGTATGTGCGCGGCCAGGCCTACCTTGGGGCGCACCATGGAGCGTCCGCAGCAGCTGAGTTCCAGAAGTTGCTCGATCACAGGCCGCTCGTTCTGAACTTTGTGACAGGCGCACTGGCGCATCTTGAAATCGGTCGTGCGTACGCCATGGCGGGAAACACCGCTAAGGCGAAAGCGGCGTATCAGGATTTCTTCACGCTCTGGAAAGATGCCGACTCCAACATCCCCGTTCTGAAGCAGGCGAAAGCCGAATACGCGACGCTGCATCGCTAACCATGTCAGAGGTGCGATTGACGTATGTCTCACCTGGTGGGTTACCTCAAAACATCAGGAGTCAGAACAAGCACGTTCTAAAGTTGAGAGGAAGCATGATGAATGGGGCAGAATCGGGCCTGGAAACCATGACGAACTCTTGACTGAGAATCCGCCGATGTTGCTTCGAACCAGATACTCATGGGGACAATAAGAACGAAAAATCTTCGAACCTATACTCTCGCTTTCCCTCTGTTGACACTGGTTTTGACTGGCCGTGACGTACCTGCTGAATCGCGGCTAGTACACGCGGAAGATAGTCGGGTGCAGCGACGGGAACATTGTGTGCGGGCAACAGAAGTTGAAGGCGAGGAGTCAGTTCAGCCAGCCTTTTGACGGATAAGACATAAGCATCCAAATCCGTTTCCGGTCGATAAAGGTAGATCGGCCCCAGATAGAACGTGTCTCCCGTGAATAGTAAGCCATTTCGCTGATCGAGCAAGGAAATAGAATCGGGAGTGTGCCCCGGAGTCGAGATAACTTCCAGCGTTCGGTCCCCTAAATCTATCTTGTCGCCGTCCTGTAGCCAATGAGAGATATGAAAGGCTCGCGTCCGATAGGATTTGGCATCAAAGCCAGCGGGTAAGGTTCCGCAGATTTGTCCCGGTGCAAGCTCAGCCTGCGCGTCCACCGTCGACCCTTTTGCATTGGTGCGAGTAAAGTCGGTCGGCATGCCGTACACGTCCGTGAAGCGCCAATTGTCTCCTACATGGTCATTGTGGGTATGCGAGTTCACCACGCTGACAGGCAGTCCGGTCAGCCCTTCAACCACGGCCTTGATGTTGCTGATCCCCATTCCTGTGTCGAACAAGAGTGCTCGCTGTGTTCCGAGAACCAGGTAAGAGATCACTTCTTCGAACTGATGTGGCTCATAGATGGCAAGCACCCCGGGAACGATTTTGTACACCTCGAACCACGGATCTGGAACCTTGACTCGTTCCAGTTTTCTGTAGGCAGGTCGTGGCTGGCTCTTGCACCAATCTAGGGTTTGCGCGGAAACAGAGGTCAACAACCAGAAAGCAGGAAAAATCGCGATCGGAAGTTTCATTTGGGGCTTCCTGAAGGCCGTCGGAGGAAACATTCTACACAGTCCGAGATCTAGTCGATGCCCGACAGAACAAAATCAAGCAGATACAAACCAGACCTCGGGTTGGGAGTGCCCGGGAGGCGTCCCGGCAGGAGCGGCAAATTTTCGACTGGGCAGACGAGGTCGGCAGCAGCAGTATGACGCGCCGCGGCACGGACGGGTCTCCGGGGCACAAGTCCCTCGCCGATTCATGCGGGCCATCAAACGGATACTCTGGCGCGCTAACCGCAGCCAGCACACGTCTCTCGCATCGCGGAAAATGTCACCCCGTCACCGAAGCTTGAGCAACCCAGCACAATCATCCAGCACTCCTCCAGCAGGTTTGGGTTTTCACCCAGCACTGCGGTGTAACCTTGCAGCTTGCTTTGTCTAGTAATTGTTTTCTCGGCTGTAACAAGTGACAGTTGGCGCAGCCGCTGCTTTTTCTTAGCCTGCCTGGTATTGGCGGTGCCACCGACTCGAGCAGGCGAGCGGCTGAAACGGAATACAATTTTTCGAGGTAAGAGAGAGAAATCTCGGTCAAAAGGAGAACCCATGGCGTGTCTTCACCTCAAGTGCCGAGGGATAGTGCTCACACTGTCTCTTGTGGCCGCGAGCATCGCCTGGCAGAGTGCTGTTGCCCAAGACCTGGTTCATGATATTTCGGGGGTTGTGAAGAAGGTGGACAAGACCAGCAAGACCATGGTGATCAAGGCCGACGACGGCACCGAACAGACCATAAAGTACACAGAGAAGACCACGGTGGAGGGTGCAAAAGACACCGGAAAGGGCGTGGAGAAGGGCTCTGCCGAAAGCTACCTAACGGCAAAGAAGGGGGCCAAAATCACCGTTCACTATACGGAAAAGGGCGGTGAGAAAACTGCCGTTGGTGTAAAGGATGCTGTTGATTAACCTAGTTCACGCCACTGACATGGCTGTTGCACTGCCTGCGTACATAACCACTGCCGCAGACTAACCCTCAATTTGGCCCAAGCGGTGCCGACCAGAAAGTGTGACCTGCCAAGAACCTAGGTCGACTAGTTCGCAGAATCGCGCGCCGCGGGCGTGTGCCCAGCCAACGGTTGCGCTACGAACGGCTCGAACAACGGAAGCCTCCAACCAACATAGGTGAATTAACGCAGTGCCTGGAGCAAGCTCAACCGCCAAAGCGATTACCGTGAGAATCGCCGGCAGCTGGCGGACTACGGCCAGAGCCAAGCTCCGAAGGTCGGAGGGAAGACCCAATTACGGTTCACAGACAAGGATGCGTTGGCTGGGAGCGTGACGTCCTTTACGCAGCGGAAGCCCAAATGGTTGGTTCCTGTGCTGACCTCTCCTTTGCCGCGTGTCCCCAAGATATAGCGGGAGCAATACTGGTCGGTGCACAGAAAGGATCCACCTCGGTGAACCTTCTTTCGCTCTCCCGGTTCGGACGGGTCAAAAGAGGAATCCGGTCCTCGCGGATTGCGAGCGACACCGCCGGCCGCCGCAAGCTCCTGATAGTAATCAGGACGATACCAGTCGCTGGTCCATTGCCAAACGTTGCCCGCCATGTCATACAGCCCATACGGATTCGGAGGGAATTGTGCGACAGGCGCGATTCCCACGTAGCCGTCGTTGCCGCTGTCGGTGTCTGGAAAGTGACCCTGAAAAGTATTGGCCATCCATTTCCCATGTGGCCGGAAGTCATCGCCCCAAACGAAGGGCCGTCCCGCCTGACCTCCGCGGGCTGCGAACTCCCACTCCGCCTCGGTGGGCAGGCGTTTACCGGCCCATTTTGCGAAAGCCAGGGCGTCCTCGTATGCAACCTGCACAACCGGATAGTTTTCTTTTCCCTTGATATCGCTCTGCGGGCCCAAAGGATGGCGCCAATTTGCACCTTTCACGTAAGTCCACCACTGCAAGTAATTGTCCAGAGGAACGGGATGAACTGGCGGCGCAAAGACGACTGAACCGGCCACCAGATTTTCGGGTGGCGCGCCGGGGAAATCCTCAGCCTGCGGTTTGCGCTCAGCCACAGTCACATATTGGGTCGCCTGCACGAATTCTGCAAACTGGGCATTCGTCACGTCCGTCTTATCGATGTAGAAGCCGTCGACGTAGACACGATGAATTGGTCGCGCGTCTCTCGCGGCCTTCATTCCAACATCGTCCATGTCAGGCGGATCGTTGGCCCCCATCGAGAATTCTCCACCTGGAATCCACACCATGCCCTCGGGCGCCGGCGTAGGGGCTTGGCCGTAGTTCTCTTTGGTCGGCCCGAAGGTCTGTGCTGCTGGACTCACCTGCAGATCCGCTTCCGTGCTTGAGCGGCGGGACCAGTAAAGGAGTGCCGATATCGCTGCGATGGCGATGAGCCCGGAGATCCACTTCCTCCAAGGGGGACCAGCCAATGAGGACCTCTCCCTGTGTTGGTTCCGTCGGCCCATGCTCAAATCCTATGTTAATTGGTCGGAGTCTAGCACGACCTCGTTCCAAAGTCAGGCAATCAACTTCGACGCCGCGGGCGACGAGGAGCACGTTCTGAGATCTGCGTTGTGAGGACCTTCATTCGTCAGATTCGTGCTGGAAAGGGACGCAAACGGTCCGCCGGGAAATTCTTCAAGGTTATGAACATCACATTGCGCGCTGTCACTCGTGACAGTTGTCACCCTACACGACAGTTGGTAGAAGATGCGAATGAGACCCGAAAGTGCAATCCGGATTGGCATTGCTCTGCTCTGCGCCACCTCCGCCTTTGCTCAAGACAGATTCGAAAATTCCGCTGTGAATTCCTATTGGTACTTCGACCCGACAACCACTAAAATCAGCAGCCGTAATTTCAACCCAGGCGGCGGGGCAGGCATCGCCCTCAATTTTATTAGGATCTGTGCCATCAAGGCCGAAGCGGTCGACTATTCGAGTGTTCCTTTTACGAAAACCTATACTTCATCACAAACCGTGCTGGGCATAGGGACGACTCCGGCCGGTACGGATGGCCCTCAAGGCAACAGCAACTCGTCCGTCGGCTGCCATCTTATAAACCTGTGGCCCTGCCCCTTAACCGGCCGGGCTGATTCCTGAGAATAGGAGACCCAAAATGACAAATACTGACAGCAAAGAAAATTCAGTTGTCGCAATCTATCCACAGCACTCCGACGCTGAAAACGCAATCAATCTGCTTAAGAAGAGTGATTTCAACATTAAGAAGCTCGCGATCGTGGGTAGGGGATATCACACAGAAGATCAGGTAGTCGGTTACTACACTACTGGTGACCGGGTGAAGCACTGGGGAAAGATGGGCGCCTTCTGGGGTGGACTCTGGGGCATGCTCGTGGGAGCAGCCTTCTTCATGATACCGGGCGTTGGACCGGTCATGGTGGCCGGATCCTTGGTTGCATGGATTGTGGGAGCTCTGGAAAGTGCTGTCGTGGTAGGTGGGCTGAGTGCTCTCGGGGCAGCGCTTTACAGCCTCGGTGTCCCGAAGGACAGCGCGCTGAAGTATGAAACTTCGATCAAGGCCGGCAAGTACCTACTTATTGCGCATGGAACACCGGAAGAGGTGGAGACGGCACGCCGCATTCTGGCCAATACCGGAGCGGAAGAGGTCGGTGTTCATCGGCCAGACCAGCCGGCCGTAGCTGCGTAGGTGCTAGCTAGAATGCAAGCGATCGCCCAACATTTTGAGGTAGGACACGCGCGGTGCTCTCCAGCCCCGAGTGAGACTCTTGCCTAGCGTGGCCAAGGCGCTTGCCAAGGCGTACAACTTCCGCCTCTACTGTTTCTGGCAGCCTTCGCTGTTTTACGGTCAAAAACCCCTTTGTCCCTTTCGAAAAACAGCTGTCCGAGGTTGCGGCAAAGGACCCGTGGTCCTTGATCATCACCGCTGTCTACGAAGAGGCGAAAGCTCGCGCTGCTTCCATCGGAAGTTACGTTTTCCTCGGAAACCTGTTCGATTCCGTTCCAGAGGCGATTTACATCGACGATGGCCATCTTGGACCTCGAGGCAATGAGTTGGCGGCGCTGGCGGTCGCAACATACATCAAAGATCATCCCGGAAACTGACATTCCGCAGTAGTAGTGACGGTTGCAGCGGGCGAGTCAGCGTTGACTATGTCGGGTCGGCAGGTATCGTCAATGGCGTTCCTAGCTGTTACGCACGGCTAGAAAACTGACGAGTCAGATGCACTTTCTGAGGAGATACTAGCTCGCCAATTCCAACTGCCCAACTGGCTCTGGCAGCTGCGGCAGTTTCGAGAGAGTGATGCTCTTTTCCATTACCGGTGGCCGGTTTTCCCCCAGTCATGGGGCCCGATAAAGGGTGAGGACCGCGCAGGACAGTTCCGGCCAAAGGGCTCGCCGGACCGCTCTCTTGTTTCGGGTAATTCCATGAACCGAACAATGGCTAGCTTGTCTGGGTCACCTTCTCACGGCCGCTTGAATAGCAGCGTGATCTCAATAGTCCTACGGATGGGCTGGCCATCAAGCAGGTACGGTCGGTAGCGCCACTGGGCGACGGCTTGGATTGCCGCGCGTGCGAGCAACGGGTTGCCCTTTATCACCTTCAGGTCATGCACGGTGCCGTCCTCTGCCACAACTGCCTGTAGCAGTACCCGGCCTTCGCTTGGTGCAAGATCTTCAACGGGGTAGATAGGGTTCACTTGGTATTCAATTGTTCCCCCTGAAAGGCCCTGCGAAACTTTCACCGGCAACTGCGGCAGGTTGTTGGAAGCAGCGAATAACGGCCCGCCGGGTACCATTTCGAAGCTGGTGGTCGCGGCCAAGAGAGCAGGCGCGGTCTCGGCAGCTTGATCCGGATTTTGCACTGGCGGTTTACTAAGGCGATTGTGAACATTTGCGATGGTATTCCGGTTCGATACCGGTGCAGGTGCAAACTTTCGTACAGTCACATCTCCGGTTAAACTGTCTTTCTCCGGTTTGCTTCCCGCTACCATCGGAGGCGGCAGGTTTGGCTCAGCACTCCGAGTGTCCTCGCCAGGTGAGATGTTCGGCTTCAACACATCAGCAGACGAATGGTCTGCTACGGCCGATGCTGAGAGGCCAGCGACCGGCTGCTGGGCAGCAGCATACAAGGGATGGCTGTTCGACCTAATCCTTAAAACTAGCCAAATTAACAGTACGAGCACCGCCACTGCCGCCAGGATGAGACGGCGTTTCCTCGTTTTGGCGAGCTTCTCACTCGCCACCTCGACACCCGATTCTGCCGAGCGGCGCTGGGCGACAATCACCAACTCTGCCATTTTCTCGAGCAATTCCATCTGAGCGTCGTCGAAGGCATTAGGCAGCGCTGAGAATACTTCCAAGACACCGCTCACCGTGGGCTTTTGTCCCACCGGTACCACAGCCACCGATCTCAGGCCCATACTTCGGCAGGCTTCCGCATCCACGCGCGGGTCGTTACTAGTGTCATGGCAGCGCACTGCCGCCCCCGTTCGCAAGCACTGCCCGGAGATTTGCGAGTCGGCGTCCAATTCGGTGCCCAACTCGGGGGCCATGTCTCCGGATCTGGCCTGGCAGACGACCAAATTATCCCGTCGCATGGCGACGGCAGCTCCGTTCGCATGCGCCACCAGCTGCGCTGCCTGGACGATAGAGTCGAGCATGGCGTCCAGGCTAAGATTGCTGTCGCTGATGCTCGTGCGCAGCTGGGCGAGGACCTGCTCTGAATCCTGCCTTGCTATGCTGGAAGTCGACTCGCCCGGTGTTGTAGACACCTGGGAGGGAACTGACGGGTGCTCCATGTTGTTGCAACTCCCTTGTTTTGCTTCGTCGGGGGCCGCCGGGGGGTGTCGGGGGGGGCGGTGGTACAGAAGAATTTTAACCTACAAGAGTCGCCGGCGGAATCCCAATTAAGACTTCAAAAACCATAGTGTAACTGCTTGAAACTGAAACCATTAGAGTGGCAGGTTGGTCTAACGTCCGTTACTGCGAACCGGCGAAGCGCAAAATCGCGGCAGCCCGCCGCCATGGACTGTTAAAGCTACCTTCGCTACATGTTCGCCGACTCTGCTCTTTCCTGATCACTTCCGCCTACTTGTGCAATGGCTGCCTAAATGGTTCATTTCAGTCTTGTAGCGACATTTGTGGAGACAAAATGGCACGGCTCGGGTCACCCAAT
>DASPTQ010000011.1:0-5105 GCA_035623335.1 Terriglobales bacterium
ATCACTTCTGGCAAGGCCGAGCGCGGAGCGGGGCTGAACCCGCTGCTGCTGCAGATCGAAGACCTGCCTAAGCCTGTCGTGGTGGCAATTCACGGTTCCGCCTTCGGCGGAGGGCTCGAATTGGCGATGGCCTGCCATTACCGTGTTGCGGCACCGACCGCGCAGCTCGGACAGCCTGAGGTGAAACTCGGAATCATTCCTGGCGCGGGAGGTACACAGCGGCTGCCTCGGCTCATCGGCATCCCGAAAGCTGTCGAGATGTGCGCCGAAGGCAACCCCATCAGCGCTCAAGATGCCTTGACGCTCGGCCTCGTCGATCGTCTGATCGACGGTGATCTCCTAACGGGTGCAGTGGCATTTGCGCGAGAGATGGCAATAGAGCCGGCGAGGAAAACTCGCGAGCGTAATGACAAACTTGGCGCACCCGGCCAGCACGCGTCGGTGTTTACCGCTGCACGCGAGAAGGCTCGCGCCAAACAACGCGGCATGATAGCGCCGCTTGCCGCCATCGAGGCAGTGGAAGCCGCCACCAATCTGCCATTTGAAAAAGGCTGCCAGCTTGAGCAGGAACTCTTTCGCAAGTGCCTGTTCTCCGATCAGTCCAAAGCTCTCATCCACCTTTTCTTTGGTGAGCGCGAAGTTGCCAAAATTCCCGACATCCCAAAGGAAACGCCAATCCTTCCCCTGAATTCAGTGGCAGTGGTCGGCGCGGGGACGATGGGTGGGGGAATCGCCATGGTATTCGCCAACACCGGGATTCCTGTGCTGCTGAAGGATGCTGACCAATCTTCGCTCGACCGCGGACTGGCCATAATCCAGAGGAACTACGCCAGTTCAGTCAAGCGCGGACGCTTCACCCAGCAGCTTGTGGACGAGCGCTTGAAATTGATTCGGCCCACACCCACCTACGACGATTTCGGCAAGGTCGATATGGTTGTCGAGGCGGTCTTCGAGGGGATGGAACTGAAGAAGGAAGTGTTCGCTCAACTCGATCGGGCGTGCAGGAAAGGCGCCATTCTGGCGAGCAACACGTCAACCCTCAACATCGATGAGATTGCCTCAGCGACGTCGCGGCCAGAGATGGTCCTCGGCACTCATTTCTTCAGCCCTGCCAACGTGATGCGCCTGCTCGAGCTCGTTCGCGGCAAGAGAACCAGCAGAGAAGTGATCGCCACTTGCATGCAGCTCTCGAAAAAACTTGGAAAGGTCGGTGTGCTGGTCGGCAATTGTCGCGGGTTTGTCGGCAATCGCATGTTTCATGAATACGGACGCCAGGCAGTATTTCTGGTGGAGGAGGGTGCCAGCCCGGAAGCTGTTGACAAGGCCCTTTCCGACTTCGGCATGGCCTTAGGGCCGCTCGCAACCGGCGATTTGGCTGGCCTCGACGTCGGCTGGCGCATCCGCAAAGAATACCGGCACTTGGAGAAGCCCGGCGTGCGGCAGCCGATTGTCAACGATCGCCTTTGCGAACTCGGGCGCTATGGCCAGAAAACCGGGGCTGGCTGGTACAAGTACGATGAAAACCGGCGTGCCATTCCGGATCCTGAGGTGAACCAACTGGTGCGCAAGTGGGCACTCGAGGCCGGTATCCGGCAGCGCGAAATCTCGCCACAGGAGATCGTCGATCGCTGCATCTACTCTCTGGTGAATGAGGGAGCGAGAATCCTCGAAGAAGGCATCGCCCTGCGAGCCGTGGATATCGACATCATTTATGTCAACGGCTACGGATTTCCGCCGTACCGTGGTGGTCCGATGTGGTATGCCGATACGGTTGGTCTCAAGGCGGTTCAGGAGCGGATTTCAGAATTCCACCGTGAACACGGTGAGCCATGGGAGCCGGTTCCGCTCCTGACACGTCTCGTGGCAGAAGGGAAGACCTTCGCGGAGTTCACCCGGGAGCAGTTAGTAGCATAAGAGTGCTAGGAGTTCTGAAGTCTTCGCCGTGAAGCGGCCTGAGATATCCTACAAACAACTTCCTTCTTCCATGAAAGGCTCACTCCTGAACCGTGACACGGCTCCTGTTCGTCCGGGGGAAGAACTGAACATGCCCGCACTCGCCCACTGGCTGCGCGGAAAAATCGATGGGGTCGAGCGGGGCATTATCATCGAGCAGTTTCCCAGCGGGCATTCCAACCTTACTTATCTCCTGCGTGTCGACGGCCGCGAGTATGTGCTAAGGCGAGGTCCGCTGGGACCGGTGGCTCCGAAAGCGCACGACATGGCCCGCGAATTTCGAGTCCTTCAGATGGCGCACCCCCATTTTCGCGAAGCACCCGCGGTCTTTCATCTGTGCGAAGATCCAGCGCTGCTTGGGGCCGTTTTCTTTCTCATGGAGCGTCGGCACGGAGTCATTTTGCGCGATGACGTCCCTTTTGAAGTTGCCGCCTTGAAGAACTATCCACAGTTGATCAGCGAGGCTTTCATCGACTGCCTGGTACGGTTTCATGCCATTGATGTTTCGAAAACCGGTTTAATTGCTCTCGGCAAACCGGAGGGCTTTCTGGAGCGCCAGGTGCTGGGATGGGCCGATCGCTGGCAGCGCGCCAAAACCGACGACATGCCGAAGATGGATCAGGTGATTCGATGGCTGGTAGATCGCCGGCCAACTTCCCCTGCACCTACGCTGGTTCACAACGATTACAAACTGGACAACGTGATGCTTCCCTTCGGTTCTGTCGACGGCATCGAAGCGGTACTCGATTGGGAGATGACTACGGTCGGCGATCCTCTGGCCGACGTCGGCTTGACTCTTTGCTATTGGGCGTGGGCCGGTAGTCCGGACTTGAGTTCGCGGGGAATACCGGCGCTTACCACGCAACCCGGGTGGTATACCCGCGATCAGTTTGTGCAGCGCTACGCCGAAAAGACCGGTCGCGATCTCTCGAACATTCGTTACTACGAAGTGCTGGGTATCTTCAAACTGGCAGTGATTCTTCAGCAGATCTACTACCGCTTCCGGCGCGGGCAGACGCAGGACTCGCGATTCCGTAATTTCGATGAGCGAGTACGGGGCCTGGTCGAGCTGGCATTCTCTCTTTCAGGAACACGGAGTTGAGCACCGTCTATCTTGTTCGCCACGGCCAGGCGGGCACGCGCGATGCCTATGACTCTCTCTCGGACCTGGGGAAGCAACAGGCGCGATTGCTGGGCGAGCACTTTTTATCCCAGGGTATCCGATTTGCAGCGGCGTATGCGGGGGCATTGTCGCGACAGCAACAGACCGCGGAAGGAATAAGACAAGCCTATACCCAGAACGGCGTAGCCTTTCCTGAAATTCAGGTTGATTCCGGGTGGGACGAATTCGATCTTGCACGCGTATATCGCGAGATTGCTCCACAACTAAGTGCCGAAGACCCCGAATTCCGGCGTGAGTACTCAGACATGCAGGAGCAGGTTCGTATCAGCAACGGCACGCATGCAGCAAGAATCCACCGCAAGTGGCTGCCTTGCGACACGAAGGTTGTCGATGCATGGATTCGTGGCCGCTTCGCCTATGGTGGTGAAACCTGGCACCAGTTTCGCGAGCGTGTGGCATCGTGCCGGTTGAAGAAACGTGGCACGCAGCAACGAGAGAATATTGTTGTTGTTACGTCCGCAACTCCCGTTGCCATCTGGATGGGACTGTCGCTGGAAATCTCCGACGAGCGCCTGATGCATCTGGCTGGCGTCTTGTATAACACGTCATACTCGATCGTGCGGTTGCGGGACGGCCAGCTGCGGCTGTTTACCTTCAATGCGATTCCGCACCTCGCGGCTGCGGGACTGCGAACCCATCGCTGAATGGCTGGGCATTTTAGGAGTAGTAGCGAACCACCCACTCGGCCACGCAGCACGGCTTGTCGCTGCCCTGGACTTCCACCTTCGCGTCAAATACCGCTTCCACGGCATCCGACAGGTCCTTCAATGATTGCAGAGTAAAGTGGGCCCGAATCTTCGAGTCCGCCCGTACGGGCGATGGGAAGCGAACCCGATTCAAACCGTAGTTCACACTCATGCGAACACTGCTCTTGATCTCGATCGCCTCTTTGATCAAATGGCTGAGGAGCGCGAGAGTCAGGAAGCCGTGGGCAATAGTGGCTCCGTAGGGAGATTCGTGCAGCGCGCGTGCGCGATCCAGATGGATCCACTGCCGGTCTTCCGTTGCGTCCGCAAACCGTTGAATGCGATCCTGAGACACCAGGAACCACTCGGTTACTCCTATTTGGCGGCCTACCCACTCTTTTAGAGAGCGAGGTGTTTCGAGCACGAGTGGCACGCATATCTCCTGCGACGCCTTTCTTTTATGGCGTCGTTGCACTGACCTGGCTTAGTACTTTTTGCGTGAACGACGTGCAGCACGATGACCTTTCTCAACAGTCGCGGTCAAATCAACGAATATGTACGTGACGATGGCCGTCCCGACGGCCCGCCCACGGTCGTCGGTGAGATCCACTCTGCCAACGCACAAAGTCGAACCGATTCGCAGAAGGTGGGAACGCGCCCGGATGGAGCCTTCTGACACCGGTCGAAAATAGTTGACTTTCAACTCGACGGTGGTGATCCGCCTCTTGCCTCCGAAGTGGTGCTGGATCGCAATGCCGACGGCAGCGTCCGCCATGGCTGCTGCCACGCCACCGTGGGCGGCGCCGGCGCTGTTGCGCAATTCATTGCGAACCGCGCACTCGATCGTAATGCCGTCACGATGCACGCTTCGGAGCCGCATCCCGAGAAGGTTGTTGAATGGTACTCGAGCCAGGAAGTTGCGGGCATGTTGAATGGTCATTAGCCTTCACTCAATCTAATTCACGTGATCCCCGCCCAAAACCATCCGATCAAGGAAATGACTAGCGCAATCTGAAGAGCGTTACGGACGCTCCGTTGCGAGTGGCGTGCTCCACTTCCGAAGCTCGAGTTTCGCAATCGCTTCGGTATGGACCTCGTCGGGACCGTCCGCCAGCCGCAGCGTGCGCACATTCGCCCACGCGCTGGCCAGAAATGTATCCTGCGACACGCCCGCGCCTCCGTGCGCCTGGATCGCGCGGTCCAGCACGCGCAAAGCGACATTCGGGGCCACGACCTTGATCATTGCGATCTCGGCGCGTGCGGCTTTGTTTCCGACGGTATCC
>DASPTQ010000012.1:0-71971 GCA_035623335.1 Terriglobales bacterium
AAGGCGAACTGCCCGGCCTGGGCTTGAATCGGCAGCGCGTTGGCCGAGGGTGGAGTCAAGTAAATGTTGGCCCAGGCCTTGGCTCCAAAGGCGCCAAGTGCCAGGACCTCGGTTCCCACCAGAAGGAAAGCTGCAATTACCAACCCGGGAGCGCCGCCGGGAAAGCTTTTGATCCTTTCCCCAGGTCGAACTTGGGAGTATTTCCAGACGAAAATCGCCAGCAGAATTTGCGAGGCCAAGAAGGAAATGCCTGCCTCAGCCATGGTTTCCGACATCTGCTCGTCGATCGGAGCTCCGTGCGTCGAAATGTCCTGGGGCATCCACCAGGTATGCTGCAGGATGGGAATGGCGGAACCGATTGCGATCACAATGAGGGTAATTGCAAAGACCTTCGCCATATCTCGCCTCGTTTGGTCCAGCTGTCAGACCGGTCGTTCTACTTCTTGTTGGAGCCAGCGATCGAGATCAGCAGCTCCCCGTCCGGTTTCTATTTCGCCTTGAAGGTGAAATCCGCCTTGCCTGCCTGTCCTGCGGCCACGGTTACGCTCTGCGTCTGGGTACCATACTCCTCTTGCCAGGCAGTAACTGTGTAGGCACCCGCGGGTACACCTTTAATCGTGTAAGATCCGTTGTCGTCCGAGACCGCGTACGGTCCTTTGACGACGGCGTGCCAGCCGTGCATCCAGGGATGGATGTTGCATTTCACCGAGATGGCAACCTCCTGGGCTTTCCAGCTGGTCTCGATAGGCGGCGCCCCTGGCGGCTGAGACTTGTTCCATCCGATATTGCCACCGCCGGGAGCCGGGAGTGGGTGAATGTTGTGCCCCGTCTGATCGCTCGTGACCACCTTAAACTTCTGGTCTGGGTTGAGGGCCAGAACGTGCGGTATATATTCACAGCCTTTCTGATCGAAGGTAGGCTCTTCGGAAGACACCGCGCTAGCTTCATTCCCCGTGAGTCCTTGGGAGATGTAGAGAACGACACTCTTGAGACCGCCACTGGAACTAACGACAACGTTCTCCATGGCCGCGGGATTGTCTGCGTGTTGCTTCACGCAATAGGGATCCTTCGACATGTCAATGGGCTTCATGTGAGGGGCGGTCCCGCTAAGCTTTACCGTCCCGGTTATCGATCCCTCTCCCGCCGCACAGACCTTATGGTTCAAAATCATGGTCGCGGCTCCGACCAATGCCACAGCTGTTGCTACGGCCAACAATTTCTGTTGATAGTGATTCTTCATGGTCTTTCTCCTGCTCGGGTCCCCTCGCTTCGCATTAGGGATTGGGATTAACTGGCTTTAATCCGAGTTGCCTGGCTATGTCGTGTTCCTTGGCGTTGTTCTTGTCGGGTTTCTCGAGCGTCCTCAGATAGAACACCAAATCCCAGGCCTCATCCGGCTTGATATTGTCGGAAAAGGAAGGCATCGGCGTACCATCGAGGCCGGTCATAAAGATCCGATAGAGGTCGCTGTCGCTACTGCCGCACTTGGGACGCGCACCGGCGGCAAAGTTATAGGGAGCAATGGTACGGCCGAGGTCGTCCTGCAGCGTAGAAGCCGAGGGTCCGTTGGCCATGCCCTGGACACCATGACACTTCCAACATTGCACCCGGTTAAAAACGTCCTGGCCCGCCTTGACCTTGTCCGGGGTAATTTCGGGCTCCGGCGGGATCTGGATCGGTGTTCCCGCCTTTTCCGTTTGCCAACGCGGGGAGAAATGCTTGATCCAGGCCACTAAGTCCGCGCGATCCTGTTTCGTAAGTTGGTTCCATACCGGCATATTCGAGCGATCCAAGCCGCGGCCGATGGTGTCAAACAGATCCTGATCGGTGGGCAGTGTCCCGGTAGGTGTGGAACGGCACTTAAATACGGCCAAGGTGAAGTCACGCGGCCGGAAGTTGCCGGGGGAAACCGTAGGGTCGAGCCACGGGGCAACCTCGCCGTTGCCATCGCCAAGCGGGCCATGGCAACTCACGCAGTACCTGCGATAGAGCAAAGCTGCCCGCTCGGGATTCCCCGTGAGACCGGCGACCTGACTGCTAGCCGCCGGCGAATGGAGCCACTGCTCCTCCTGCACCGTCGTGACCTGCGCTCTAGAGGTAATACTCAGCGCCATGACAGCGACCGCGACGATCACTACGAAACCATGGATCGAGTCTTTCCGCATTTGCTGTCCTCCTCCTTAGAAAGCGAAGTCAACTGCGATGAGCAGTTCGCTCGAGTTTAGGGTGGTGCCCACTCCAGTGACCGTGTTCGGTGGCCCCGCGCCATTCTGTTGGAACACGTTGAATTCGGGCTGCAAGGCCATGCCGGCGCGGCTACTCATAAAGGGGTTGTAGCGAAAGATGATATCCCACAGATTGATGTTTCCCAGGTGGGCCGGGGACGGGCCCACGATTCCCGTGGGTCCAGCTCCGACATAGCCGGGTCCGTTCGCCTGTTGCGACATCCGCTCTGCCTCATAGCGTGCAAGGAAGATCATCTGCGGACTGAAAACGTAGCGAGCTTCGATGGTATAGCCATTCCAACTGGGTGAGCGCGATCCAACCGGAAGCACTGTTCCCGGCGTATTGTTGGCCAGGCAGCCACCTGTAGGACCGGGAGCCGTACATAGGACGCCACCGTCGCCGTCCGTGTTGACTGCGTTGCCATAACCTTGGCCAAACCACACGTTGTCAGAGCCGTGCTGCGTGACTACGTTGAGGTCAAAGTGCGACCCTAAGTAAAGTTGCCCAGTGAAGCCGACCCGATAGAAACCTTTATTGCCAATTCCTGAACCAGGAATGGGCACCCCACCCGAGGTACGGAAGTAGGTTGCCGCTTCCCCTCCAAAGTAGTACGCCCCAATACGTTGTACCCCCAACTTTCCGGTATCAAACCCCTGGTCGAAGGTTAAATATGTGCTATAGGAGTTCGATCCGAAAGTCAGGTTCACATTGCCATCCACGGAACTCAGCAGGGCCGCGGAAACGCGGGTGCGATCATTTACCGAATGTCCCAAGTATTCCAGGCCGAGTTGGTTATCCCCCAGTTGCCCGAAGATGTTTTGATCGCCCAGAGGAATGTAGTGATAGGTTTGATATTCTCCATTCCCGGTGAGTGCGACCGAACGCTTTTCCGAAAGCAAGTTGTTGAGCTCGAATTTACCGAACTTGACGTTGAGCCAAGGGCTGCCAAAAATGTTATCGAAGCGCGCCATGACGGTCTCAAAATGGAATGCACCGGTATTATCCGAGGATGGCAGAACGAAGAAAGAGATGTTCTTCTCGAGCGTACCGCCTGTATGGAAGTCGAGACCGCTGAGATCAAACCCGGTAGTCGTGAGGCTCTTATTTACCGTTCCGGAAGGTGTTGTGGGATTGACGCCGTTGTAGGTGTCCTGGGCGGTATTTTGGCTGATCCGATGCCAGATGGGCGTGATGCGGAAGGTGATCGGCCAATACGACGGATTCTGCCAGATCGGGGCGTCGCGGTCGTTCATGAGCTGGTAGCCGTTGTCTCTAAACTTTAGTCCGAAGTTATTCAGAATCGGCCAAGTCTCATGGCATGCCGAACAGCGCAGACCGTATTTGCGGGCGAATGCGGGTATGGCATTGGCCTTCGGTGCTGCGGCCAACGCCAACACGACCACTACCAAGCAGCCGGCAAAAGAACGACGGGGGAAAGTCATTCTAACCTCCTGTGTTGCAAGTCACGGGCAAGCTATTTTTGTGGATGGAAGGCACAGCTTAGAACGTCTTCCGTCCTTGGCAATGATTCCCGGGAGTCTTGCTGTCTGACTCCGGCAAATCCATGCCCTGAACTACTACCCCTGTGCGCGTAGGGGCACTTTAGTATCACGATCGCGAGAACGCTGTCAAGCGAAAATAAGCAGGACGAATCTACGAGATCAAGAAAACTGATCGCCGCCGGTAATGTTCACGCTACGGATCAGCATTTTTGCCGCAAGATACTCCCTTGGATTAGCCTCCCATGAACTAGAACCAACGGGCACATAGCGCCGAAGTTCGACTCTTCACCCCCTTGGACTAGGCTCCGCGATCCCGGATCTCGAATGGCGCCGGCTGCAATTTCCTGCATAGTAACCTACGAGTTTCCCGGATCTTCGCAAAGGCAGAACTAGACCTCGCGTCTTGCATCTTCGATGTCACGGCCAGAGAAACACCCGCCCGCGCAATCTTCCTCGAAAACCGGGCCCCCAAACCAGCGCGAGAACGCGCCGCCTGCGGGCTTCCTAAGGGTTCGAGGCAGTTGACAGACGGGCTGGCAGAGAGGTACAGGTAGAAGGCAGAAACGGTCGCCGGCCACACACGATCCGAACCAGAGCCCGGAGACGGACAGCAGCTGGGGTACATGGGTCCTATTGCCGAACAGAAAGAGATTCCAACCGGTCCCCTATCTCGGAACCAAGCTCTCGCTCTGAGAGAGGACCTTCTGCCCAGGGCTAGGGGGCGGGGGCTCCGCCCCGCACTTTCGATTTTCGTGCTCCTCGCGATGGTGGTCCCGCTCTACGCAAAGACCAAGGCGGACGCTGAGGCAAACTTCTCGACGGAAGTCCAAGCTCCGGAGAGTGAAGTTCTGCAAGCCGTGAAGGACGTGGTGAACGACGGAATGATTCAGGGCAGCAAAGAGTACAACCGTGACCGATATGTGGAGAACGCCGTTGCCGCGCCTTCCTCGCCCCTATTCCCGCAGTGGACCGATCCCGGCACGGTCTTCTACAAGGTGCGGACCAAAGTGTTGGCTCCGATGAACTTCAAAGGAAGCAATGACGAGGGCACGATTGCGGTACGCTACGTCGTGCAGAGCAAAGGTCCGCAGCAAACCATCGTCCGCATCGATGCGGTCTTCGTCGAAGATTTTCGACGCGTGTCCCATCGCTCCAACGGCACGGTGGAAAGTACGGAGTACAAGGACATTCAAGAGCACGTCGACGCCATGGAGTTGCAGAAGAAGCAGGCCGCGGAAAGTGAGCAACATCGTCAGGAAGTATTGGCCCAACGCAGCCTCGATGAGAAGAAGCAACAGGAGCAAGCCTCCGCGGTTCAGCCAGCACCAACCTCGGACGAAAACCTGGAACAGCACATACAGAATTTACGCCACGAAGTCGAACGGGTCGTGAAAGTGTCCGGCACCCAGCTCAAGTCGGCTCCGTTCGCTAGCGCCACCAACCTCAAAACGATGAACGGAGGTGACCAGGTGGTGGTCCTCATCGTGACTCCTTATTGGTATGGCGTCGAGACCGAGGAAGGGCAACACGGGTGGATCAACCGTTCCGAGTTGGAGCCTCTGCCATGATCTCTCGACCTGCGGCTGAAAGGCTTGGTCGAGGCCGCAAGACAGTTTGCGGGCTCCTGCTATGGGTTGGACTTGCGCCCTACAGCGCGGCGCAAACGGTTCCCTACGAGCGGACCTTCCCTCAGTCCAAAGCGGACGTAGAGAAAGCGTTGCAGGAACTGCAATCATCGAAAGCCGGGAGACTGCCTACTTTGGACGGCTTCGCCGATCCGGGAGATCGCCCATTCGATAATTTTCAGCGGGGCTACTATCAGTGCACGGTGCAGGTCACTTCCGCGCCCTCTGGCGGATCGCTGGTACGGGTCAGCGCCAAGCTCACGGCGTGGTACGCCGATCCTGCCGGCTCGAAATCCGGATACCAGTTGCTTCCCTCCAACGGGCGGATCGAGACGGACTTTCTCGATCGATTGCAGGAGGCTCTCGGCGGGGCCGTCGCGAAGAGTTCACCGACCTCGCCTCGGGCGCAACCCGCGCCGGCCGTCCAGCCCCTGCCTATTGTGACGGACGCTTCTGTGCCAGCGGGCTCTGCTCCACTGCCGGGTGAGCCGAGTGCCTCTTCGAAGACGACCGGTAGCTCGCCTTTCAAGCTTGACACGACCCCGAGTGAGAATTCGGGTACGCGGCCAGTCGCCGCCGACCCGCACAACGACGAACTCAACCAGCAGGCCAAGAGCCTCGAGGAGATTCTTCGCAACCAGTCCCATCCCAAGAACCTGGTTGCCGTTAGGGAATCTCGCACTCCCGTCTATATGAGTCCGAGCGATGGCGCCAAGGTTTTGTTCCTGGCTTCGACCCAAGATGAATTCGAACTGCTGGATATGAACCCCACCTGGGTGCATGTCCGCATTTCCGGGATTTCGCGAGGATGGATCCACCGTAGCAGCGTGGAAATGCCCGATGCCCTGGCGTCGGGACCGGAGAAAAAGTCACCCGCTGTCTCCCCGCCTCCTTCCGCATCCGCCAACAAGGCACCCTTTCAGGTGGAGAACGAGGAAATCGCGTCCTTCCCTGGCAGCTGGGAACCCCTGCGCGGAAAGACGGTGAAGATCATCTCCGTGCAGGAGGCGCAGGGCAAAGCTGACCAGACGAACTCGCAAGCCAAGCTTGCGTTTGCCAAATCTCTGTTCGACCGGGAGTACGCCGAGCTCACGCGAGGTACGAGCATGGCAGCCGGAGTGGTGGTGGTATTCGATGCCGAAGATGGCGGAATGATGGCCACAACCCTGCCGGTACTCGAACAGTGGAAATCGGGAACCTTATCCGAACAAGCCATGTGGCATCGCTGTTACTTTGATCCGCCGGACATGTTTCGCTCTTCTTCTACTCCGTAAGCCCTCTCCTGGTTCCGCCGATCGCCGGCTGACGAGAGTCGACACCCAGGATCTCCTGGTGTTGCGTGCTTGGCGACGTGAGCAAATTTCTTGAGCAAATTGTCTGACGGTATCGAGTGGGAGTCGCCAGGCGAAATCACTGCGCCGCGCACTCAAGGAAACGAATCTCAGAGGAATGGAACTCTTCGGGGATCTTGGAGGCGCGGGGCGGAATCGAACCGCCGAATAAAGGTTTTGCAGACCTCTCCCTTACCACTTGGGTACCGCGCCCTCTTCTTGAGCAAAAACTTTCAACACAGCCTCATTGTAACTGCTCGAGGTTAGCTGCCTCAACCTCAGACGGCTTTGTGCGTGATCATAGTGCTCGCTGCGGCTGTCGTTGCCTATGGTTTCGCATCGTTCGACAGTATCCGGATCGCGTATCGCCAATCGTTGAAGCCGTTACGAAGCTCGCGTCGTAAAATCCCTAACAAGGAATTCGCCTCAACGCGGTCTGCCAGAGAGTGCAGCCGAGTGTATGAAAGGCACCTGTGTGAACACTTTTCCATCGTTTGACGGTATCCGGATCGCTTATCAGGACCAGGGTGACGGCCTGCCCGTCATCCTTTTGCACGGGGGTTTCGTTGATGGGCTGGGACAGTTCGGCGAGTTTGAGCGAATTCTTCCAATACTGGAGAAGCGGCAAGAGGCGTTCCGGCAAGTGTTCGGGGGATCGCTTCCACTACCGGATCCTCCGCTCGAAGGAAGGGCGGGCTTGTTCCGGGCATTGCTGGCCGCAGGCGCACGCGCCATTTTGCCGGATATGCGCGGGTTTGGGGCTTCCGACAAACCCCGCGACAAAACGGCTTACGAAGGTTCCGCCATGGCCCGAGATGTCATCGCTCTCATTGACCACCTCCGTCTCGATGCTGTTGCACCGCGACAGATGGGAACAGTATTGTTCCGACGTTCGTGAAATAGCCACTGGACCATACCTCTGCTCCGAGGGCACTAGCCACGATCCGCAAGGCAGCACGGGCAGCGGTAGAGTACCAGCCCATTGGCGGTCAGTTGCACAAAACCTGACATGGTTCCTGCTGGTGAAGACGCGCCGAAGCGGGCTGATGTCGTTGGATGGTCAGCGTTGATCGCCAACACTATTGCACCCGGCGACCGGAATTCTTACGGCCGTGGACACCTGAAGGCAATCTCCAAATCCGCATGGGACTTGGCGAATTGGTTGACCCACCCAAACGGTGCGACAAGACCTGATGCCGAGATTGTGTTAGATGCCACGCAGAACATCATTGACACTTTCGGAACCGCAGTCGTGCGGCATGAAAGCGGTGCTCCGGAACGATGTCCCGAATGCGGATCGTACTCCCTCGACGTAGGGTTCGAGCCCGAATTGATACCCCGTCCATACGTCTTGGAATGTGAGAATTGTGGTTGGCAGAAACAACAGGAGGAAACGGCGTGATCTACGGCAGGAGAGGGGGCGCGTACGGAATACAAGATTTGACCAGTTCGTGCCTCGCGCTGCTGGAGTCAGCTACATCGACCACAACAACCCTTCCGCAAAGGCTGGTATCTACACGCTCGACTTCTCGTATTAACTGTGATTAACTATTGGGCATCAGCGATGCTTAACTATCTGCACGTTGAGTAGGCTCTTTTGTGGGGTTTGAATGCAAGTTTCCCGTTCTCTTCTAGGAATCGCTGCACTCTGCCTGTTCTCAATCCAAGCACTAGCTCAAGGCGAGACTACGAGCGCCATTCAGGGGCAGGCGACCGATTCCACCGGAGCAGTGGTTTCCGGCGCAGCGGTGACCGCCACTAGCCTCGACACGGGATCAAGGCGCAGCGTGAAGACGGACGCGGGAGGTCGATTCAATTTCCCCCAGCTAAAGCCGGGTGCGTATAAAGTCGAGATCGAGGCGCAGGGTTTTGAGCCACAGACGGCAAATAATGTCTTCTCAGGATTGGGGCAGAAGCAGACAGTCAATTTCACGCTGAAGGTCGCTCACTCAAATCAAGTAGTCGAAGTTAACTCGGAAGCACCCATTATCAATCCCAGTAACGCGAACACATCCACGACTCTGGCTGCTACCGCACTCGAAAACCTCCCGAATCCGGGCGGCGATTTGACCTATCCCTTGCAGTTCGCGGCGGGTGCCCTTATCAACACGGCAGGAAGCGGAAATGATTTTGTGGGTAGCACGAACGGATACGGAAACGTGGAGTTCAACGGTCTACCCGCTCTGTCGAACGGCTACGTCGTGGACGGTCTCGAAACGAACGATCCTCTGACAAACCTCAATAGCGGTCTCTCGACAAATCTAGTTCTGGGGCTGAATTCGATCTCGGAAGTGACGGTCAATACGCTTTCCTATTCGGTCGATCAGGGCAGGTACGGCGCGTCTCAGGTTAACTATGTGACAAAATCGGGCACGAACCAGTTCCATGGCAATTTGTACGAACTCTGGAATGGTTCGATTCTCAATGCGGCGGACTATTTCACGAATGCCACGCCGGGAAACCACAAACCACGCTCGAACGTCAACCATTTCGGCGGCAGTTTGGGCGGTCCGATTGTTCATGACAAGCTGTTCTTCTTCTTCGACAGTGAGTGGGTGCGGATCGCTTTGCCAATCGTCACGCCCGCTACGGTTCCAACGCCCGAATTTCAGAGCTACGTTTTGCAGCAGCTTCCGCTCGGCGGAACCGATGCCATAACCGGATCGACCTACGCTCCAGCCCCGCAACAGGTGCCTTTTTACCAGAAGATGTTCTCGCTATACGGGAGCACAGCGGGGGTGCCTCTCGCAGTCTTGGGATGCCCGTTCAACGCGGATGGTTCTTCGGCTTCAGGCACGATACCGAACGGCAACGGCTGCGCCAATCGGCAAAGCGTCTCCCATTCCAGCGATGACCACGAGCAGGTGCAGACTGCCCGAATCGACTACAACATCAACACGAACAACACTGCGTGGTTCCGCTTTCAGGCTGATACGGGCGTGCAGGCGGCATACACCGACCCGATCAATCCGCTGTTCAATTCCGTTTCGCCTCAGCCTCTCTACTCGTTCGCGTCGGGCTACACACACGTCTTTTCGCAGAATCTCGTCAACTATTTCAATCCGGCATTCTCGTGGTATTCGAGCCTGTTCGCGCCCAGTGATTTCCAGAAAACACAGGCTACCTTCCCCATCGTGCTACAAGGCAGCGGTGCGAATGCGCCGTTTACGACAGTCGGTGGTCTCGACAACACTTGGCTTCAGGGACGCCGAGCATCGCGGTTCTTCATCAATGACAACTTGGCTTGGAGCCGGGGATCGCGCGAGATCAGGGTAGGCACCAACATCCGAATCTTCCGCCTGAATGATTTCGATTTCGGCGAGGGCACAGTTCCTCTGGTCACGTATACGGATTTGCCGGAGTTCATCTATGGCCTGGCGTCCACGGCGACCAAGACCTTCCCGACGAATGTGAACGAACCATTCAATTTCCTGAACATTGACTTGTACGCACAGGACACATGGAGGCTCACGAAGAAGTTGACGTGGACGATTGGCATCCGTAACACCTTCAATTCAAATCCTCTCAATCCGCATGATGAAGTGGCACGCCTTCGGGGATCGTTCGACTCGATTTCGCACGACGTGAGCCAGCCGCTCAGCAATGCCGTTCAGACGCATCTCGGCAATCTATTCTCGTCCACACCGCTCGCGATCCTGCAACCGAGGACAGCGATTGCATGGCAGTTCGAGCCGAAAACCGTGCTCAGGAGTGGTTTCGGTCTTTTCAGCGATATTCTGCCGGGAACAGTTGCCGACCTCATCGGGATGAATCCACCCTACGTGCAGACATTCCAAGGCGGTCTTCTGGGAACTGTGGGAGGAACGGCAATCGCGCCGGGAGTGGTGAACAGCGCGGTCGATGCGACTGTCGTCGCCAATCAGAGATTCACTTCCGGGTTCGCGCAGGGGCAGCTTTCTTGCGGGTCTGCACTCGCCAATCCCGCATCATGCCTGCCGCCAGTTGCTATCACTGCGGTGCCCAGTGGCGAACTCCACGCGCCCTACTTCATGCAGTGGAGCCTTGGCATTTCGCACCAGATCGGAACAACTGCCAGCGTTCAGGCGCAATACGTCGGCACCCGCGCCGTGAATCAGCCTTACACCACACAAGTGAATGGGTATCAAACAGTCTGCCAAGGCTGCTTCGCGCCTTTCCCTTACAGGCAGCCGACCGATGCTCGGTTCGGCGCGGTCACGCAATTTTCGACTGGGGCTAACAGCCACTACAACGGGCTGCAACTGACGGCTATGAAGCGACTGGGGCATGGGCTGCAAGGACAGGTCAACTACACGTGGAGCCATTGCCTCGATACGGTGTCAAACGGCGGCTTCCTTCAGTTTTCTGCGGGAGGAATCCTCTCGCCACTGCCCGGTGAACTCGCCCGCGATTACGGCTCCTGCGATTACGACATTAGGCACAATCTGACGGGACAATACGTCTACCAGCTTCCGCAAAACGTGAAAGACCATTGGCTTGGATACGCGCTGAACGGCTGGCAACTGTCCGGCACGGCGTTGTGGCACAGCGGAGTTCCGTTCTCAGTTCTGAGCACGCCGTACTCGGCCAACGGACACGGAATCGTGCAAGGCAGTGGCCCGCAATTCGCCAGCGTTGTACCGGGCGTGTTTCTTTACGAGCACCATTCAATTCCGGGGATCACGCAGCCGGGAACAATCCAGTGGCTAAATCCGGATGCCTTCACTTCTGCCGTCGATCCGAGCACGGGAGCCTGCAATGCCGGGGACACACCGCATAACTGTCAATTCGGAAATCTTGCACGCAATGCGTTGCGCGGCCCGGATTTCGTGTGGAACGATTTTTACCTGACGAAGTGGTTCCCAGTCAGCGAGCACGTGAAGCTGCGCTTTGACGCACAGTTCTTTAATCTCTTCAACCATCCAAACTTCGGATTGCCCAGTATCGTGCTGGCAGGAACACCGGGCAAGCCTTCCACCCAAACTGGGTTCGGAGCACTGGCCTATACCACGTCGCCTCCAACGGGCTTACTGGGCGTTGGGCTCGGTGGTGACAGCAGCCCACGAATGATCGCCTTCCAACTAAGGCTGGAATTTTAGTTTCGCCAACACGCAGTCGAGTGACGGTCGCCGTTCAAGGTTTTCTGAGGACTTTGATCTGGTACCGCCAACGCCCTGAGCCGCTCTGATCTAACTCATCAATCAGCGTTGACCGTTCACGGAAGTAGTCCATATCGCCTTTGCCGTGCGGGAACAAATCCCCGATGACGAAATAGCCTTTGGGCTTCACCGCATCGAACACAGAGTCGTATGCCTTAAACCGCTTTTTCCCCATGTTGTGGAACACAAGATTCGACACTGCGAGATCGAACTGCATGTCTAATTTCAGTGGTTTCGTCAGGTCGTGCTTGAGAAACGAAGTTCTGGCGTCGATCCCCAAAGACTTCATGTTCTCCTCTGCCATCGCTATCGACATCTCAGACATGCTGCTATCGCTGAACAAGTCAACGCCCGTGATGCTGGCTTTCGGAAAATACTTGGCAGCAACGGAGGTCAAGAAGCCCAATCCACATCCAGCGTCCAGAATCTTGAGAGCGGCACGGGAAGGATAGAGAGGCTTCAACAATTTGGAGAATGCCTTTTCAGCGGACTCCCTGATGGCTTTTGACCCCTGAGGTGTTGTGTGGTGATACGTGCCGAAATCTACAGCCTTCATCGATTGCTAAACCACCTTAGTCTGATGATCCGAATCATTGCAGTCACAGGTTGATTTTAAGTGACCGGCCGAGGGTCTATTTAGAGACGTAGGAGCTTTCCCCCGCTCTGCTTGCCGCCTAAAATATCTGCTTGACTCTGGAACCGATTCCGGGGTTTAACCTGAACTCCAAAGGTGAGGATCGTGCAATCGGGTGAACTATCGCGTCTGACTGGGGTGAGCGCGGACACGCTGCGGCATTACGAGCGTCTCGGCGTCTTACCGAAGCCGCCTCGCACGAACGGGGGCTATCGAAACTACCCTGCCACTTCGCTTCAGCGCGTCCATCTAGTCCAGAGCGCCTTGAAGGTCGGTTTTTCTCTCCCTGAGTTGGCGACCATCCTGAAAATGCGTGATCGTGGGGAAGCACCATGCCAACGGGTTCGGGCTATGGCAGGACGCAAGCTTCAAGACCTCAAGCAGCAAATCGGTGATCTTCAGAAGATGCGCGATCAGCTAGAGCGGATTCTTAAGGACTGGGATGCGCAACTGGCTCGTACCGGGAAGGGGAAGCAGGCACGCCTGCTGGAGACGCTGCCTCATGACATCCTCGGCGCAAATCCCAATCGCCTCATCGCGAAGAACGACAAAAAGAGAGGTCAGCCATGAACGCAGCCGGAATCATCGCAGTTCTGGTGTTCGCTACCACAATTCATGCACAGCAGAATACCCAGACGCCCGAACAACAGCACGCGGCAATGATGAAACGTGGCGATCAGGGAATGGGGTTCTCGCAAGAAAAGACAACGCACCATTTCCTCTTGCTGAAAAATGGCGGGGAGATCAATGTGACCGCAAACGATCCGAAGGACGATGGTTCCCGCGACCATATCCGAATGCATCTCTCGCATGTTGCCGAAATGTTCTCAGAAGGTGACTTTCACGTCCCCATGTTCATCCACGACACCACCCCTCCCGGCGTGCCAGTGATGAAGGAACTGCACAAAGAAATTCATTACCGCTACCAACAGACGGATACGGGCGGAAAGATCGAGATTGAAACTGCGAATCCAAGGGCGCTGCACGCGGTCCACGATTTTCTGCGATTTCAGATCGCGGAGCACAAAACGGGAGACCCTACAGAAGTGCCGAACGATGCCGTCCATCGGTAATTATCGGTGACGGTTGCCCCCGATCTATAGAAGCGGCTTCAAAGCCGACTCCACATTCTCTGTGTACTCGAATCCCACGATCTTCCATCGAAGAATGCCGTTGCGGTCGTACAGCATTGTGGTCGGCAGCCCTTCGATACCACCAAATTTCTGCTTCAGGTCTTCGCTTGCTCCTGCCAACGGGTAGTGGACGCCTATTTCCTTCGCGAATTGAAGCGGGTCTTCCATGTCTGGCATCGTCTGGAATTTGAACCCGATTACCACGAATCCGCGAGAACCGTAGCGATCCACGAGCGCCTGATAACCGGGCATCTCTCTCTTGCACGGTTGGCACCATGTCGCCCAGAAGTCAACAAGGACGAGTTTGCCACGCAGGTCAGCCGACGAGAGCGGACGCCCTTGTAGGTCTGTAACGGAGAAGGCGGGCAGGCTTGAACCGATTTCACCAGCGGCAACATGCTTCGACGCCTCAGGTAGACTCGTCGAATGCTGGCACCCGACGAGTACCACCGAAGCGAGGCTCACCAACAAATATTTGCTGAGCATCTATTCCTTCTTTACTTCGAGAATCAGCAGTTTCAGCGGAGCGGAAGCGTCCGCCTTCTTCTGCTTACCGGATTTCTTGTACAACTCTCCACGAATAGTGACGACTGTGGGTGAACCCACCAACGGTTCAATTCCCTTGGACAATTCGTTTGCGGCAACGACGAAGGACTGGTTCGGGCTCACCTGCAAAGATAGATTGCCCGCCGAGTCCTTCACCATCTTCCCGGTTGCAGTCATGTCCAATTCCGCAACGCTGACACCGCTGTCATACGTCGCCTTCAGAAGTTGAGCAGGGTCTATCTTGCCGTCGTCCTTCGGCGTGATCTCGACTCTTCCATCAATCAAACTGACCTCGACATTTGCAACGCCAGACTGGCGTTGTAGGTGCTGTTTCACACCGTATGCTCAAAAGTTTCAGGTCATGCCCTCGACACGCATCTCGATGTACCTGATCTGAGCTTCCAGCCTTGGCACGACGAAAATGCAACCTGCCAATAACAACAGTGCAAGGTATTTTCGGTTCATAATCCCCTCCGTTCTCAGAGATGTAGTCGAAACTGTTGTGTCACTCCGAAACTGATGTGACGACGCACGGGCATGAACATTGCTCCGCTCGAATGTGCAACGTCCCAATCCATGCCGAGCCATACGTGCATCCCCGGTCGGATACCGACGTAAGTCGTCACTCCTGCCAGCAAAACGTCACCACCACTCCCGCTTTGTGTCATCCCTGCAATGCGGTCATCCCCAGAATGCAAGAACGTCAGCACAGGGCCGATGAACCATTCACGGGCTACATTGGGGAATCCGGGCGAAGGTGAACGCGATTCCGGTCTGAAGCCGAACGCCATTCCGTTGTGATTCCGAACAGCATTCCGGTCTGAAGGTGAACACCGATTCCGGTGGGAAGGCGAACAGTTTTGTCGTCTAGCGGAATGGTGTTCGGCTTGGAGCGGAATGTTTTCCACAGGGGAACGGTAGGAGGAGAAGCAGCGCTGGACAATTAGCTGGCATTTGAAACTCCACGATGAAGGAGATCAAGGTGCCGGCCAGGAGAAAGTCCATGCGCAAAGTGAAAGAAGTTCTGCGGTTACGGTTGGAGTTGGGGCTGGGGCAGCGGCAGATCGCGCGCAGTTGCGGGATGGGGCTGAGCACAGTCCACGACTATTTGGAGCGGGCAGCGGCGGCCGGGATCGGCTGGCCGTTGCCAGAAGGCCAGAGCGAAGAGGAACTGGAAAGGAGGTTGTTTGGGAATCAACCTGCGGCGGTGCGAGTAATGCGACCGCAGCCGGATTGGAAGGCGATTCACGAGCAACTGCAGCAACATCGCCATCTGACCCTGCAGCTGGTGTGGCAAGAATATCGCCAAACGAACCCCGAGGGGTATCGCTACAGTTGGTTTTGCGAGCGCTATCAGCAATGGCGACGGCGCCTGGATGTGGTGCTGCGCCAGGAACACAAGGCCGGGGAGAAGATGTTCGTGGACTGGGCCGGGGCGACGATTCCCGTTTATGACGCCACCACGGGCAAGCCGTGGTCGGCTTCGTTGTTTGTGGCTGTGCTGGGAGCCAGTTCCTACACCTATGCGGAGGCGACGCGCGATCAGCAGTTAGAATCCTGGATCCAAGCGCATATCCATGCCCTGGAATTTTTTGGTGGCGTACCCACGCTGGTGGTGCCGGATAACACCAAAACCGCCGTCACCCGCGCCTGCCGCTACGATCCTGATCTGAATCCCACCTATCAAGAGTTCGCGGTGCACTACGGGATGGGCGTGGTGCCGGCGCGGCCCTACAAGCCCAGAGATAAGGCGAAAGCGGAAAATGCCGTGCAAGTGGTGGAGCGGTGGATCGTAGCCGCTTTACGGAATCGAAGGTTCTTCAGCTTACAGGAACTCAACCCAGCCATTCGCGAGTTACTGGCGCGGCTGAATGAGCGTCCGTTCCGCAAACGCGACGGATCCCGGGCCAGTCTGTTTCACCACTTGGAGAAACCAGCCCTGGCCGGGTTGCCGGCCGAGCGCTTCGATCTGAGTCAGTGGTCGCGGGCCACCGTCAACATCGACTACCACATCGCCTTCGACGGGAACTTCTATAGTGTGCCCTATAGCTTGGTGCAGCAAGTCGTGGAAGTCCGCTCCACCCCGACGACGGTCGAGATCTTTTGCCAAGGGAACCGGGTGGCTTCTCACCTGCGCCGTCCTGGGCGGGGACAAACCATTACCACGAATGAGCACCGTCCCCGGAGTCACCAAGCGCATCTGGAATGGCCGCCTTCCCGCATGGTGAACTGGGCGCGCAGCATCGGTCCGCACACGGCGCAGTTATTCGAACGCATTCTCAGTGAGAAGCCTCACCCCGAGATGGGCTATCGTTCCTGCCTCGGCATTATTCGCTTGGCCCAGCAGTACTCGGCGGAACGCATGGAAGCCGCTGCCCAACGAGCCATCCTCGCCCAAGCCTGTCGCTATCAGAGCGTGAAGTCGATCTTAAAGAACTCCCTCGATGCCGTCCCCTTGTCTCCACCACGACTTAGTTCTCCACCCCTGCGGCATGACAATCTCCGCGGCGCGGACTACTTCGACCAGGGAGGAGGGCCAGACGCATGCTGAACCAGCCCATGATGGAAAAGCTGCTGGCCATGCGGCTGCACGGCATGCTCGAGGCTTTGAAGATCCAGGAACAAGATCGGGCCGTCAACGAGCTAAGCTTCCTCGAACGATTCGCTCTGCTAGTCGATCAGCAATGGAGTTGGCGCGAGAATCAGGCACTGGCACGCAGGCTGAAAGCCGCCAAGCTGCGGGGACCCGCCTGCGTGGAAGACATCGATTACCGAGCGGCGCGCGACCTCGATAAGACCGTGGTGCGCGCCTTGGTCCAACAGTCCGACTGGGTCCGTAATCATGAAAACATTTTCGTGATCGGGCCGTGCGGCGTGGGCAAGAGCTTTCTCGCATCGGCATTGGCCCAGAAAGCATGTCGCGATGGATACTCGGCGCTCTATCTCCGTGCCGCTGCCTTGTCGCGGGAGCTGGCCCTGGCCCGAGCCGATGGCAGCTTACGTCACTTCTTGGCACGGCTGTGTCGCATCGACGTCTTAGTCATCGATGACTGGGCCATGGCACCCTTAGGGGAAAACGAGCGACGCGAAGTCTGGGAAATCTGCGAGGATCGCTACCAGGCCCGCTCCACCATCCTCACTTCCCAGCTACCGGTCTCGCGCTGGCACGAGCAAATCGGTGATCCCACCATCGCCGATGGCATCCTGGATCGCTTGGTGCATAACGCCCACCGCATTGAAATGCGCGGAGAATCGATGCGCAAGAAGCGTAATCTGGCACCGGAAGAGAACAAGCAATGAATCTCTTCTACAAAGATAAGCAGGGGATAAAGGGGCTGCTGCCCCTTTCCCCTGCAACCCCAAATCCCCGCCGAAGCTCCTCCGCTTCGCTCCGGACAATTTCCGTTGACGAAGCCGAACACTTTCGGCACAATCAGAACGCCAGCGTCGCTTCGCTCCGACTGCTGTTCACCTTCGCTCTGGAACGCTGTTCGGGTTCCCTCCGGAATCGGCGTTCACCTTCACCGGAATACCCACTACATTCTTCGATTCGTAGGGTCTGTACGACAGCCAGAACCGTGATTCGATGTCATTCCCAAGCCGAGTCTGCTGTGTCCCCTGTGAGTGAATTAGCGAATGGAAATCCTCGTCAGCCACGAGACGCTTGAGATTGAACAGCCCGGTGTATGTCCAATTCGCACCGAAGAAGACATCTGTGGAACCTGAGCCGGGTTGTAAAGTGGCAGGGAGAAGAATGCCGTCCATGCCTTTCAAGTCTGTACGCCCAGTTGGAAGTCTTGGCCCGACAGTGACAGATGCCTGCGTTGTACCCCGCTGGGAATCTCGCCGATAGAAGCGGTACTTCACTAGCGCCATCGCATCACCAAGCCCGGTTCCGCCTACAGTCGGTGTAACTCCATCAAAGTGATTCGTTACGACAGGAACGAGAACAGTCAAGTCGAAGTCCCGGTAGAAGCCCCATGTGAAATTGAAATCGCCCTCGTGTGCGAACGTAGGACGTGCCGTGGCAGGAACGCTGCCCGATGATTCAGGCATCAGACCCCCTGTGGTGAAGTTGGAACTGTACGAGACGAGTTGACCACCGGGGAACAAAGGGGGTGCCGTTTCGGGCGCAGCACCTTGCCCTCTAGCAGATGGGACACAACCCAACAAGGCGAACAATAGCAACACCCATTGCCCGCAGAAGATGCGGAGCGACGTTCTAAGTCTCACAACGGATTCCTCCAGTGACAGCGATTCCTGAGCACACGAATGCGTGAGCCCTGAGCCAACTGGAGGCAGACTAGATACGGAGAGGTACGACGGTGGGCGGGCTAAAGATTGGGGGAGCGTGGGATTGATCTTTGATGAGACGTGCCGATGCTGCAATGCTCAGAGATTGATCGAACGTCTGCACCACACCAACCGCGACATGAACGAAAAAGAGACTCGCAGATATAGGCTGTCCTACCACATCATGCGCCGACGGCATCGTCTTGCAGCAGTCCTGCCCACGATGATGATGTGCAGGGCAGCGCATCGAGTTGCAGCACTGCATCGCCTGTTCAGGCGTTGTCATGCCCACGCAGTCGAGTCCGTACCCGGCTAGAGCCACGCTGAGTACGGCAAGAAGAACTCGTCTAGCAGCCCACATCAGGAACAGACTACCACGGTTTGCCGGAGGTCTGTGCGGCAGCACGTAATTGTTGTGGTCAAGCGCATTGGCAGCCTTCGCCGTGCATCGCCTCCCAGCCTTCGCGCACAACCAATGGAACAATGAAGAGAGCCGCAGCCGGATCAGCCCACCTTATGTGCCAGACGGTATTCACAACCAGTCCCACTAAGGCGATCAGCGAAAGATATGCGCACATCGCTGACTGTGCAGCGTCCGCCCTCAATGCGGCACTTGCTGTAGCTCCTGATAGCCGCCGTTTCTCTCTCGTAAGAAGAGGCATACACACGGCTGCTGCTATCAGGATGGCGATTCCCAAAAGCGTTGGCTTGGGCTGGCTGCATCCCAGCAACGCCACTACGGAAGTGGTAACAACACACGCAGCGAGGACGAACAGTAGCAGTCCTGCAATGCGGGCTGCTCTGCGCTCGGCGTCTTGTGTAGCATCGGCGCGGAAGCTCCAAAGCACAACGACCGCCGACGCGAGTTCAATGGCGCTGTCTCCTCCGAAGGCAAGTAATGCGGGACTCCGTGCCTGCCATGCAGCGAGGAGTGATACTGCAGCCTCAACGCTCATCCAGATAATCGTGATTGCCTGAACTCGCTGGATGCGTCTTGAAGCATCAATCGGGATTTGAGGGATCGAGACCACGCTGGAGCAATTATGCCAGTGCAGACTCTCTGGACAGCAAAGCCCTTGACTCTGGACTGCGCTCCAGATTGTATGATTCTGTCATGGCGACGAACCACCAATCCATCAGTACGACCATGCAAATCGGCGAGGTCGCGAGGCGTACGTCACTGACCGTAGATGCGATCCGCTTCTACGAGAAGCGCAAGCTGCTCCCCAAGGCGGATCGCACCGCAGGTCGGTTCCGTCTGCACACCGAAGGCACAGTTGAGCGACTGCGCTTCATCCAGCAAATGCAAGGACTCGGCTTCTCCCTGCGCGAAGTCGGGGAACTGATCCGGCTTCGCGAAAGCAAGGTGGAAGCCTGCGATTCAGTCAGAGATTTGTTGAAAGTAAAGCTGGCTTACGTGCGTGCAAAGATGCGTGAGCTGAGGCGACTGGAGACTGAGCTTGAGGCGGATTTTCGCAAGTGCAGCGGTGAATTGAACCATCGTCGGCAGCACGCAGCCTGTCCATGCCCCGTGCTGGAAGAGGCTACAGGAGTGCAGCGATGATGATCGAGGTTCTGTACGTCCCCGGCTGCCCGAATTACGAGCCCTCCGTCGAGAGACTGCAAGCGGTCTTGGAGTCCCAATCGCTACAAGCTGAGATTCGTAGCGTGCCGATAAGCAGCGAGGATCAAGCCAAAGCCCTGCTGTTCCCCGGTTCGCCCACCATCCGCATCGACGGCGAGGATGTCGAACTGCATGAGACGGTTGCTCCCAGCCTTGCTTGTCGGCTGTATGCAAACGGCAGCGGCATTCCATCAGAAGAGTCGCTGCGAATCGCGATTTCAAAGGTCAAACGGAGAGGGTGAAGATTCTCATGCGAGTGGCAGAGCGAGTAACGCCCGTGGCAGCCGTGGTCGCTGCAATATCGACTCTGGCTTGCTGCTTGCCCCTTACCTTTCTGGGTGCGCTGGGGCTGGCGGGCGCGAGCGTCCGCCTGCAATCGGCGCGTCCTTGGGTGCTCGTAATTGCAGCAGTTCTGCTGTGCATCGGCTTCATTCAGTTGTACGTCCGGCGCGACCAGTGCCAAAAGCGCAGCCCGTTGAGCATCGCCTTGTTCTGGGTTGCCGCTCTGGTCGTCCTTTTTGTCATCCTTTTCCCACAGGTGATAGCCAGCCTGATCGCCGGGTGAAACATGCGACCGCGATGGATCAAGTACGCGCTTTGGCTCGTCGGTATCATCGCTACGCTCGTGATTGTCTGGTATCTATGGCTGGCGAAAGGAACGCCGCCCGGTCAGCCGCCGCTCACGTCGCTAACGGGAAACAACCTCGATCAGTTCAAGCACGACTTCAACAGCGCGGGCGACGAAGCACGGCTTGTGTTGCTGTTGTCGCCCACGTGAGCGACCTGCCTGCGGGGGGCGTCCGCAATCGAAAAGTTGTTGGAGCAGACGCATACACTGCCGATCCGCGTGCTTGTGGTCTGGGAGCCGATGCTGCCGACAGATTGGTCAAGGCCCAGCGGGATGGTTCAATCTCGAATCTCAGACGGCAGAGTCATCCAATACTGGGACAGTGACCATCTCATCGCGGCAGATTTGCAGCACCAGCTTTCCTCGGAGCCTAGCTGCTGCAAGCGCGACGGGACACTCTGGGACTTGGCTGCCCTTTACGACAAGCAAGCTCAATGGGGCAACTCTCGACCCGTGTTCGCTGATGGTACGGTGGTGGACGCAGCACCCGACCTTGAGAAAAGGCTTGCCGGGTTTTTAGGCAAAAAGTAAAGATTGAAATGGATAACTCCTGTGGCTCAAGCGAATGTTCCGCCAGAGACTTGAGGCAAAGGACGGCGTGGCTGTTCTGGTACGTGCCTATCCTGCTTGTAATCGTAGGTTCTAATTGGAGTCGCGGAAGAGTCTGGCTTTGGATACCAGCTTTTCTCGCGATGGGCGTAGGCTGCCTAGCAAATGCGGCACGGTACGGGCGAACTCACTGCTACATCACCGCACCGCTATTCCTTCTGGCGGCTGGCTTCGTGGCATTGTCAGCACTGGGGGTCGTCACGAGTTGTGTGGCTGCGGAGCTTCCCCGTCTGAGTACGACCGTAGGCAAGCCATGCCGCCATGATGTACCCGAAAGTGGCATCGTTGGCATCTGGCTTCCCTGCGAGGAAGTGGTTAGCACTCCATCCCGCTCTGTTCCTCATCGTCGTTTTCGGCGCGTGCTGTTTGGCACAGTGTGCCGACAACCTCATCCCCCGAACTCAGGAATCCAATCCCATGCTCTGGGTCAGCGCCAGTGAAGATACGGGCTTCGAGGCGGTAGCACCGGACGCCAAAGAATGTAAGGCTATCCTCGACCAAATCACCGACCCACTGGTTCGCTGCCTCGTCATCTTGGTGGCCGTCACCGGATTACGAATTGGGGAGTGTCTGGGGCTTACATGGAAAGATGTGGATTGGCTCAGGGAGAAAATTTACGTCCGCCGTGACTGCGCGGATGGCGAGTTCGGTGAGCCCAAGTCCCAAGCCTCGAAACAGCCCGTGATGATGCACAAACAGTTAGCCACTCTGCTGATGGAGTGGCGCAAGACCACCCCGTATGCCAAAACCGAGGACTATGTGTTCGCTTCCACGAAGGCGAGGGGCAAACAGCCTCGGCTGGGGAGCGGCATCAGCAGTGACTACATTCGTCCGGCAGCTATCAAGGCTGGAGTGATCGACGATTCGTGTCCGAGATTTGGCGCTCACAATCTCAGACATGGGCTTGCGAGTTGGTTGGCGGATCAGGGCACCAGTGTGGAGGTCATCCAGAAGATGCTTAGGTGGTCCAGTGCCCGCATGTTGCAGAGGTACGTGCACCCCCGAAAGGCTCGAAAAGCGCAGGGCGAGTTCCTGCGTCAATTCAAGCCCGGACGGGTACAAGCGGGGGTACAAAGAAAGCGGGTTCCGTTACTGGAACCCGCATAGAATCTGGAGCGGGAGACGGGATTTGAACCCGCGACTTCGACCTTGGCAAGGTCGCACTCTACCGCTGAGTTACTCCCGCTCAGTCCCTTTATTTTAATGCAGTTCCATCGTGGCGGCAATTCTTGCTGCACCCACAATGAGCACCCGTTATCAGCTGCTTGCGACACATCAGCAATTCCCAACTCTGCGCTGTACTTCTCCTGCGCCTCACCTGCTTGCGGGTGGATGTAGTGCTGGTCTGCAGCCGCCGACCAGCGTGGGCGTGGGTTGCTGCCAACTCGTCCCATACAAGGCCGGGAACACAATCGAGCCTCATCTTGCGGCCGTATCGCAATGTCAAGCCGCGTTGCCACGTTCAGGTGTTGATTTCAACTATCCAGGTTTGATCGGACATGGATACAGACGCCCTGGGCCAGAGCATAGATCGCCTAGGGTATGTGGATCTAACTCACAATGCTGACTCACCTCGCTGTTAGGTAAAAATGTAGAATTAGGCAGATCCGCCGTTGCGGAGAACTAGTACCCCTTGCTTGCATTGAGATCGGTGACCTTACCAACAACATTCTTTGGCTGGTATGGCAGCGAAGTTGGCGACCTCCGATGAGATTCACCGTACAAGCCGCGGGCAAAACTGATGTTGGTTGCGCGCGTGCAAACAACGAGGATAACTTCGCTTATGACCTTGAGCGGCAGATTTTTGTACTTTGTGATGGAATGGGTGGTGGGGCAGCGGGTGAGGTTGCCAGCAGGATGGCGGTCGACCAGATTCTGGCCTACTTCAGGAGTGATCCTTCGATTGTCGAGGTTCGAAGCCAAGGCCAAGGCATTCCTGAATCGGCACCCTTGCTATGCGCCGCTATTCAAGTAGCTAATCGATCGATTTATGAGGAGGCGTTAGAAAACCCTAAGCGTAAGGGGATGGGTACAACGGTTGTAGCCGTGCTACTCGGCGAGGATTCCTTTTCGGTTGCACATTTGGGCGATAGCCGACTTTACCGGGTGCGTGAGAAAGTCATACAGCAACTCACCGCGGACCATTCCGTAATTATGGAACAGGTGCGTCGCGGACTACTGACCAACGAGGAAGCCGGACATTCGCATATGCAGAATCTGATCACCCGGGCGCTAGGTGTGTGGGACACCGTCGAGCCAGAGCTGGGAACTCATTCCGCACGTTCCGGAGATCTGCTGCTGCTGTGTAGCGATGGATTCAGTCGCTTTGTTCCTGCAGAAAGGACATTAGAGCTTGTTTCGGAATCGAACGATCTACAACAGTGTTGCGAGTCCTTGATTGAAACTGCTAAACGGCTGGGAAGCGACGATAACATCACATGTCTTCTGGTGCGGATTGTGACGCCATGATTGGCGTGAGTTAAGCAAGCAGCGCTAACGCTATGAGCGACGACTCAAAAATTTCGACAACGGTGACTCGAATCCTTGAATTATCACGGCAGGATCCAGCTCGCCTTAAAGAGCTCGAAAATTTTCGGCGTTCCATCGCGGTTTTGTTCACCGACATTCAGGGCTCGACTGCTTACTATGAAAAGTTCGGAGACCTTTCCGGCCTGGCTATGGTCCACCAATGTAACAGTCTACTGGAGCGAGTTGTTAGCAAGCACGGCGGGCGCGTAGTCAAGAACATTGGTGATGCCATCATGGCAACCTTCGACAATTGCGAGGCGTGCGTGCGGACCGCTGTAGAAATGCAGCAGCAACTTAAAGAATCAAATGCCAGCAAGAAGGACGAGGACCACACGCGTGTTCGTATCGGGGCGCATTACGGGCTGGGCATCGTGAAATCTGATGATGTATTTGGTGACGTGGTGAATGTAGCCTCGCGAGTACAGAGCCTGGCTTTGCCGGAACAGATTTTAATTTCCGACTCATTCTTTAAACAAGTTGTCAGCTGTGGGTTCGATACCGCATTCCTCGGCCGCTTTCAGTTAAAAGGGAAGGCCGAGGAACGCGAGATTTATGAAGTGCGTTGGAACCAAAATTTACCGGCGCGCCCCAACCTCGGTCACACCGTTATAGCCTCTTCCACGGGGGTAATCCAGGAATTCAGGCTGCAACATATGACGCAAGCTGGGAACACAGATGCCGAATATACCTTATTCGGAGAAGGCTTGACCATAGGCCGGATCGAGGGAGATCTGAAATTCCCTAACGATTCGAGTATGTCTTCGCCGCATGCTCACATCTATGTCCACAATGGCCATCCCATGGTCGAGGACCTCGGCAGCCAGCTCGGCACCTTTGTCCGCTTGAAAGGTGTTTTCACCCTGGAAGATCGCGACATCATTATTATCGGTGGTCAACTGTTGCGCTTTGAGAGCAAGCCGGAGATCATAGCAGCGGCAGCAGCAATGGCCGAAACCCTGCCGTCCGTTACCCGTACACTACGGGAAGATGCGGCCAGGTTTGTGCGCCTCAACAGCGATGGGGACGAGCAAGAAATTTTCCCTGTTAATAAGGAAGAGGTCCGATTCGGTCGAACCGTGGGGGATTACACATTTCCAAGCGACCGGTTTATGAGCCGCACCCATGCACGCATCTACGTGCGGGGCGAGAACCATTTCGTAGAGGATTTGAGCAGCTTGAATGGCACATTCGCCAAGGTCCGCGGCAAAAGCCCTATACCTGTCGGGACACCTGTCCGAGTGGGAAAAGAAGTTTTTGTAGTCGTTTGATCACGCCAGGCCAATCTAAGCCTCAACTCCATAGGCAAGCGCTCAACCGCCAAATTCATGCTATCGAATTGCGAAGATCTGGAGGTGGCCGAACTGTTCAGGAGGGCTGCCCTGTAACAGAAACCTCCCGTTCCCCTCTACATTGAAGGTGGGGCTTTCCTTCGGCTTCGTCGGTAAGATCTTGAGCTTTCGACAGCGCCGATCCTGATGACAGCGAGATTCAAAAACGCTCGGCAAACACGATGCTGGACGTTATCGGCCTGGGTGGTATGGGTGTCATAACGGTCAGTGCTACTCCGACCAACACGACTCCTATGCTGGATATCCGCAGCAGTGGGTTGTGATTGGTATCGACGACCTCGGTATAAATCGACGCCCGCCAGGGTAATCACTGCCGTATCCAGGGCTTGAAGATAAGTGACCGCCGAACCCCGAGAACGCGATAACCTATCGTACTGATGGTGATCAGGGAAGCAGCAAACCAGCTGCCAGACGGAGTCTCTTAGGCAAAGCCATTGCACGAAATCTCTCGAGGTGCTTTCTGCGCGCATTCTAGGGCGGCAGCCGTTCAAACCTACTGACCGTGCAGGCGTGAAGTAACTACCTGCGCCATTCATCAATCAGGTTAGCCACCAGGGCTGTCCACCCGGTCTGGTGCGAGGCGCCCAGCCCGGCTCCTGTGTCGCCATGAAAGTACTCAAAGAAGAGCAAGCAATCACGCCAATGGGGATCGTTTTGAAACTTCTCGTAGTGTCCAAAACAAGCGCGACGACCGAATTCGTCGCGCGCAAAAAGCTTGATCATACGGTTTGCAATCTCTTTGGCCATCTGCTGCGTCGTCACGCGAGACTGATTGTCAGCTGTATCGAAAATCGTAAACCTTCCTCCCAGAGCCTCGCCGAATCGTAACAAAGAGTGAATTAGCAGATAACAAGTAGGAAACCAGATTGGACCGCGCCAGTTGGAATTTCCCCCTCTGATCTTTTCCTGCGATTCGGATGGTTCATAACCAACTGACCCTTCGCCCAAATGAAATGGGTGGTCCCTGTGATACTTTGACAAGCTGCGAATACCATATGTGGAAAGAAACTCTTCCGGGTCCAACAATCGGAGAGCAAGCCTCTTGAATTGGCTGGGATCGGCGATCGAAAGCACATATTGTATTTCCTGGCCGGAATTGATGATGCAACAAGCATGACCGACAAGATCGGGACGATTCTTGATGAACCATTCCACATTTGCAAGGAACTCGGGATGGGCCGCCAAATCTCGTCTATTCAGTATTTCGACGGCAAACAGCGGAACAAGGCCCACCCAGGAACGCAAGCGCAGTTTGTGAAATTCCCCACTGGGAAAACGCAAGACGTCATAGAAGAAACCTTCGTTCTCATCCCACAACTGGTAATTACGGCCTCCCACGTTCTTCATGGCTACGCCGATGTAAACAAAATGTTCGAAGAACTTTATCGCCACCAGCTCGTACGTGTGATTCGTCTTAGCCAGTTCCAATGCGATCCGCATCAGGTACAGGCAAAAGAAAGCCATCCAGCCGGTGCCATCAGACTGCTCGAGAATGGCAGCGCCGGGCAACCGCCGGCCGCGGTCCAACACCGTAATATTGTCCAGCCCAAGAAACCCACCCTCGAAGACATTATTTCCCTGGCTATCCACGCGGTTGACCCACCAGGCGAAATTGATCAGCAACTTGTGTAGGCATCTTTCCAGAAACGCGAGATCGCCCTTGCCACGATTCCGTTTTTCGGCTTCGTAAACTTGCCAGCAGGCCCATGCCTGAACCGGAGGATTTACGTCTGAGAATTCCCATTCGTAAGCAGGAATTTGTCCATTCGGATGCTGGAACTGCTCGAACAGCAGCAACCATAAGTTCTCTTTTGCAAACTCCAAGTCAACCAGAGCGAGAGAAACGCATTGGAAGGCAAGATCCCAGGAGGCAAACCAGGGAAACTCCCATTTGTCAGGAACGGACAGAATTCGCTGAGAGTTCAGATGACGCCAATGTATGTTGCGGCCTCGCTTGCGCGATTCTGGCGGAGGCCAGCGCGGACTATCTCCTTCCAGCCAACGTTCTACGTCGAAAAGATAAACCTGCTTATTCCAAAGCAAGCCAGCCAGGGCTTGACGCTGAATCAGCCGCTCATCTGCTGTCGCCTTGGGCGGGTAAACAGTTTCATAGAACTCGTCAGCCTCCTGCTGGCGCAGGTGCACAATCTCCTGCACATCATTCAGGGGATCGGGCTTGCTCTGTGCGCTAAATCGTAACCGCAGTTGAACCGACTGACCGGGTTTGACTTGATAGGCATAGTGAATACAAGCCTTGGTTCCGCGTTCGTACTTAACACAAGGTTCGTGATGAATGATGTAACGATGAAAGGCATCTTTAACGAATGAGCTCCGGTTCCGAACCCAGGCGCCATAAACGCGTGGTTCGTTAGTTTCGTTGTCGGTAAACAACACTTCACCGTTAGGAGCGTAGAGGTAGTACTTGCCAAAATCGTAGGGGGTCTGAAGACTAAGGCCTTGGGCCACAATCGACCCATCTGCCACTAAGCTCAGCGGGTTCCGGTTTTGCACGAGGGCTATGGTCGGTTCCGGGCCGGGTGGATCAGTCCAAGCCCAGGTATTGCGAAACCACAGATGCGGGAGGATGTGAAGCTCTGATGCTTCAGGACCTCGATTGACCGCTTCAATCTGGATGCATATGTCTTCGGCATCGGCCTTCGCATACTCGACAAACACGTCGAAATATCGATCATGGTCGAAAACACCTGTGTCGAGTAACTCAAACTCACGGCCAGCGTGCCCCGAGTTTCCTTTGATGAGACGACGATAAGGAAATTCTTGTTGGGGATACTTGTACAACACCCGCATGTAACTGTGAGTGGGGGTGTTGTCCAGGTAGAACCAATATTCCTTGACATCTTCGCCGTGATTACCTTGGGAGGACGTTAGCCCAAACATACGCTCCTTGAGTATCGGGTCTTGGCCGTTCCAAAGAGCGAGGGCAAACACTAGCAACTGGTAGCGATCACAAATGGCAGCAATCCCATCCTCGCCCCAGCGATACGCCTTGCTGCGGGATAGGTCATGTGTTAGATGATCCCAGGCATTGCCATCTTGACTGTAGTCTTCGCGGACCGTGGCCCAGGATCGCTCAGCCACATACGGTCCCCATTTGCGCCATGGTTGAACTGTGCCGGCGAATGACTCACGCAGGCGCCTGTGCTCGGCAGTGGTATTTCTAGATTGCATTTGAGAATGCTGAGTTGCCATTCAGAAGCGGGGACCTTCGGCCAAAAAGGGTAACATGCGCCACATGCCTCGTGTTCTCTTATTTCTGCTCATGTCAAAGCTCGATAGAAATGTCCCGATTCTTAACTCGTTACAAATGTCAGCTTTGGGGTGTGTTGATGGTGTGCTTGTCCTATCTGTGTTCGTGTCGTTGGAATGTGCACTGAAGCGAAGCCCTGCAGTTTAGGGCGAAGCGTGCGTATTCCAACGGCCTGCCCAGCGATCCCCTTGTGCAGGGCGGTGGCAATTCGGTGAAAGCCATTCGCTCCCTGCAGTAGTACACCTCCCTGTTTCCGTCCTCCCATTGGCATAGCGCCATACTTTGCGTGGGCCCGTAGCGACGTTCCCGGGCTGCAGTAATAGATAGCAGCCGTTGTAGCGAATCACCCACTCTTTGCTGATCGTGCGCTTTGTCTCCAGGTGGAATATCTGGCGGAGTTCGCAGACCGTCGCCTTCCGCCCTTGATAATCCTCGGGTTTGGCCGCCGCCCGGGCAAAACGGCGGTTGTGCCCCGGCAGATACTTTTGTTCCAGATGCTGGTTCTCGGTGGCATAGCTGTCGATCCCCTCCGCCGCAGGTCTCTTGATCAACCGATCCTGATGCACGCGGTGGTTCTGCTCCACCCGCCCTTTGGCCTGGGGAGAACTGGTGGCAATGATGCGAATGACTGCCTTCTGGCCTATGCGCCTGAAAGCCCCGCAGCTGCCCACAGGGTTTCTTCTTTGCCCAGACGTGCCCGCGTGGTTCCCGTGGCATCACCCACCATGCTCATCAGCAGTCCCGCCGGCCACGCCCCTCCAGCCAGTCACGGAAACTTCCGTCCAGTGGTACCAGTTCGCCCAAGTGCGCCTAATGCTCCCTCCGCTGGCATTGTTGCTTGCGCTTCCATGCCTACTCCCGAGATGCGCCAACATCCACCGCGTAAGGTTTAGTTATCCACCCACCAGCTCGGCTAAGTGCTTCGCCCAAGCTCAGTCCGAAGCGCTCCTCCTCCGAACCGGAGTATTGGCCTAACCAGATGCAGCGCTCGCCGCCTCAGTTTCCACGCCTTGCTGTGATCGGAGGGTCGGCCATGCTTCAACCCGTTACCGCCCATCTGTCGGTAGCGTCGCTATACTGCTTGGCACTGATGGCTCAGCTCCAGCGTCACTGCCGCATGGGTCAGCTTCAAATCCCCGCTCGGCACTCGCCCCATGACTTCCACGCGCTCCAGCTCCCGAGTGCTCATGCCCGTCCCCTTCAACCGACCTCCTCCGGCTGGAGGTCTCAGTCTAAGGGGACATCTCTAAAAAGTTATCGAGGGGGACACTTCTAATAAGCTTTGACATACGTCCCGCGCAACGCTTGAATTTCTGCGGACACTGAGTTATCGTCTTCCTCTTTCCCAGACCTATTCCTTGACGATGGCTCCAACGCCGTGCTGGGAATGAGTGCTTGACGCCGGAGCTTACGGCAGTTTGCCGGAAAGGATTAGGGGATCCAGCGTACGCGTCGAAATCGTCATCGCTTCAGCCGCAGTCTTGCGGGTGAAGAACCAAGGTTGTTTGGCTGCAGTGGTGAAGTCATTACAAGACTGATCTTGCCAGATCAACAGTTTTTCTTTCATGGAATCAACAACCGACCATACCCCATCTTCTCCACGTGGACGTGAATGGAGCAAAGAAATTTTCTTCGCTTGCTCATCATCCAGGTCAGCCCCGAGGCAGAATAGGTTTTGCATGCGTTGAGGTTTGCGGAATATCGCCGGATGCTGGGTGCTAGGCATCGTATCGAAGCGAGTGAAAGACTTGATTGCAGATTTCACACCGGGATCGCTTTTGCCGTCGCCAACGTAGCGCCTGCTCCATTCGGCAAGCCGGGCAGCAGGCGTATTTCTGCCTGCGCCGAGAGGAAACTCGCATGGACCCCAGACTTGTGATTGTCTCTGGCGCCAAGAAAGGTACCATCACTCCCCTGGGAAACCTAGAGGTGACCATCGGGAGGGATGCCGACAACGGCGTGTGCCTCAGCGAGGCCGCCGTCTCCCGCAAGCACTGCGCTATTAGAAGTGAGGGGGGCATTTACAAAATCACCGATCTCAATAGCCGTAACGGCACATTTGTGAATGGCATTCCGGTGATGGAAAAGATCCTGCAAAATGGAAACACTATCCGTCTCGGGGGCACGATACTGCTCTTCCTCGCCGAAGAAGATGGAGACGAGCCAGAGACAAACCAGTTCGGACATTCGGAAGGTAGCAGCTTGCCACTGACCGCCCGGCCCTCCGGTTCCTCCAGCCCCACTACGATCCTGTCCACTGATGACCGCCTGGGCCTAGAGGCCGAATTACCGAATCTCGGCATTATGGTCCGCGACCTCAGCGCATTACTTAAAATCAGCGGCCACATTAATACCATTTCTAACGTGGAGTTGCTGCAACGGGATTTCCTGGAATTAATGTTTGAAGTGACCCCGGCGGCTCGCGGGGCAATAGTACTCACCTCTGAAATTGACGAGCTGGGAACTGTTACAAGTTTCTATCGCAATGGCACCAAGGCCCCCGAAGAGGTGAATCGGCCCCTGGTAAATCGCGCCCTCTGGGAACACGCTCCTATTGTGAACGAACTGGAATCGACGGGAGGAGTCGGTGACGGACCTCTAGTGCTGTGCGCACCGCTTTCCGGGTTAAGAAAAACCGTTGGCGTGATTTATCTGGTAGCTGCGCCGAGGGTTAGTTTTGAGGAGAACCACGTCAATTTCATAAATACGGTGGCCAGCATTTTCGCGGTGGCGCTTCAGAATGCCATCCACCTAACCGCTCTTGAGAATGAGAACAGTCGCCTGCGACGCGAAATCTTTGTGGAACACAGTTTGATTGGCGAGAGTGCAGCGATGAGTAAGGTATTGCAGTTTGTCGCTCGCGTGGCGCCTGGCGATTCTACCGTCCTTATTCGCGGCGAGAGTGGTACTGGCAAAGAACTTGTGGCACGGGCGATTCATAGCAACAGCAAGCGCAAGGACAATCCCTTCGTCGCCATTAACTGCGCGGCCATTACTGAGTCACTACTAGAAAGCGAGCTGTTCGGTCATGAACGGGGCGCGTTCACGGGGGCAACTGCCCTGAAGAAGGGCCGTTTGGAGGTGGCCAACACGGGAACGATATTTCTCGACGAGATCGGGGAAATGCCCTTGTCACTGCAAGCCAAGCTTTTGCGAGTCTTGCAAAACCGCGAGTTCGAGCGAGTCGGCGGCACGCACCCTCTCAAGGTAGATGTGCGTTTTTTGGCGGCTACTAATCGTAATCTGGAAGAAGCAATGAGCGCTGGCAGCTTTCGTCCGGACCTTTTTTACCGACTTAATGTGGTCTCTATTACCCTGCCATCGCTGCGCGAGCACCGCGAAGACATTCCCTTGCTCGCCATGTATTTCGCTGCCATGTATTCGGAGAAATGTAAGCGGCCCATCGAAGGGGTTTCACCAGAAGCTCGATCTCTCTTGATGAAATACCATTGGCCCGGCAATATTCGCGAACTCGAAAATGCCATCGAACGCGCAGTCGTCTTAGGGGTGAGCAACACAATTGTTTCGGAAGATCTTCCTGAACACCTGTTCGAGAGTCAAGCAGAGTCTAGCACGGGATCCAACTATCACGATTCAATTAACACGCTAAAGAAGCAACTCATCGTGCAAGCACTGCAGCGCAGCGGGGGGAAGATCACGGACGCAGCAAAGCTGCTGGGCATACATCCAAAATATCTGCATCGGCTAATTCGTAACCTTAATATCAGGAGAGTAATAGCCGGCGATGCGCAGGTTTGAGCGGCTGAAACAAGCCGGCACTGTTGAGGTACCTTTGTGTTTTCGTCTGCGATGCCAACGCATGCGTGAGACCCCGAAATGAGCTTCGCGGGCGATCCGCGGTTCCGAGCTAGCCCGATTTTGACAATCTCGGTTGCTAAGATGAGGCTAGTTCTGGGCAACTCCCCAAGCAAACCCAGTGACGAAGCCTAGAATTCTGCCCTGAAGCTTGTTGCGTTTCATAACTCCTCCTCACACGGTTTCTCTCGGAGACCGGATTTCGGAAACCGGATTGAATTCCGCACCGGCCTCCCATCTCTTGCACCCCGTGCATCGCCCCGAGGTGCCTCGAGCCCTCCTTCAATGCAGCGCGTTTGCCTTGGGAAAGAACGCTTCACGTGATCGATTGCGTGTCGCGGTCATCTTTTGTGTTTGCGACAACATACGCGGGCAGAGGATGACGTCACCACCCGGGGCACAGGAACTGGTATCCGGATGGATACCAGTCAGCTAGCCATTCAGATACCGCATTTCCAGGGCAGGGCGCATTCGTCTCCCCCACGTACTCGGCAACTGGGCACGCAACCGCTCCATCTTGCTGAAAAGAATGGCCTCGATTCGTTTGGGCGAGCTACGGCGAGAACTGATCGCCGGCGTAGCGTCGCGCCATCCATGGCGCTCTGGCTTGGCATCATGGTTGCTTTTAGCTGAGGTGGATTCTGCAGCGGATAGTGCAGAAGATGCAACCGAAGGGAGACACCACAATGGCACAACTCATAATCATCGCCCGCAATGATCAGCCGGAGCGCGAAAGCTACTTTCCCGAGACCTGGCTGCTCCACAAGGAAAACAACACGATTGAAGTCCGCGTCATGTACGACAGACTCAAGCGGCCTTTTGTGCGCGATAAATCTGCTGCATGAGGTCGAGGGAGGATCTTATACAACGTAAAGGCGAAGCAAAGCGCTTTCGTCCTCGTATGGTGCTCTGTGGTCTTCCGTGTGCCATGCAGGATTTACCATCCTGCCGACTTAAATCACTCGTTTTTGTTAATGTCGGAAGCGTGTTCCCGCTCGTGCGATCAGTGGTGGTGTCCCAGCATGATCGTCCAAGGGGTCGTATGGTCAACCACAACGATGATGTCGCTTGGGGTGTGATCCATCGACACCCGCTGAAGTGCGCCGGAGGTTTCAGGCTGGCACCGGATACCCGAAATTCCATTTTCGCGCGGTTGGCGGCACCGCGCACCATAACCTCGTAAACCGGCTCGCTCTCAACCTCGCCGTGTATCCTGCTCTTGCTGGGAATCGGATGCGAAACTTGTCGACATCATTGAGCGGACGGATGAGCTCCAGGTGCACTTCCGGCACCCGCTTGCGCTCAGCGCCTTCATGTACAACTTGTGGCGGTTAACTTCTTCAAGGTCGGCAGCACTGCCGCAGTCGGCACGATTGAGTTCGAGCCGGGGCTGAGGCGTACTTGCCGGAGATGCTCGACAAAGCTGATCCCACCGAGCGCAGCTACGGACACAAACAGGCATGGTACAACGGCAACGGCCACTTGCATTTGCAGGCTACCCTGCCGCGGTCATCGCTAGCCGTGCCCATCGTTGAAGGAAGCCCCGCACTTGGAACCTGGCAGAAGATTTTCCATTTGGAATGCATGTTCGAGCTCGCTAGCGCCAGATGATGCAGTATTGCCGCACGGTCTACCTATAGCCCGCTAGCCTTGGGCGACTCGCGGGACACCAGCGCCCGAAGGTTCAGGTTGCGGATTAAGCGGTGGAGGTAATTCGGATGCACACCGAGGAGCTTGGCTGCTTCCGTGATACCTCGGCTGCGCTCGACCGCTTCCACGATCATCTGCTTCTTTAGCGCATTGATCGCTTGATGATATTTCGATCCCACCGTGGTCTCCGGCTGACCCTCCAGTAGCGTCTCGGGCAAGTCCTCCGGAACAATTCTGTCTCCTACTCCCAGCACTACCGCCCGTTCGATCGCATTTTCCAGTTCCCGGACATTTCCTGGCCAGGAATAGTTCATCAGAACTGCCCGCGCCGAAGGAGAGATGCTCTTGAGCGACCGTTTGCATTTCTTGGAATGCTGCGCGGCAAAATACATCGCCAAGAGCGGGATGTCTTCCGGATGCTTGCGCAGAGGGGGCATATTGAGAGATACGACATTGAGCCTGTAGAACAGATCCTGCCGGAAGGCGCCGTTTTTTATCGCCTCTTCCAGATTTCGGTTGGTAGCCGCCACAAAACGCACATCCACCTTGATAGATCGGGTGCTGCCGACGCGCTCGAACTCTCGTGTCTGTAGTGCGCGTAGCACCTTTGCCTGCAGGGCCGACGGCATTTCGCCCACCTCATCAAGGAACAACGTCCCCGTGTTGGCCACTTCCAGTCGGCCCATCTTCATGGCCGTTGCGCCGGTGAACGCGCCCCGTTCATGGCCGAACAGCTCACTCTCCAAAAGGGTTTCGGTGATGGCCGCGCAATTCATGGCCACGAACGGTCGGTCCTTGCGAGGACTGTTGCGATGTATCGCCCGGGCTACCAGTTCCTTGCCCGTGCCACTCTCGCCCCGAATGAGCACAGTGGCATCGCTCTTCGCCACGCGCGCGATGAATTCCATCACCGATGTCATGGCTGCACTTTCTCCAACCATCGGGTGGTCCAATTCGATGTCGGTTCTCAGACAGAGGTTCTCGTGTTCGAGAGATTCTAGATGCATGGCGTTCTCAAGCGCCACGGCGAAGATGCTGGCTACAGCCGTAACAAAGCGTACGTGGTTTTCCTCAAAGGGCAAATTCGAGCGGCCCACAAGATAGAGCGCGCCGATAGTATCTTTCGTCCCCGAAAGTTTGACGCAGAGTACGAACTGCTCGTTCGCCGATTGCTTAACGGCGGTTTCAGGCTCGTTCACCACATTGGCGCCTTCCCACAAAGCGCGATTCACAATTTTCCAGTTCACCTCTCCGGACTCACCTTTCCGCCCGTCGCGGTGCCAACTGGTGGCCCGGCCGGGGCTGTCGCAGGCGGCCAGTACGACCGAACCGCGCTCAGCTGGTATGACTTCGAAGAGGAGATCTAGCAGTTCCCGTTGCAGCAGGTCGACTTTACCAATGGTGTTGATTCGACTAATTCTCAACAGCGCGTCCAAATCTGGCATGACGGCGCCCAGAGCCGGCATAGTGGCGGCGCCCGGTCGGTCGGAGCCGAATGCTAGCTGGCGTTCCTCCCGGGACAATATCAGCGTACGACCCTCGCAAGGGAAGTCAGGCTCACTGGGCGGCGTCATTGTCTCGTCTGGATCCAGCAAGAAGACGAGCTCCGTATACCCTAGGCGAATCCTATCCCCGTGCTGCAAGACCTTATTGCGTACCGGAATGCCATTCACGAACGTGCCGTTGCTGCTGTCGAAATCGACGATCTGGTAGGTGTCCCCGTCTGCCTGGATTGCACAATGCTTGCGAGAAACGGCCTCCTCACTTAGGCACAGGGCACTTGCGGGATCGCGGCCAATGGTCGTCTCCGCCTCCTTTAGATGCGTGATCGTACCCTTTTTGGCTCCGAACACAACGACGATCCTTGGATCCATGGTTAGTTCCCATCCCCGCAGGCACAACACGATGAGTCGGCGGAAACAAAGTTGTGCATTGGTTCTTTAATTGTCAATCGATATCGTGAATACACGTGTCGAAAAACTCTTTTGCGAAAGAGCAACGCAAATTACATCGCGCCAGGATGCCCTACCAACGATTTTCTCTGGTCGCGTATTCATTTCCAGTCGGGTACTTTCACCAGAAACCGAGTTTTTTCAACAGCTACACACGAACTCACCTTTCGTTCTTACCAACCGAGAGAGTATGACACACAACCCGTGTTGTTCTTCAGTAGCCCAAAGCGTGCGCCGTTCTCGGTGATCCCAGTAAACGTCAGTTCACATTTGTCACGTTACTCATACCGACTTGGCTGGACCCCGCCGGAACGCCGGTCGTTGCCAACCCCAAACTGATGCAACTCGCAGATTCAGAACGTAACTACCGTCTGTAAATGCTATCACCGATGACATGCGCCGGGCTCACCAATAGGCCGGTGCGGCTCGCGGTGATAGAGAATCCTGCCTGCCCGAAGACCGGAGCGCGTCTCCTGACGCCCCGAACATTAAGGCGAGAGGCTAGGCCGAAAAATTGAGGCACCAATGTCATTTAGCAATCCGGGGCTTCCGAGGATCTCAGGCGCAAACTTGACGCAGTACTCGTCAGGCCGAAATCTTACACGGCGGCGAATATTTGGCTGTGTGGCCGCGGCCGGCAGAAGCGGTTTATGTTCTGGACGGTACGCGGAGCCAATGCCATCATCGCCCTTCGCTGCTGCCAACTGAGTGGCGGGTTCGAGGACTTTTGGAAGTCCCGGCGACAGCGAGCCTAACTTTAAGGTCGCTCGCTCCTTGAACTGGTTGCACTATCTCAGGATGACGCCAAGGAGATAGAATGGTTCGGGCAATCCTGCTTGGACAAGCGAAGTCAAACCTGGAATACGGCACAGGGCGGCGGAGATCTTATGTCCGCACGGGCCCTCTACTCCGCCAAGACCGATACGTACAGAAGACGCAGGGTATTGTGCTTAGAAGGGGATTTGGTCGCCCGCGCAGTAATAGATAATTTACTAAAGCTTAGGCCGGCTTTCTGGAGAGATCCAACGCTTCGATCTATTGCCGGACAAGTATTGTTAACCTCCTCGGAACAGGCACTGGCTAAGAACTGGGAGAATTTGCGGCACGGCGCAGTGCGGATCATCGCTCTCAGCGATGTGTGTTACAAGGATGCCCGGTTGGATGGCGCTGTATTCGCCTATCTACCGCCGTCCACACCGATCCCACTTGTAGGGCGGATGATCGAGAATGCCCTGCGTGACATTCGTCACGACAATCTTCACCATCGATCTGCAGAACAATTGAGGATCGCGTCCGCTGAAATTGACGAGTTGAACCGTATCGGCGTGGCGCTGTCGGCAGAGCACAAAATTCCCAAGCTGTTGGAGATGATTCTGACCAGGGCGCGCCAAATGACTGCTGCCGATGCCGGTTCGATCTATCTTGTGGAAGCTCCGCAAGATGATTTCTGGTCTTGCTCGCCGGAGTCACACCCGGCAATTACTGCTTCGATTCAGGAACTGGAAATTGACTGGCGGAAGCCTGATGTCATTTCACGCCCGGCGAGGTTGCGGTTTATGTGGGCGCAAAACGACGCCGTTTCCGTTCCTTTCGAGCAGACAACGGTGGAGATCAGCAACGACTCCATCGTTGGTCACGTCGTATTGACGGGAGAGAGTGTTCAGCTGGACGACGCCTACGACCTTCCTCCTGGGCTCCCCTATACCATCAATCGTGATTTTGACGCGAAGCTCGGCTACCGGACGAAGTCGATTTTGGCGGTGCCCATGTGCAACGAGAAGGGCGAAGTAGTCGGGGTGCTGCAACTGATCAACTCGAAACGCGATCCTGGCGCCAAACTGACTTCCCGCTCTGCTGTGGCCGCGCAGGTGGTTCCATTTACGCTGCACCATCGAAAATTGCTCCTATCGCTGGCAAGCCAAGCGGCTGTGGCACTTCAGAACAGCCGGCTGCTAGCCTCCATAGAGAATTTATTTGAAGGCTTTGTGCGCGCTTCGGTGGTCGCCATTGAAGAGCGCGACCCCACAACCTGTGGGCACTCTGCCCGGGTAGCCCGGCTGGCACTGGCTCTGGCCGAGGCAGTCAACCGCACCACGACTGGTCCGCTCGCCCATATTCATTTCACGCCCACCCAGAAAAAAGAGCTATGCTATGCTGCGCTGCTGCACGATTTCGGCAAAGTCGGCGTTCGCGAAGACGTACTGCTGAAGAAGGAGAAGCTCTATCCCGCGCAACTGGAGCAGCTGCGGCAACGGTTCTTGTTTGCTAAGCGAACTGCCGAGGCTGAGTCGTTGCGAGCGAAACTGGAACTTTTGCTGGCCCAGGGAGAGCACGCCTACAATCAGGGGGCACAGCAAGCCGACGTCCGCTTTCAGAAATACTGCACCGAACTCGATGCGCTCTGGGACTACGTACTGCAATGCAATGTGCCATCGGCAACTCCGGAAACCGTGCGTGCCCGACTGGCGGAGGCCGCAGCGCGGACTTATGCCGATCTAGACGGCATTCCCCAACCATTAATTGCCGATGAGGAAATCCGCCTGCTCTCGATTCCTCAAGGCACGCTGGACCCGCTCGAGCGTGCTCAAATGGAGGCCCACGTAACCTATACAGTGCGCTTTCTCAGCCAGATACCGTGGACGCCGGAGGTCCGTGGTGTCATTCCTATCGCCGGCGCTCATCACGAAAAGCTGAACGGCTCCGGCTATCCGCACCGACTCTCGGCAGACGATATTCCCGTGCAGACACGCATGCTGACCATCGTCGACATCTTCGACGGAATAACCGCTTCGGACCGACCGTACAAAAAAGCCTTCAGTCCGCAAGAGGCCCTTACTATCCTGCGTTCCGAGGTAGCCGCCGGCGCCATCGATCCGGACCTGTTCGAACTCTTCGCAGATCTGGTACGTCAAGGTGTACATAAGGTCGAGTCGCAGCAGCCGGCTTCGGCCTTAGCCGACAAGCAAGGAGCGGCCTAGCAATTTCGCAACTCTTCCGCTCCTCCGGGCGGAAATTGAGTTGCCCGTTTCTATGAGCTTGAGCATCGACGTCGCAGGCACGGATGTCGGCTGCGTAGGAGCCAACAACGAACACAATCTCGGTTATGATCGACGGCACGCCTACGTGCTCTGTGACGGCATGGGTGGACAGGCGGCCCGGGGGAGATCGCCAGCAGGATCGCTGTCTACACTGTGCTGGAACATTTTGACCCCCGCGCAAATCCGTGAAGCGGCAAAGCATCGGAGGGAATCTCCGAGCGTGCCAACGCCCTGGCATGCGCATTCAAATTGGAATCGCGCGATCCACGACGCAACGGAGGCGGACCAACAGCCAAGCGGGAATCCCCCGTATAGTCAAAGGTGCGCCTACGTTGCAACAAGCTTGCGACGAATTGGTCCGTGCGGCGAAGGATCGGGGCGATCAGGATAACATCACAACTTTACTGCCTGGTGTTACCGAGCCCGCGGGGTTCAAGGAGTTATTCTTCACTTCAGGGCCCGGATAACGGCGCAGAGGGACTAAGTTGTGCAGGGCTGATGGGCCAGGGTTAACTCGGCGAGTGAAAGGGCAGGAGCGGGAGCAGCTATACGCGCTGCTCCCGCCGTGTAGGTAGGGCACTAGGCAGGATGAGAGGTAGGATTCATAGCTCGGAACCGACTGCAGCTTGTTGGAACACCGTTGTTTCGATCGCTGACCCGCGATACTCGAAAATTCCGCAAATAGCGTTCATAAAGCACCTCGTGGGAACCGGCGCTGCTGGTCGGCACCTGCTATCGCATCTGACTAAGGCAACTCTGTTTCCAGACGGCAAGGTGTGTGGCGCGTTTACCAAAGCATTGAGAGTATTGAGCTGCAAAGATTGGCGCCGCCGCCGAGTTTAGCCAATCCAGTCGATCTGCTAACTTTCTGGGTAGGTGATCTATCCGGAGGGATAGTCGAGGCCGGCGCATCGTGCGTCTTGGGATCGATCCGCCGCGGAGTCGCAGAGCCTGCCCGACGCCAGATGAAACGGTGGTTGAGAGGCGTGCTGGCGGCGGGTGGTAAATTGCTGCAGCGCTGAGGCAAAACCCCGTGGGCAGGTGTTTTTCCCCAAGTTGGAGCGTGCCCGATTGTTAGCGGCACACATCTGCCAAGCTGTTTATGCTGAGCAGTCTTCGGCTGAATTGCGTTCCTACAACCGACGGCTCAGCGGGTTTGTGTTTGCCGAACGGGCAGGAAATTGCTATCAGCACAAAGGCCCGACGCAGGTGTATGCTGTCATGAATACAACGTTCGTGAATTCCCGAATTGCGACTTGGGTATTCGGCGAATTTGACGGCGCACCCCGAGCTTGAATTGGAGCCGGCATCTCAGTTTCACCGCCGGACCCCCTATCATGGAAGCGAATGCTCCCAAGAAGATCAGTAAGTATGATGTGGTGGATCTCATCGGTACAGGGGGAATGGGTGTGGTCTACAAGGCGGTGGACCGCGCCCTGGGCAGGCTGGTAGCGATCAAGTTGGTGACCGGCGCGGCCGAGCCCGGCGAACTGCTGAAGCGTTTCTACCGTGAAGCCCGGTTCACCGCCAACCTTCGCCACCCCAACATTGTCATAGTTTACGATCTGGGCGACTTCGAAGGAAGGCCATACCTTGTGATGGAGTACCTCGATGGGCAGAGTCTGGAGTCGATGCTGGCAACAAAAACGATCACTATGCTGCAAAAGATCAGCTACGTCAGGCAGATCTGCAGCGGTTTGGAATATGCCCACTCACGCCAGCCGAGCATTATCCATCGCGATATCAAGCCGGCCAACATCGTAGTCCTCGCAGACGGAAGCGTGAAGATTGTCGATTTCGGCATCGCCCGGCTGGTGCATTCCCGTCACACCCGTGCCGGCCAGCTCATGGGGAGCTTCCACTACATGTCCCCAGAACAGATCAACGGCGTGGACCTGGACGGACGCAGCGATATCTTCTCCACCGGTGTGCTCCTCTATCAGTTGCTTACGTCGAAACTTCCTTTCGAGGGCAGGGGAATCGCGCAGACGCTCAATCGGATCGTTTTTAGTCCCGCTCCACCTCTGAGCCAGGTCATTCAGGGGTATCCTCCCGCCCTCGACCACATCCTCGCCCGGGCGCTGGCTAAGGAACGGGACGAGCGTTATCCGTCGGCGAGCGAGTTCTCCTTCGATTTGCTGGAAGTGGAAAAACACCTCAAGAGCAGTCTTTTCGGAGAGTACATCAGTCGAGCTGAGCGACTGCTGCGCGACGGCCAGTTGGACCGCGCCAAGCAGGAACTGCTCAATGTGCTCGAAATCGACCGCGAGCACGTGCGGGCCAATGAACTCATGCGCCAGGTGGTGCAGTCCATCGCCAAGAAACAGGGCTGCCTGGAAGAAGCAATCCGGCGAGAAAAGACCAATACAGAGCCGCAGGCCGCTGGCGATCAGGCGATTGCAGCGCGTGCCCGCAGGGAAAAGCTCAATGAGGTGCTGAGCCGCGCCGAGCGAGCGTACTCCGCTGGGGACCTCGAAGGCGCGAGCCGCGCGGTGGACGAAGCCTTTGAACTGGACCCAGACGGTGCACGCGCCAAGTCGCTCAATGTTCAGATTGCTCATAAAGTTGCCGAACACGGGCAGGAACGCCGGGTGCAGGAACTGCTCGCGCTCGCGCGCCGACATATTTCCGCACGCAAGTTCGCGGATGCGCTGGAAGCCGTGAACAAGGCCCAGAGTCTGAATCCCGTAGCTCCCGGAATCCCGGATCTCATGGCCTTGGCTGCCTCTGGCCACGAGCGCGAGCAACGCCGAAGAGTGGTGGAAAAAGCCGCGGCCGAGATTTTCGCCGCGCTCGACGGGTCAGATCCTTCTCTGGCATACAAGCTGGCACAAGCTGCGGTTCAGCAATTTCCTAACGAAGGCACGTTCTTGCAACTGAAGGCGCGGGCGGAGCGTGGACGTCAAGCGTGGGTAGCGGAACAACTAACCAGCGCCCGCGCGCTGCTGGGAGCAGGTAGGAACACGGACGCACTGGCCGTGGTGGAAGCGGCCTGCCGGAGGTGTCCCGGAGAGGGCGAACTGGACTCGCTGATGGCGATCGTCCGGGCGCGCATCCAACGCGAAGAGACAGAGCGCCGTAAAGCCGAAATTACGGCGAAGGCCGAACACGCTTTGAAACGTAAGAACTACTCGGAAGCGGTTCAACTCCTCGAATCGGCCAAATCGGAGATGAAGACCGGTGATTTCGATGAATTGCTGCAGTTGGCGAGGGAAGAGGAGACTCGTTTTGAGTGGAAACAGAAAGTAGATGCTGCCGCAGCCCAAGCACAGCGGTTCATCGACAGCGGGGAGTACGCCCAGGCCGCCGAATTCCTGGACTCCGCCGCGCGAGAATTGTCCAGCGAAGACTTGCGTATCCTCGCCGTCAGCACGCGACGACAATGGGAAGATTATCGGCAAGAATTGGACGAATTGATGGCGAAAGCTAACCACTTATTGGAGGCAGGCAGACCGGCCAACGCTGCCGCTTGTCTGGAAGTCAAGGCTGCCATCTACGGCCGGGAGCCTAGCTTCCAATCCGGTTTGCAGCAAGCTCGGCAACAGAGAGCAGCCGCGATGGGCAAGGCCGCTATGGCCATCAGGGCCTTGGTGTCGTCAGGCAACCTGAACGAGGCTCGGCTTCAGCTCACTGCCGCGCACCACGACTTCGGCGACGTTCGAGAATTGCGGGAGCTCGAAGCGGACATCGATCAGCAACAAGTCCACGCGATTCACAAGAAGGTGGAGGCGACGCTTCGTGAAGCGGAAGACCTGATCCGCTTCAAAGCCGGTGCGCAGGCACTGGCAACTTTGCAGTCGGTTGACGATCTTCTTGACAAAGTCCCGCCAGGCTTGAGGAAGCGCCATGATGAGCTGAAGATTGCGGTCAATGCACTGTTGGAAGAAGTCAAACAGGAGCAGATGCGCTATGCGGCGGCGCGGGAACTGGACCCGCTTAAGCCAGAGCTTTCCATCCCTGGTTCGTGGAAGTCGGAGCTCAAGACACCAGGCGACGGCAGACCGGGTCCATCCGACGCCGCAACAACGATCGGGTTCGGTTCTCGTCTTGGTTCGGCCGACCGCAAGGCGGAGTCTTGCGACCAGACTGTAATGCTGACACCTCCTGCAGGCACTGTTCCCCAAGAACCCACGCCGGCGCAGGGGAGGATTGCCGCCGAGCTCGGTTCAAGTTCGCCCGGTCGTCAGAGGCGCCCAGAAACCATGCCGCTCAAGGTTGCCTCCCCGCTCGGCCGAAGCTCCTCGCGCGGCGCAAGGCGCAGTTCGCACAAGCCAGTCGAATCCGATGAAACCTTGCTGAGTCTCTCCCAGCGCTCCAACTCAGGTGCTCAATCCCCCGATCTTCCCAAGGCCAATCCAGCAACCGCATATACGAGCATCTCGGGATGGGGAGACGACGTTCTAAAGAAGGTGGAGATACAACTTGCCACTTTCCTCGGGCCCTTGGCAAGAATCCTAGTCAAGAGAGGGGCATGCAAAACAACCGATCTGGAAGAACTCTATAGGCTTCTGGCCGCGAACCTGGAACAAGACAGCGACCGGCGGGCCTTTCTCGCGCGGAGGGCTGAAATCGCTTACGGGGGGACCAAGAGACAAACCATACGAGAACCGTTGTCATCCGCCAACTCCGGGACATCCGCGACTCCTGGGTCCACACAGGAGATCACACCGGCCGCTATCGACCATGCTGCACGCGTGCTGGCACACTATGTCGGTCCAATCTCGGGCGATCTGGCCAAGAAGGCGGCGCAGCGTGCGGACAGCCTGCGCACACTCTACTTGCTTCTGGCCGAACATGTGAAGAGCAAACAGGAACGCGCCCGCTTTCTCCGAGATGCCGGTTTTCCCAGCGCAAAAGGAGGTTAGCCAAAGCGCCGTGCTTTTCGTCGTGCAGGATCAGGCGGACTCGGAGTCCAGCATCTTAATGGCTTGCGCCAAACTCTTGCGCATGCGATTGAAGGAGTCTGCCAGCCTTCCGATTTCGTCCTTGCGATTGCTCTGGAATTCTGGCGCCTCCATGTTCCCCAAGCTTACTTCGTCGGCGGTCTTCGACAAGCGCTTCACAGGGCGGACGACGAGAAAGATCAGCATGGCATTCACACCCAGAAATATCAGCAAAAACACTCCTCCCAAGGAGGCCATGAATATCCGGGATACTTGGTGGGCCCGCGCCAACGCCAACTCCATGGGCGCAGAAACAATCTGCGCCGTCAGGATATCGTTCAATTTCCAGCCGAAGCCATTCGCGTTGCCATAGCGCTCGACCAGGGTCTTGGGTGCAGTATCGGGAGTGTCGTGACAGGCCAGGCACTTGGCATCTTTGATGACCATAGGGCGTGCAATGTACAGCACTCTCCCGTTGGGAGACTCGCGCTCGCCGATCAATTCGGTCTGCTGCGGGGACTGCCGGAAATAACGGATAATGTCCGCCTCCCAATCGTTAGCGCGGTTCACCGGATTGGTTGGATTGAGCGTGGCCTCCTTATAGGAGTAATCGGGAAACTTTTTGCGTAGATTCGCGAAATACTGATTCGCGGAGAAGGCCGGCACCGATTGTGGCAGAAACGCATATTTAAGCTGGGTTTCGAGCAGCGGTTTGATCTGGGTGTTCGTGTAGGCCCGCACGGCCAGAGCAGCCTCGATCATGATGCGTGCGTTTTCCTCGATTTCCTGTTTCGCATTGCGCTGCAGCAGATTGTCTACTACAAATCCTGTCGCGGCAAAGGCGACGGCAAAAATCAGAAACAGAACCAGGTTGAACTTCACGATGAGTTTCATTTCGCATCTCCTATTGCGATACCGGCGTCTTGGGTTCGTATTTCTCTGGGTGCAGGGCACGGTCCCATTCAGGATGATCTTCAAGATGATCCTCCACCGCCTTACGAAAAGCAGCATCTTCGAGACGTGGTTCGAAGCGCCTGACGAATCCCACACGCCAGATCGGCAAGGTGTTCAGCCAAGGCTCGATTTCCGAATAAGTCACCTCATGGTCGCGCTTAGGCGCCGGCGCCTTGCCGGCAAAGCGAGCAAGACGCGAGGGAAAGGTATCCCGAAACGAACGCGGCATTGATTCCAGGAAGGTTGAATCGGGACGGGACTGCACGACGACTTTTTTGCCCGATCGACGGGTGAAAAACTGCCCCTCTTTTGCTTTGCCCGGATGGCCCAAGTTTCCCTCCAGACTCACCTCACTTATACCTGCCGATCCGGTCTCCACGAAAACTTCCGCTGCTTCCGCGGCAGCATGCAGGACAACCGTGCCATCCCTAGTCATAGCCGCGAGCAGCGGGCTGGCGTAGTGATAGGTTACGGCGCCAGCGCCGGTTTGCCCTTTCAGCCAGCCGCTCAGCAAGACCAATTCCGAGCCGCGGGTTCCTGCATCGCCATCCAGAAACAGGCGGCTGGAGGCGCCCAGCGCGGTGATCGTCCCACTCTTGAACTCGATTTGCGCAAATCCTGGATCGGAGCTTTGCAGGATGTCGCCTTGGCGTACTCGCATCCCTTCGACGCCCCGTAGCACCGCCGTGCCTCGGATTACCTCGAGAGAACCTTCCATCAAGGTAAGCGTGCCGATTTCCTGTGCTCCGACCGGAAACGACAGTAACGAGAATAAAAGCAGCAACCATAGCCTGGAATTTCTCCCCAACCGACAAGTTTTACGTTGTTTAGACCGCGAGATCCGGCCGGCCAGCAAGTGTTCGTGATCCCAATTGACCACAAAATGGCACCCGGACTTGCCCGACGGATCTGTGCTTGTGTATGTCATTTTGTCGGCGCTCCCTCCCGCTGGATTTTCTTCCTTTATGCGCTGGTCGGACCTCTTTTCTCTGAATCGCCGGCCGGAGCATACCAGTGCAGTTTGCCTTCCGCAAAGCGTCAGGCCCGGTTACCGCCCGCACGGTGTGCTTCCGGGCTCGGAAACCGCTAGGCTTAGGCTAGCCCGTCCTTACGCGGTCCGATAGCTTTATACACCGGTTCGCGATGGAGAGGAACTCTCCGCCTCGGTTGTGCCCGGCACTAAGCGATCGGTTATGTGGGCCCTATCTTCTTGGATAGATCCTCAGGCCTTACCCGCAAATATCCCGGCCCTTGACTCCGGCGCTCAGTTTGTATGTGCCTGAGCCATTGAGGATAAGCGACATGCGCGGTCCAGCGGACGAACTTTGGCAGGATGGCAGTGCCCTTGCTTTTCCGATGGCTGCGGAATGCAAAACCAGCTTGCGGAGTTACGACAATGTCCAGCACTACCGTTCTAGTAAGAAAACCGGCTTTAGCCCAGAGGGTGCACAACCCCTGCAGCCCCGGGCTTTCAGCGGTCCTCATTCTGGCAGGAGACATTTTCGGATTCGCGCTGCTGCTGGGAACACTTTGGGTCAATCCTTATGTCTCCCGATATGCTCGGCCCAATGAGTGGTTGCAGTATTGGCCGCTCCTGCCGCTGTTTCTGATGCTCTATTGGTTCTTCGATGTATATCCAGGAGTCAGTATCAGCCCGGTAGATGAGATCAGGCGCATATCGCTGGCAAATGCCGGCGCTTTCACTTTTCTCTCGGTGGCACTGGGGCTGAACCGAAGGCCCCTGAGTTCACATTTATTTTGTCTGGCGGCTTTTGTCGCCGCATGCGTGGTGCTACCCACGATTCGAAGCCTAACCAGGCGAATCGGCGCCCGATGCACCTGGTGGGGCTATCCAATCGTACTGTTTGGGGACGGAGACCGATCGCTGTCGGTGCTGCGCAAGCTCAAGGCTGATCCGCGCCTCGGCTTGCGCCCAATCGCGGTCGTTGCCGATCGCAGTTCCCAGGAGCAACTGGAAGAGGTTCCAGTCTGCCACTCCGAGGCGCTGGACAGCATGGTGTTCCGGGGCGTAAAGCACGCCGTCGTGGTGGCTCCGGACTTTTCCCAGTCGCAATTCGTCCAAGTGCTCGAACGCGCAGGTGAAGCTTTCCCTCATCTGATCGTGATTCCAGATACCGATTTCCTGGGAAGCGTGGGGGCCTACACGCAAGATCGGCTGGGGGTACGCGGGCTTCAAGTCCGAAACAATTTGCTCCACGGTGGTTCTCGAATAGCGAAGCGAGCGATCGACTTGGGTATTTGTTTGGCGTTGTTGCCGCTAGTGCTTCCCTTGGTGGCGGTGATCGCGGTTCTGATCGCAGTGGAATCAGGGTTCCCCGTGTTCTACTCCCAGAAGAGATTAGGACAGGACGGCCGCACCTTTCATATCTGGAAGTTCCGAACCATGGTACGGAACGCCGCCGAAGTTCTGGAACGCTCCCTGGCAAACAGCCCCGAACTACAAAAAGAGTGGGCTGAAAACCAAAAACTTCGCAACGACCCGCGCATCACTCGAATTGGGAAGGCGCTCAGAAAGGCCAGCTTGGATGAGTTGCCCCAGCTCTGGAACATAGTCAAGGGCGAGATGAGTGTGGTTGGTCCGCGCCCCATCGTGCACGACGAAATAGCCCGATACAAAGAAGCCTACCCCCTGTATACCAAAACAATTCCGGGCCTGACTGGACTCTGGCAGGTGTCCGGACGCAATCACACGACCTATGCCGAACGGATCATTTACGACTCTTACTATGTCCGCAACTGGTCCTTCTGGATGGATATTTACTTGCTCGCCAGGACACTGACGGTTGTGCTCACTGGCGATGGAGCTTATTAGGCAATGACAAACTTTCCGAGAAGAGGTGAATTCATGCAAGCTCGTATCTTATTAGCATTTTGGATTCTCAGCCTGGCGCCTCTTGGGGCGGCCGCCCAGTCCGAGCCCAACCAGCCTGCGCCGCCAAGCGATTCCTCCCAAAGTTCGCAGGTATGGACGACCAACCTCGGCGATGAACCGGTGGGCGCGGGAGACCTCGTTTACATCACCGTTACCGGCTCTCCTGAATTCACGCGTAGCTATCGGGTCTCGAACGACGGCGGCATATCGATACCGCTCGTCTCTAAGCCCATCCCTGTCAGCGGACTGGCGCCCGCCGCCATCGCGAATGCGGTTTCCGGTGCCTTGATCCGCGACCGCATTCTGGTAGCGCCCATTGTGTCGGCGGCGGTGCTCGAATACAAGAGTCGCCAGGTGACAGTGGCGGGAGCTGTAAACACCCCGGTCATCATCCAGGCGACTGGGGATCTCAAGCTGCTGGACGCCATCGCGCGCGCTCACGGAGTTGCTCCCGAGGCTGGAGCTGAGGTCATCGTCTCGAGTCTCGACAAAGCTACGGGGAAAAGAAACTCAACTTCGATCCCGATCAAGGACTTGCTCTCCGGGGCGGACCGAAACCTGAATATTCCCCTGCACGGTGGCGAAGAAGTCCGCGTTCCCGAGGCTGCCAAACTGTTCGTGGCGGGCAACGTAAAATTGCCGGGCCTCTACCGAATCAACGACGAGGAAGGCTCGTCCGTACTTAAGGCGCTGGCTCTGTCGCAAGGCATTCTCCCCGATAGCGCGAAAGAAGCTTATGTGTATCGCATGGTCGCAGGCGCCAACCAGCGCCAGGAAATCGCGATCCCGCTGCGAGAAATACTGCACAGGAAAGCGGCTGACGTTCCGCTACAGGCAAACGATATTCTCTATGTTCCTGCACTCTCCGCGGTTCGCCCCGCCACAATTCTCAAGGGTATGGCCGGCTTGGCCACATCGGCCCTCACCAAAGCTCCAATGATCCCATGACTCAAAGGACTTAACTGCAAGGAGGAAATCATGATCAGCACGGAATCAAAACATGAGTCGGTCCGCGGTAAAGCTATAAATGAAGAGAAAGCTTGCTCCGAGGTTCCCGAGAATAATTTGGAAGGTCTCACTCAAATCATCCCTCCAAGGAGGCGACTGACGAACCTGTCCACGGGCGAGGCGCGGCGCAAACTGGGCATGGAAGCCAGGCTGGTGATCATTGCCGGCGCCAACAGGGGCGCGATCGCCTGGCTGGACAAAGGCGAGATCTTGATCGGCCGTGATGCAACATGTGAGGTCTGTTTAAAAGACGAAGCGATCTCCCGCAAGCAATGCGCCGTGAAGGCCGACAAAGGCTCGTTCCTGATTACGGATTTCAGTAGCCGAAACGGTAGTTTCGTCAATGGGGTCCCGATACGAGAGAAGGTGTTGCAACACGGCGACAAGATTCGTATTGGCACCACCGAACTTGTGTTTCTGGAGAATGACGAACCGCCCAGCGCGGCCCCGGTAGAGGACAAGGTTCTAGAACTAACCAATCGCATCCCGTATCCAGGATCGAAGGAGTTGGTGCTCGAAGCCAACATTCCGAACCAGATTGTTCCCTGCCCTTCCCCGAAGCCGGTTCCCGTTCAGATTCCCGTGCCGGTGGCTCCTCCGTTGACGGACGTGAGCCCTATCGACGGCAGCGCCTCTCTGTCTCAATTTATCAAGATCATACGTCGGCAGCGACGGAAACTGCTGGCATTCGTTGCGGTTGCAGTCCTGGCTGCCGTTGGGGTTCAGCTTGTTGTGCCAAAGGTATACGAAGCCAGCGCTCTGGTCAAAGTCGAGCGCCACACCGCGGGCGGCGTGGTAGGCCAGGAGGCATCTCAGGTTTCCTCCGTCGACGACATGGACCAGGTGATGGCGACCGAGATCGAGATGGCTCTATCCGATCCGGTCCTCCGACCAGTGGTTGAACGGTACAAGCTGCTTCCAGCGAAATCGAACAGTAGCGCCTCGCAGCAGAGCGGCCCAGCGCCAATCCTGTTGCGTTCTCTTACAGTGATGCGTGTGCCAAGCTCTTATCTGATACGCATCTCTTATCGCGACCACGACCCGAAACTGGCCGCCGATGTGGCCAATGCCGTGGCGCAGTCCTTGTCCGAACATGCCAACGATACGGGAAGAAGCTCGTATGAAAAGCTCTCCGAACTTGTTGCCCAGGATATGTCCGAGTTGCGCTCGAAGATGCAAGGCTCTGCCCAGCAATTGGCCGAGTATGAAAAAGAACTGAACATGGTAGATCCGGAGCAGCGGGTCACGATCCTGAGTGCTCGCCTGACCCAGTTGAATACGGATCTTACGGCGGCCCAGGACGAGCGGATCCGTCGCGAAGCCATCCTGGCGCAGGTGGACAATTCTAACAGCCTCGCCTCCGCACAGGCGGCGCAAGCGGCGGCGCAAGATCCACTACTGAGCGAAGCCCTACAGCGTCTAAATGTGGCGCGTCAGCAGTTCACTTCGGTGCGTTCCTACTACGCCGAGGGCCATCCGGAATACGTGAAGGCACAGAAACAAGTACAGGAAGTTGAGGCCCAGGTCAACGAACTCCAAGCACGGGCCAAAGAGCGAGCGGCAGCGGACTACCAGCAGGCGCAGGGACGAGAGAAGCGCCTGTCCAGCGTCCTGCAACAGACCAAGGCGGAAGCGGACAGTCTGAAAACCCGCACTTACCAGTATGAACAACTGAAGGGCGAAGCGGACAACGACAAGAAGATCTACGACGATCTGGCGACGCGAACCAGGCTGGCCGGGATCAACCAGCAGTTCCACAACGCTACGGTGCTGCTCGCCGCGCAGGCGCGGACGCCGCGCGAGGCGGTGTTTCCGAAACTGTTGATCAACCTGCCCGTGGCCGTGATTCTGTCCGGCATTCTGGGTATTCTCATTGCGGTTTGTGCCAGTGTATTGAACAACAGCTTCGCCGATGGGGAAGAGGCGGCAAGTCAACTTCGCGTTGACGTGCTTGCCGAAATACCGTACGCCAAAGGTCTGTCCAGTATCTTCCCCGAAAAGGGCCTGGCAGAGGGTTCCGCTCGTTCGGCCAAGCTGAATGCAGCCTATAAGGAAGCGATTCGGAACCTGCGCGCCGCGCTCAACGGCGTGAGCAGTCATCGACCGATACGAAACCTCGTGATCACGAGCGCGGTGCCAGGCGAAGGCAAGTCGACCACCGCGGCTCAGTTGGCAGTGGCCTATGCGAAAACGGGCAAGAGGGTGCTGTTAGTGGATGCCAACTTCAGCCGCCCAACCCTCGATCCTCAGTTGCTGGTGTGTTCAACTCGCAGGAAATTCAAGGTCGCCAGTCCCGTTGGTTTTACCGACGTTCTCAAGGGCAAGGCGTCTTGCAGCGACGCCATCATCCAGCTGGCGCAGCCGGGGTTATCTCTGATGCCCGCTGGGCGGATATCGCGAACCGCCGCCGATCTCATCAGTACGAGAGTGTCTGCGGTACTGGCCAAACTTTGCCTGGAGTTCGATTTGGTCATAGTGGATGCGCCTCCGGTTCTCGCGGCCTCGGAAGCGCAAGAATTGGCCGGAGTAGCCGATGGTGTATTGCTTTTGACCAAGGCGGCCGAAACTGACGCGAAACAGGTATCGGATGCCATGGCGGCGCTGTCTCGCGCACGGGCCAATGTGGTTGGTCTGGTATTGAACCAGGTCAAGTCTAATGATGTCGCGGATTCTCGCGCTTCGTACCACTTGGGAGCAACCGAGTCGTTCATGTTGCCCCAATTAAACGCCTGAGGACTCACATGGGATTCCTAAAGAAACTCTCTCGCTACGCCTCGGGCCCCGCGGCTCTGCTGCTCATATCGCTGGCGACCGGCGGCATCTTTAAGTTGTCGGCTTTTGCCCGAGAGGCGTTCATCGCGGCGAAGTTCGGCCTTTCGGCAGTTACAGATGCCTACTTTGGACTCCAGCAGTTTCCCCTCGCGCTCGCGAGCTTCATGTTTGGAGCTTTTTCGCTGGCTTTTACTCCCGCCTACGACGAACGGCGGCGTTCTGGCACTGTCGAATGGCTGCCGGGTCTCCTGTTCTATGGCGGTGTGCTTGGCGCCGTTTTGACGGTGCTCATGGTGGTCTGTGCTCCTTGGCTCTTACAACTGCTTCACTGCACCGATACCAGAGAGGTTCGCAGCACGGTTGTTCTTCTTGCCGCTTGCTACCTACCCATCATTTGGATCGGCATCTGGAAAGGGATCTGTACCGCTCGTGGACACAACTTGTGGGCGACGAGCCTGCCCGGACTCCCATATCTGATCATGACCGTCGTGCTGGTTGGTAGTTACGCAATAGGGCACCTCAGCAACCTCAGCTTGCCTATATCCATGAGCGCAGGTTTTGCGCTCGTCGGACTGTACTCGCTTGTTCGCATTGGGAGATCGCAACATTTGCGGCGAGGGCGCTCTCCCGTGACTGCGGTTTGGAAGGTTCCGGAGTGCCGCTATTTTCTCCGGCAGCTCGCAGCCTCGGCGGTGGAGAATGCCGGCTTTATTGCGAATCAATCCCTCTTGCTGTACTTCCTGGCTCGCCTTGGCACGGGCGTCATCTCCGCGAACAACTGCGCGATGCGAATCGGAATGCTGGGCTACAGCCTGCTTTCGATGCCGCTGACTTCCTTGGTACAGGGGCGTCTCTGTTCCGCGGAGGACAAAGAAAAACCAGCCGTGTTCCGGCGCTGGCTAATGGTCTATGTCACGCTGCAGTTATTGTTCGCAGTCGCTGCCTGTGCGTTCCGATTTCCCCTTCTGCGCATGGTGTACATGCATGGAAAATTTGGCGGGACGGAATTGGCCGAAGTGGCCCACATCTTGCCCGCATGGATTGGCTATTGTGTGGTCATGTCCCTGAGTGAACTGTCGGCGAACTACCTGTTCATACGCGCGATGGGCGCCCACTACATGCGAATTCGGCTCTGCGCTTACCTTGCAGCGAATCTCCTTCGCGTCGCCGTTATTGGCACAGCCAGTGCCGCCACCCTGATCTGGTGCTCAGTAATCATCGAGGCTTTCGTTCTAGCGCTGAATGTGCGCACTTGCTTGACGGAATCGAAACCCCGGCTGACAGTTTCAAGCGCTATAGAGGCTGCCTCGGCGTCTTAATTGAATAATTGACACGATATGCGGCGATGAATTTTGGAAAGACCACAGGGCAAAGGATTGAACCCGAGGTTAAGGGTGTTGCCACCTCCGGCCGGGCAACTCGCATGACCGGGAATAAGGTGACCTGCAGACATACCCTGCTTTTGAGCAAAGAAGCTAAGGAGGTAAGTAACCCAACGTGGACCGTTCGTTCCGATTTCGTACGTCCTCCCGCCGGATTTGCCGAGGTCACGTGGCGGGTTTCCACCGCTTTGCGGCGCCATGGCACGGGTAATGGTGGCCCGCCGGTCAACCGGCCTATCCGATCCGATAGTCCGCCTCCTCCTCTGGATAGTCGTTAAGAGTGATCCCTGCAACAAGAGAGATTCTCGTGATCGCGCCGGCGTACGCAACTTATTGGAAATACATGCCTTGTGTCTTGGCTCCGCCAAGCCGGCCGCTTTGGGCATTTGGCATAGGGGGTGCCTATACGAGATGGTGACCGCGAAACTGGTACTAAACCAAGGACCCTGGATTTGGCTTTCCTAACAAATCCAAAACAGGAGGCTCACTGAAATGCAAGTTATAAAACAGATCACCCGGGCAGTGCTACTGCTAGTGGCCATTTCTATCGTAGTCAGAATTGCAGTTCCCAACCTGGGCTTCGCCGAAACTCTCAAGACTGCCGACCACATCGCAGTCCAGAAAGTCACCAGGATTGGCGACGCTAGATCGCGCTTTGCAGCGAAGCAGATGGTGGCCGGGTGGTTGAAAGGCTTAGATCAAGGGATTCTGTGTTGGGTAAATAGTTTTGTTGCTGGACACCCCACGCAACACAAGATCATCGCGGGCATGGGCTCCAACGAGTTCTTCCGGGGCCTGCCGATATTCTTCCTGATCAGCGTCCTTTGGTTCTCGGCAAGAATTGACGAAGAGCGGCGAAGCCGTATGCTCGCGGGACTTATGGCAACGTGCGTGCTAACACTTTTTTCCGTATATCTCCAGTCGCATCTGTTCTGGCACTTGAGACCTCTGCTGAATTCAGGACTGCACTTAACGGTAAACCCAGAGGAGGCCTCGAGTTGGATCGGGTATCATGGGAACAACAGCTTCCCGAGCGATACGATGACGCTGTACTGGGGGCTGGCGGCGGTGGTATTCCTGGAGCGCAGACGGTGGGGAGTACTTGCCTTTTTGTGGACGATCCTCATTATTGCCATCCCCCGCGTCTACACCGGCGTTCACTATCCGAGTGACATCGTGGCAAGCGCAATGCTGGGTTCCCTCACCTGGTTTGTGGGAGCTTATCTGTCTCCCGCTAAAACGGTCGCCAAAAAGATTGTGCACGTCTTGTCTCCCTGGCCAGGGATGCTTGACACCAGCTTCGCCGTGATCATGGCCGATATGTTCAATCTCTTTGAGGGTACCCGGCATATCCTCAATGGCATGGTATCGGTTTTGAAGATGTGATCGTCATTCTTCAAGAGTTGGAAGACCACCATACCACACAGCAATTTGTCACCCGCCCCCGGGCTGCTTGCGGGTGAAGTAGCCCTCGGCAAGGGGTACGCCACGCCACGGGCGACGAAGTTTACGTACCGAGCAAGCTTTGCCACAGCGCGTGGAGGCACATGATGACTGCGCCAGCTAAAGCCAGTACTGCGGTAATCTCCCAGGTGGTTGCCTTTGTGATTCCTCTCCTGTTGGGTGTTTACTGGGCGCCAATTGGGATGGAATTTGAACTTAAAGCTTTCGTTCTGCGAGGCGCGATGGTCGTTCTAGGAACACTGCTGCTCGTTTTCTGGTTTCGTGCGCCGCTCACGCAAGCGGAAATTACGTTTGCCGCCCTCTTTGGCCTGCTTGCGGTGTTGCTCATCGTGCCCTCGCTGACAGCGACCGACCCGGCACGAGCGTTTAAGAATGCATTTAAGCTCGTACTGCTTTTCGCCATCGGACTGGCTATGGCGCGCGCCCTGCGGCACGGTAAGACGGCCAGAGCGTTTGGATATGCCATGTTGCTGGGCAGCGCTCTAACGGCTGCACTGCTCTTGTACACCTACATCGGACATATGGGGCTGTCTCTTCCCACCTATCAGGGACTTCGCGTCCTCAAGGGGGCGCTTAGCAAGGCAGGGCTTCCGCTGAATCCTGTATCCTTCACAACATTTTTCATGTACTTGATTGGCTTGTGTCTGGTGCCTGCAAGACCGCTGACGCGGTGTCTGGGGGTTTTCGTATTCACCGTTTCGTCATTCCTCACCGGCTCCCGCGCCCCACTGGCTATCATGCTCGCAAGCGTGCTGGTCGCGACCACATTGCACTTGCTTCGGGCTCGATCTCTAGTCATGCGGGTGTCGGGGTGGGTTTCCGTGCTCTTGATGACTGCTGCCATCGCGGCATCCTTGCTCATGGTCGACTCACGAAAGATGCAAACCATCTCGGAGGGACGGACGGATCTTTGGTCGCTCGCCTGGTCCAAGTTTCTAGACAGGCCGCTCAGCGGCTATGGTTACGAGTCCTGGCGGGACGATTTGTCCTCACGTCTGGTCGGAGGGGAATATTTTCGCAAGGCAACCATCACCGATGGTGCCTACCACAACCAGTACATTACATTGCTCGCCGAGGAAGGTCTGGTTGGTTTCCTACCCGCAATCGTGATTATGTGGAAGCTTCTGCGCTGTTCCTGCTGGCTTGGGCGCAGGGACTGGATTCCCGCAATCAACCGGTACGTGATCATGCTGAGCTGTGTCTTCATGCTACTGCGCGCCGGAGTGGAAGTGCCCGGATTATTCGGCTTTGCCAACGATCCTGCTGACTATCTTGCCTATTGCTTTCTGGCGGTTGTGGTGAGCCGCATGTCGCTGCATGAAGATCGGCGCCGCCTCACCGGAGTCCGCCAACCAGCGGACCGGCAATGCCTGTTCGCGACATCCGCCGCGAGCTAACGGCAAGGTGGTTTCAGGGGCTCGACATTGTTAACCCTATGTTTCTTAAGCAGGAGCGTTCGTCGTGAAAAGAAAGTTGTCGCATTGTGAGCTTAGCGGGTTCTTCGCCGCAATACTTGTAATCGCCGGCCTTGTTTTCGGAGGCCACCCCGCATGGGCCCAAGGGCCAAATCCGGAGACGCCGGTGCCTCCGCCACAGGCGGAAGGTTACAAGCTGGTGTTCGCGGACGAGTTCGATAGATTTGATATCAGCCCAAACGGCCGGGGCGTCCATCGATGGTACGAGGGGGTGTGGTTTAACCGCCAACACGCGCCCCGGACAAATATTTCTGCGGCCAATTCGGTGCTCTCCTTGAAGTGGGAACGCGGGCAGGGTGCGACAGACACGAGCATTAGCACCCTCTCCCGAGAGTTGCGGAGCTACGCCGCCTGGCGTTATGGCTACTTCGAAGCGCGGATGCGATGGGATGTGGTCAACGGCGCGTGGCCGGCCTTCTGGCTTATTCCTGTACAAGACGCTACCGGCCAGGACTTTTACAACGGCTCGAAGGAGTCAGGTGAGATCGATATTTTTGAGGGCCAAGGAGATCACCCGCATACCTTCTACGGTACGGTTCATGATTGGGTCAACCATCACGACCACGCAAGCAGGAACAATGCTTTTGCCTTGCCCGGTAACTTAGACTTCTCCCAGTTCCACGTCTACGGGTTGCTTTGGACGCCAGGGCAAGTGACCTGGTACCTGGACAACCAACCGCTGCACTCGGAGACTACGCCAGCCATCTTTGACCGGCAAGACTTCTTTCTCGTTCTTGGCATGCAGGAGGGAGAAGACTGGAGTGCCGGTAGTCTCTCGGGCGTAACCGCCGCCAGCATGACGTTGAGTGTCGATTGGGTGCGAGTATGGCAATAATAGGGACCACCCAGGTCATGCGCCCGCGCCTGATCCAGCACCGCTTCGCACAGACCCTGCGTCACCTCGCTCGTAAGTAAACAATCCTCGGTTTTCCGTAAACACCGTACCGTCCAAGTCTCGCCCGCGGTCCCTAAACCACGAACCAGCGATACTCGAGGTTGTACCGGATCTGCTCCGCCAAGAGCTCGTCGAACGCGGAACAGGCGGCCAAAGCCGGGGTAGCACGGCAGCATCGGCGCCGCGCTTGTTTCTCCCCGGTTAGAACATACGCACGCGAACCCCCCAATCGCCCCCGCCGCCCGGACTGTCAGCCTCTCCCTGTGATCCCTATCTGATCCGATAGCCCCGTCTCACCCCTGGGATAGCTTTCGGCCCTTCTATCACAGAGAAGCGAACTCCTTCTGCTCCAACCTTGCCGATAAGTTGTTGTAATCGCTTGCGTTTCGGCTTGCCTCTAGTTTGGTGGCCTTTTGGCGCGGTAGATGCTTTTGGAGAAGGCGTGACCGAATGCAGGTCACAAATCAGAATGCCATGAAAAGGTATTTCACCGAAATGAAAACCAGGAGACTCACAGAAATGCAAAACCGAGCACAGTACGCCGCGAAGACGCCGGCAGTCATTGTCGAGGCCGATTTGTGCGGCCTCGGGGTCGCCCGCAGCTTAGGCCAAGCGGGAGTGCCCATTCATTTCGTGGATGGTAACGCGCGGCGTCCCGCCCTGCGCTCGCGATACGTGAGCGGGTCGATGGTGACTGCAACTTCCGGCCCGGGTGTGATCGACGCTCTTCTGGAATTGCAGGTGAAGCTCAATTGTCGTCCCGTGCTGTTCGCCAGGACCGACGAAATGGTTCGCACCATCTCGAAATACCGCGACCGGCTGGCGCCGGCCTTTCATTTTCGCCTGCCGGATGACGATTGCGTTGGCAGTCTATTGCACAAGAAGTCCTTCCAGCAGATCGCAGAACGGTACGGATTTCCGATTCCGCGTGCCGCGGCAGTCTCGAAAGAGGAAGACCTTGCCAATCTTGCGCACATGAGATTTCCGGTGGTCATCAAACCCGGTGATACGAAGCTGTATTACAGCAGCTGCGCGCCGCGCATCCAGACGGCAGCAACGCGGGAGGAAGCCGAGGCCGCCTGCCGGGCGATCCTGCCGCAAGCGCCGGATTTGATCGTCCAGGAATGGATCGCAGGCGGCGAAAGCGACATTTACTTCTGTCTGCAATATCGTGGCGAAAACGGAGCGACGATAAGCTCGTTTACCGGTCGCAAACTGCGGTGCTGGCCGCCTCTGACGGGAACTACGGCAAGCGCCACCGCCGCCCCTGAAGTGCAAGCAATCCTGGAACCTATGACTACGGAGTTTTTCAATAAAACCGGGTGTGTCGGCTTTTGCAGCATGGAATATAAACGGGACCAGCGCACCGGCGAATTCTTCATGATCGAGCCGACTGTCGGCCGTGTCGACTGGCAGGAAGAAACCGCTACGGTGAATGGCGTGAATATCCCGCTCGCCGCCTATCGCTACGAACTCGGTTTACCGCTTCCGGCTGCGAAGCTGCCTCTCAAGCCTGTAATCTGGAGCTATACGCCATGGTGTTTGCGGTCCATGGCCGCCGCCAGGTCTTGGAGCAATTCCCGGCTGCCGCACGCCAGAGTCAAGGGCGCTAGCTGGCGCCTAGAAGACCCTCTTCCGGCTATCTTCGACTGTGCGCAAGTAGTCGCGAAATTATTTAGCTTTGCTCGATGGCGCGACATCTTTCGCCAGCAGCGGGTAAAGGGCAATCAGGCCCAAGAAACTCTTCCTCTTGCTTCAAAGCAAGGAATCCTGACCAACTAAGGAGTATTAGACAATGAAGAACTGCGATATTGCCGTTATCGGGGCCGGGCCTTACGGGCTTTCGGTGGCCGCCCATCTTCGGGCGCGTTCCCTAAACACACTCATCTTTGGCCAGCCCATGTCGTTCTGGGCCACACAAATGCCGGCGGGGATGCTGTTGCGCTCGCCGTGGGAAGCATCCAGTCTCTCGGATCCTAGCGGCAAGCTGACGCTAAAGCATTACCTCGAGAAAGATGGAAAAAAATGCGTTTCGCCCGTTCCGCGCGAGGACTTTGTCAATTATGGAGTGTGGTTTCAGCGTGAACTGGTTCCGGATGTGGATACTCGGAACGTTGATTGCGTCGTCCGGAAGAACGGCGGCTTCCATCTAACGCTGGCCGATGGGGAGCAGATCAAGGCCTCGCGCGTTGTGGTCGCCACGGGTCAGGCGCCCTTCCGGCGGCGGCCGCGACAGTTTGACGGTTTGCCCAGTGCGCTGGCGTCGCATTCGTCCGAGCACAGCGATTTCGCGCCGTTCAAACATCGAAGGGTAGCGGTCATTGGGGCCGGACAAAGTGCGTTGGAATCGGCCGCCCTGCTCCATGAAGCGGGAGCAGAGGTCGAACTGCTGGTCCGGAACCCGGAGGTGCATTGGTTGGAAAACCACTTGGGACAAATCGGCCCGGTGACACGGCTGCTGTGGGTCAAGGCCGGGGTGAACCGGGTGGCGGCGCACCCGAACTACTTCCGGTATTTGCCCCGCTATTTCCATGAGAGATACAGCGCGCTTCGGCCGGCCGGTTCTGACTGGCTGCGGCCTCGTATCGAAGGGAAAGTACCCACGACCACCGGGCGAGTGGTGGCGTCGGCGAAACCCAGGAAGGATCAATTGGAGCTGACTTTGGATGACGGCTCCCAGCGCGTGGTGGATCATGTGTTGCTGGCGACGGGGTACTCTATAGATATCTCCCGCTACGAGTTTCTGGCCGCACCGTTGCTCGCTAGCATCGCCACCGTCCACGGTTTTCCCTACCTGAATGGCGGGTTTGAATGCTCTGTGCCCGGATTGCACTTTGCGGGTGCACCGGCGTCCTGGAGCTTCGGCCCCCTAATGAGATTCGTGGCCGGTGCAGAATGTGCAGCCCGCGCTATCGCTCGAAGAGCAATGCGAGGTCCTGCTGCAGCTGCTGATATGGCACGGGTTCTGCGTCCCAGCCTGGAACGTAATCGGGCAATGGCGGTGTTCCCCACTGATCATCTGCCCGAAGGAAGTCATTAGCATGGCTGAGTTACACGAGAATGCCGGGCGCCTGCTGGCAGTGGCAGCATTTGTGATCTATGCCTTCAGTGCCTGGTATTCCCTGGGCCGTGCGCTCGGGGCATCCAACACCAGGCGCTGTCGCTGTGATGGCGGGGAATCGCAGCCGCGCTTCATCGCCAGCGCGATTCCTGTGTAAGTAGCCCTTGGAGGAGAAAGAAAGGTAATGAGAACCAAGTTTCGAGGAACGAACCTGGAGCGCGGACCGCGCGTCGTCATGCACACGTCAGACGGCAGCGGGTTTGGTCACTATGTGTCGGCGCTAGTGATAGCCTTGGCGAACGCACATGTTCCCGTCGTGTTGTTTTGCCCCGCTAATTCGTGGGACCAGCAGGAGGTTCAAGCCGCAGGCATCGAAGTGGTGCATGCGGCCAGCCGGGAAGATTCGCCGGCGGGACTCATGCAACGGCTGCTGAGGAACTTTAGATTTCTCATGCGGAGCGCCCTGGTGCAGTTCCGTCTGTCAAGGCGGGGCGACATTGTTCACTTTCAAGGAATGCTCCATCTCCCGTTAGGGTTCGTGTTCCTGTTTCTTGCAAAGCTGCGTGGCTGCTCTACTGTCCTTACGGCACACGATCCCGTGCCCCACCGCTGGCGCCTGCCGAGCGGGCTCCGACGGTTGGAAAGCGGGATGTTAAAGTTCGCTTATCGCCTGGTCGATTGTGTCGTGGTACACAATCGATTCGGGAAGAGCATCTTGGTTAGTGAGTTTAGCGTCCCGGAAGGTCGTATTGCCATCGTTCCCCACGGAGCCAACGGGCGACTGGAAGATAGAGCAAGTCCCTATCCCGCCTTCGACTGCCTGCGCCTGCTGGCCTTCGGCGATATTCGAGAGAACAAGGGTCTTCACTTGGCGATTCGGGCCGTCCAAATGGCCGCCTCCGGATTCCAGGTTCCGGTCTGCCTGACGATTGCCGGGCGCGCGCACGAGGCGGAGGTTGGGTACTGGGAGGAGTGCAAACACCTAATTGCCGTCCAACCCAAGGGGATTGAGATAATCGACCGTCGCATTCGTGAGGACGAACTCGAGCGGCTATTCGCGCGACATCATGCCGTGCTGCTTCCATACACAGGGTTCTTTTCAGAGAGCGGCGTCGCTACTCTGGCCCTGTCGCACTGCCGTCCTCTTCTTGCGACTGCCGGAGGAGGGCTGGGAGAGTTGATTGAGCAGGGCGGCGGCGGCATCCCTATCGCAGCGGCCACGCCCGAGTCCGTCGCCCGCGCCATCGAAACGGCTATAGCGTTGGGTCCAAAGAGATTGCAAGAGATGGGCGTAGAGGGTAACAGATTCCTGCGGAGAACGCGATCGTGGGACGTGGTTGCGCACCGTACGCTCGAGGTCTATTCCCGTTTGGCGCCCATCTCTGCCGCTCTATGCCCGGAAGACAGCGAAGTCGCCAACGCACGTTAGCCGAAGGATTCAATCAAGCACAAGGCAGGCAATTACCCCTTGAAAAAATCATTCGCCGTGGTTGAGTTCTGCCATGCGGTCGCGCCAAGGCGTTCAAACGATTGAGGAGGACTTGAGTTTTCGATCGCTCAGCAACGAATCGCGAAAACCGATAGCACTGGCGAACGGATGCTCAAACCAGGCTTTGGGGACCCGACCCCGGGCCACCCTCGGGAATAGCAAAAATGCCCGCTTGTGCTCCTCCCCGAGACCCTGCTGAACACTATCTGAATGGTTTGTCCCCACGGACTTTTGGGATAACTCAGAAACCGATTCAACGGGTGCACTTCATCGTCCCCTGTAAGAAATCGGACCTCAAGCGCCGGCACCCCTTCGACTTACACACAGCAAGCAGGACTCGTGAGAAAAGGCACCGGCTGGCACGCCTCTTGCTTCTCTCATTCCGTACGCGGCAAGGGCGACATCGTAATTCTCAAGGTTGAAGCAGCGTCCAGGCCGGAGTCCCCAAATGTCAAACCAGGCTTTGGGGACCCGACCCCCGGACGACCCTCGGCAGTAGGCAAAAATGAACCACCTGTGCTCCTCCCCAAGAACCTGCTGCAAACACAATTTCGCGCAGCGCAATGAGGTGGTGGGCAGCCTGTCCGCGCCGAGGCCGAGTTGGCGTGACCGAGTGGCGACCGGAATCCACCGAGGCCCCGCCTGAGACGGGCGAGAGATGTTCTTCAGCTTCTCAGGTACCTCGTGCCGGTTTGAGGCAAAACCTCGTTTAGGATTTTCATGATCGGGATTCTCGCCATCGCTAGGCGAACGCGCTCCACCCGCACTATCTGAATGGTTTGTCCCCATAGACTTTTGGATAACTCAGAAACCGATTCAACCGGTGCACCTCCTACTCTCCTGTAATGAATCGGGCCGCAAGCGCCGCCACCGCTTGGACTTACACACTGCAAGCAGGACTGATGAGAAAAGGCGCCAGCTGGCATGCGTCGTGCGTCTCTCATGCGCGAGACAAATTCGAAAGGACTTTAAGCAAGGTAACAGCAATCACGACCATGACTACAACGATGAAAGATAACGTTTCGCAATTCGATCAGGCGCCACAGAGCGTGTCAGCAGAGATGGCACGGAACGATATGGAACAGTCCCATACGAAACGGCCCGGGCGGATTCTCATCCTTATCACGACCCTGACTTTCGGGGGCGCCGAAACGCAGGTCGTTCGCCTCGCCACCGAACTGAAGATGAGAGGCTGGAAAGTTTGCGTAGTGTGCATGGTTAAACCAACTGCGTACATGAGTCAGTTGGAAGCGCAGCACATCCCGGTTCACTCGCTCGACATGAAGCGAGGTGTAGCCGACGTGAGGGCTATTTTCCGCCTGGCCTCCCTCATCCGCGATTTTCGACCGGACATTGTGCATTGCCATATGTTCCACGCGAACCTTTTAGGCCGTGTCACCAGGCTTTTCTGCCGGATACCGGCCTTGGTGTGCACTGCCCATAACTTTAGAGAGACGTCGGAACAGGACGGACCCACCTGGCACAAGGAACTCCTCTACCGCATCACCGACCCTTTGGCGGACAAAACCACGATCATTTGTAACGCTGCATTCGAGCGATACGTTCGCGTGGGTGCGGTGCCGCGTAGGAAGTTTCAGATGATTCCGAATGGCGTCGACACCGATCACTTCATGCGCTCGAAAAACCGGAGAAAGAACGCGCGCGAAGCACTCGGCATAGGCTCCGAGTTCGTATGGCTCGCGGTCGGCCGGTTGGTCAAACAAAAGGACTATCCGACGCTATTCCGCGCCGTGGAGCTGCTGAAGCACCAGCAATTTGTCCTTTTGCTGGCCGGCAACGGGCCTCTGGAAGAAGAGTTAAGGGAAGAATGCAGGACGCGTGGCTTGGAGGGACAGGTTCGTTTTTGTGGCGCCCGCGAAGACATTCTTGATCTCTATAGCGCTGCCGACGCTTTTGTCATGTCGTCCGAGTTTGAAGGCTTGTCGGCGGCCCTGCTGGAAGCGGCGTCGACAGGCCTGCCGGCAGTGGTTACCGATGTGGGTGGTAATGCCGACGTCGTGATCGATGAAATGACAGGTTATGTGGTGCCCCCAGCGGCTCCGCAACAACTGGCCACGGCTATCGATCGGCTGATGGCTCTCTCGCCAGAGCACTTACAGACGATGGGCGATGCCGCCCGCCAGCTCTGTCATGAACAGTTTCGAATTGCAGCCGTGATGGATAAGTGGCTTGAGCTTTACGCCACGTTCCCCCGGCATGCTGAAGTCGTTCGGATCAAGACAGCAAATCAAAGTCGCGATTCCCAAGCCAGAGGCCCGCAGCAATCGCTTCACAGCCAACCGCAATTCTGCTCGCCGACTCAGTCGGAGGTGACGCGATGAGCACTGCCCGTGCTAACTTCTCGGACCCACGCGGGAGCAACAACGCACTTCCAGCATCAGCCCAGGAATTCCAGGCGAACGGTGGACGGAAGCGTCCCGGTGCGCTGGTCATATCACTCGATTTCGAACTTCATTGGGGAGTTCGCGATTCCGCGCCCCTTGATGGGAACGAACGCGCCCGGCTGCTGTCGGCGAGACGGATCGTTCCCCGTATGCTCGACCTATTCGAGGAGTTCTCAATTCACGCTACCTGGGCCACCGTCGGTCTTCTGTTTGCTCACTCCCGAACAGAGATTGAGGCGTTCATGCCTACCCGGCGGCCCAAGTACCGGGACAACCGGTTGGATCCTTATCAGGAAACGCTTGGAGCGGGGGAGGCTGACGATCCCTTTCACTTTGCTCCAAGCCTGATTGCAGAGATCGCGAGCAGGTCCGGTCAGGAGATTGCGTGTCACTCGTTCTCTCACTATTACGCTATGGAGCCGGGACAAGCGGGCGAGGAGTTCGAAGCCGACCTGATGAGTGCGGTGGCCATAGCAGCTCAGTCGGGTCATAGCTTGCGTTCCTATGTCTTTCCCCGGAATGAAGTCAATCCTGGGTACCTTTCGATTCTGCAACGTTCTGGGATCCTGGCCTATCGCGCAACGGAGCCGGCCAAGATCAAGCAGGCGCGTTCGTTTAACGAGCAGCGGCGCCCCCATAGAAGGCTGGGTCGGCTTTTGGACGCCTATCTGGATCTGTGCGGAAATCAGACGTCCCCATGGCCCGGGGACGGGAGACTTATCTCGGTCGCCGCCAGCCGATACCTGCGGCCTTATTCGCCTGTTCTTCAGCCATTCGAAGCTTGGCGGCACGCGCGAATCGAGCAAGCTATGAAGTACGCCGCCGAGCGGGGCGAAGTCTTCCATCTGTGGTGGCATCCCGAGGACTTCGCCTATCACGGCAACGAGAATCTCCGTTTTCTGCGCTCCGTGTTGAAAAGCTTTGATCGCTATCGCGCCCAGCACGGAATGGTTTCCCTCGGCATGGCAGAGATAAACAGCTTCGTACAGAGCACTCAGCCCATGTGCACCTTGTAATAGGAGCAATATGAACTTGCTTAAGGCCATAGAACCTGAAATTGATGGTGGCTCTTCCGCGACCGACCTCAGTAGCGGTAAACCACGAATCCTGTACTTAGTTACTCGAGCCGAGCGCGGGGGCGCCCAGACACACGTGCTCGACCTGGCATGCTCCATGCGACCTGAGTTCGAGGTTAGCGTTGCCACCGGAGAAGAAGGCTTCCTTACCGAAGCATGTCGCGAAAGGGCCATCCCCATTTACGTATTGCCCCATTTGCAGCGACAAGTCAGGCCAATTGTGGACGCTCGAGCCTTCAGGGAGATTTGGCAGCTGATTCGGAAACTGCGACCGGATCTCCTCCATCTACACACCTTCAAGGCTGGTTTTCTTGCCCGGCTCGCCGGTCGAATACTTGGCATCCCCTCCGTATACACCATCCACGCCTGGCTTTACGGGACAGCGGCGGTATCGCGCTTCTCCAGTGCCCTGAGCGGCCCCTGCGAGCGCCTGGCGGCGCGCTGGTGCGAGCGCATTATTACAGTTTCCCGGGCTGGAGCGCGAGTCGTCCGCAGGCTCCGAATCGGATCTCCGTCCAAGCTTGTCACCATTCACAATGGTCTCCCGGATTGCTCCGAACGGGCCCGACTGTCACCGACCGAAACGCCCGTGATCACAATGGTGGCGCGGTTTATCGAGGGCAAGGACCACGACCTTCTACTCCGTGCCTTTGCCCGCATTCCGAAAGGACCGCGGCTTCGTTTGGTAGGCGACGGTCCTACTCGAACCAGCGTGGAAAGCCTGGCCCGCGAACTTGGCATTCAGGAGCAAGTGGATTTCCTAGGCAATCGCGACGACGTTGCTTCGCTCCTCGCCACATCAGACGTGTTTGTCCTCGCATCGCGATCCGAGATGCTTCCGATCAGCATCTTGGAGGCGATGAGGGCAGGGCTGCCAGTGATCGCCTCCGATGTCGGCGGGGTTGGAGAAGCTATTGCGCATAACGAAAACGGATTTCTAGTACCTAGCGGTTCTGTCTCCGCTTTGGCGCAGGCATTGACTGATCTGACCAACGACTATGCGCTTCGCCTCCGCATGGGCCACGCAGCGCGCCAGCGCTTTACCGATCAGTTCTTGAGCTCATCCATGCAAGAACGCACTCGCTCGATCTATTGGGACGTGTTGCTGAGCCTTGGCAGACCTGGGAGAAAACGCAATGCTGCTGCGGCGCCGGCGTCCATGGCCCCGCCTGCAAACTGGCAAACCGCTTGATCAGGACGCATTGTGTGTCCGACAAGGCGGAAGCGCTCCGCCACGCGGAGCAGCTCAGGAAAAGGACCGCAGAAAATGAATATCATGGCAACGACCACAACTCTGCCCCACACTGGCGCTTGCGGCGAACCGATTGGCCTGTTCCATTCGAAAGGTGAAGATATTGTGCCGGCCGCTGAGCGCAATTCGGCGGCTAAGAACCTTGTGTTACCCGGACCAGCGCGATGCCTTGGCGCATGTAGTGAATCATTGAATATGGAAGCGGGGCAACTGCATCCTTGCCCGTCTTCTATCGAGGGTGGTGCCCTGTATGGCGGGCGTCGAGATTCGCTCCGACGCCCAGGTTGTGCGATGGCTGTTCATAGATGGCAGAGGCATCGTCGTCGGGGAACCAGCGATCGCGGGAGACGCCGTACCTCTAGACCACACGATAACACTGGCCGGCAGCGGCAAGGAGTAGGACGCACACCAACCCACGATCGGCGATCACGCCATCGTTCGGGGAGATTCCAAGGGGTTTGGGAAACATCAACTTGGGCCAGAAGCACCGTATCGGAGCCCGGCATGGTGGGGTTGCAGGATGCGTCTGACGCATCGCCTGTCGTTGTTGGCGTTCCCCGCCGCATTGTTTTTCACAATGGCAGGCGGGTCTTGGCTGATGCCGAGTTCGACGAAGAACCGATCAATGCCGCGCTTGCCGCGAGCTGATGGGATATCGTCACGATGCGGCACTGTGACTATTCCAAGGGGCATTGCTCAGTGCGTCCTTTAGCCTTATCTATCGCCGCTTCCCCATTTTGATGGGGAGGCGATTCCCCGCTGCCAAGTTAACAACTGCTTCACTCGCTTGTTTGCCGTGCTCAGTCCGGCGGTCACCGGCGCTCGGTGGGGTCAGCGCGCAAACCTCGTGAAGCGAGCAAAACTACTGCGAACAAAACTACTTGACAAAGGCGAGCCCGCGAGTAGAATACTCCCCGCCCTGAAAGCAGCTCCGGTCTCCGGATGTACTATTGCCATTGAAAGGATCTATATGGCGCATCGTAGGCTAATGCTGATCGTGGGTGGGCTATTCATCCTCTCTGTTCTGGCTGTCGCACAAATCTGCAGCTGCTTGATGTGTATGTGTCCGGGATGTCAAGGGCAGTGCGCCCGCAATAGCAAGAAAACTTCATTTTTCCCTCCTCCACCCCCTTGCGCCAATAAGCTGCAATCGTCAATGCTTTGTGTCGTACCTCAGGTTTACGGCGCAACCGGATTGATTCTCCCCAACCCGCACCACGCTGCACATTTCCAACCGAGCCAAACGGGGTTTCAAATTCCGCTAAGTGTTTCTGTGGGCACGGAGCTGTCACTGGTTTCAGTCGCATCGCCCGCTTCTGGCGTGCTCTTCACCTATGATCCAACGCTCCACACCTTCGTACCCTCGACCACCGAAAGTTATGGGCCAATTCTGACCGAACGAGCGGAAACGATCGGCAAACATCACATTTTCGTTGCTGCGACCTATCAGTTTTATAATTTCAGCTCACTCGACGGCATTGACTTGCATCACCTGCCGGTGGTCTATTCACATGCCTCGTTCAAGATCCCTGGTACTTGCACTTCCCCTGATCCGCAGTGCGACCCCGCCAGGCCCGGGTTCCCTCTCTTCGAGCAGGAGTATATAACGACTCAAGATCGCATTGACCTGAAGGCTAACCAAGTCACATTAACCGGCACTTTTGGTTTGACGCAACACATCGACATCTCCGTGGACATTCCGATTCTCGACGTTGGGCTTGGAATCACATCCACGGCGAACATCGTTCGCGTGGCACCGCAGCCGGTCCCTTTGGCTGACCCCCTGTACGGAACGACAGTTAATGGGTTCTACCACTTTTTCAATAAGAACGATCCCTCTGGGAGCTTGGACGAGGTGGTCTCGAATTCCAAGCACGCAAGCGGTATCGGCGACGTTGTCTTTGAAGTAAAGGGCACGGTGCTGAACTATGAGCGGGCGAGGGTTGCGCTTGGTCTCGATATTCGGACTCCAACCGGCGACGAGGAGAACTTTCTCGGGTCTGGAGCTATCGGGGTTAAACCGTTCATCGCCGCCTCGTACCCTGCGCGCGTCTCTCCACACGTGAATCTCGGTTTCCAATATAACGGTGACTCCATACTAGCGGGAAATCCGTGCGTCCCAAATATCCCAAATAATGGTCAGTGCGTCGGCAGCTCGGCGGGCAAGTTGCCGAACCAGTTTCTCTATGCGGGAGGTGTGGACATCGCCGTCACCAGGCGGTTGACACTAGCTGCGGATCTACTCGGCAACCTCCTTTCGAGCGTAGACCGCCTCCGTACCTCATCCTTTGTCGATATAAGTGGGGCCACGCATCCTGGAGTTCCGCAGACAGAGCTATTCACTGGTTCCGTGAACATGGTCGACATTTCCGGTGGCGCGAAGGTCAATCTCTGGAAAAACCTGCTGCTGACCGCTAACGTCGCCTTTAAGGCCAACAATGCCGGACTACGGGCGACAGTCATACCGCTGGGCGAGGTCTCTTACACCTTCTAGCTATCCTAATTATTTCTCGGCATCCAGCCCCACACTTTTCCTGGAAGGTCTTGTTCTTAATCGGCTGTGGGCGGGCTGGCAGTTTGCGTTGCCGGTTATGGACTTTCCGGAAAAGCGTGTTGGTCTGCTGCACGAACCTAGCCTCTGTTGAAGGGCACTTGCAGCGTGCACTCCACCCCAAACACCGCTTTGTGCGTGCGATAGGTCCACACCGCGGGCAGCCGCGATCGATCCAGTCGAGGCATGGTGCGGGAAATCGCCAGTAGATCCGGATGCTGAGTCGAACCAGCAAACCGATGAAGTGCAATCCACTGTCGTCGGCCGGCGGAGGCTATCTTCCCGTTGTTATCAAAAACCAGAGTGATCTCGTGACCTCCTGCGACAAAGCGCCGCAGCCTGCAACCACTGTTCGGGAACGCTCTGGAAGATTACCGAATCGTGCTGATTGTCGGACCTCGCTCCTCGTAGCAAACGCCCTGATGGAGGACGATCCACATTAGCTTACACATGCGGTGGACGATTACGCCTTGCCAGGTTACCAGCTGAGGGATTCCGCCCAATCCTCCCATTGAATATTTGCAGGCGGTTTGCCGAGTTCTGGGGAGGGGCGAGCCTCAGCGCTGAGGTAAGCTTTTCTTGGCTCCTCAATCGGCGGAGATGGATGCAGGCAGAGCGAGAATTCCGCAGGGCGGGTTGAAAAGGACAGGGCGGGAAGATCCAGGGTGAACTGAGAGTCGGCGTACGAAAATTCACTCAGCCCTGGAACTGCTTAAGTGCTTGCTTATCTGGGCACCTAGTGAGGTCACTGAACATCATCAATACGCCAGGTTCCGTTCGATTTTGAGAGCTGAAACACCGTGCTGTTTCGAATGCTCTGAGCACTCTGACCTTTGGGGGTGTAGTCCTGAGCAATCACCGTCGTTGCCACCGCAGTAGCGCCACCAGCCGCAATATTAATGTCTTCGGTCTCGAGTTTCATGCGAATCGAGCTTGCATTGGCGAAGGACTTTTTATATTTGCTGTAGCGGTCCCCCAATGTCGGCCAGATCTGCTGCAATGCACCAGCATCCCTGTGCTCGAAGGCATCAAGGTAGCGCTGGATCACCGCATGAACCTCCTCGAGGTCGGCGGCTGGTGGTAACTGAACTTGGTGACTGGGCTCTACTGGGGGATGGACAGAACGTGCATCTAACTCAGCCAGCTGTTGAGTTATTTGTTTTGCATCGTTCGATGCCTCAGTTGCGTGTGGGCCACCTGCCTTGGCAATATTTTCGAGGTCTTCCCGAGCAGATTGCAATTCGCTTCGGTTGTTCGACCCCACAGCGTGTTGGTACCGCAGCACGGCTTTCTGAAAAACCGCTTCCGCCTCAATTTGCACGTCATGTTTTTTTTGCTCTTCGTCGATTTTCCCAGAGACAGAGGTAACGTCCCCACCCAGTTGCTGGATCTTATCCAATTGCTGGCGTGCCCCGGCAAAATCCCCCTTTCGAAGGCGGGCATCGATTTCGGTATCGAGGATGTCTATCTGCTTTTGACGCTGCTGTTTTGATATTTCCTGTAGCTTGGTGTTGACGGTGTCTCGCAGGGTCTCAGCCTCAGGTTTTCGCCTTCCATTGAGCGCAATAACCTGGTCCAGAAAATCGCTGGCGCGTCGCAGATCATCGCTGCCGGTTCCTTGTGAAGCGCGTTGAGCCGAGGCGAATAAATGCTCTTCCTTTTCACGTGCAGGAACGACTTCGTTCAGATAGCGTTGCGCCTCTGCCTTCCTCTGACCGCCGTCCCCGAGGTTGAGAATTTTGTGCAGGTCACCCTTGGCCAACTCAAAGTTCCCGTTGTCAACTTGCTCGACAGCGTCTTGCCACCATTGTTCTTCGTTGCGCCGAAGCCGCCGAAGGCCCTCGTCTTTCATTGCGGCGGAGATTCCCGCAAGTCTATCCTGAACGGTGACGTCCAGCGGACCCTTCAGCCCGGCAACGGCCCGTAGGAGGCGCTCGGCGCCCGCCAAATCATCTGCGGCAACCAGCTTGTCAGCTGCATCAATGGCCGCCCGTTGCCGAACCGCGATCGGATCGGGCTGCGTTTGCTGAGATACGGGAACGCGCGGGCTAGGAGACTTCGATCGATATACTGAGATACCGATCACCACGCCAACCGCTATGACACAGGCGACAACCAGGGCAGGATTTCTCCACGGCCGGGCGTGAAAGAGCCATGGTCGAGGAAAAGCAGGTTGGCGAGGGATGGGAAGTTCGCTAGCTCCAGGGGCTTTAGCAAGGCGGAAGGGATCCGCCACAGCTGGCTGTGGTATAGCCTCAGTTGCGGCTCTAACGATTGCCAGGTCGTCGTCCGTCACCGAAGGATTCACCAGCTCGGTCTCTGCCGCGTCGGCGTCGGCAAAGCTTGGCGGCGGCGCTTGGGGCTCGAGCTCTGCAGGGCCGGAATCGGCTGTTGGAACCGACGAAGGCAAGTATCTCGGTGTTGCTTGCTCTAAGTGTGCGTCACCAACCTCCTCCGTTTGGGGCTCGCTGAGCGAGGGGGGAAACCTGCCGATTCCGAAGGGAGGGGTCACAACCGATGTGGCCGTCTCGCTGATAGGTGATACCACATCGCTCGATTCCATTTGAACGGTCGGTTCAAGACTCGTCTGCGAGGAGTCTCGAATGTGTTCGGCGGCGCTCGTCGTACCGAGTGCGACCGGCTCCTGATTTGGAAATGCCGAGGTTAACGGCGCTTCCGCCAACTTCGCTTCCCGAAGCGCGCTTAGACGCGACGTAATCTTCTGTTTCAGCGCGTCAATTGAGGTTTGCAGCTTCGCGTCGCCCTGATAGTGACCGGCAATCTGGGTTACCTCTCCCAGGATGGCTCGCAAATCACCGGTATCTGGTACTTGCGTTTCATCATCCAGATCCAATTCTTTGCCTAACTCACAGGTAGGCCCGACCAGCTGACTCACGGTAGGTTGTTGTTCGCTGTCCGCAACCTGTTCCTTCTTGCTCGATGCTGGCCGCTGGCTGCCTTGCCGCGTGCTCGCAAGTCCGGTTCGAGCGACGTCCCGCAAAAGCTGAAATTGTTTGTTTAGCCGAGGATCGGCATCCGCCGCCACGGGAGCAGTGGTCTCAAGCACACGCACGGCCGAGTCGAAGGAGCGTACGAGCAGCAGCACCCGCGCATCGCGCAACGCCGTATCCAACTTGGCATTCGCCGCCTCCGTCCGTTTAACTCTGATCTCCTCGGCCAGCAGGCGGACATCGGTAACATCGCCAAACTGCTGAAGACTCTTCTGCCAGAGAGCTTGGGCTTCATCCAAATCCGAGCGGGAAATGGCTGCTCGGATTTCCTCCTTCGCGAGACAAAGGGCTTGCCAGGAGTGTTGTCTTTCCCGCGCCTCCGCCAAGGCAGAACGAAATTGCTCCGCCTTGCCGTAGGGTTGAGCTTTCAGGAACTTTACCGCCTCCGCATAGCGGCCTTGATGCATCAGCCGCTCGGCATTGCTGATGGCTTCCTGAACATTGCGCTTGAATTCTTCAACGTGGCGTCGGCTATCGGAAAGGATGATTTCCAGCTCTTGGTCGGGAAT
>DASPTQ010000013.1:0-20753 GCA_035623335.1 Terriglobales bacterium
GGCCTGACCAAAGATCAGATCAAGGGCGAAGACGGCCTCCGGTAACCAACGGCGATAGATTCTTACCCATCCAGTGATTTAAGCGCGTGCCACGTCTCGCGAGTGACTCAGGATCCGATAACCTCGGGAACCTTGGTTGCCGGAGGAGTGTTGCGACTCCGATGCGTGCTCACAGCGCCATCAATGATTACCATTCCAATGCCTGGCAGATCACCCCGCCCGATGCTGTCAAGAACTGTCTTGCCAGAGGAATGTTGTGCCTTGTCCATCATCACAAAGGTTGCAGCGCGGCCAACTTCCACGATGCCGCAGTCCAATTGGCGGAGTCTCGCGGTGTTGCCGGTAGCAAAGCATACTGCGACCTCCGCCGGCACGTCGCCTAGGGACGACAACAACGAGATCATCCGCAGGATCCCGAGGGGCTGCACTCCTGAACCAGCGGGAGAGTCCGTTCCCAGAATGACCCGGCTTAGTTGCTTCAGTTCCTTCGCCGTTCGCAATGTCAGCAATGCCGCCTTCTCATTTCCATTGTGAACAATTTCGAGCGCCCGGGTTGAGCTCTCGCACAGACTCACAATTTGATCATCGGGGAGAGCGGTGTGGCCGCCATTGATGTGGCCGATGACATCGGCATCTGCCGCCAGGACAATATCTTTATCGATTAGGCTGGATCCCGGAATGGATGGCCCGCCGGTGTGGATCGTGCTTTGAATGCCATATTTGCGAGCCCACCCGACCATTTGGCCCGCGGTTGCTCCATCTTTGACGCTCCCCAACCCAACCTCTCCCAGCAGGCGTACGCCCGCCGTCGCCAGTTCCTTGAAATCCTCCTCCACCATGCCATGCTCAAGAACGGGAGCGCCGGCAAGAATCTTCACTCCACCCGGGCGAAACGCAGAGAAGGTGCGTTGTGCGAGGATTGCCATGGCCTTCAGGCCAACCACGTCTCTTGGGCGCCCAGGAGTATGGACCTCGCCAGCCGAAACCATGGTAGTCACCCCGCCATGGAGGTAGCTGTCAATCCACCCTAGTTGATTCTGCCGCGGAGTCCAATCGCCAGCGACGGGATGTACATGGCTGTCGATCAAGCCCGGAGCAAGAGTGGTCCCATGGGCGTCGATGACGGTTGTCGCGCCCTCAGCATCGACGTCCTTTTCCTTGCCGACGGCGAAAATCTTTCCATTGGTCGCAACCACAGTGTCCGCATCCAGTACTGGATGGCTGAGGTCCCCGCTTAAACATAGTCCGATATTGCGTATAACGAGCTTTGCAGGAGTGGTGCTCACGGCTTTTTCTTCAGTCATGCACTATCCTCCTCGCGACCTCGGCCAGACTCAAGGCCTTTGTCAATAAACCTAGCTTTTGGATAACGGTTGAGACGAGTTTCCCCACGCCTTTCTTCCGTCAGTTCGGTGGGCTCACACCACGAGAACATTTACGCGACCTCGCTGAAAAGCCCTGGTTAACCACTCGTTCTTAGGTGCGAGTCAGGCGGCGTACCGCAACATAGGTCCGACACTTCCTTGGTAGTGAGCAACCTACCTCCATGCTGGCGGACACATTGGCTCGTGGCCTGGCCACGCTCCGAGTCGAGGGAACGAACGGCATCCTCGACCAAGTGGACACGGAAGCCGCGCCGGATCAGACCGCGGGCGGCATGATCGACGCATATCTCGGTGACCACACCGTAAAGAACAATGTCACGTCTTCCCATCAGAGTCAGTAGAGCCTCAGTGTTGGGATTGGTGAACACATCAACGGTTTGCTTCTCGAGGATGATCTGCGGATAGCGACCGAGGTCCCGGGGCAAATCGATCTTGCGGTTCGGAATCGTAAAATACTGCGGCAACAGTGTACCCTCAACTTTTCTCTGTCCAGGCGTGCCATTGAGGCAGTGAGGTGGATACTCGTTGAATTCCGGATCCGTGCTAAGGTGGGCGTCAGTGGAGGCAACAATCGGGATCTGATGCTGGGCCGCGAAGCTGGTGAGGCACTGCAGGTTGGGGATAATTGTGTCCGCGCCAGGCACGTAGAGTTTCCCCTCCGGGTACATGAAGTCGAATTGTGTATCGACATCCCAGAAGAGAAAACTCACCAGTACACTCCTGGCCTAGGTATGCGAATTTGATTAAGACCGTGGAGTACGGCGGTCCTTAGAAAACGGAGTGTACAGCAGGCTTACGCGAGCCTCAAGATAATACTGTCTGGCCGTTCTTCAATTTCGTCCAGGGAAGATCGTCCTTCTCCCTGTCAGTTTACTGGCCAACGCTAACCAGGTGCCACAGCTGTTTTCTTGTCCATCGCATTCGCCAACAGCAGGATGGCTCCGCAGAAAAGCAGCGTGTCGAAGAAAAAGTTAAGCGCAACCACGTCGGTGGGCGCCTGGAGGAGCATCGGCAAGTAAATCCACACCACCGTCAGCAGAACCGTGAGCCCCAAGGACGTGGCTGCCATGCGCGTTTTTTTGTTCACGAGCAGGCAGATGCCTGCGAGAATCAGAATCAAGCCAACAAAATAACTCAAGAGAATTCGCCCGGGTATCCACTCCGGAGTGAGTTTTTCCAGCGGGACTCCCGGCACGTATGCCGGATGCAGCAAATGCTCCACCCCATAAAATAGCGAAGCACTACCCACGAAGAATCGCGGAAAGGCGACAAGTGCCGCCATCGGCCGTGCGGGCGACGGTTGTCTCGGCTGAGTTCTCGACGGCGACATCGCGAAAGCGAAAGCACCGCCGCTGAAGGCAAGTTCTCTCAGCGCCAGGGCCCAAAAAAATCTATTATGCGGGTCCGCAACGACGGCTGGTATGTCCATTACCAGTACGAAGATCAGCAGCGTCATTCCGACCAGAGCGGCTGCCAGTCGTGCCTGGACGAGAACGACAATACTGAGCCCAGCAGCAAGAAAACCGAGGCCCACCAGATAGACCCAAAACGTATGCGCCGGAATCCAGCGTGGGACGAGGGCCGCAATATCCGCCGTGGCGGTGAAATGCTCGGAACCAAAGACGGCCATAGGAATCGCAAAAAACATCCGGCCAAACGGCATGATCTTGTCGACGCCGTGTGCTTGCGGCAGTTCCTTGAAAATCTTGATCAGGCCGACGATGAAAAGCAGCGACGCACAAACATAAATCCAGAATGGCGTTGCTGAAATGCCAAATGGCGTGGCAGTCAGAGCAACTACCACGACAGCGAACCGCTGAAAACGGCACAGGAAAAGTCGCAATCTGGACGCTCCACCGCGTGATTTTGAGTCGGGAGATTTTAAAGCCGTTGGCGAAGGGAAGCAACCATGCTGAGACCGCGGCACCAGATTTCGCCCTGACGGGAGACAGTCTTGAATGACACAGCCCTAAGTAGAGAGGTAGGAATCCCAGGTCTCGTTTGAATTTCCCGTTAGAGTCATTCGGAAGGCACAAGGCCGGGGTGCCCGGGCCGATAAAACAACACCTTTCCAGACCCCCTCGAGCGGGTCCACCTCTCATCCCGGTTCGTACTCTTGCACCGGGCCGTCCATGCCCCAGATGACCTGCCAGGTGCCATCCGGCTGCTTGCGCGCGATCTCCAGATAGCGCAGCTCCACCGGCGTTTGACCCTCAGCGAGCAGGACCTCGACGTGGCCCCGCACGAATCCCCACTCGCCCTCGATCCGAATCTCATCCGGCTGCGCCTTCACGCGCAAGCCTTTGTTCATCAGGCCCTGGTAATAATCTCGACGCTCCTGATGGCTTTGTTTCGGCTGACGCAGGTTTACGTCCACGTATTCTTCCCCGTAGTAGCGCATGATCCGACTGACGTTACCGCTGTTGAACCCTTCGGTGAATTCGCGCGCCATCTCTTCCAGAGCATTTACGTCGTCGACATTGGAGTCTGTTGGCATACTTCACCCTCAAGGGATGCGGCTCTTCCTTGCTGTTTTTAACATACGCTCCTAAGAGGAACAAAGGAGTCGCACGGTCGAAACTGGCAAGCTCTCCAGTTGGTTGTGCGTCCGTACCCGCAGTGTCAACTGGTGCTCGCGACGCGGTGCGCTACGGGTGCTGTTCAGGATCGGGAACAAAGCTCAGGACCAGTTACTAAGTACGCGGAATTTCGTATATACCTATCGGCCTTTAATCATGCTGAGACGGAGGTAATCCTACGTGCGGTCGCCAAGCACCGTGGCGCGACAGAGAGCTGGTGCAGGTTTTCGTTAAAAAAGCAGAGGAGGACGTTTTTCGGCTTCGGTACCGCGGTGGGTCAAGAACCAAATGATGAGTGTAATGGCCGCTTGATTACAACCGCTATTCAAAAGTTGTGTTCACAACATTTCTCTTGTTGGGTGATGTAGTGAGTTACGTGCCACCCAAGTAGAATGTCCTCGACACGGGCATTCGGCAGTATTGCCGTATGCTAGGTAGTGCCGTAGGTTGACCGATAAAGCGAAATTTGTCCAACCATGCGGCTGACCTCTTCGCATTTTCAAACGCCTCCTCAGTAGCGTTTTTGTAACGCGCCAGAATCATTCCCATTTTTCGCTCTTGACTGTTTGGGCGCCGGGTTTAGCATATCCCAAACCGGCTGGGTGCCTTACCGCGAGCTGCCGATGGAGGAAAATCCAGAACGTGTGACGCAATTGCTGTTGGAGGCGAGCCATGGGGACCAGCATGCTCTTGACGCGGTGTTGCCCATCGTATATGACGAACTCCGTCGCCTTGCCCGGAGTTATATGCGGCGTGAACGGCGAGAACACACGCTCCAGACCACGGCGTTGGTGCACGAAGCCTACCTGCGGCTCCTAGGTCAGAATGCCAAATTCGCGAACCGCGGTCATTTCTTTGCCATCGCCGCCAAGATGATGCGGCGAGTCCTCGTGGACCATGCCAAGCACGTTGGCCGTGCAAAACGAGGAGGCGGCGCCGTCAAGATCTCCCTGGATGAACCGGCAGTGTTTTCGAAAGCTCCCGACATGAACTTAGTCGCCCTCGACGAAGCTCTGGCGCGCCTCGAGGAGCAGGATCCGCAGCGGTCGAAAATTGTGGAACTGAGATTTTTTGCCGGCTTGTCGAACGAAGAAGCCGCCCAGGTGTTGGATATTTCCACCGCAACCGTGCAACGCCAGTGGGCGGGTGCCAGAGCGTGGCTCTATCACGAACTGAAGCGCAAGGAGTGAGCCATGTCGACGATACCCTGGGATCAGGTCAGAGAGATCGTCGACGAAGTCCTGGATCTTCCTCCCGAGGAACGGAGCCGCTTCCTGGATCACGCTTGTCCTCAGCCGCACATTCGGCGCTACGTCGACTCCCTGGTAATGTCGTTCGAGGAAGCCGGGAAATTTCTGCAGGTCCCCGCCGTCGCCGCCGATCCCGATGCCATTGCGCCGGGCGAAGAAGACTCGTGGAAAGGCAAGAGGGTGGGCCCTTACCAGCTGACCGATGAGATCGGCGAAGGTGGCATGGGGTCGGTGTACCGCGCGCTGCGCGTCGATGACCAATACCAGAAGCAGGTCGCCGTTAAAGTGGTGCGGAGCGGATTTGACCCCCGCTTTGCCCAGACGCGCTTTCGAGCGGAAAGACAGATTCTCGCCAACCTTGAGCATCCTAACATCGCTCGATTGCTGGATGGTGGGAGTACGGAAGACGGGCAGCCCTATTTCGTCATGGAGTATATCCAGGGATTGCCTTTGGATCAGTATTGCGACGATCACAAGCTGCCGATCACAGAACGGCTTCGACTTTTCCGCACCGTCTGTTCTGCAGTGCAATACGCTCACCAGAATCTGGTGATTCACCGCGATATCAAGCCGGGCAATATTTTGGTCACCGCAGATGGCGTCCCGAAGCTGCTCGATTTCGGGATCGCTAAGATTCTCAGCGCGGACGCAACCGGAGCCGCGGCCGAGACATCCCCGATGTTGCGGCTGTTCACCCCCTCCTACGCCAGCCCCGAGCAATTACTGGATGAGCCCATCACAACCGCCAGCGACGTTTACTCCCTGGGCGTAGTTCTCTACGAGCTCTTGGCGGGTCGCCGTCCTTACCGCATCAACACGCGCAGGCCCGAGGAAATCATCCGCGTCGTAACGGGAACCGAACCTGAGAGGCCGAGTGTAGCCTTTGCCCGCAAAGAAAGCCCATCAGACGACACACCCGAAGCCGTAAGCGATAAACGCGAAGGAAGTCCGGACAAATTGCGACGGCGCTTGGCGGGCGATCTTGACACCATTGTTCTGACTGCGCTTCGCAAAGAACCCGCTCGGCGATATGTCTCGGTGGAAAACTTTTCGGAGGATATTCGACGTCATCTCGCCGGACTCCCGGTCTCGGCTCGCAGAGATACGTTTGCCTACCGGAGCGGGAAGTTCGTCCGCCGGCATATGGCCGGCGTGGTGGCGGCTGCCATGGTACTGGTGAGCCTTACGGCTGGGCTGATTGTATCCATCAGAGAGGCTCGAATTGCTCGTACTCAAGGTGCACGCGCCGAGCGTAGGTTCAACGATGTGCGCGCGCTTGCGAACTCTCTGGTGTTCGACATTCATGATTCGATCCGCGATTTGCCGGGCTCGACTGAGGCCCGCCAACTCCTGGTGACGAACGCGTTGAAATATCTCGACAGTCTCGCCCAGGAGGCGCAGGGTGATCGTTCTCTACAAAGTGAACTAGCAGATGCTTATGAACGGGTCGGTGCCGTCCAAGGCCAACCGTTCACAGCCAGTCTTGGCGATACTGCTGGTGCACTGCAAAGCTATCTCAAGGCGCAAGCCATACGGCAGACCCTCGCCACAGACAAGCTGCCGGCGAATCAAATCAAAGAAGCGGCTAATTACCGAATCGTCGCCGAGCTGCAATTGCAACGCAGCGATGCCGCGGCAGCGATCAAGTCAGCTCAAGAGGCCGTCTCGATCATGAAGAGATTGCTCGACAAAGAGCCTGCAGATCAGGGGGCCTTGGCCGAACTCGCAGCCGACTACGCAAATTTGGGCACCCTCCTCGACGAGGCGGGCGGCAGCGAAGCCCTTGCTGAGGAGAGCTTTCGTAGTGCGCTCGAGATTAATGAAAAGCTCGCTACAGGCTCTAACGACCGGAAACGACTGCGGAGTCTAGCTGTGGACGAATACCACATCGGGAGGCATCTTAGAGACGCAGGTTACAGAACCGAAGCTCTCGACGCGTTCAATAAAGCCCTTCCGATTCTTGAACGACTCGCGGATAGCCCAAACAACACGCAAGCTCAGCGGGATCTCGCAACCATCACCATCAATCTGGGAGATACGTACCAGATGAATGGTGATGCGGTACAGGCCCTGGCCAACTACCAGAAAGGTCTGGCTGCCATGACGGCGGTGTCCTCCGCCGATCCAAACAACGGAGATGCCCGATTCGCGATTGGCGAGGCGCATCTCGATATCGGGGATGCTTTGGTCAAACTCGGCAAAAGTGGCGAGGCGCGCGAACACTACGTCCGGGCAATCGCAATACTCGAGAAAGCACTTGCGGCCGATCCGAAGCGCGAAGAAATAAACTACGATGTGGCATTGGTGTACGTTTGGTTGGCCTCAATCACCGCAAATCAAGAAACGGCTCTCGACGACTATCAAAAAGCGCTCGCCATCAACCAGAAGTTGGCTCAGGTTGATACCGGAACTGCGGATTGGCTGGAGGGAGAGGCAGAAGTCCACGTCAAGATGGGGGATTTCTTCCTTAAGAACGGGCTGGTTGAAAATGCAGCAGAGAATTATCGCAAAGCAGCGGCAATCGCTGAACCAATCGTCGCTTCCCAACCTGATCGCCAGGAGGCTCGGTATGCTTTGTCCACAGCGTATTTCGGCCTGGGCGAGGTCTCCGTTCAGCGAGCGCAACGCTCCCTGACAGCTGACAAGCAGGAGACAAACTGGAAGGAAGCCAAGTCGTGGTACCAACGCAGCGCCGACGCCTGGCAGCAAATCCGGCATCCGGCTGCAGTCAGCCCCAACGGTTTCAATGCCGGGAATCCCGAAGATGCCAGTCGAGGCCTCGCTCGTAGCAATGCTGCCCTGACGGCGTTTCAGAAATGAGCGAAGACCGCGACAAAAACAGGACGACGCCGGCCAGAATCGTGTTCAATTTGGCGTTCGCTCTCATATAGTCTCTTTGCTCTCGCTGCAACTCGGTCCTACGTCAGGTTGCGGATGAAATCGGAGGACGGTGCGGGACACCGTCCCCCGGCTTGGATTACTGAACGTTCAGAGTGATCGTCGTGCTGTGAGAATGACTCCCAGCCGTTGCCATAACCGCAACCGTGCTGGTTCCGGTAGGAGTCCCGCCCTTGCAGCTGCCGCCCCGGCTCAAATTGCCCAGGTTGCCGAGTCCCGCCGAACAGCCGATGCACATCGAAACCAGGCCCAGCGCTGCCAGAAAAACCAGCAATCGAACGCCGCGCATGCTCCGCTTTCGCGCTCCTGCAGGAACAAAGCCCAGCAATCCCGGCAGCAACATGGCATAAACCAACTTACTACCTCTGCGATCCTGCGCCGAGGCTGCGCTGCAGGCCGCCGTGCTGATAGAGAGCGTGGCGCCGTTTGCGGAGTTACCGAAGGTGCAATTGGCGCCCAAGGGCAGCCCCGAGCAAGCGAACGTGAGGTTTTGGTCGAACCCTCCCAGCGGCGTGATCGTCAAGTTAGTGCTGCCGGTCTGACCAGGCGCACTCACCGTAACCGTGGTAGGAGTGGCGGAAATCTGGAAATCCACCACGCTTAACGTGGCAGCAGTCGAGGTTGACGCAGCGTAGTTTGCGTCCCCGCTGTAGACTGCCTTGATGGAGTAACTGCCCCCCGCCAGAACACTGGTGTCGTAGCTGATCGAGGCCATGCCAGCACTGAGTGACTGCTGGCTGAGCTGGGTGGTCTGGTTGAAGAACGTAATTGTTCCCGTCGGCGTGCCACTGCCCGAGGCTGGCCTTACCGTGGCAGATAACGTCACTCCGCCGGGGGCTCCCTGCTCAATGGATGATGGAGTCACCATCGCAGTAGTGGTGGTGGAGGTTTTGCCCTGGCTGGAGACCGCCAGGCTGAAAACCGTTCCACAGCGGGTTGTCACGGTGCAGCCCGAATTCCCGCCGTCGCTGGTCGTCCCGTAGAAAGTTCCGCTCGACTCAATCAACCCTCCTGTAGGCAGGTCCCCATCGGTTATAGCAAAACTATGCAGGATCGTAGGCTTCCCACCAGTAGGAGCGAGGGAAAAGATGGTGCCACAACCAGCCTCAGAGATGCACGATCCGCCCACAGCTCCTCCGTACCCAGTGGTTCCGTACAGATTCCCGTCGGTTCCAAATAAGAGTTCTCCAAACGGCTGCGCGCCATCCGGGGAAGGGAGATTTTGCGATCCTTGGAAGGTCCAAACTACGTTGAATTCATTCCCGTTGACGTTGACGCTGAAGATCGTTCCGCAACCTGCTTGTGCTGTGTTGATTCCGCAATTGAGATTTCCACCGGCTTGGGCGGTCCCATAGAGAGTGCCATTCCGCCCCAAGACCAATGGTGCGTCCAGGCTTGAGCCGTCTGTCGTTCCGTTGAAGCTATGCAAAGTTGTCAATGTACCCGGGAGCTGGAACATGAATACAGTTCCACAGGTGAGATCGGGGTTGCACAACGCGCCTCCGCTGTGGGTGGTGCCGTAGAAATTCCCGCTGGAATCCTGAATCAAGCCAGCTTCAGGCGCGTTTCCATCCGTTGGTCCCGGGTAGACCTGGTTTCCCCCGTAAAACTGATACAGAGTAGTGAAATTGCTGCCGTCCGGTGCAATCGAGAAGATGGTGCCACATCCGTTAAAGCAATTGCTATTTTGTCCACCTTGACTGGTGGTGCCGTACAGGTTGCCATCCTTGCCAAGCAGCAAACGTGCAACCGGTTGACCTCCGTCTGCGCCTCCACTAAACGTATATAAAACCGAGAAATTGCTGCCGTCTTCGTTGATGCTGAAAATTGTGCCTTGTTCTGTGTCGATGTTTCCTCCATAGGAGGTCGCTCCATAGAGGACTCCATTGACCTGAATCAGGCCTGCCCGTGGTTCCGCGCCATCCGCTCCCCCAGTGAATTGGTAGATATCTTGCAGTTTGCCGTGCGGAGTAATTCTGAAGATCGTGCCGCAGCCGTGCAGGCCGCAGTCGTTGAGATTGCCGCCATTGGAAGTTGTTCCGTAGAAGTTACCGTCGCTACCCAGAACCAGCGTTCCCTGTGGGTTGGCACCGTCACCGTTGCTAAACTTCCATAGGTTTGTGAAGGTCTGCGCGTTTGCTCGAACCGTTGTGATCGTACAGATAATCAGCAAAGCCACAGACCACCACATGCCCTTAAGTATCAACTGCCGCGAAGCTCTAGTGTGTGTCATTGGAGAACCCCCGAATTGAGATTTCAGTGCCGTATGCAACCGGCCATCACTTGGTAGCGCGACAACGAGGCGCAAGTGTGATCACGCCCGCGCTGAATTTTTGAGGAATCCGAGGTCGGATCGAAATTGAATCTCAGGATGCTTCGTCGGTTGACGTCACCAAATGGTTTGAACGTTCTGCTCAGTCTGAGCCCCGGGGCATGGAAGTTGAAGGTGCGCTTCCGCGTTCACCACACTGTGCTCGGATAGAAGTTGCAGACGGGTAGGGTCAACGTCCTCGTACCAATGCGATTGACGCGGCTGATGCGCTGCATCACCGGGCTAGCATTGCCCTTCTCCCATGCACTTCGTAAGCGGGAACTTTCCGGTGCTGTCACCCATCGTTGTGTGGAACATCACGCTTATGGTGCCTGGCGCCAAGGCAGGAAAGCGACTCAATGGCAACACGACGTAGAAGGTCTTGTGGGAGTTGTCCTTGTCGACTCGCAGCACCGCTTCCGTAATCAACTTGTTTCCCTGCCTGATTTCGCACAGGCCAATTTCCTCCCAAGCCATAGTTCGATTCGTAGTGGGCTTCGAATCGCACAGAATCCCGGTACGAGGTAGAAGTGGAAGGAGTTGGGAGGAAAAGGTACTTCTTAATCATGGTCACAGGTCCGAACCAGCAGGGAGCGACTTAGCCGGAAGCATCGCCGCCGGTCTTCGGCTCTGCGATTAGGGAAAAATACCAATGGCAAGTTGTCTGAAAGGAGATCGAAAGCGAATACTGCCTGGCTGGAAGCGCTACATTGTGGTCGTCGAGTTCCCACTGCGGCTTCCAGTCATCCTTGGAGATCTCAATTCCGGTCCCAAGCGACAAGCTCCAGTATGTTGGAGACGTCCTTTCGAGACGCCCAGAAAACCAGCATGCCTCGCTAGAAAGTATCTCTTGGCTGACATACAGGAAGAGTTCGTATTTCCCTTCGGGGACAGTGAAGGGTCGCTTCGTACCTCCAACATCGCCTTCATAGGAAAGAGCTTGCGCCCACCCCGGCTTGCCGAGAACTAGGATGGCAATCATGACCAAAATTGTCGCGGCTGCGGAACGAGCGCAGTTCATAGGATCCTCCGAAAGTTGATACTCGCACCGCCTTATCAACGCGACGGGCGACCAGAATTTTGATCAAAGATAAAGATAAGGTAAGACTCAAAACCTCTGCGAGGGTGAACGACCTATGTCGGGATTGTCTGAATACCAATCTGAAGCACCAACAAATTTCCCGCCTTAGTTTGGTTTGGGCTGTGCCTGTTGGATTTCGGGCCCGTACGCCACGAGTAATCATCGCCGGAGGGGGCGATGAAGAGCATAGCCGAAGGAACGAAACCGGTTGTTGTTGGTCCACCGCGTCATAGGGGCCAGGATGGCCGATCTCTTTCATGAAATCTGAGCACTATTGCACGCGCTGGTATTTCACGTTACTTATGTAGATTGTTCGCACGTCGTTCGGTGATGATTCGGGCTCGATGAAAAAGACAGGAACGGGATTGACACTGCTGGCATAGCGCAAGTTGAGCCCGTAATTCGAGACGTTGTAAACACCACGACCAGCCTTCGGAGAGCTGAAGCCATAGGCCATCCCAATCCCTCCCCCGACCATTCCAACGGCCATTGACGTGCCGGTATCGAAAATTCCCTCGTCAATGAATTGTCCGTCGGGCGTGAATGTGATGCCCCGTTGGTTGACGTCACCAAATGGTTTGAACATTCCGCTCAGTTTGAGTCCAGGAGGACATGGAAGTTGAAGATAGGTTTCTCCGTTCACCACGAGGTGGTCGGGATATTCCACAACATTCCAAATCTCGCCGCGCAGTCCGGAGACCAGCTGCTGGCCTCCAATCGCGCTGGCAAATTGAATCCTGCCGCTACCTCCACCGAACTGGTAGATTCCCCATTGCATGGCAAATTTTCCACCGCTGGCAATGTCGTGGCGCATGGACGGTTCCGCGAAGGTCTCGCCGAACCCCTGGTGAATCAGGCCTCGCTTCACCCGCCCGTCGTCAAAGAACACCAGAAACTTGTATCCGGGCGAGTTCCCTGCGGGATCGCCAATGGCCAGATTTGCCGTCGGATCCTCACCGTTTCGGGCAGCAGCTCGCAGGATCCCGGTAAACCGGGGCGGACCGCCGGGCGTCGTGGAGAGTCCCATGGCGGGCATCGCATCTCTACTCGATCCGCCCGATGCGGCCATGAATGCGGGATTTGACGCGCCTCGCAACGTTGCATTTGGCGTACTGGGCATCAGGCTGTTGGCTGCCCCGCTCGTTCCTCCCCTAGCCATGACTTCCCCCGGGGAAGCCGCTTGCGACCCAGAGAAACGTAATGTGGTCAGGATGATGGTGAGCGCGGCCTTGTGCAGCGTCATCATGTTCTGATCAGTATCATTCGTCACAAACAGGAGACTTTCTCCCTTGGTGCCGTTCTGTGCCAGCACATACAGCATCACAAATTGAAGGCCATTGGGTTCGGTCAGGACGCCCGGAACCATGAGGGCCGGAAACCCGCCTTGCATCTGCTGGATGGCGGGTTCGGAGATCGGCTGTACATTTGCGGTTTTCTGCATCTCGGCAAGCTGCTGTTGGTAGGCGGCCTTCAAATCACCCTGCAACGGCGTGGCTGAGAACATAATCAACGTTACTTTCCCCACCTCGGTAGGAGGAGCGGTGATGCCTGCTCCGTTCTGCAGTTGGGTCCATCCCGCAGGCATCGTGAACAGCAAATCTCCTACTTGAGTAGTAGTGTTCTGATTTTGTTGGGCAGAGAGAACCTGCACCAGCGCGAGCAATAGAACGGAAATGCGGAACCCAGAGAAATGAGTCATAGGAGGGCCTCCAAGGTGCCCAACTCTATACGCGAGGAAAAGCGCTGCATCTGATCACGTGCACTGAAAAATAAGGGATGCTCGGCGCCCCTGCGTGCTCGGAGCGAGCGCCTCTCCGTCCGCGAGGGTTCTTCTTACGAAGATGTCAGGTCAAGCGGCACGACTCGCAAGTGAGGCATTACCTTGCACTTAAGGGTCCTTCTCCTTATCTGCACCAGAAAACTCCTGATTCCCGCCTTGTGCGCCTAGAGTCCCAGCCAAGCCCATTGCTCCCTTGAGCTACTGATGCGTGATCAATTTCCCTCGCGGCTGTCGCGTTCCTGAGTGAGGAAGTACTTCGGCAAACCCGCCCAACTCGAAAGCCGGGCGCGCATTCTGTTGGGACCTCTGTGCGGCCGGAGGGCTGGACAGGATCCGATCTTTCGCATGCCGGGGGCATCCGAGCTCGCCGCCTACGGTGGAGAATCCGCCTGCGGAATCTTGTGGGACGGCTGCTTCTAGCGCAACGGTCTCAACCGCGAACACTCCGGCTATGGCGTCGCGGGGAACCTTCTTCCTAGAAATCGAGCCGCAACGCTAATTGCCCCGTTCGATTGCCAGCGTTTTCGGCAGTTTGCGGGGCACTGAGGACACCGAAAGTCGCGGTATTGTCGATTTGCGTTGCTGGCGGAGCAAAGTTTGTGTGATTCAAAACGTTAGTGAACGTCGATTCAAATCGCAGTTTCGCCCTTTCCGTCACGTTAAACACCTTGGCTAATCCGAGGCTGACCGCCACGGTGCCAGGGCCTTCGAGAATTCCAACGCCAGCATTGCCAAAACGTCCGGCGCCAGCCGGAGTGGGAGCAAATGCTGCCAGATTGAAGTAGTGGGCCCGCGACTGACCTGCGTAGAAATTCGTCGACACCACGTCGGGACGAAGGAATGCGCCACGATTCACGACGTCGGTATTGGACTGGTCAAATGAATCACTGATGCCCGGCGTCAGCCAAGGCCCGGTCTCGATCAGAGTGATCGTGTTCATTTCCCATCCGCCCAGCAAAACATTTCTCCAGCCTCCGGCATTGAGGAATGTCCGCCCTTCCCCCACCGGCAACTGATAGATCCCCGCCAAGAGGAAGCGCTGTCGCCGTGTCCCCTCTACGTTGCCATAGTCACTGGCTATGTCGAAGCGGTTGGCGATGGGGACACCGTAATTTACTTCTCCCGCAAATGTCGTTGGAGTGTCACCCTGATTGTCCGCCAGGTTTCTTGCGAGAGTATAGTTTGCTTCAAAGTACAGCCCGTGTGACATTTTGTGGGTTGCCTCGACCTCTAGCGCGCTGTAGTTTGCTTCGCCCGCATTGAAAGTGGAGTAGAGGGTGAACCAGTTGTGGTACGGCGCTCGCGGATCAACATAAGGGCTCGCCGAGGTGGTTTGGTACGGCGTCGTGCTTGCCGGAATTTGGTTTAGGTCTTCTGTGACGCTGAGCCTGTAGCTGTGCATAGCCACATAGCTGACGCGCAAACTGTCGTTGTTCCCCAACTGCCGTTCCACCGTAAAGTTCCATTGATTGGCTTGCGGATCACGATAGTTCGGATCGACGCCCTGATCAAGACCGCCACCGCCATATTGAATACTTGTTGTCGGAGGAGCAGTGTTGGGGAACTGAATTAGAGGCGCGCCGCTCGCAGTTTTAGTATTCCTGTAGGTGTGAAGAGCGGAAGTCGGATTTCCGCTGTTGTTAAAGGACAGGGGTCCAAGGTTGGTCACGGTGAAGATGCCGAACCCCGCGCGAATCACGGTCTTCGTATCGTTGAAGGGCCGCCAGGCAATCGACACACGCGGCTGAAAGTTCCGCATGTAGATGTTACGCAGTGACTGCGGGAGGTGATCCTGACTAGCGGTGACATAGTTTGTGCAAGGAAGCGCCGTATATCCCAGGCCGCAGGCATTAAACGACTGCCGAAAGGCCGAGTTCGATGCTTGAATGTTCTGCTGTTGTAGGTATGCTGCTAACTCGTTGGGCACGACAATTGCATTGTTTCTCTGGTCGAAGTTCGCGAGATTCCCGCCGTCCTCGTGAAAGCCGGGCAAGATCTGCCAGCGCAGGCCATAGTTCAGCGTTAGGTGAGTGTTGATTTGGTATTCGTCCTGACCGTAAATGCCATATTGCCAAGCGGTGCCGCCTACGTCAGGACTAGAAACTGCAAAATTGAGTGTGGTCGGTGCACCGATTAGAAAATCACCAAAGGCATTTCCTGTGAAGCTGGGCTGAAAGCTGAAATCACCGAAATCGTCGGAATTAAAGACGGGGGCAAAGCTCTCTAGATCGAAATATCGTACCCGCCGCGCATCTAGGCCAGTTTTGAACGTATGTTTTCCATAGCTGTAGCTCAGGTTGTCCGTAAACTGAGTCGTTTTCGACTGCGTCACACCCGTTTTGTCCCTGCCGATCGGCGTGAAGCCAGTCCCTGCGCTGAAGTTGAAAGTGGGAAATGCGTGTGTCGTCGGGTGCTGGCTGATATTGACGCCCGTGAGATCAAGTTGTGACAGCGCATTCGCCCCCTCGATGGGAAAGCCTACACTGGTGGTCACGTTGGTGAAGCCGAAACGAAATTCATTCACCAAACGGCTAGTGATCGCGTACACATGGGACACCAGCAAACTGCGGTTGTGGACACTATCCGAATCATTCGGTAGCAGGGGGTTTGGATAATCCTCGGCAATGTTCTTGCGGCTGAAGCGTGCATACGCTGATTGCTTCGAGGAAATCTTTTGATCGATGCGAATATCGGCTCCATCCGTTCGCGACGGTATTGGCTGAAAAGTCTCGTAGTTGTAGTTGGAGTGCCCCGCCACATTCGGCAGAGGATAGTAGGCGAGCAGAGTTTTCGCTGTCGGACGGATGTTGGCAGAAGGGATCAGCGGTCCGCCGAGCGCGGTCAGATCGCCGCTACGTTCAGCTTGTGTGGGAACCAGGAACTGCTCAGCCACTGATGTTGCGCGGCGGTTTCCCTCGTAATCCGCAAAAAAGAATGTCTCATCCCTTCCGTCATAAAGCTTTGGAATCGTTACTGGACCGCCCAGTGATCCGCCGAATGTGTTGAAGTGTTTCGGGTTCTTTCCTCCAAAGCCATACGGATCTGCGTCCAGCGCGTCATTCTGCAAATACTCAAACAGCGTGCCGTGAAATTGATTCGTCCCGTTCTTTGTGGTAAAGGTTACATCGCCGACCTGAGAAAACTCCGCGTTGTTGTTGAATGAGGTGACCTTCATCTCGGCGATTCCCTCCTGCGAGGGGTAGGCATCCGAGAGGGCACCGTTTTGTCTCACGTTCGTAGTCGAGATTCCGTCCACCGAGAAGTTCACCATCGAGGAACTCGCTCCACCGAGAGCGATGTTTCCAGAGCTGTCCTGCTGCACGTTGGGCGATATCGATAAAGCGCTCAGTGGGCTGGTCGTCGTCGCCCTGCTATTCAGAGGAAGCTCAGTAATCTGCTGGTTCGCGATGGAATCGCTGATCGTTGCATTCTCCGTGTTAATCACGGCGATTGTGTTAGAGACTTCGACCGTCTGCGACTGGCTCTTGACTTCAAGCGTGGCATCGATCCTTAGCGCCTGACGTGCGGTCAGTTCGGCCGTTGCGATCTGAAAATCGGCAAAACCCTCTGCGTTAACCGAAACCGAGTACTTGCCCGGCTTCAGATTTAGGAATTCAAAGGCCCCGTTCTGATCCGAGGTAGCAGAGCGAACACTGCTGTCCTCCATGTTCTCTATCTTTACGGTCGCGCCGGGGATAACCGCCTGCGTCTTGTCGTTCACGACGCCGACAATACTTCCAAACGTCGACTGCCCCTTGGCTGAGCAGACCGTCAGCACCACAACACTCGCAATAACAGACAACACAGAACGCATGTTCTTTCCTCCACCGGAGATAGCTCTCTCGGTTATTGCTTGCTTTTGTTGAACCTCGACGAAGAGGTGGTAGGACGAAACTTAAGGAGTGCCGCGCCTTCAGGCGGCCCGAAGGAATGGGGTTCCCATCGTCCGGCCTGCCACCAGTGCGAATTCACCCGAGTCAGACCGAAGACGCACTAAGTGATAAGTCCGATGCCCCTTACATTCTTGGCAGATGGCGATGAGGAATCGCACATAGAACGTGATGGCTAAGGTGGACAGCAAAGCGACTGCAGTAATCGCAACCATTGCAACCTCTGGCGAAACTATCGGGCTGTCTGTTGTAGTACTTCGCTTGCATTGGAAACCAAACCGCATAAAGTTTGTAGAAAGAATCCATAAAATTTTCGTAAAGATTATTTCCGTCCCAATCAGCTGATTTCTTTATGTGCGCTTTAGGGACTTCTGTGATGGAATCACTCTGATGGGAACTTGGCCAACCCATTTTCTTTCGTTTGGAGTCGTTCTGGCCGCTTGCCTGGTCATTATGGTTGCGCTGAGTCATCTGCCGACCCTGGCTCTCGGCCAGAACTGGAGCGACTGCTCCTTAGAGGTTGAGAGTTGAGCTGATGCTGTACGATCTGAGGTACCTGGGTTATTGAGGGGGAAATGCGGAAGGCACGCGCAACTACTAAGGCACGCGCAACTACTAAGGAGTTGATACGTTGACCCCAAGATTTCGACAAGAAATAGGTTCAGCTCGGATGCTTGCCCCGCGGCCTACCAAGCTCCGTTCGCAACGGGATATCAATCTCTGGCGGATCCCGCTGAGGTTGTCGCTCGCCTCGGTTGGGCTGTTTGTGATCACCCTGATTCCCGACATCCTCGACAAGTATGGCATCATTCACATCCCATCATGGTTGACGATGGGAAGCATCGATGACGCGCGCGCCATCCTCGCGGCCATGATGGGCGCGGTTGCGACTGTACTGGCGTTGATCTTCTCGGTCGCATTGCTCGTGTTGTCCATGGTATCGACCCTGTTCGGCCCTCGCCTGCTCTACCGGTTCCTGCAGGATTGGGTGACCCAGGTCACGATCGGTCTGTTCATGGGCACGTTCGTGTACATCTGCCTAGTCTTTCTGGTAACACATCAGGATCCACAATCGACGTTCATCCCGCAGGTGTCATTGATTACCAGTTGGGTGCTCGTGGTACTTAGCTTTGGGTTTCTCGTCTACTACAGTCATCGAGTGGCGAAATCGATCCAGAATCCCGATATGATCGGTGCGATTGTCGACGATCTGTATGTTGCGGCAGGCAGCGCTCTCGTGGTTGGGCCTGGTGAGGGAACCGGGCCTTTGCCCGACGATGAGGCAATTGTGCGTCAAGCCGAAACCGGAGCAACCGTGTCATGCGCGAAAAGCGGATACCTCCAGCACGTCGATCATGGCGCGCTAGTCGCAGCGGCGCAGGCAGCAGACGCCCTGATCGTGCTCAAATTTCGTCCGGGCCAGTTCGTGCTCCACGGTGAGGCACTGGCAGCAATTGTCCCGGCGGACAAGGCCGCGGCGATTCAGACAGCCATTGATCGAGGAGTTCACATCGGCCGTCACCGCACGCTCACGCAAGATAGTGAATTTGGCATCGCCCAGGTCGTGGAAATTGCGATTCGCGCGCTGTCGCCTGCAGTTAACGATACCTTTACGGGGGTTGCATCCGTTGACTGGCTAGCCGAGGCGCTACTCACTCTCGCTGAACGCCCACCACTTGAAGGGAATTGGTACGACACTAGCGGTCAGCTCCGAGTATGGATGCCGCCCGTGCGGCTTGAGCGCCTCGCCAAACTGGCGTTCGACCAAATTCGGCAAGCCTCGGCGACCACACCGGCTGTTCTCATCCGCCAACTGGACGCAATTCGTCGGCTGGCAGCGCGGCTTCCGGACACTTGCCGTCACGTGCTATCACAGGAGGCAGACGCTATTCTTGAAACGGGCAGTGGGTTGGTCGCTGTCGACCGCGGAGATCTCGAAGCGGCCCACCGCCGGGCGCGTGTCACCCTCTATGAGCTGTCCCGCCGGGGAGAGGTGAGCTTCAACGCGCCCGTGTAGGGTTGCGGTCCATCGATCTGGCTGTGTCGTATCCTAGACGCCTCGAAGTGAGACCTGGCACCAATTGCCCGAAGCGTGATCCGAAGAAGCTCGCGTCCGCCGCTTCATTACCATGCGGACTTCGTTGAGACATTCACAGTTAAGCAGCGCAAGCTGGAAGTCTACTTAGGTAAAGACGAGAAGCATCTCGTGCTTAAGCCGGGAGGAAGCGCGACCGCTCACATTCGGCAGCCACATAGATTTGCTAATGACCGCGATGAGCCTGTCATTTTCACAATCAACACGGATCCTACTGGCGGTGTTGTTAAGGCATTTCAGTTGGCCTACGGAATCGCGAACGACGGCGGGGCGGCCAGAGACGGATTGCCCAGCAATCCGATCGCGAGGCTCACGTTCGTCAAGGCCACTCAGGGCTATCTCCCCGGAATCCCGCTGGTTCTTCAGAGAATCGTCTTCGCTGTTGCTGCAAAATGGTAGGCCCGATTGGACATCCGAGTTGCTAGGATGTTTACCGCACGACGTCGCCGGATGTATAGACTACTGTGTCCGTCAGCACGGCTAGTCTCGGCGCAAGCTCAGGAGGACGCAATGAGCCATGTCCTGGGTAATTTCTGCGACGCTTCTCGTCTTGGTTGCAAACGGTCCCAACACAACTGCGACGAATGTAAACGTTGATCCGACGAACGTCCAAATCACTGTGCTATACGATGCTTTCGGCCAAGCTTCGCCAATGGAAAAAGAGTGGGGCTATGCCGCTCTTGTCGAATATGAAGGCAAACGCATATTGTTCGACACCGGAAACGACCCGGACATTCTTGAGCAGAACGCGAAGGCAAAAGGAATCGACCTCTCCAAGCTCGATTTCGTGGTGGTGTCGCACCGCCATGGGGACCACATGGGAGGAATGGCCTACCTCCTGCAGGTGAATCCCAGAGTGACCATCTATGCGCCAAAGGAAAATTTCGGCGTCTTTGGCGCGGATTTGCCAAGCACCTTTTATCGCAAAGACCCCTCTCTTCCGGCCGAGCAACGCTATTACAACGGTGCGCCGCCAGAAGTCCTGCGGTTTGGCTCGGCTTGGCCTAGCGCCAACTTCCGGGCTGGTGGACAAGAACACGGACATCGCACCGAACATTCATCTAGTTACACTCGTCTCCGATAAGCCGGGGACACTCGAACTCCGCGAACTCTCCCTCGTCATCGATACCTCCGAAGGACTCGTCATCGTCGTTGGTTGTTCGCATCCCGGAATCGACAAAATCGTCGAATCAGCAAAAACGATTAACCCGCGTATTCATTTCATCGCTGGCGGGTTTCATCTTGTTGTAGCGCCCGATTCGGACATCGAGAAGATTGTCACGGCGCTGCATGATCGGTTCAACGTCGAATACATTGCCCCCGGTCACTGCACCGGAGAGCCAGCATTCATAGCGCTAAAGAAAGCCTTCGGCGAACACTACATTTATGCAGGGTTGGGCACAACACTAACCACAACACAGGCAGGAAATCACAGGTAGGAAATTTTGGTGGGACTAAAGAATGGTATGCCCGGGAGGACTCGA
>DASPTQ010000014.1:0-9396 GCA_035623335.1 Terriglobales bacterium
TCCATCGCGGGGTCCTGTTGGCCCGCTCGTTGGGATACGCACCTCCGCTTCGCCCTAAAGAACAGGGCTTCGCTTCAGTGCGCATCCCAACGAAAACAAACAACGATCACAACTAACATGAACCACTAACATGAACCACCCCAAAGGGGACATTTCTAATGAGTTAACGATGGGGACATTTCTAACGAGTCTTGACAACCCCGGCGACTGGGACTTGAGAACTGGCGAACAAATAGCGCAAGCTTGTGAGAAAGCCTGATCTCGACAGTTGTGGCACTGGCGAGGGTTCCCGGGCGGCGCTCTCTTAGCCGTTATTCGCTCACGTGGTTGTTGCGCTCGGCCGCCTGCAGCTTCTGTATGTCCGCCGGGGACAGTTTCGGCCGGTCGATGGTCAGCGTCAGCTTGTTAAGCTTGCCGGTGAAGGCGAACGGCACCTGATAGTCCTGATCGTCCACCGGCGTGCCGGTATCGGAGCCGATGTCGAAGTTCTCGTCCCACTGCAGGATGAACGGCATCGTGTGCTCCATGGCCTGCTTGGCCACGGCCGTGCCGTCGACCTTAAGGACGCCCGTACCGCCCTGGCCCAAGCCGCTCGCACTGTTGAAGGCGAGCGTACCCGCGCCGAGTCCGTTGTACTTGAAGTCGAACTCAAGCGTGTGCTTGCCGGGCGAGAGCACGTCCTTGCCTTGCCATTTCACACGCTTCAAGTCGACCAAGTTCCAGGTAAACACTGGCTTACCCTTGAGCACGTAGAAGCCGTAGCCGCCGAAGCGTCCGCCCTGGGTGACGATCATGCCCTCGCCGCCTCCCTGCGGAATCTCGACCTCGGCCTTGAAGTTGTACGACGCGTTGAGGATGCTGGGCGCGTCGCCATTGGGCGTGCCGTCGACCGGGCCGTCGTAGGTGAATACGTTGCGGCCGGCGCTGAGGCTTGGCCGCGCCGCGATGGCACGGGCCACGAATGTGTTGTCGAGCGGCAGCACCTGGTACTTGTCCGCCTCCTGCCAGAAGAGATTCTCCATCTCCTTCAATTTATCCGGGTACTTGTCGGCAACATTGTCGAACTGCGTCCAGTCCTTCGTAAGATTGTAGAGCTCATAGGGGAAGCCGGCAGGATCCAGACTCACCGGCGCGGTTGGGGGTGCCCAGGGAAGCCGAAAGACCTTGGTGCTGGCGATCCAGCCGTCGTGGTAGATCGCGTGGTCGCCCATCATCTCAAAGTACTGTGTGTGGTGCTGCGATGGCGCATTGGCGTTGTCCTTGTCGAAGGTGTATACCATGCTGACGCCTTCGATGGCCTTCTGCGCGATGCCATCCACCATCTCCGGCTGCTGGATACCAGCCGCTTCGAGAATGGTCGGCACGATGTCGATAATGTGATGGAACTGGTTGCGGATACCGCCCTTGTCGGCGATGCGCGCTGGCCATGCGATTGCCATGCCCTGGCGCACGCCACCCCAGTGCGAGGCGACCTGCTTAGTCCAGGAGAACGGCGTGTCGAACGCCCAGGCCCATGGCACTGCCATGTGGCAGTAGGTCTTGTCCGAACCCCAAACATCGTAGAAGTACTTCAGCTGGTCCTCCACCGGCACTATCGCGCCGTTGAACATTGCGACTTCGTTCGGAGTGCCAATTAGAGTGCCTTCGGCGCTGGTGCCATTGTCGCCGTTGATGTAGATGACCAACGTGTTGTCGAGTTTGCCCATGTCTTCAACGGCTTGGACAACCCGGCCAATTTCGTAGTCATTGTAGGCGGTATATGCGGCGAAGACATCGGCCTGACGGATGAACATTTTCTTCTCGTCCGCAGTAAGGGTGTCCCACTCCTTGAGCAGGTCTTTCGGCCAGGGCGTAAGCTTGGCGTCAGGCGGGATTACTCCCAGCTTTTTTTGATTGGCAAAGATCTGCTCACGCAGGTTGTTCCAACCTTTGTCGAACAAATGCATGTTGCTGATCTTCTCGATCCACTCTGGCGTCGGGTTATGCGGCGCATGCGTTGCGCCCGGCACATAGTAGATGAAGAAGGGCTGGTCCGGGGCGACGGCGTTGATACGCCTCATGTGCTGGATGGCATCATCCGCCTCTGCCGTAATCATGTTCCAGCCGGGATGGCCGACGTAGGGATAAATCGCCGTCGTGTTGCGGAACAGGTTGGGTTCCCACTGGTTGGCGTCGCCGCCTACGAAACCATAGAAGTAATCGAAGCCCATGCCAATTGGCCACTGATCGAACGGTCCAGCCTGGCTTGCCTGAAACTCCGGTACGTTATGGTCCTTGCCATACCAGGCGGTACTATAGCCGTTGTCTTTGAGGATGCGGCCGATGGTAGCCTTGTCGCGAGTGATGACACTGTTGTAGCCGGGGAATCCGGTCGATTGCTCGGAGATCACGCCGAAGCCCACCGAGTGATGGTTGCGCCCGGTGATGAGGGCGGCGCGGGTCGGCGAACATAGCGCCGTCGAGTTGAAGTTGGTATAGCGAAGCCCCATCGCCGCGATACGGTCGAGGGTCGGCGTTGGAATCACCCCGCCGAAGGTGCTGGGCACGCCGAAACCCGAGTCGTCGGTCATGATCAGCAGGACGTTGGGCGCACCCTTGGGTGGCACCACGCGGGCTGGCCAATACGGTTTCGACTGCGCAGCGTTGCGCTCGATTTTGCCTTCGAACTTCTGGGGTGGCGGCGGGAGTTGTTTCCCGTCAATCGTTACAGTCGCACATGGCGAACCCGGGGGGCAGCTTGGCTGCTGCGCCGCCACTACTTGGGCAGTAAACCCAACCATTAATGCGATCGTTGATTGCGTATACAGCCTCAATCTTGTTTTCATGTCTCCTCTCGCAATGGCAGATTTGCTGATGCGGGAGGCATTCCAGTAGTGGGCTGTTCCCGCCCGGTATCAGTCATAAGCTGAAAAGGTAGTGAGGTTTTCTGCTGCCGACCACTGGTAGAATTCCCAGTAGCACATTCCCGAAAAAGATAGGGCAGGCGCCCAACCGAGGACTAACACACCGCCGCGATTGTTCCGTCCGCTTGCGCCTCAGAGGCTTCACTCGGTGAGTCGCCGTTCCCGACCTCGTTTCCGTAGGCGATACCGCGTTTCCCGGGGGTGTAGCATTTTCCCCTTCATCCCTTATAACCCCGAGAGCGTTTGACCTCGTTTTTAGGCCACCTGTAATATCAAAGATTCCGAACATCGAGCCTGTCTCCGCGTCGAGGTTGTGGCGTCGACTCCGGCGGGTTGGACGAAAGGGCAAATGTTCACTGCTGCAAGGCGGTTTCGCCATGCCCCGCGAACTTGAAAAATCCTATACGCCCGGCCACATCGAGAAGCGCTGGGCCGAGTACTGGGTCGAGCAGAAGTTGTTCTCGGTGCCGACGCCTTCCTCCGACCCTCGTCCCGTTTTCACCTTGCTCTTGCCCCCTCCCAATGTGACCGGGCGACTGCACATGGGACACATGCTCAACCAGACGCAGATGGACATCATCGTGCGCTGGCATCGCATGCGCGGTTTCCTCACCCTATGGCTCCCGGGAACCGATCATGCCGGCATTGCCACGCAAATGATGGTCGAACGCCAGTTGGAAAACGAAGGCAAGAAGCGGCGCGACCTGGGCCGGGAGGCGTTTCTCGAACGGGTTTGGGAATGGAAGCGGCATTATGGCGGCGCCATCCTCGACCAGATGAAGAGACTCGGCGCCTCCGTAGACTGGAGCCGTGAATATTTCACCATGGACGACAACCTTTCGCGCGCCGTGCGGGAGGTTTTCGTTCGCCTTTATGAGGAAGGCCTTGTCTACCGTGGGAACTACATCGTTAACTGGTGCCCACGCTGTGAGACGGCTATCTCCGATCTCGAAGTCAAGCGCGAGGAGGTTCCCGGCAAGCTGTATGAGATTCGCTATCCCGTGATCGGCACCAAGGAATGGATCACGGTCGCGACTACCCGGCCCGAAACCATGCTTGGCGATACGGCCGTGGCAGTGAACGAAAACGATGATAGGTACCGCCATCTGCACGGCAAGAAGGCCCTCTTGCCCTTGATGAACCGTGAGATTCCGATCATCACCGACGAGCTTGCCCAACCGGAATTCGGAACCGGGGCCGTCAAGGTAACGCCGGCCCACGACGCGAACGACTTCGAAGCGGGCAGGAGACACCAGCTTCCCGAGATCGTCGTCATGGACGAGCACGCACGCATGAACCAGAATGCCGGTCCTTATGCGGGGTTAGACCGGTCCGTGGCTCGCAAGAGGGTGCTCGAAGACCTCGCGAAGCAGGGATGCCTGGTCGCGGAGAAGGACTACACCATCGCCCTCGGCAAGTGTGACCGTTGCGGCACCGTGGTCGAACCGCGGTTGTCGACACAATGGTTTGTCAAGGTTGCGCCCTTGGCCGAGCGTGCCATCGCGGCGGTCGAAAGTGGCGAAATCGAAATTGTCCCCGAAAACTACAAGCAGATTTACCTGAATTGGATGCGCAACATCCACGACTGGTGCGTCTCGCGGCAACTATGGTGGGGACATCGGATTCCTGCCTGGTATTGCGCGTGCGGGGAAATCATCGTGGCCCGCGAAGCCCCGGCTCGCTGCGGAAAGTGTGGTGGGTCCGCCCTGGAACAAGACAGTGACGTGCTCGATACCTGGTTCTCCTCGGGCTTGCTTCCCTTCACCACCCTGGGTTGGCCCGCAAAGACCCGCGATCAGGAAGTCTTCTATCCAACCAGCCTCCTGATCACGGCCTACGAGATCCTGTTCTTCTGGGTAGCACGCATGATCATGTTTGGCTGCCACTTCATGCACGACCATCGGCAGGATCCTCAACGCAAGCAGGCCAGCGGATGGGGCGATAAGAAAGACGACAGCGTGCCGTTTCGCCAGGTTTACATCCATGCCCTGGTGCGCGACGCCGAGCGGCAAAAAATGTCGAAGACCAAGGGAAACGTCATCGACCCTCTGGAGATCATTGATCGCTTTGGAACCGATGCCACCCGCTTCACCTTGGCTGCCATGGCGGCACCGGGAACCGACATTGCCTTTAATCCCAGCCGCACCGAGGGGTATCGGGCTTTCGCCAACAAGATTTGGAACGCGGCCCGGTTCGTGTTCCTGAATATGGGCACGAACAATCAGAACACCCCCCTCCCCTCCGCTGAGGAACCGAAGGGGAGAGGTCTCTGCGGGTTTGAGCCCGCTGCACTCGAGGATCGCTGGATTCTCTCGCGCTTCAACCGGGTGGCGGCCAGTGTGAATGCGGCGCTCCAGACCTATCGCTTTCATGAAGCCGCGAACAGCGTCTACGACTTTTTCTGGGGTGAGTTCTGCGACTGGTATCTTGAGCTGATCAAGCCGCGGCTCACCGATCGAGTGCATCCGGATCGGGCCAGGATCGCGGGCAGCAATCTGCTGATCCTATTTGAAGCGGCGCTGCGGCTTTTGCATCCCATCATGCCCTTCATCACGGAGGAGCTCTGGCACGCCCTGTATGAGGACAAGCCGCCCTTGAAGTCCATCGCTCTGGCGGCCTATCCGCAACCCGACGAGAAACAGTTGGACCTAGCGGCAGAAAGGGAGATGGCCATCCTTCAGGAGCTCGTTGTGAGTGTTCGTAATCTGCGGGCAGACTTGAAGGTGGAACCCAAGCGACGGGCACCGGTCGAGATCTTCGCGCCGGATCCCGACATTCGTCGTCTGCTCGAAAACAATCGGGCGGCGCTTGAGCGACTGGCCAACGTGGATCAAGCCGAGTTCGTCGAGTCCCTGCCGGCCCAGCTGCCTACCTCGCGGCATAGTGCGCACTTTGACGTCCACCTGATCCACCAGAAGACGATCGATGTGGCCGCGGAAGGGCAACGCCGGCGAAAAGAGTTGGCGAAGATCGAACGGGAGATCGCCCACGCCCACACTCAGCTCGAGAATCAGCAGTTCCTGAACAAAGCCCCCGCCCACGTCGTCGAGAAACTCCGAACCCACCTCGCGGAGTTAGGGATTCTGCGACAGAAGATGAGCGACCAACTCGGGGAGCGGAATGGACTGGAATAGTCGCCGCATCACGGCCGTGATCGGGAATGCGTTGCTCGAGGACCGGGCGACGCGGGATGCCACCAGTTACGCTTGCATCGATCCAGGTCAACGTGCCTCGGCCACCATTGTTTCGAAGCAAGAGGCCATTCTCTCGGGAATCGGCGCGATCGCCCGCATCCTCGACGTCTACGCCGACCTCGATGGCGCCGTGACCTCGCATTACGAAGTTACGACCCATCCGGAGATCTTTGATGGTATTCGCCTCCGCCCAGGCCAGTCGATCGCCGTGATCCGGCACAATGCGCGGGTGATACTCTCCTGCGAGCGCGTGATTCTCAATGTGATGCAGCGTTTGAGCGGCATTGCGACCTTGACGCGCAAATTTGTCGATCAGGTTTCGGGCACAAAAGCGAAGATTCTCGATACCCGCAAGACCATCCCCGGCTTGCGCAACCTGGATAAATACGCGGTCCGCTGCGGCGGGGGCCAGAATCATCGCCTCGACTTATCCGATGGCATCCTGATCAAGAACAATCACATCAGCTTGGCCGGTGGAATCCCGCAAGCGCTCGAGCGTGCGCACCACAATCGGCGCGGCGAACAGATGATCGAGATTGAGATTCGCACCTTAGAGGAACTCGAGCAGGCTCTCGAGCATGGCGCCGAGGCCATCCTGCTCGACCACATGTCGGTCGCGGATGTAAAGCGCTCGGTCGAGCGCTGCTCCCGAGCCGACCCGGTGATTCCTCTCGAAGTCTCCGGGGACATGACTTTGGAAAATGTTCGCGCCTACGCTGAAACCGGGGTCCATTTCATCTCCGTGGGCGCCTTGACTCACTCCGCTCCGGCCGCGGATATGAGCATGCGCGTCGCGCCGGCGTAGGGGGCGAAGGCGCCGTGTGCAACCCTCGCGACCTGACAGATTTTGTGTTGGAGGGCAGTTCTCCCTCATAATTGCCGCATCAGCTCGCCAGCCCAAACCCGTCCTCTACCCCCGAGAGTCCCGGCAAAGGTTGCCGCCGGCTCCCAAACCGACCGTCGACTGGGACGCATGGTTCGGCTTCTCATGGACCATGCCACCGTGATCGTAAGCGGAACCAAACTTGCTTCCGAAGTGGGTGTCAGTCCCTCGACCGTATGGCATCTGATCGAGCAGTTGCGTGCCCTGGGGGTCGACATCGCCGGCCATCCCGGCACAGGTTACAGTCTGCAAGCGATACCTGACCTTCTGCTGCCCGAGATGCTGGCCCCCCTGATCCGGGGAACGATCTTCAGCCCGCACCTTCATCATTACTACAACATTGACTCGACCAGTACGGTGGCCATGGATGCGGCCAGGAACGGTGCACCCGAAGGCAGCGTGTTCTTGTCCGAGCAGCAGACGGCGGGCCGTGGCCGCGGAGGCAATTACTGGCACTCCCCGCGCTCGACGGGAATCTACGGTTCGCTGGTGCTGCGCCCGACCCTGCCGCCGTCGGAGGTGCTGATTCTTGCTCTGGCGGTCGGGCTGGCCGTGCGAGCGGCCGTCGAGGAGCTTGATCCCGCGCTTTCTCCCGACCTGAAATGGCCGAATGATCTTCTGGTTGGGGGCAAGAAGTTCTGCGGAATTCTCACCGAAATGAATGCCGAACCTACGCGGGTTCGGCACCTGGTTGTCGGCATCGGAGTCAACGTCAATCAAACCACCTTCCCCGACGACCTGCAGGCCTCGGCCACCTCTTTACGGCTGGCCAGTGGGGCCAAGTATTCGCGTCTGGAACTCTGTGCCGCTTTGCTAAAATCTCTCGATCGGGAATATCGCAGTCTGCCGACCAATTCGTATGCCGACATCCTGCGGCGTTTTGCCGAACACTCGTCGACGGTGCGAGGAGCCCGGGTGCGCGTAGAGGAAAACGGCGGCTATCAGGGTGTGACCGAAGGACTCGACTCCCGCGGGTTCCTGCAAGTGCGTACCCCGCAAGGTCTGCGCACGGTTCTGTGCGGAACCGTCAGACCGGAGTGATTCGCCCGGCCCGCTGGATTCGCCGGGAAAGGCTTCTCCAGAACTAGTCCTATGCTCTTGGTTCTCGACGTCGGCAACACGAATACGGTATTGGGTGTTTTCGCGCGAGCGGCAAAATCGAAGCCCGCTCCCAGCCCACGGCCGGCGTCGCCGGGACGCTACGAGCTTGTGGCCAACTGGCGGGTGACGACCAACTCGACGCAGACGGTCGATGAATATGGCGTCCTATTCCGCAATCTTTTTGCCATGGATAACCTCGCCGTCGACGGCATCCGCGGCATCGTCATCTCCTCCGTCGTGCCGCCGCTCGACTCCACCCTGCGACAAGTCTGTGAACGGTATTTCCATACCCAGCCGCTGTTCATTGGCCCGGGCGTGAAGACAGGAATGCCCGTGCTTTACGAGAATCCGGCTGAGGTCGGTGCCGACCGCATTGTCAATGGCGTTGCGGCCTTCGAAAAATACGGTGGCCCGGTGATTTCCGTAGACTTTGGAACGGCAACAACCTTCGACTGTGTGACCGCGCAGGGAGAATATCAAGGTGGAGTGATTTGCCCGGGCATTGGCATCTCGGCCGATGCGCTGTTTGGACGCACCGCCCGCCTTCCCCGGGTGGACATTCGCAAACCAGCGAAGATCATCGGTACGAACACCGTGGGCAGCCTGCAATCCGGCCTGTATTACGGCTATCTTGGACTGGTGGATGGGATTCTCGAACTCCTGCTCGGAGAACTGGGAAAAGCCACCAAGGTCGTGGCCACTGGAGGGCTGGCCTCCCTGATCGGGAAGGAATCGAAATATATCAAGCACATCGATGATTTCCTGACCCTGGAGGGACTTTGCATCATCTGGGAACGCAACGTGGCCGCCAAATCCGGTCGTGCGAGCTAGCCCGGGTGGGGCGGCTAACTGCTGTTCGGTTCTGCCCAACACAACCTGACACCATTCGTGGCCGTGGAAAACTACTTTAACAAATCGGTTTCGAGGGCATCTTATTGTGTATTCAAGGATTTGGGTGCACGTCTAGGGACGTTGCGGGGTGTTGGCGTACAGCGAGTGTGCAGCAGATTGTGCAGTGCCCGGCGCTCCGCTAATTGGTGGACCTCATTCTCCGCACTGCGCAACGCACAATCCTGGTATCACTCCGTATTACAGCGGCAACACTCCCGTGCTCGTTACGCCAGCCGGAATTGAAAACAGGCATCCTGTGGGAGCGAGCTGCGACCGTGCTTCTGGGGAGAGTGAGAGACCATTCTGCTGAGCGCAGCGAAGCGGGGTGGGAGCACCTTCAACTAGTTGGACGAATGGTTACCAGCAGACCAGGGGACTAAGCAAAAGGAAACCGGATGCTTGAGCAAAATCCCAAACGGTGAGT
>DASPTQ010000015.1:0-2679 GCA_035623335.1 Terriglobales bacterium
ATTAATTTGATTTGTAAGGGCTGCAAGAAGATTATGGACTACAAGCTCCCCCTCAAAGTCGATACCGATGAGGTTGCGAGAAAAAGTGGTTTCCGCGTGACGGATAGCCGATTTGAATATTATGGGTATTGTGAGGAGTGTGAAAAGAAGTGACTTTCTCGCAAGACTTCGTGAGCATATTTATCAATTCACACAACGAAAGGAGTAAATATTATGAATGAAGAAAGCAAGTGCCCGGTAACGGGCAGAGCTGACAAACACACTGCCGGCGGCGGCACGACGAACCGAGACTGGTGGCCGAACCAGTTAAAGCTCGATATCCTGCACCAGCATTCCTCCAAGTCCAATCCGATGGACGAGGGTTTCAACTACGCTAAAGAGTTCGAGAGTCTCGACTTGAAGGCCGTGAAGAAGGACCTCCGTGAGCTGATGACGAAGTCGCAAGACTGGTGGCCGGCGGACTTCGGCCACTACGGACCTTTGTTCATTCGTATGGCGTGGCACAGCGCCGGCACCTACCGCACCGGTGATGGCCGCGGCGGGGGCGGCAGGGGCCAGCAGCGCTTCGCGCCGCTCAACAGTTGGCCGGACAACGTCAGCCTGGACAAGGCGCGTCGCCTGCTCTGGCCGATCAAGCAGAAGTACGGACGGAAGATTTCCTGGGCCGACCTGATTATCCTCGCTGGCAACGTCGCCTTGGAATCGATGGGTTTCAAGACCTTCGGTTTCGGTGGCGGTCGCGAGGACGTCTGGGAGCCGGACCAGGACGTCTATTGGGGCACTGAGCAGATCTGGCTGGGTGGCGACAAGCGCTATTCCGGAGAGCGGGACCTCGAGAAACCGCTCGCTGCGGTGCAGATGGGCCTGATTTACGTCAACCCGGAAGGCCCGAACGGCAATCCGGATCCGATCGCGGCGGCCAAGGATATCCGTGAGATTTTCGCTCGCATGGCGATGAACGACGAGGAGACGGCGGCCCTCATCGCAGGCGGCCACGCGTTCGGCAAAACTCACGGCGCCGGTGATGCGTCACTGGTGGGCCCTGAGCCGGAAGCGGCCGGCATCGAGGAACAGGGCCTGGGCTGGAAGAACAGCTTTGGCACGGGCAAAGGCGGCGACACGATTACCAGCGGCCTGGAAGTCATCTGGACCGCCACGCCCACGAAGTGGAGCAACAACTTCTTACGGAACCTGTTTGGCTACGAATGGGAACTGACGAAGAGCCCGGCCGGTGCCTACCAGTGGAAGCCGAAGGGTGGCGCAGGCGCCGGTACCGTGCCGGATCCACACGACCCGTCAAAGCGTCACGCGCCATCGATGCTGACCACGGACCTCGCTCTGCGGTTCGACCCTGTCTACGAAAAGATTTCACGGCGCTTCATGGAAAATCCGGACCAGTTGGCGGACGCGTTCGCCCGGGCGTGGTTCAAGCTGACGCACCGCGATATGGGCCCGCGCGCACGCTATCTCGGCCCGGAGGTTCCGGCAGAAGAGCTCATCTGGCAAGACCCCATCCCTGCCGTCAATCACAAACTGATTGATGCACAGGACATCGCCTCCCTCAAGGGCAAGATCCTGGCTTCTGGCCTGTCTGTGTCGGAGCTGGTTTCGACCGCCTGGGCGTCGGCGTCCACCTTCCGTGGCTCCGACAAGCGCGGCGGTGCCAACGGTGCCCGCATTCGTCTGGCCCCGCAGAAGGATTGGGAAGTCAACCAGCCTGCCCAGCTGGCGAAGGTGCTCAAGACCCTACAGAGCATCCAGAGCGCGTTCAACAGCGCGCAGTCCGGCGGCAAGAAGGTATCACTGGCTGACCTGATCGTTCTGGCCGGTTGCGCGGGCGTCGAGCAGGCTGCGAAGAATGCTGGTCACGAGGTGACGGTTCCCTTCACCCCGGGACGCATGGACGCCTCGCAGGAGCAAACCGACGTGGAGTCATTCGCCGTACTCGAACCGGCTGCAGACGGGTTCCGTAACTATCTAAAAGCTAAATATGCAGTAACGGCAGAGGAACTGCTGGTTGATCGTGCGCAACTTCTGACGCTGACCGCTCCTGAGATGACGGTTCTCGTGGGCGGCATGCGCGTCCTGAAGACCAACTTCGGAGGGTCCCGGCACGGCGTCTTCACCAAGCGGCCAGAGGCGCTCACGAATGACTTCTTCGTGAATCTGCTCAATATGAGCACAACATGGAAGGCAACCGCGGAAGACGATGACGTATTCGAGGGTCGTGATCGCGCGACGGGCGCACTCAAGTGGACCGGCACACGTGTCGACCTAATCTTCGGTTCGAACTCCCGACTCAGGGCCTTGGCGGAAGTCTACGGATGTGACGACTCCCAGGAGAAGTTCCTGCACGACTTTGTAGCGGTGTGGAACAAAGTAATGAACCTTGACCGTTTCGACCTCTCCTGATCATAGCATAAACGTCTTCGATGGCTTCTGACAGGGCGGCAAAAAACGATGAGCTAACAACCGGTTCCAGCGGATGGCGTATCGCCGCCGCTGAAGATTACTGGTGGTATCAGACCCCGTTCCTGAAACTGACCCAAACCAGTCCTAAGAACAAAACAATGTTGCCTTAGAGCACGCAGGGGACATTTTTAACGCCCGAACTGGCTAATCCACATACTTAAAAGAGACAGTAAAAGCATGGGCTAATTTTCAGGTGAAATCTGCAAG
>DASPTQ010000016.1:0-31868 GCA_035623335.1 Terriglobales bacterium
AATCCGGCAACCGGCGCGGGAATCGGGCGGCCAAGAGCTTCACCGCGGCCATAGTCAGGCGGACTCCTGCCGGATCTTCACGGTTTGGTGCTTGTTCCGTGACTCAAAGTCGCCACCGCTTGTCAATTTCCACAGTTGACTTTTCGTCTTTATCGGGCGCTAAATAAGGCCGCCGGGTCTCTACTTGGGGATTGTTCCCCGCCACTTCTTGAGGACAAAGGAGACCTACCAGGAGAAACGATGAACAAAGCCGATCTAGTTGATCGTATCGCAGCCGGCAGTGATATCAGTAAAGCGCAGGCCGCTAACGCAATCGACACCGCGATGCAAAGCATCACCGGTGCCTTGAAGAGAGGGGATCGGGTTGCCTTGATTGGTTTCGGCACCTTCTCGGTCGCCCAAAGGAAAGCCCGCAACGGGCGCAATCCACAGACGGGCGCGACCATCAAGATCGCTGCCCGGAGAGTCGCGAAATTTACCCCAGGAGCCGAGCTCAGAAAAGCAGTCAATCGCGCAAAGTAACGGCCAAATTTTCTTGGGAAGACGGCAGGGGTGGTCCTTGCCGTCTTTCATAATAGGTAAAGAATCCCAGTTCTTAAGGAGAGGAAGTGTTCTCCAAAGGCCGCTCCAGCGGCCTCGGCCTCAACTGACACCGCGAGTGGTTATCAGGCAGAAGGTCTCGAGCGAGTGAGAGCCTTACGAGCGAGCCATTGCGGCCAGCAAGAACACCATCAACACAAGAAGCGCCGGCTTCGGCAGCCTTCGCATCAGCTTCCACACCACAATGCTCATCGACTCGATCCTCCGCGCGGGGGGTTCAGCGAATGAATCTGTCGGCCAAACCTAAACAAAACAATTCGGGTATTGGCACTCAAAGTGATTTAAATGTAGCTTTGCTGGATAGCTAACTGATTGATTGTACAGAATCTCCCTTGAAAGGCAACTCGTTTTTAGGTAGGGGTTGTTTAATATACAAACATCCTTAACCTTCACACGTGGCTGTAGAATGTCTTCAGCATCGGCCAGGAAAAAACTCCAAAAAACTCCCAACGGATCGTGAGCATATCTGGCGGGGATGGCCGTGTCGGAGGTCCTCCGTTGAGAACGATGACCGTCGGGAGATTGACACCCGCGCAGTGCCGGTTTCTATGACTTGGATTCGTACCATCCCGTTGGACAGTGCGGAGGAGAAGCTGCGCCAGGCAGTGGAGGAACAAAAGCGCCTTTATCCCGCGGAATACGCCACTCCGGTGCATGCAGCCGAAGGCGGAGGTTCCCAGATTGTGGCATCTCACAGCCTGATTCCGGATGCGCTTTATCATGCCTTTGCGACCTATGGGGTGCTGTTGTCGCCGGACTTGCCCCTCTCCCGGCGGCAACACGAGATGATCGCCACCTTGGTGTCGGTCACCAATCGCTGTCGGTATTGAATCGAATCTCACGCAGAGTTTCTGCGTCGAGTGACTCTCGATCCGAGCTTGACCGACGCTCTTGAGCGGGATTACCGAACCGCTCCCATCTCTCCTCAAGAACGAGTGATGCTCGACTACGTTGTGAAACTTACCAGAGACGCGACCCAAGTCTCGAAAGACGATCACGAGCAGTTGCGAGCCGTCGGATTCGACGACCGGGCGATCCTGCAGATCACGCTCATTGCTTCCTGGTTTAATTACATCAACCGCGCGGCCGATGCGCTGGGAGTGGGACGGGAGTAAGCGGCGGGAGCGTCGTGTCAGCGACGATGACTCGGTAACCGGTTTCGCTTATCTAGCGTCGAGCAATCTCCGCCCGCCCGAAAGACTGCCAAGTACCAATGCCATTGTCCCCACTCTCATTCGGTTGAGCCCGATCCTCACATGGCTCCTGGTTTCCGGACGTCAATGGGAAAAATCTGGACCTGGCGACGAAACGCCTGTAATTCTTGCCAGCAGCCGAGACGCTGCGGGAAGCCTATCCTACGGTCCACTCTCGCGACAAAAGGAGAACTCTGGTGACAAGAGACGACAACATGCGACGATCGTTGCTACCGATACCCGATGTGCACCGCACAGGGCTCACCACCTACGACGCCAAAGATCCGGATACGAAGTATCCGCCTATCCGGGATCTGCGGCCGCCTGAGGGTGCGCCCAACGTGTTGATCATCCTCCTCGACGATGCCGGTTTCGGCTCTTCGAGCGCCTTTGGCGGTCCCTGCCACACTCCGAACGCAGAGGCGTTGGCAGCGAGCGGCCTGAGGTTTAATCGCTTTCACACAACCGCGTTGTGTTCAGCGACCCGGCAGGCGCTGTTGACCGGACGCAATCACCACACCGCCCACATGGGGGGCATCACGGAGATTGCCAGCGCCGCGCCCGGCTACGACTCCGTGCTGCCGAACACCATGTCGCCCTTGGCGCGCACGCTCAAGCTCAATGGTTACAGCACCGCGCAATTTGGCAAATGCCATGAAGTGCCGGTGTGGCAGTCGAGCCCGATCGGTCCGTTCGATGCGTGGCCAACCGGAGGCGGTGGGTTTGAATACTTCTATGGTTTCATCGGCGGCGAGGCCAACCAGTGGTACCCTTCGCTCTACGAAGGCACGACTGCGGTTGAACCGAAGAAGACGCCCGCGGAGGGATACCACCTGGTCGAGGACATGACGGACAAAGCCTGCGCCTGGATCTCGCAGCAGAAGGCGTTGGCGCCCGACAAACCTTTCTTCGTCTACTTTGCACCCGGTGCCACCCATGCTCCTCACCACGTGCCCAAGGAGTGGGCCGACAAGTACAAGGGCAAGTTCGACCAGGGATGGGACAAGCTGCGCGAGGAAACGTTTGCCCGTCAGAAAGAGCTGGGCGTAATTCCCGCGGACTGCCAGCTTACCGAACGCCACAAGGAGATTCCGGCTTGGAACGACATGCCGGGAGCGCTCAAACCCGTGCTGAGCCGACAGGCCGAGGTTTATGCCGGTTATTTGGAGTACACCGACTACCACATAGGGCGCTTGTTGGCCACACTGAAGACGCTCAACATTTTCGAGGAAACTCTCGTCTTCTACATCGTCGGCGACAACGGTGCTTCCGCCGAAGGAACACTGAATGGCACCTATAACGAGATGCTCAACTTCAACGGCATGGCGAGCGTGGAGACACCGGAGTTCCTCATGGCTCGTATCGATCAGCTGGGCGGGCCCGAGTCCTACCCGCACTATGCGGTGGGTTGGGCGCACGCCATGGACACGCCCTACCAGTGGACCAAGCAGGTCGCCTCGCACTGGGGCGGAACCCGCAACGGGACGATCCTCCACTGGCCCAAGGGGATGCAGGCGAAGGGCGAGATGCGGTGGCAGTTCCACCACGTGATCGACGTCGCACCGACCATCCTCCAAGCGGCCGGGCTTCCGGAGCCAACCTCTGTGAACGGAGTGCAGCAGCACCCGATCGAGGGTGTAAGCATGCTGTACTCGTTCAATGACGCTGGCGCGCCGGACCGCCACGAGACCCAGTATTTCGAGATCTTCGGCAACCGCGGGATCTATCACAAGGGCTGGACGGCTGTGACACGGCACAAGACACCGTGGTTACTTGTCGGCGAGAAGACTCCCGCCTTCGACGACGACTTGTGGGAACTTTACGACACGGAGAAAGACTGGAGCCAGGCCAACGACCTGTCCAAACAGTTTCCCGAGAAACTTCACGAATTGCAGCGCCTCTGGCTGATCGAGGCGACCAAATACAACGTCTTGCCACTGGACGACGACATTGCCAAGCGCATGAACCCTGATGTTGCCGGCAGGCCGGTACTGATTAAAGGTAAGACGCAGATCCTGTTTGAGGGAATGGGCAGGCTAGGGGAGAACTGCGTGCTCAACCTCAAGAACAAGTCGCACGCGGTGACTGCCGAAATCGTGGTGCCGAAGTCCGGCGCCGAGGGCGTAATCATCGCGCAAGGAGGAAACATCGGGGGATGGGTTCTGTACGCCAAAGGAGGTAAGCTCAAATACTGCTACAACCTGGGTGGCGTGCGGCAGTTCTACGTCGAGGCCGGCACTCCGCTGCCCGCGGGCAATCACCAGGTACGCATGGAATTTGCCTACGCCGGTGGCGGCCTAGGCAAGGGCGGCAAGGTGACCCTCTACACCGATGGCAACAAGGTTGGTGAAGGGGAAATCCCCATGACGCAAGCCATGGTTTTCTCCGCCGATGATGGCTGCGATGTAGGTGTAGACACCGGGTCGCCGGTTTCGCCGGAGTACGGTTCGAACGGCAATGCCTTCAACGGTCGGGTCAAAGGGGTGGAGCTTGCCATCGCTGACGCCGCCGAAAGTGTCGATCACCTGGTTTCCCCGGAGGATGCGATTCGCATTGCCATGGCGCGGCAGTAACCCGCGGTCTTGATGGTCTGGCAGTTTGCCGTGATGGACCACGAGAGTTACGGCACAACAGATCGTATTACCGCTAGAGTAGCGGTAACCGTGCCTCGAATCATCATCAAGACCGGCCGCGCTGGTCCGGACGGCCGGGAAGAAGAGCTGAGTGAGTACATGTGCGACACCCCGGGATGCCCTAATGTCGCCATCCATGTGCTTGGCGGGGTCACGGAACTCGGCTTATTCGCCGCAGTTTGCCAAGAGCACCTACCCTTGAAACCGTCCTAGTTCCTGCGCCTTTGTACTCCTGCGCGACAGCCGCCTGAACCATCCATTCCTACCCTGTTTTGGGCAGAACTTGGTTCCCGGGCGTTCAGGCGGATCTTTCTCAATCCCCTCGAGCCCCCTCCAGCCCGCTCGGAATGCGTTACCCTTTTCTGGATGGAGCGCCAATCCCTCGTCGAGTACCTGCCGGTTTTCCTTTCTCACGGAAACGAAGTCGCTTACGTCGAGAGGAAAGGATATCGCAGTGTGTGCTGGTCCTACCGGGAGGTTGTCAGCCTGGCCTTTCGGTTCGCCAGGGAGCTCGAGCTACGAGGAATTACAAAAGGTGAGCGGGTTGCTATCTGGGCTCCCAATTCGGCCGAATGGGTTGGGGTGTTTCTGGGTTGTTGCCTTCGCGGCGTTGTGGTCGTGCCGCTCGACCAGATCGCTACCGCGGAGTTTGTTTTGCGGGTACACCAGCGGGTCGGGGCCAGGTTGCTGGTCTGTTCCCGCGAACACCTTCTGCCCTCCGTGCCGACGATGGTCCTTGAAGACTCGGCCGAAGCCTTAGCTCGGCATTCTTCCGCTCCGTATGTTTCACCGGAAACGGCTTCGAGCGATACCCTTGAAATCATCTTCACTTCCGGCACCACGGCCGAGCCCAAAGGTGTGGTCATTACTCATGCCAACGTGCTGGCCAACCTGGCTCCGCTCGAAGCCGAGATCCGCAAATACCTCAAATACGAGACTTTGGTTCATCCGATTCGCTTCCTGAATCTCCTGCCATTAAGCCATGTTTTCGGTCAGTTTCTGGGAATTTTTCTTCCTCCCTTGCTGGGAGCCGTCGTCGTTTTCGAGGACAGCCTGAATCCCTCCGAAGTGATCGCCACCGTGAAACGCGAAGTTGTCTCCGTGCTGGTTAGCGTACCCCGGGTCCTCGACTCCCTCAAACAGAAGATCGAGCGCGACCTCAGCGATGATAACCGGCTCGAGGAGTTTCGCCGGGCGCTAGAAGCCTCGGGCGGGAAGCACTTTCTCGCCCGCTGGTGGACTTTTCGGCACATTCGGCGACGCTTCGGATGGAAGTTCTGGGCCTTCATCTCGGGCGGCGCTGCCCTGGACTCCGAGACCGAACAATTCTGGCATCGCCTGGGGTATGCCGTGATTCAAGGTTACGGCCTGACCGAGACCACTTCGCTCGTCAGCGTGAATCATCCCTTTCGCCTGGGGAGGGGATCGATCGGCAAGGTGCTAGGCGGCCGGGAGGTCAGGCTGGCTGCCGACGGAGAGATCCTGGTTCGGGGAGGAGGTATCGCCGCAGGTTATTGGAACGGCAACCAGATGCAGGCGATTGCGGGAGAGCAGGGCTGGTACGCGACGGGGGACATTGGAGAACAGGATGCGGAGGGGAATCTGTATTTCAAAGGCAGAAAGAAAGAGGTGATTGTCACGCCCGCCGGGATGAACGTGTACCCGGAGGATCTCGAGGCAGCCCTGCGCCGCCAACCTGAAGTCAAAGACGCAGTCGTCATCGCTCTTCCGCGGGAGGGTAATGCGGAACCATGTGCGGTGCTGATTTTTCGCGATTCCCCAATGGATCCCGCTTCGGTGGTCAAACGCGCCAACCAGTCCCTGGCGGAGTACCAACGTCTGAACCACTGGTTCGTCTGGCGGGAGAGCGATTTTCCCCGAACTTCCACCCAAAAACCGAAGCGCAAGGTGATTCAGGAAGCTGTCCAGAGACAGTTTCGTCAACCGACAAGCTCGGACGGGGCCGTGAGCCCTCTCGCCGGTTTGATCGCCCGGATCACCGGTCGTTCCCCGACGGGGCTCGACGCCAACACCCGCCTGGACTCAGATCTCAGTCTGAGTTCGCTCGACCGCGTCGAATTGCTCAGCCTGCTCGAGGATCGGTATCAGGTCGACCTGACCCAGACGCGCTTCGCGGCCGTCCAAACGGTGGGGGACCTGGAACGCATGTTGCGCGGCCCGGCTCCGCAGCGCGTCCAGTACCACTATCCGCGCTGGGTCCTGGGTTGGCCGGTAAGTTGGATTCGGCTAGGGGTGCATTACCTGCTATTGCGACCAGCAGTGTTCTTGTTGGGCTGGCCTCGCGTCGAAGGTCGGCAAAATCTCAAGGGAGTACGGGGTCCCCTGCTGGTGATTTCCAACCATATTGGAGATGTTGATCCTGGCTTCGTGCTGACCGCCCTGCCGGCCCATCTCCGCCATAAGCTCGCCGTCGCCACCGGAGGAGAGGCGCTCGAAATCCTGCGAACCCCGCCCGCCACCCGCAGCCTTCCGGGCCGCATCTATGACCGGGTAAGGTGGGCTCTCGGAGTATCTTTGCTCAATCTGTTTCCCTTACCGCGGGAGGCCGGTTTCCGGGAAAGCTTTGCCTATGCCGGAGAATGTGTCGACCGCGGTTACAACCTGCTGGTGTTTCCCGAAGGCCAGCACACCACCGATGGCAAGCTTCGCCAGTTTCGCGCGGGGATAGGTTTGCTGGCACACAACCTGGGGATACCGATTGTCCCCATGCGCATTGACGGACTTTATGAACGAAAGCAAGCCGGCCGAAAGTTTGCATGGCCGGGACAGATCCGAGTTAAAATCGGGCCGCCGGTCAAATTCTCCGAGGATCAGAACCCAGCTTGGGTGGCCAGCGAACTCCGGAAAACCGTGGAGGAGTTGTGACCAGACCCAGACACTCCCCCGTGAAAAAGCACCTATCGCTGGCCTGCACAGTTTGAACAGCTTCTGCACAGACCCGACCAAAAAAAATACAGCAATTACTGTATGGATTTCCGGCTAGGCCAACCCATGGGAGCGGAGACAGGTGGAGCGATGCGCTGGCGGGAAGAGAAGTTTCTCAACCAAATGGCTAATTCAGTTTACGCACTTGTTCGACTACCTGCAATCAGCCACTTCGACAACAGGAATCGGCGATGGTCTTTGAAGCCATGGCGTCGGTAGAGATCGAGGGCGGGATTTCCCCGGTTTACTTCGAGATGCAACACTTTCGCGCCGAGCTCACGGGCAGTCTGGGCGGCGAAGTCCAACGCCTGAGAGCCAATCCCCTTACCACGACATTCGGGGCGGATGAACAACTCGTCAATCCAGGCGTTCTTGCCGCCGTACTCCAGGCTGAAGTCGAAGGAAAGCACGAGATAGCCTATATAGAGTTCGTCCTTGCGAATCAAGAAGGCCCGCCCCACCGACGGTGTCGCCACTAGCTCGCACAAGCTCTGGCGGACCTGGTCCTCTTCGAAAGGAACCGACCATGGGTCATCCTGCTGCAGGCCGTGCATCAGGTCGAGCAGGGTGTCGATATCACCGACGGCAATAGGGCGATAACTAATTCGGCTGGTCATCGCGCCCGTTAGTATAGCCGGGCCCGGGTCGCTTTGGCGCGGATAGGCTCGATAGAACCGGCTCATTTCTCAGGTCGAGGAGCCTTTCCGTTTTTTGAGGTAAGCTCGAGGCGTCTACCTACTATAATGGCGACCCGGTGTGACACCATCGTGCTGTTCCTGGCTCCACTACTTTTGTGGTTGCTGGTGATCCTCTCTGCTGGTCAGGTCAGAGGATCCGAACAGGCCCTCCCGCAGACCGGAAGGAGCGATACGGCTCAGATCCGCTCGACTTTCCCGCTCACCAAGTTCTACGACACCCCCGAGCCGCTCCCAAAGGGGAACCCGGGGGAGCTGATTCGAGCTGAGGAATTCGATTACTATGACCTGCCGCCAGGGGTGCTGGCGGTGCGAATCCTCTATCATTCGCGTTCTGCCACGGAGCAGGATGTGGCAGCTTCCGGCGTGCTTCTCTACCCTGAAGCAAAAGCGCCGCTCGGCGGCTGGCCGGTGATCGCCTGGGCCCATGAGCTGGGCGGAGTGGCGCGGCGGTGTGCACCTTCACTGGCCAGAAACCTTCGGCACGGTCCATTTCTCTCCATGTACGTAGGTCTTGGGTATGCAGTAGTGGCTACCGACTACACCGGATTAGGCACCAATTTCCGCAATGCTTTTCGCGACATCCGATCGAATGCCCGGGATGTCATCTACTCGATTCCGGCAGCACACCAGGCGGTTCCCGAGCTAGGTTCCGACTGGATTGCCATGGGATATGGCGAAGGTGGGCTGACCGCCATCGGCATCGGAGAGTTGGGGTCGATCATCGACCGCCACCACCTCGGCGGCATCGTCCTGGCAGGTCTTGCTGGTCTCGAGACGGTAGATCGCACTGCCGATGGTCCCCTCTACAACTCGCCTCTGTTCGTTGCCTACGGAGTCAAGACGGTTTTTCCTGAGTTGGAAGTGAAGGATATTTTGACCCAAAGCGGGCTGGCGCTTTATCAGAAACTGGACCAAGACTGCGCCGGACCGTCTTCTCCGGAGAAATCGACCCTCGAGGCGATGAAGCCGAACTGGCAACACAACCGCTTTGTGGAGCAATATTTTGCCCGCAACACCATCGGAGAGAAGCCCGCCCACGGTCCATTCCTTGTAATCTCGAGCGAAGCCTCTCGAACCCCAGGGAGCGGCACCGAGCAGGTGATTCGACGCATGTGCCAGCAAGGAGACCGGGTGCAACTCGAAACCTATGCCAATCCCGATCCCGGCAACGTCATCGGCGAGTCAGTGAGGGACCAGATGGCCTGGATTCAGGGAAGGTTTGCCGGTCGGCCGGCACCCAGCAATTGCCCTGGGCAACATTGAGCCGAAGCGCTCGTCTTTGGCGCGCCAACGAAATCGGTCCTCGCCGCGAACACCCCGCCCAGCCGGTCCCGCTGTGCGGCTGGTTCACGCTTCAGTCCAGGGACTTATCAGCCCTGAGGGCCGTCCCAATCAGGGGTTTTGAGGCACCAGGAAAGGTAACTTCTGGGTTGCAGGAAAACCGCCTATCATCTCAGCAGCGATCATCTCTGGAGGTGCGTACAAGATGGCAGCGAGTCAGGTCGTGCTCTATTTTGCCAAGCAGGAAGATGCTCTGATGTTTACCCTGGCTGCCAGTTCGGCAATGTCGGCTGACGGAGCCATGCCCGCGCACGAAGTCGGGATCAAGATGGCGGAAGGGATCTCGAAGGCCACTCGCATCACGACCGAAGGAGAACTAAGTGTCGCCAGGTCGGACAGGCGGAGGCAGAGCAAGCTTGGCCCGAGCACCTCGTAGCCGAAGTTCCCGAACCCCCTCTCTTTAAAGTAGGATCACTTTTAGTCCGACCAGGGGGCTGGAACCCGGCACCAGCGATGTGCCCGCAACTGGTCAAGCAACTGGGAACCCAGACCTCCACGATCACTGGCACGAATATTCTCCCGAACGTGATCTGCTTTTCTCATTCCCACAATCGTGGTGCTGACCACCGGATTCGAGAGGATGAAGCGCAGCGCCATTTCCGCCAGGCTCGTGCCCGCAGGAATGAGCGGCTTTAGCTTTTCCACCCGGGCGACGGTCTCGGGCAGGTTCTCCGGACCAAAATAGCGCGAGCGCCAGTCCTCAGCAGGGAATCTTGTCTCGGCCGTCAACCATCCGCCGAGACTGCCTTCATCGAGCGGCACACGGGCAATGATGCCGATATTCAGCTCGCGGCAGACCGGAAACAAGTGGTCCTCCGGATCTTGGTCAAAGATGTTGTAGATGACTTGCACGACGTCGACCAAGCCCGTGCGGATGGCTTTGATGCCGTTGTCCGGCTCCCAGCGGTTCAGGCTCAGGCCAAAGGACCGGATCAGGCCGGCCGCCTTAAGCCTTTCGACCGTCTCGTAGAATTCCGGCTCATTGGTCCAACGGTCGTCCCAGACGTGAAACTGCAGAAGGTCGATGGCTTCGACTGCGAGCGCCTTGCGAATCTTGGCGGCGTACTCGAAAACATGATTTTGCGGGAAGACATCGCGGTAACGATCCTGGGGAGAGGCCGGCCACTTGTCATTCAGAGGTGGGATCTTCGAGGCGGCGTACAAATGCTGCTTAGGATTGCGCGCCAGGGTTTCGCCCAGCAGGCTGTCACTCTTGCCACTTCCGTAGGCCCAGGCTGAATCAAAGAAATTGCAGCCCAGATCGACGGCTAGTTGCAAGGATTCGAGTGACTGGCGATCGTTCGAATCGGTCCAGTCGCCCATTCCCCATAACCCAAGGGCAATTTCGCTGACGTCAAAACCGGTACGGCCAAGCGTGCGGCGTTTCATGGGGTCTCCCTAGATCTTGCCGGCTGATCGGCGGGAACCGAAGCCCCGAACTTTCGGGTTACTATACCAGCCCGGAGAGGTTCTATGGGGGCTCCTGCGCCCCCGGTCGGGTCAGGGATAACGGTATTTGAGCTCGAGGTTGGCCGGCTGTTCCGCTTGCTCTCGGTTTGACAACTCCCGCCAGAGCTTCTTAACATAGAATTTCACATCAGACCTATTCAAAGGGTGAAACAGTTTCCAGTGTTGTACAGTCTTGACTCCTGCAACAAATTCTTATGATTACAGTTAAGGATCTTACCAAGAGGTATGCCCGCACCGTCGCGGTGGACCAGATTTCCTTCGCGGTCGAAAAAGGTCAGATTGTCGGATTTCTGGGGCCGAACGGGGCGGGTAAGACCACAACCATGCGCATGCTGACCTGCTTTCTGTCGCCCAGTTCGGGCACTGCAACCGTGGCAGGATTCGACGTGCTCGAGCAGCCTCTCGAAGTGAAGAGACGGATCGGATATCTCCCGGAAACTCCGCCACTCTATCCGGAGATGGAGACGGCGGAATATCTGACTTTTGTCGGCAAGCTCAAGGGACTGTCCGGTTCGGATCTGAACAAGCGAGTCGACTTCGCTTGTGAGCGCTGCGCCATTAGCGATGTGAAGAAAAAGATTCTGGGGAAGCTTTCGAAAGGCTACCGGCAACGGGTCGGGCTGGCACAAGCGATCATCCACAACCCGGAGGTATTGATTCTGGACGAGCCCACCGCCGGACTTGATCCCAAGCAGATCAACGAAACCCGGGACTTGATCAGGGGTTTGGCCGGGGATCACACCATCATTCTCAGCACCCACATCCTGCCCGAGGTGGAACAGACTTGCCAACAGGTCATCATCATTAATAAGGGCAAGCTGGTGGCGATCGATTCGGTGCCGAACCTGCAAGCCCGGGCCCGCGGAGCGGAGTCGGTTTTGGTCGAGGTGGCCGGGCGAAACGGGAATCTGGATTTGCCGGCCGTGCAGAGGAAGCTCGAACAAGTTCGCGGTGTCGGCCGGGTCGAGTACAAGACCAGCCACGCCAACCGCAGTGTCTTCGAAGTCGAGAGCCAGAAAGGCTTTGTGCGCGGCGACCTGGCGCGGGCCGTGGTCGAAGCCGGCTGGGACCTGAATGAATTGCGACCCGCCGCCATGAGCTTGGAGGAAATCTTCCTGCAACTCACGGACAGCGAGGCGCCGGCCGACAAACAGGAAATCGCCGCCAAGGGAGCAGACTAATGCGCAACGTCTGGATCATTTGTCGCAAGGAGCTCGGCAGCTATTTCGTTTCCCCGATTGCTTACTTGCTCTTGACCATGTTTGCCCTCATTTTCGGCTTCTTCTTCTGGAGCGCCCTGACGGGTTTCGTGATGATGGGCATGGAGTCGCAGATGCGCGGGCAGATGTTCCCCATGAATCTGAACGAAGAAATCGTACGCCCGCTGCTTTCGAATGTCAGCGTGATTGGGCTGTTCTTTATCCCCATGATCACCATGCGATTGTTTGCCGAGGAGAAGCGTACCGGCACCATCGAACTGCTGGCCACGTCTCCCGTCCGGGATCTCGAAATCATCCTCGGCAAATGGCTGGCGGCCGTCATTCTCTATGCTTGTCTGCTGCTGTTCACGGCGCTGAATTTTATCTTCCTGTTTCGCTACGGCAATCCCGATTGGAAGCCGCTGGCCATCGGCTATCTCGGCTTGTTGCTCCAGGCGGGCGGGTTGCTGGCGATCGGAACCTTTATTTCGACCCTGACCAGGAACCAGATCATCGCTGGCGCGGCAACCTTCGGAGTGTGTCTGTTGCTGTGGGTTCTCGAGTGGCCGAGCGCCTTTGAGACGGCAACCTGGGCCAGGGTGCTTGCCTATATGTCGGTGATTACGCATTTCGAGTCATTTTCGAAGGGCGTTCTCAATACCAAGGACGCAATCTTTTATCTGACAGTGATCTTTGTGGGGCTGTTTTTAACTTCCCGCTCCATGGAATCTCTGCGCTGGAGGTCGTAAGTGAATCCAGGGTTGCTACGGGCTCGGCAGACCAAGTATGCCGCCTTTGCCGCTATCTATCTTCTGGCGGTGCTGACCGCCGTGGTCATCGCCAACGTGCTCGCCAATCGCTACGAGAAGACCTACGACTCCACGGCCAACAAGCGCTACAGCCTGTCTGAGCAGACCGCCAAGATCGTCAAGGGTTTAACCCAGCCCGCCTATATCACGTATTACGATCAGAGCACACGCTTCCAGCACGCGCGGGATCTGTTAGAACAATACACCCGGCTTTCACCTAAGATTCACGTGGAGTTCATCGATCCCGACAAGAACCCGCAGAAGGCGCGCGAGGCCGGCATCAAGAACTATGGAACCGCCATTGTCGAGATTGGCGCCAATAAAGAAGAAGCCAAGAGCATGACGGAAGAGGGCATTACCGGAGCTATCATCCGCGACTTGAAGCATAATACCCGCACCGTCTGCTTTGTGGCCGGAAGCGGCGAACATCAGATCGAGGACACCGACCGCAATGGCTTCTCCCACTTTAAGGATTTGCTGGGGAAAGACAACTACCAGGCAAAGTCCGTGGATTTGCTGGGAAAGGCCGAAGTGCCATCCGATTGCACCGTGCTCGTCGCGGGAGGCCCGACCCGGGATTACCAGCAGCCCGAGGTCGATGCCATTAAGAAATATGTGGAGGGCGGCGGACGCGCGTTCTTCATGCTGGACGCCCCCTTAAAACTCGGCCGCGCCGAGATCGCCGATAACGACGCCCTGACCAATCTGCTCGAGAGCTGGGGAGTCACGGTCAACAAAGATCTGATTCTCGATCTGAACCCTATCGGCCAGCTTCTGGGGGTAGGACCCCAAGTGGCGTTGGTACGAAGCTATGACTCGCACGCCATCGTCAACGAGTTGAAAGGTGAAGCCACGGGTTTCCCCCTCTCCCGTTCGCTCGAGGTCAAAAACGTCGACAAGAGCTCGGTGCAGAAGCTTTTTGGTTCCTCTGACACCAGTTTGGCGACCAGCGATCTCAATTCGCCGAAGGTGAATCCCAATGACCCCAAGAACCGCAAGGGTCCACTGACCATCGCTGCCGCCGGCACCTATTCGACGGGCAATAAGGAATCGCAGGGCCGCTTTGTGGTCGTGGGAAGTTCGTCATGGGCGGCAAATTCCTTCATCAACTTCAATGGAAACAGCGATCTGGCTCTGAACAGTGTCGACTGGCTGGCATCGGACGAAGATCTGATCTCTATCCGTCCCAAAGAACCCGACGACCGCCGTATCACCATGACCCGCGCCCAGCTCGGCTGGGTACGCAACACCAGTCTGTTCCTGCTGCCCCTGGTTGTCATTGTGGCCGGCGTTTCCGTCTGGTCGAAAAGGAGATAAGCTGGAATTCCTGGCAGGTTCGGCCGGCTCAAGGTCGTTCCCGCTGGGCTAGCCTTTTGGTGGCTCGATGAAATTACGCGGCTTAATCATTACCCTGTTTGTTCTGGCCGGATTGACGGGCGCGCTGTACTGGTCCGACCGCCATCCCAAATCGGCGGAGACGGCCGAAGCTTCGGTCCCGGCCTCGCCCAAGATCTTGTCCTTGAAAGAGGACGATATCTCGAAAATCGAGCTTACGAAGAGCGGCGCCGCCGCCATCGTGCTGACGAAGAGCAACGGGAATTGGCGGATTGACCAACCGCAGTCGCTCGCTACCGATCAGAGCTCGGTTTCGAGCATGCTGACCACCTTGTCATCGCTGCATTCCGAGCGGCTGGTGGAAGACAAGGCTAGCAACTTGAATCAATACGGCCTGGGTGAGGGTGCCTTCGAAGCCCGGATTACGGAGAAGAACAACAAGACGCAGAACCTGGTGCTCGGCGATGCTACGCCGACCGGGAGCGCGGTGTACGCCCGGTTGGAAGGGGATCCCCGGGTGTTTACCGTTGCCACCTACGAGAAAAATAACATCGAGAAAGAGGTGAGCGATCTCCGAGACAAGCGGCTGATCACAGTCAATTCCGACAAGATCAGCAAACTCGAGCTTCTGGCCAAGAAGCAGGACATCGAGTTTGGCCGCAACAAGGACGAATGGCAGATCGTGAAACCCAGGCCCATGCGCGCCGACGGCACCCAGGTCGAAGATCTCATTCGCAATTTGACCGACGCGAAGATGGAACTCAGCAGCTCGGATGATGCCAAGAAAATCGCTGCGGCCTTTGCCTCCGCCACGCCGGTGGCAACCGCCAAAGTCACCGATGAGTCCGGAACTCAGCAGCTCGAAGTTCGCAAGAGCAAGGATGACTATTACGCCAAGGCCAGCATCGTTGACGGAATCTACAAGGTATCGAACAGTGTCGGTCAGGGCCTCGATAAAGGGCTGGATGATTTTCGCAACAAGAAGCTGTTCGATTTAGGCTACAGCGAACCGAACAAGATCGAAATGCACGACGGGGCCAAAAGCTATTTCCTGACCCACGGGGGCGAGGACTGGTGGAACGGAACCAGCCAGAAGCTGGACTCGGCGAGCGCCCAATCGCTGATCGACAAGATTCGTGACCTATCCTCGACAAAGTTCCTCGACTCGGGCTTTACCCAACCGACAATCGAGCTAACCGTAACTTCCAAGGACAACAAACTGGTAGAAAAGGTTTCGATTGCGAAAAGCGGTGACAACTTTGTAGCCAAGCGAGAGAATGAACCCTCGCTCTACCAGATCAATTCGCAAACCGTCTCCGACCTCGAGAAGGCGGCCGAGGACCTGAAGCTGGCCGCTCCTCCCCCCGGCAAACCTGCCACAGCGAGCAAATAGGGAACTACCCGACGATCGCTCGGTTCCTCATCCGGCGCTTGCGTTCTCCGCGCATGCAGCCTGCTGAAGGCGGGATTTGCTCGCTTCGAAGCGATCGATGGTACTATCTACGGCTAAACCTTTGTGATTGTTGAACTGAATCAAGCTTCGGATTCGAAATGAAGCCTTCCCGCCGAGTCTCATCTCCGCGTGTTGTCTGTATCGAAGACTTGCGACCGCTCGCCGCGCGCCGGGTGCCGAAAGCGGTCTTCGACTATCTGGATGGAGGTGCGGAAGGCGAAGTCACGCTCCGCGAGAACTGCCGCGCCTTCCAAGACGTCTCGTTCCGCCCTCGCCATGCCGTTACCTTCCCCGCCTGCGACCTCGGTACCCGAGTCCTGGGTTTTGACTTGTCCCTTCCTTTCCTGCTGGCTCCGGTAGGCTACAGTCGGCTCATGCATCCTGAGGGCGAGATCGCTGCCGCGCGGGCCGCCGGACGGGCAGGCACGGGATACATCTTGTCGACCATTTCCGGACATCGGCTGGAAGACGTGAAAGCCGGTTCGTCCGGGCCGGTGTTCTATCAGCTTTACCTGATGGGTGGCCGCGCCGCTGCCGAAGACGTGATTCAAAGGGCAAAGACCGCGGGGTTCTCGGCCTTGGTCGTGACCATCGACACGCCGGTGGCCGGAATGAGGGAACGCGACTATCGCAACGGCATCAAGGAGCTCATCAGCGGCAGCCTGGCGGAGAAATTGCCTTTCCTGCCCCAGCTGCTGGCACGTCCGAGGTGGTTGATCAACTTCTTGCGCGACGGCGGGCTGGGACCGTTGCCCAACGTTGTAATTCCGGGGCAAGGGCCGATGCCGCTCGTCGATATCAATGCCGCTCTGGCCAGCGCCGTCGTAACCTGGCCGGATTTGCGCTGGATCCGGGAGCTATGGCGCGGTCCGCTGGTCGTAAAGGGCGTGCTCACCGGGGATGACGCGCGGCGGGCGGTGGATGAAGGGGCGGCGGCGATTTCCGTGTCGAACCACGGCGGAAGGCAACTCGACTGCGTTTCCTCTCCCTTGCGGGCTTTGCCTGAGGTGGTCGCGGCCGTGAGGGGCCAAGTCGAGGTGTGGATGGATGGAGGCATTCGCCGTGGCACGGACATTGTGAAAGCCATGTGTCTCGGTGCCCGCGCAGTTCTTTGTGGGCGGGCGTATGCCTACGGTCTGGCGGCCGCTGGCGAGGCCGGGGTAACCCGGGCGATCGAGATTCTGCGAGTCGATCTGGAGCGGACATTGCGTTTGTTAGGATGCCCGTCCATGACCAAGTTGGATCGCTCCTATGTCAATGTTCCGCCAAGTTGGCAGGTGGGCTGAGTTCTAGGCGGCTCGAGTCGGGGAACGATGCTCGATTTGTAGGGAGTCGACGGCAGACTGCGCCCAAATCACTGCGGGGAGAACCGTGACGCATTGGACTCAAGTCTATGATCCTTTCGGTCATTGGTGGTTGTCTACGCTGGTGGCCGGGCTTCCTATCCTGGTTTTGTTTGGCCTTCTTGCCGGGCTGAGGGTCAAGCCCCATTGGTGCGCTGCCGCCGGTGCCCTGACCGCCATCACGGTGGCTGTCCTGGTTTTCGGGATGCCGCCCATTCTTGCCGCAACCAGTTTCTTCTACGGCGTCGCCTTCGGACTCCTGAAAATAGCCTGGATTGTCCTGGCCGCTGTTTATCTCTATGACATCACGGTTGAGACCGGACAGTTTGAAATCATGAAGGAGTCGATAGCGGCCGTCACCGCGGATCGTCGGCTGCAAGTCCTGCTGGTGGCATTTTGCTTCGGCGCGTTTATCGAGGGTGCGGCAGGCTTCGGAGCACCGGTCGCGATCGCCGGTGCCTTCATGATCGGGCTGGGATTCCAGCCATTCCACGCCGCCGCACTCAACCTCATCGCCAACACCGCGCCCGTCGCCTGGGGCGCAATCGGAACGCCGGTCCACACCCTGGCCGCCGTCTCCGCCCTGCCGGAATCCGATCTCAACGCCATGCTCGGTCGTATCTTGCCGTTCACGGCCGTCATCGTTCCCTTCTGGCTGGTGCGAACCATGGTAGGGTGGAAGGAAACCTTCGAAGTGCTCCCGGCCGTTCTCGTGGTCGGATTCTCCTTCGCCATTACCCAGTTCACCTGGTCGAACTATATAGACAGCAATTTGGTGGACATCATGGGAGGCGTGGTGTCGATCATCGCGGCTGTTCTCTTTCTTCGCCGGTGGAAGCCGAGAACCATCTGGCGCTTCGATTATGACCAAGAAGCAGAACAGCCTCTGCCACCCGATGAGACCATCGCCGACCAGGTCGGAGCCGAATGGAAGCCGCGGGATTTTGATGGCAATCTCCAGGTGCGTTCCTACCCCATGGGCCAAATTCTGAGAGCCTGGATGCCATTCGCGATCCTATCCCTTCTGGTACTGCTGTGGGGCCTTCCCTCGATCAAGCTGGCCATGAACCGGGCGACCACGCCTGCATTTCGCGTGGTACTAGCGGACGGTACAGTTCGCCCCGGGCAGCCGGGCTGGGATGTTCCCTATTTGCACAATGCCGTGTATCGTGCGGCACCGGTTGTGGCGAAGCCAACCGCCGAAGCTGCCCGCTACGATTTCAATTGGTTATCCGCAACCGGCACGGGATGTTTCTTGGCGGCCATTATTTCGGGTTTGTTGCTCGGGCTGACGCCACTGCGGTTAGCCAAGATCTTTTGGCGGACGCTGACGCGGATGCGGCTGGCGATGCTTGCCATTTCCTTCATGTTGGGACTTGGCTTTGTGACCCGGTATTCCGGGCTCGACGCCGTACTGGGCCTCGCTTTCACCCGTACCGGGGTGCTGTATCCCTTCTTCGGTACGTTTCTTGGCTGGCTGGGTGTCGCTCTCACCGGCAGCGACACGTCCTCGAACGCGTTGTTTGGAAGCCTGCAGCGGATTACCTCTCAGCAACTGGGCGTCGACCCTGTGCTCATGTGCGCCGCCAACAGTGCCGGAGGAGTGATGGGGAAAATGGTGGACGCTCAATCGATCACCATTGCCACGGCGGCAACGGAGCAAGTCGGCAATGAGGGCATTATTTTTCGCTTTGTCGCATGGCACTCGGTTGCTCTGGGCGCCATCGTCGGTGTCATCGTCATGCTGTACGCCTACGTGTTTCCCTTCGCCGTGCCCCATGGACTGCGGTTTGTCAAATGAGCTCCGGCCGCCATCACTCGCCGCCGGGAATGGGAGTCATACCGGCCTGCTGCAAATGCCGATTGAGTTGGGTGAGAAGAGTCGTTTTCAGGCGATCCCACTCGGCGATGCGCGATTTGAATTCCTGATTCGACTGCTCATACAGGGTTAGGGCCTGGGAAGGAATGGCCCGGTTGCTGCTCTCAACCACGCGCAAGGCGGCGTCGAGTCCGGTATTTGCCTTCTTGAGACCGCTGAGATCGCCGCCCGGTTCTCCGCCCATAATTTTGGCGATTTCGCTCCGCAATTGCCGGACCGCCGGCTCGAGCTCCGGATGGGCGGTCGCCTTCGTCTCGAGCGCCGACAGCTGGTGGTCAACCCGCTCGATCTCGTCCCGCGCGGTTTGTCCATCTTCAAGGGCGGCAAATATCTGGCGGCCAAGCTCGGCCTGGCGGTCGAGCTCCGCGGGCGTTGCGGTCGCGCGCGGATCCATACGGACTTCGAAGGATTCCGTGAAGGTTCGACTGTCGACCGTCAGCCGGACCTGATAAGTTCCGGGCGCGGCGCGCGGGCCTTGGGGGAGGGAAGCCTCGGAATCCTCACTCTCGTCCACCGCTTTCGCGCTCGGCCGGCCCCAGCGAAGATCCCAGACAAAACGGTGCAATCCCGGGGTTTCCCCGAGAACCTGAGGTTTCGCCAGCCAGCGCTCGGCGATGGCGAGCGGAGGGTGCTTGGTTTCCTCTTGGTCCTCCGAGGAGAATCGTCGGACCAGGGTGTGCTGCGCATCGAAGATTTCCAGCTGGACTTGCTTGGCAGCACCTCTCAGGTAGTAGTCGAGGATGGCGCCATCGGGGGGGTTCTCTGCCGTCGGCTCCTCCGGCGGCAACGGGGTAGAGAGAAAACTATCGTTGTCCACTCGCACGGCCGTCGGCGGACGATAGAGGAACGCCTCGTCTGCCTTCACCGCCTCGCCGTTCTGGCGTAATGGCGTGATGTCGTCCAGAATCCAGAATGACCGGCCGTGCGTGGCGATGACGAGATCATCGCCGTGAAGGGCCATGTCCTCGACCGAGGAGGGGGGAAGATTCAATTGCAACGACTGCCAGTGATCGCCGTCATCGAAGGAGACCGCCAAACCCAGCGCCGTTCCGGCGAACAGCAAGCCTTTGGTTCGCGGATCTTCGCGAACGGCGCGCAAGTAATAATAAGGAGCATCGATGCCCTTCGTGATCCGCTGCCAGCTGGCGCCATAGTCGCGAGTCCGGTACAAATAGGGCGTTTGATCGTCGAGGCGATGCCGGTCCACCGCGGCATACGCTTCGGCGGGATCGAAGTGAGAGGCCTCGATCATTACGATCTTGCTCCACGCTGAAAGCTCCTTGGGGGTCACGTCCTGCCAAGTCTTGCCACCATCGTGGGTCAGGTGAATCAGGCCGGTATCACTGCCCGCCCAGATCAAATCGCGGTTCAGAGGTGAAGGCGCGATGGTAAACACCACCCCGTAACCTTGCTGTTTAGCGTTTTCAACGGTTGGAGGAGCTTGCGGGTTGGCGTCCGGTTTTTTGGGCGTCGCTCCGGTAAGGTCGGGGCTGATTGCCTCCCAATGCAGGCCGCCGTCGACGGTCTTCATTACGAACTGCGTGCCGAAATAAAGCGTCTTTTTGTCGACCGGGGAGAAAACCAACACCGGGGTCCAAGGGGCGCGATACTTGCGCTCGTTGATCTGAGAACCCCAGCTTGGAAGCGGCCAGGGCGTAATGTCCTGGCCGAGCGAGGTGCGAAGGTCGAAGCGAGAGACCCTACCGTTCAGCGCACTGACATAAAGAATGTTGGAATCGTCCGGATCCGGTGCGATGTAGCCGCTCTCGCTGCCGCTGGCGGAGAAACTATCCCGGTTGGTGATCTTCCGGTGGTCGGTGCGGCTGGGCACGGCAATGGCGCCGCTGTCCTGCTGATTGCCGTAAACCGAGTAAGGAAATTTATCATCGGTGATCACATGGTAGAGCTGTGCTGTCGGCTGGTTATACCAGGTGCTCCAGGTCTCGCCGCGATTGACGCTGATGGTCGTGCCCTGGTCGGTTCCAAGGATCATGCGGGAGGAGTCCTGAGGATCGACCCAGATCTGGTGATAGTCATCTCCTCCGGGTGCGCCGCGCACAATGGAAATTGTCTTGCCTCCGTCTTCGGAACGATAGAGTGCGACGTTCGGCACGTAGAGCACATCCGGATTTTGGGGATCGATGGTGATGCTGCTGAAATACCAGGAACGTGCGGTCAGTCGCCGGTCGGAGTTCGCAAGCGTCCAGCTATCGCCACCGTCGCTTGAACGGTACAGGCCAGGTTTCTTGGCGTCGATGAGCGCATAGACCCGCAGGCCGTCAGAAGACACGGCGACCCCGCTGCGGCTCCAGTCGCCTTCGGGTAAACCCGCGGTCAGCCGCGACCAGCTCTGGCCGCCATCCCGCGAGCGGTAAAGACCGCCGCCTGGCCCCCCCCTCGGCGCATAGGTGCTCCAGGGCGGACGGCGAGCGTGCCAGGTGGTCGCGAAGATGATCTGTGGATGGTCGATGGCCATGGCCAGATCCGAGGCGCCGATGTCCGGGCCGAGATCGAGCGCTTTCGTCCAACGCGCGCCACCATCGCTCGACTTGAAGACTCCCCGCTCGGCATTCGGGCCGTAGGCATGCCCCAGAGCGGCGACATACACGATGTCGGCACGCTTGGGATCGATGACAATCTTGCTGATCTGCCGCGTGTCGCCGAGACCGAGGTTCGCCCAGGTCTGGCCGCCATCGGTGGACTTGTAGACGCCATCGCCCGAGGCAAGATCGGAACGGATGTCGGACTCGCCTGTGCCCACGTAGATCACCTTGGGATCCGACCAAGCCACGGCGAGGGCACCGACCGACGCAACCTTCTGGCCGTCGAAGATCGGCTTCCACACAACACCGGCATCGCTGGTCTGCCAGACCCCGCCATTGACCGCGCCAAAATAGAAGGTGGTCGAGTTGCCGCGAACACCGGAGACGGCTACTACTCGCCCTCCGCGAAAAGGCCCGATGAGCCGCCACCGGAGCCCCGTGTAGAGCTCGGAGGGAATGGTCTGGGCGGCAAGGGCGATGGTGGTTGTGAGCAGGCAGACGACAGGTCGGCGGGAAAGACGTGCAAAGTTCTTCAAGAATGGTCCTCACGCTTAGAGTAGCCATAGTGTAGTGGAAATAAGCCGGCTCGGACGAAAGTGCTAGCGGCAAGCGCGGTGATGGAAGAGGATCCACCTCGCGCGCGGGCCGCGATCGAGCTTAGTCGGTGATGACTTGCGCCAGCAGCTGAGCCACGGCCCGCTGTGCCTCGAGAATCGAGAAACGATGATCCATGGCCCCAGCCAAGTCGGAGTTGGCAAACGCGATGCGGCCGAATGGGGCCGCGCGCATCAACTGGCGCGGAGCCGGTTGGCCGGGGCTCCCGAAAAAGAACCCAGGTTGTGGGCTCAAGTACGCATGCCCCCATCGGTTCAAGATGATTCCCGCGATGTCCCTGTCTGCCGTGAAGCCCGCCGGCGCAAACATGTCCGTGAACTGCTGCCGAATCCGCCGTTCATAGTCGCGGAACGAAGTCGTGATCAGCTCCCTGCGGCCGCGATGGCCCTGATCCTGGGTGCTCAAGCCCGGATAGGAATATAAGACCTTTACGGTCAACACCACAGGCGAATCAGGGCTAATCGTTTTCGGGACGTCGCCCACGGTGGCCAAGCGGCGCAGCTCCAGGTAATTGCCAATGCCTTCGCCAAACCAGCGACATCCGGTGATGCCCATCTTGGCCAGGGGGCGCCAGTTCCGTAGCGCAACGTTCGCCATCATGCAGGGTGACCGATGGAATTGGTCGTAGGCGGCGGCTTGCGCATCGGGCAAATCCCGGACGACGTTTTTCGTCGTCCAGCTTCCTCCGGCCATCACCGCGGAACGTGTGCGGACGCGAAATAACCGATCGCCCGAGGCATACACAACCGTCACGAACGTGGATTTCTCCGGCACGTTGTCATGGCGGACAGAAATTGCCGTCGCCCCCAAGCGAATCCGGGCTCGCGACGCTTGGCTATCGAGAGCCGAAAAATTGACCTTGCCGCGCGAAACACCTTCCAGGGTGGCGTCTCCCGAGATGGCAGGCGGAATCAGTGTCTTGACCATCAGTCTGGCGATGGTCGTATTTCCCCCGGGAAACATCTCGACCGCCTCACCCTCTCCTTCGTAGGGATGCAGCAGCTCAAAGGCATAGTCCGAGTACGCGGAGAGCGCGTCGGCGCCTAAGCCGGCTCCGCCACCCAAATCGGGAGACAGAAAGGTTCGGATGAATTCGCGGGAGAGCCCATACTGCCGCATGTAATGCTCTTCGAGCGTGATCGAGTCCAGATAAAGCGAAACTTTGTCGCCTTCATATTTCGGCGGAGCAAACGGGGCGGCTTTCCGAGCGTCGCCGGAATACCAGCGCAATAATTCCTTTCTTGTCGCCTCCGACACAGGAGCTTCGGCGAACTTCCGGCCGACAGGATCGATCTGCCATGCGCCGGGCTTGGGCCCAAACTGTGCGCCAAACCAAAAGCCATACTGCCCCGTGCTCATCCCGGCCGAGTCATACGGAGTTCGGCCGATGGTCATTTCCGGGCCCGATCCTCCCCACTTTTGGTACTCCAGCCGCGGCTCCTTTAAGCCGATCGATTCGTAGAACTGCGCCAGAAAACTTCGGGGATACTGCACGAAGTAAATGGCCGAGCCCTGATGGGCGGTCAAGCGCTGCCCATCGACCTCAAAATCGTTTTGCTTGGCCTCGCCCCCAAAGATGGCGTGATTATCGAGGACTAAGCAGCTGGCCTTCGGGCCGGCCTGTCGCAGAAAGAAGAGCGCTGCCGCCAGCCCGCTGATCCCTCCTCCCACTACGACGCAGTCGTAGGTCTCCCCGGTTTCTACGGCGTTTCGGGCAGCTTCCTCGTAACTGCCGTCCCGCAGCTTGTGTCCCACGGTCAGCACTTCCCAGGTGTTTCCATTCGAACCCGCATAGTCTCCGACCCCGCCATATCCGTTCCAGTCGGAAGGGCGAATCGGCGCTTCCTGGGGAGTTCTTCTGGCCAAAAGCTCGGCGGGAGACACGGAATCGAGCAATACGGCGCCAGAGGCGACGAGCGTAGTGCCGAGAAAATCCCGGCGCGTAATGGAGGAATCCATGCCCAGCGCGTGGTCACCTGCGATGTTCCTGCGGTTCCTCATAAGCAAACTCCGAAATGTAGTGTCTCGACCTAGGCAAAATAGCGCCTGTCTAGCCGGCCGCTCGCTGACTTTCGAGTTCTTCGCGGGCAATCCCGAAGGCGGTATTCGCAACCGGAACGCCGGCGTAAATAGCCGCCTGCAGCAGGACCTCTTTCAGGTCACAGGTTTCCAGTTCGTGGGCGAGGCCGGCGCGAAGATGCATGCGGAATTCTTCCCAGCGCCCCAAGGCGGCCGTCGAAGAAAGCACCAACAGACGCCGCGTCCTCCTGTCCAGCTGCGGTCGAGTCCAGACCGTACCCCAGGCGAAGCGAGTAATCAGACTTTGAAACTCGCGGTTGAAATCCGTGGTCCCAGCCAGGGCACGATCAACGTGTTCGTCGCCCAGCACGGCGCGGCGCATCTTCGATCCCGCCTCCGAAGAATCGCCGGCACCCGGCTGAGGCAGGAGAAATTCGAGGAGCGCGGCGCTGAAGGATCGCGGGCGCTCGAGGTTGGACAAGTGGGCGGCGGAGAGATGCACCGTCCGTGCCCCGGAAATCTCTCGGGCCAGGATTTCTCCGTGGCCAGACCAGGGAGTGGCGATGTCCAGCTCGCCCGAGATCACGAGCGTGGGGACCTTAATAGTACGCAGGTCCCGGGAATGATCCACGTCCCGGAGAGCCGCGCAGCAGCCGGTGTATCCACTGGGATTCGTACCCCGCAGGACGGACAATATTCCTGCCACGTAAGGGTTCTTCTCGGCCAGCGACCGGGAAGAGAAGAATCTCCCGATCACCATGTCGGCGATGGCCGCCATGCCTCCCTGGCGTACGGCTTGAATACGCTCCTGCCAGTTTGCGGGTGGTCCAAATTGCGCTGAGGTATTGGCCAGAACCAGGTGGCTGAGGCGCTTCGGCTGGTGAATGGCGATCCACTGGCCAATCGCTCCACCGAGCGAAAGCCCACAAAATGCGAACTTCGAGATTCCCAGATGGTCGGTAAGGGCCAAGGCGTCGCGGCCTAAGCGTTCGATCGCATACTCCCCCGCGGGAGCATCGGAGGCGCCGTGGCCACGAGTATCAAACCGCAGGATTTTGCAATAGGGTAAGAGATCCGAGACCTGCGGTTCCCACATCTGGTGGTCTGTGCCAATCGAGTGCGACAGCACCAGGATCGGCAAGCCGTCGTTGCCTTCGAGGCGGTAAAACATGCGTATGTCATCAATGGTGACAAAAGGCATCGTTGCTAGCCCTCTTTCTTCTCTGGTGCTGCCTTGGCCAGGAGGCCGCGAATGAACGATTGGGTGGCGCCCAGATAATCCTCAGGAACATCGAGTTTACGGAGCGTCTCGCGATCCAAATGGCGGGTGACCTCAGGAATTTCAGCCAGCACCTCGGAGAGCTTGCGCTGCTTCGAGATACTCCCGCGTGCGGCTTGCTCGAGAATCTTCTGCGCGCGATCCCGGCCAAGCTTGGCGGCCAGAAGCATCATCGCCTTCTCGGCAAAAACCACACCCTGCGTCGCCTCAATGTTGGACCTCATTCGCCTTGGATCGACGCTGAGCCCTGCAGCCACTTCCGCCATGGATGCCGTCGCCAGGCCGGTGCTTTCGACCACGTCGGCCACCGTCGGCCATTCCGCTTGCCATCCGCCGGCTGCGCGCTCGTGTTCCTGTACCATACCCGACAAGAAGCTGGCCACCAGACCTGGCACACGGTTGGCGGCTGCCAGCGTAACAATACATCCCACCGGATTGTGCTTGTGGGGCATGGTCGAGGAACCGCCGCGGCCTTCCCCGCCCGGTTCTCGCACTTCGGCAACTTCGGTCTGCATCAGTAGGCCGATGTCGCGCGCCATTTTTCCCAGCGATCCGGTCAGGATGGCGCAGGCCGAGACCAAGGCGGCCAGCCGGTCGCGCTGGCCGTGCCAGGGAGCTTCGGGAAGCCGGAGTCCCAATTCACGGGCCAGGGCCTTGGCGACTGCGAGGCCCTGGTCCTCTAGGGCGGCGAGGGTCCCGCTGGCACCGCCGAACTGTAGAACCAAAGCCTCTTGAAAACTGCTCTGGAGACGCTTTCGGCCGCGCCGCACGGCGGCCAACCATCCTCCGGCCTTCAATCCGAACGTCACCGGCGGAGCGGCCTGCAGGAGGGTTCGTCCCAACATCACTGTGTGCGTATGTTCTTCGGTTAGTTCAACGAGTGTCTTTTCCAAGCGCTTGAGGTCGCCTTCGAGAATGGGTTGTGCCTGCTTCAGCAGAAGAATCAAGGCCGTGTCAGCGACATCCTGGCTGGTTGCTCCAAAATGGACAAAGTTGGCTGCCTGAGGAGAGTTCTCTCCTACCCTCTCGCGCAGCATCTTGACCAGGGGGATACTCACAGTGCCCGCCTGCAAGGCCTGCCTGGCCAGACTGGCGGCATCGTAGTTTTCCACGCTGGTGGCCGCGATGGCCTCGGCAGCCGATTCCGGCATCATGCCGAGGCCGGCCTCCGCCCGGGCCAGCGCTACTTCAAATTCGAGCATGGCTCGCACGACCGACTGGTCAGAAAACAGCTCGGCCAGCGGTTCTCGGGTCGCCAGGCTCTCGATCAGGCGGACAGACATGTTTCCTCTCCCCGTCTATACCTTACAAGAATGCAGCGTGGGAGTCTCCGGAGTGGCCGTGGCGCTATTACACATCAAAGAATACAGTCTCGCGCTCGCCCGAGAGATGAATGTTCATGTGCCAGGCGCCCCATTGGTCCGGATGCTCACGCGCCATCAGAGTATCGCGGCGTTCTTGGGGCACCAAGCGAAGAATAGGATCCGCGGAATTGGCGGGATCTTGGTTGAAGTAGATGCGGGTGGTGAGCTGCTTCAACAAACCGCGGGCGAACACGGAGCAGTTCAAATGAGGGGCTTGAAACTGATTGTCCGGGCCGGGGACGCGGCCGGGTCGTAGGGTCTCAAACGAACAGGTTCCGTCCTCATTGGTCTCCTGCCGGCCAAAACCGAGAAACCCCGGATTGCCGGAAGGGCTACGCGGGTCATCGGGATGGTGGTACCTTCCCTCGGCGTCCGCCTGCCAGATTTCAATCAGCGCATCGTTGACCGGAACTCCATCGCCATCGAGAATCCGGCAGATCAAGCGGACACGCTGGCCGTCTATTCCGGGGCCCACGATGCTGCCGACCGATCGTGGCCCGGTGAGACCCAAACGGAAAAAAGGCCCTGCAGTCTGCGAGGGCGAGGGAGTGAGCGGCGGTTTACTCAAAAGGCGTCTCCTCGCGTCCCCGCAAAACAATGTCAAAGCCATAGCCAAGCGCCCAGCCGGGCTTGATTTCCCGGAGATCAAAGCGAGCAATCAGGCGCTGGCGAGCCCTGTCGTCGGGAATGGAGTTAAAAATGGGATCGAAGGGAAACAAGGGGTCGCCCGGAAAATACATCTGCGTCACGAGACGCGTGGCGAAAGCATGACCGAACAGGGAAAAATGGATGTGCGCTGGCCGCCAGGCGTTGGGGTGGTTCTCCCAGGGATAGGCGCCAGGTTTGATGGTGACAAACCGATAAAAGCCATTGGCGTCGGTCAAGGTCCGGCCAGCTCCCGTAAAGTTGGGATCGAGCGGAGCTCGATGGCCGTCTTTCTGGTGAAAATATCGTCCCGCGGCGTTCGCATGCCAGATCTCAATCAGGGTGTTCGGCACCGGACGGCCGTCTTCCTCAAGTACTCGCCCGGTCAGGATAAGGCGTTCGCCGAGTGGCTCACCGGCGTGCTGCCGGGTCAAGTCGTTGTCGCTCTCCGACAACGGACTGTCTCCGAAAAGAGGTCCGGTGATCTCCAACAAAGTGTGCGGCAATAGAATCAGGGGTTGCGAAGGCGCCCGGCGCCCGGTTGCTCGGTAGGCGGGATGAAGATAGTTGGGTTGGCTGCCCGGTTCCGGCCGCCGGTAGGAAGTTTGTCCGAGACCGGCTTCAGGGGCGGCCGAGGGGCGGTGCGAATCCGCTGTCATGATCGTCTCCCCCGCTCTGGATCATTCATGTCCCTCCCTGGCACGACAGAGGACTACCGCCCGGGACAACCGGGTTATCAGCGCAACGGGGGTCCGGAGTCACGGAACCGAAAAGACAGAGGATAGCGGGTCTCAACGTACTCGCGAGCAGACCGACCGTCCGACACCGGCTCCTTGTGGGCACTTTCATAGGGGCGGCACGCTGAGCTAGCCAGGCCGCCCTGAAAGTTGCCATTTCTCGCGCGCAATCTGCTAGAACGTGAACTTTGCCGAGGCCTGCAACTGCCGCGGGTTGAACATGGTTCTGGGCGTCCCGAAAAGCGGATCGGGAAACGGAGCCGTACTGATTCCTGGTACCGATTGACAGCTGATCTTCCCCTCTTGAATCGCGAGCGACGTAGCGTCGCCATATTGTTTGGGCTGCGGCCCGTTGTAGGGGGTTGAGCCACCGCAGAAATCGGGTGTGCCGCCGCCGTAGACGGAAGTCACCTCGTTGATGTTCTGCCGGTTGAACACGTCAAACGCATCCAGGGCTAGATTCAGACCCATGCGTTCGCTGAGGTGGATCAGGCGCGCCAGGCGAAGATCGACGGTATAGAGAGGTTGGCCTCGGTAGGCATTGCGCGGCGACCATCCTACACGGTCGGTCACCGGATTGGTGTCGCCGTTGACGTCGTTACCCACAAACAGGGTAAACGGTCGCGCAGACTGCAGCGTAACAATGCCGCTGAACTGAAAGTTCCGCGTGATACCGTGGTTGGGAGTGTTGGCCGTAAAGTTAGCCACAAAACGGTTACGCACGTCCTGCACCGAGTCACCGCGTTCCAGTTTGCGATCGTAGAGATCCTGGGGAGTGCTGACGAAAGTCAGGAAGGTACCATCGTCCTGGGTGTGCGACAAGGTGTAATTGGCGGCGAACTGGAAGTAGGTGTTGATCCGGTCGCTGATACTAATGGTTCCGCCATTGTAATAAGCGTTGCCGGTCCCATCCACGAAATACATCAAGCCGGCATTGCTGTAGAGAGGCCCGCTGAACGCATCCTTGCCATCGGGCAGCTTGTTGCCCACAAACGCGGGAGTCACCAGCGAAGCGGGTGGACAGAAAGTAGCCGAGTTCACCTCGCCTCCGGGTGGACAAACATTCAAATCTAACGGTCGAAACTGCTTGCGAGCCCGAAGGAAAAGGTAGCCAGCGCTGAGCACCAGCCCCTTCTTAAGTTCTTGGTCCACCTGCAGACTGGCCTGTTCCGAATAGGATATGCGACTGTTGGGATCAATTCCTCCGCCACTATTGGTGACAAACGAGCCCGGAGGTCCAGTATTGAAGTTGGGCGGAACCCGACCGGTCAGCACCAAGTTTTTCGCCGCCGTTGCGGGAAAGGGCGCCGGCGTGCCGTCAGGATATTTGAGACCCAACAGGGCGCCGGTCAGAAAGAGCTGGTTCAGCACCCAGGTGGCGGTTTCGTTTCCTTGTCTTACGCCAGGATCCACCGCGTTGGGAATGACCACCTCGCGCTGCGGGTAGGTGACGAACAGAAAGGTCATGTTGTAGTGGTCGTCAAAAATGCCGAAACCGGTGCGGATGACCGTGTGCTTAAAGGGTGAATAGGCGAAGCCAACTCTGGGCTGCCAGCCGCGGTAATCCGGGTTGATAATCTGCGACAAGCCGGTTTCCACATCCCAGCGCAGTCCGTAGTTGAAGGTCAACTTGGGGTTGATACGCCATTGATCCTGGAAGAATAGTCCGAAGTATTGGTGGTTGAGATGAACGTAGAAATCCTGTGGCACTACGTAAGCGTTCTGCCAGGTGGTTGGGATGGGCGGCGGAAAGCTGCCGGGAACGATGGGCCCCGAGCCTACGGGAGCACCCCAAAATACAATCGGCACTCCATTGAGAAGAGCATCGTTCGGATTGCCCCCGACGTTGCCCGCGGGCGGGAAGAACGGCGGCGCAGCCGTGGGACACGGTCCGGCGGTCAGAACCGAAGGAATCTGGTTGGCAGCCGTGGGGTTGGGGTTCGCATAGTTGGCAAAATCCACCATGCAATTGATGCTCGGCAGGATGATGCGCATCGGAGTAAACCCCGGCCAGATTACAAAATTCTGGATAATGTTTATGTCGGTGCCAAACTTCAAGTAATGGTTGCCTTTGATATAGGCCAAACTATCGGAAATCTGCTCGCGGCTCTCGTTGAGTGCATCGAAGGTGCCGAAGTTGTGCCCGAAAGAAAGCGTGTTGGGAATGTCGAGATTGGGTTGTCCGGTGACCGCCGGGAAGTTGTAGGTACGCCGTGCATACTGCATCATGAACGTATTGACCAGATCCGGCTTAATCACGGTGTTGAGTGAGCCGACGAGCGATTGATCGCGCAGGAAGGTGTTGTGTCCGTCGCTCGGGGCTCCGATTCCACCACCATCGAGCGTGTCCCCTACCAGGACATTCAGGTCGCGCGCATCCACAATTCCATAATGAATTGTGAGCCGGTTGTTGGTATTGAACTGGTGGTCCAAACGCACAAAGCCGTTGTCGTTGTTGAGGGTTTTGAGGACATTGAGGTCTTCCGGCGGTAGGCCTAGAACAGCCTTCGAAGCGTTGATGGTGGCCAGGTTACCGGTCAGAGTAGCCGGATACGTCGGTGAGAACCCCATCCGCTGACCTTCGTAGTTGGCAAAGAAAAATGTCTTGTCCTTAATAATGGGACCACCCAAGGTGGCACCGAACTGGCCCCTGCGGAACTGGTCGTAAGGAGCGCGCGTCAAAAGACCCTTGGAGTCGGCGGCTTGGTTATTGAGGTACCCGTAGACGTTCCCGTGATAGTCGTTGGTTCCGCTCTTGGTCACAACATTGACAATTCCACCCAAGGCGCGACCGTACTCGGTGCCGAAGCTGTTATTGACCACGCGGAATTCATCTACTGCTTCCTGCGACGGGGTGGCACGCTGTGAGCCGGTACCTTCATCGATGTAGTCGGCGCCATCGACGGTGACCCCATTGCTCAAGTCGCGCATTCCGCCGAAGGAGATGCGCGTTACGTCCGGCTCGGTGAAGGTCGATTGCAGGCTGGTTCGTCCGGTCGCAACCCCCGGCGTGAGCAAGGCAAAGTCCACAAACTGACGCGTCGCCGTAGGCAACGCCTGGATGGACTGGGTATCAATGACTTGGCTGATTTCTGTCTTGGTGGGTTCAATCACGGGCGCGGCGCTGGTCACGTTCACCACCTCGGTGGCCGCCGCCACTCTCATAGTGACATTGACCGTCGCAGTCTGGCCCACCGTAAGGGGGATGCCGCTGTGCACGTATTTGGCAAAGCCGCCGTTTTGCACCGTCAATTCATAAGTGCCAGGAGGCAGATTGGGCAGAACATAAAAACCGGACGCGTTCGAGGTGGTACTCACCGACTGGTTTGTCGCCTGATCGCGTACCGTGATCGCGGCTCCGGCGATAATGTGATCGCTGGTGTCTTTGACCGTGCCATTGAGTTGGGCAAAGGTGATGGTCGCCTGTGGGGATGCGTGCGGGGCAAGATATAAGGCCATCACAGCAACGACCAAGACACTCTGCCAGAAACGCCGTCTCATAACTCCCCCCTGTTTGATGTGAACTCCTGTGCTCGCCGGGGGAGCCTGTTTGCGCCGTACGACTCCGGGGCTCCCGGCGCCGACTCACACGAATCCGCTTGGCCGAGAAGCATGGTGGGAAACCCAAAAACTGTCCAATACATGTTGGGTTAGGTAACCATACCCATTAGGTATGATTTCCCATTTGGCAGCAAGTTGACCGGCCGAATCGGCCTGAACCTAAGGCACATCCAATCCCCAAAGCGTGCCTACAGGGAGTCGCCAGA
>DASPTQ010000017.1:0-19702 GCA_035623335.1 Terriglobales bacterium
TCGGTCCGCGATTTCGTGCCAGATCAGCCTGCCTGGACGCTCGACCGGAAGTCGGACCCTTCCGGGATGTCTGGGCTGAGCCACATGGCCGAAGGAGAAAATCGATGCTTTGGAAAGGCTTTCAAAAACCAAAACGGCTTGCGGTGGATGCCGCAGCCTTGACCGATAAGTACGGAATGTTTTGGGCGCAACCCTTTGAGCGCGGCTTTGGCACGACCATCGGGAATGCTCTGCGGCGGGTCCTGTTGTCCTCGATTGAGGGGGCGGCCGTGACCGCCGTCAAGATCGAAGGCGTGCTGCACGAATTCCAGTCCATTCCGGGGGTCGTCGAAGACGCAACCGACATCATCCTCAACCTGAAGCAAATCCCCTTCAAGCTGAGTGGCGACGCGCCCAAGGCCATCTATCTGCGCGCCGAGCAGCCGGGCGTGGTCACTTCGGGCATGATTGAGGCCGACGCCGATGTCGAGGTGCTGGACCGGGACGTGTACATCGCCACCATCAGCGAAGGCGGCAAGCTCGACATGGAGATGCGGCTCAAGCGGGGGCGTGGCTATGTTGCCGCCGACAAGAACTTCGATGACGACCTGGGCATCGGCTTCATCCCCATTGATTCCGTGCATTCGCCGGTGCGCAAATGCAACTACACGGTGGAGGCGGCGCGTCTCGGTCAGATTACCGACTATGACAAGCTGACGCTCGAAGTATGGACCAACGGTTCGATCACTCCGGCAGACTCCATCGGCTTGGCGGCCAAGCTGCTCAAGGATCACATGAATATCTTCATCAATTTTGAGGAAGATATCGAGACGGCAACCTCCGCCGAGGAGCGCAAGCCCGAGATTCGCAACGAAAACCTGAACCGCTCGGTCGAAGAACTGGAGCTTTCGGTTCGCAGCTACAACTGCCTGAAGAATGCCAATATTCAGACGATTGGAGAACTGGTGCAGAAGTCGGAAGCGGAGATGCTCAAGACCAAGAATTTCGGCCGCAAGTCGCTGAACGAGATCAAGGAGATCCTGGGAACGATGGGCCTGAGCTTGGGCATGAAGATCGACGAGCATGGCAACGCCGTGCCCGGGCCGACTTCAAGCCAGATTCTGCCTGCGTCGGTGTACGGCGACAGCGATCTGTAGACTTCTCGAGGGCGGGTGATCGACCGGGTCTCTGGCTCGGAGCACACGCGGAAGTGGAGTGAGTTTCTATGCGTCATAAGGTAGCAGGCTGGAAATTGGGACGGAGCAGTGCGCACCGCCGCTCTGTGCTGCGCAACCTGGTCACATCGCTGATTCTCGAAGAACGCATCCACACCACGGTGCCGAAGGCCAAAGCGATGAGGCCGCGGGTCGAAAAGATGATTAGCCTCGGGAAGTTGGGCAGCTTGACGGCACGGCGGCAGGCGTTAGCGTACCTGATGAGCCAGGCCGCCGTCGACAAGCTCTTCGATACGATTGGGCCGCGCTTTGGCGACCGAAACGGCGGCTACCTGCGGATCGTACGTACGGCCTGGCAGAAAGGGGACGGTGCCGATAAGGCGTTTGTCGAGCTGCTCGGCAGCGAGAAGGTGCTCGACGAAAAGCGGCAAAAGCGCGCCGATGCCCGTGCCAAGCGAGCCGAGGAAATCAAGCAGGCCATGGAAGAATCCGAAGCCAGCAAAGCCCCGGCCGGACCTCCCGAGGGCGAGGACAAGGCGTAAATCTTCCTCCTGCCTTTGCCTCCTTGTTGCCCGCCGAGATCGTGGCCGGCAGCAAGGAGTGTTTGTTTTTCTGACGAACACACTCCCCGCCCTTAAGTTTCCGTTCCGCTCTTGCCGAACCTCCTCACCGCGATTCTCCCGCCCGAGTCCCATGGGTACATGTCCTGGCGCGGGTCACCTCGGTAACCTGGCAGCCCCTCGGGTCCGCGCTACACTGGTTCGAAAATGGAGTTTTCCCGCGCGCAAATCGCGATTGCAGTGGGTGCCGCCGCCCTGGTGCTGCTAGGCTTCTTCGGATACCTGATCTGGTTGGATCACCAAGGACCGGTGCTAGCCAAATCCGAGGAGCGCGATCCCCTTTCCCAGGTGCCGAATTCGATTTCCCTGAATCCTCTCCGAGACCGTACCTCCGAGAGGGTAGCGTCTGCCTACCTGAATGGCATCCGCAGCGGACACTGCCAGGAACAGCTTGCCAGTTGGGCCAAGGATTACCGAAAGAAATATGCCCGGTTCATTTGCGAGTCCGAAACCACACACCCGCTGCTGTCCTGGAAGTTGGTCGATTGGGAAGACGCCCCGCCCCTGCGCTTGCTGCGCTATCGAGGCCAACGGCTCAGCGGTCCCACGGGGCCGGGAACTTACAAGGAGCTGTTCTCTCTGACCCTAGAGAACAAAGACGGCACCTGGGAAGTCACCAAGTACGAGGCGTTGTACTGAACCGAGCGTCGGCTCGAACCGTCAACTGAGTGGCGATGACCCGCCACGCCGCCAGACCCCGGCGCGTTTTCTCGCCGCAGCCTCCAGGGAGTCGACCTGCTGCCACACCTTGCCAGCAACGTGCGACTCGAGCTGCGTTATACTCCCACTGTTTTGCCAGCTGCGTCGGATAGGCATCGAGAGTACAGGCGTTCCGGGAGGGGAGACATGAGATGGTTGGGCCTATGGCCGTTCCTGCTTTCCCTGCACACGCTCGCGTGGCAGGCCACGATACCACCGTTGCCGACGACGCCCAAGCACCCGGTCGTCGATGACTACCATGGTGTCGCGATCACCGACGACTATCGCTGGCTGGAAGACGGCAAGAGCCCCGAGGTGATTGCCTGGACCGAGGCCCAGAACCAGCATAGCCGCGCGGTTCTCGATGCTCTTCCCATGCATGCGGCCATCCGACAGTTCCTGCAGCAATTGGACCAGGCAAGTTCACCCAGCTTCTACGACCTGGTGCGGTGCGGCGGAACTCTGTTTGCTATGAATTGGCAGCCGCAAAAGCAGCAGCCCGTGCTGGTGACGCTCCGTTCGCCGGACGATCTAGCGTCGGCGCATGTCGTGGTCGACACGAGCGAACTCGATGCCACCAACTCCACCGCCATCCAGTTCTACGTGCCATCGGTGGACGGCAGCAAGGTTGCCGTATCGCTGGCGCAGGGAGGAACGGAGTCGGGGACACTACGCGTCTACGACGTTGCCACGGGCCAGTCTCTTCCCGACCTGGTGCCGCGGGTCACTGCCATCGGTGGCGGCAGTGTGGTATGGGAGGCGGACGGTCGCGGCTTCTACTACACCCGCTTTCCCCACGAGGGGGAGCGTCCGCCCGCCGACATGAACTTTTATGTTCAGCTCTACTTTCACACGCTGGGCACGCCGATCAGCGAAGACCGGTACGTTCTTGGTAAAGACTTTCCGCGTATCGCCGAGATCAGCTTGAGTGCCAGCCGCGACGGCAGGTATTTGCTGGCTACGGTGGAAAACGGGGATGGCGGCGACTACGAGCATTTCCTGCGCGGAAGCGACGGCCAGTGGACCCGCATTACCGAATTCTCCGACGGCATCAAATCGGTGGCTCTGGGTGACGACGCCCTGTACATGCTTTCGCGTGACCACGCGCCCCGCGGCAAGCTGCTGCGGGCCGAACTGGCGGCACCGGCGCTCAAAAATGCGAAAACAATCGTTCCCGAAAGCCAGGCAGCCCTCCAAGACTTTCGGTTCTCACTGGCGGGCCTGGAGCCGAGCTTCGTTCCTACCCGCACTCGCCTCTACGTGACCGAACTGGTCGGTGGCCCGAGCGTGATTCGTATCTTCGATCATGAAGGCCACGATCTGGGAACCGTTCCCAGCGAAGCCGTCTCGACCATCACCCAAATCCTGCCTCTCGAGGGGGATGAGATTCTTTTCGGCAATGTCAGCTACGTCGACCCCATGGCATGGTTCCGCTATGTTCCGGCGTCAAAGAAAGTCTCGATCACGGCCATGCGCGAGAGCTCGCCTCTCGGCTTCAACGACGTTGAGGTGGTGCGCGAGTTCGCCCCGTCCGCGGATGGAACCAAAGTCCCGGTGAACATTCTGCGCCGCAAGGGGACCGCGCTCAATGGACGGAACCCCACGATTCTCAACGGCTACGGGGGATTTGGCCTGAGCCTGACCCCCGAGTTCGATCCCAGCATTCGCCCCTGGCTGGATGCGGGTGGGGTTTTGGCCATCGCCAATCTGCGCGGGGGAGGGGAATTCGGTGAAGCCTGGCACCAGATGGGCAGGCTGACCCGCAAGCAGAACGTTTTTGACGATTTCATCGCTGCGGCCGAGCACCTCATTAAAGCGGGATACACGAATCCTTCGAAGCTCGGGATCGAGGGTGGCAGCAACGGCGGCTTGCTGATGGGCGCGATGCTGACCGAGCGGCCCGATCTGGTTCGCGCCGTGGTCTCGGTCGCCGGGCTCTACGACATGCTGCGCTCGGAGACCACGGAAAACGGCCAATACAACGTGACTGAATATGGTTCGGTGAAGGATCCCGAGCAGTTCAAGGCGCTGTACCAATACTCACCCTATCATCATGTGCGGGCTGGCGTGCGCTATCCGAGCATCCTGTTTATGGTCGGCGAGAACGACCCGCGCGTCGACCCCTGGCACACGCGCAAATTTGCGGCCGCCTTGCAGGCGACGGCCTCGAAAAATCCTGTGCTGGTTATCAGCTTTTCAAACGCCGGACACGGCGGCATCGGCTCCGCGGAAGATCAGCAGATTGCCATGAACGCCTATGAGATCGAGTTCCTGTTTGACCAGCTTGGCGTGCCCTGGGTCACACCCGCGATGGCCAAGCCGGCAGTGGCAGTGCACTCGGGACACAACTAGGAAAGCTTCTTGGTCAACCGCGACGACTCATAGACAGGCTCTCCCTCCGGTTGGATCCCATTCCGCGACCGCAGCCAGAGTAGGATCAAAATCTGTGCGATCAACGCTCCGATGCTGTCCAGAATTACATCGTGAATGGTTCCCGTACGGGAGGGGAGAAAGGTCTGGTGCCACTCATCCATGCTGGCGACCAAGCCGGACATCAGAAAGGCGATGGCGGCCCAGCGCATAGCCCAGCGGGAAGACAGAGGAAGGGTGACTCGCCAGGAGCGAAACAGCAGAAAACTCAAAATGAAGTAGCCGACAAAATGCCCAGTCTTGCGAAGGTAATGATGCAAGGCCTGGAAGCTGGCGTCTTCGATGCCAAACAGATAGTGCAGAATCGGATAGAGGAAACGGCTGGTGTTGGCGCTCGAGAGATAGCTGGTCGATTCGATCATGATCAGGACTATCCACAGGCCAGCGGCAATCCAGGTCTTAAGAAGCTCTTTCTGATGGCGAGTCAAGCGCAACGTCCGTGGGTTGGTTGAAAAAGCATGCGTCCTTTCGAGGGCAGATTATTCGACCGCGTAGTTGGGCGCTTCCCGCGTGATCACGACATCGTGCACATGACTCTCGCGCAATCCCGCCATGCTGATGCGTACGAAGCGGCTCTTTTGCTGTAACTCAGGAATGCTCGAGCAGCCACAGTATCCCATGCCGGATTTCACTCCTCCCACCATCTGATGCACGATCATGGCCACCGAGCCGCGATAGGGGACCCTGCCTTCAATGCCTTCCGGAACCACCTTCGCCAAGCGGTTGGATTCCTCGTCCAGGACGGGCATGGCCGTCGATGCGTCACCATCGCTGTTTTGAAAGTAGCGCTCGCTCGCGCCGCTGCCTGCCGCCATGGCTCCGAGCGAGCCCATACCACGGTAGGACTTGAAGGTGCGGCCCTGGTAGAGGATCAGTTCCCCCGGGCTTTCGTCGGTACCGGCAAACAGCGAGCCAATCATGACCGCATTGGCTCCGGCGGCCAACGCCTTGGTAAGGTCGCCGGAATACTTGATACCACCATCGGCGACCACCGGCACGCCGGCGTCCTTGGTGGCGCGGAAGGCTTCGGCAATCGCGGTAATCTGCGGCACTCCGGCGCCGGTTACGATGCGCGTTGTGCAGATCGACCCGGGCCCGATCCCGACTTTTACGGCATCGACGCCGGCGCGGGTCAACTCGCACGCCCCGTCGAAGGTCGCCACATTGCCGGCGATCAGCTCGAGCTCGGGAAGCGTGCTCTTGATCGCGCGAATTGCGTCCAGCACGCGGGTCGAATGTCCATGCGCGCTATCGAGCGCCAGCAGGTCAGCCTTGGCTTTGGCCAATTCCTGCGCCCGCTCCAAAAAGTCGCCGGTAGCTCCGATGGCCGCTCCTACCCGCAGCCTGCCCTGGGAGTCTTTGGCGGCGTTCGGATATTTCAATTTCTTCTGGATGTCCTTGACCGTGATCAGGCCCTTCAGATTGTAGTGATCGTCTACCACCAGCAGTTTCTCGACGCGATGCTTATGCAGGATGGTTTCTGCGTCTTCGAGGGTCGTACCCACCGGTACGGTGATCAGGTTGTCCTTGGTCATGACCTGGCTGATCGGAATATCGACGCGGGTTTCAAACCGCAGATCGCGGTTGGTCAGAATGCCCACCAGTTTGCCATTCTTGGTGATCGGCACCCCGGAGATCTTATATTTACGCATGATCCCGAGCGCATCCGCGACCCTGGCATCGGGCGACATGGTCACCGGATCGACGATCATGCCGCTTTCCGAACGCTTCACCTTGTCGACCTCGTTGGCCTGCTGCTCAATCGAAAGATTGCGATGAATGATGCCGATTCCCCCCTGCTGGGCGACGGCAATCGCCATATGGGATTCGGTCACTGTGTCCATGGCGGCGCTGACAATCGGGATATTCAGCCGGATCCGGCGGGTCAGTTGCGTCTGGGTATTGGCCAGCGCCGGAACGACGTCGGAACGGGCGGGCAGCAACAACACGTCATCGAATGTGAGCGCTTCGGGAACGGGAAAATGAATCATAATTCTCTCAGCTGCGGAGGATAATTTCTTATTCTAGAGACGACTACGAGATCAGGCAAATCTCCATTCTGGATTTCTCTGTTTTCTTGGCTTTGGCTTCACCACGGTGCCGATTCCCGCCCGATTCGGGCGGTTTCGGCAGCCTCCGTTGCACTCTCCTCCGCTAGAAAATGTTGGCGATCCACTCGTTCTTTGCGCCCGCGAAATGACAGCGCAGGCAAGGGCAGCGGGTTTGTCTTTTGTGCACGGGCGGCGTATACTTCAAAGAAACTGTTGTGTAATACCAGATTTGGCGAAGCACACCAGTGGGCGCAAGCCCACTTTTTAGTTTCAGGTGTTGTTTGAATCGCCCAACAGTGGCCTAAGTTGCTGGTTACATGGCATTTGAGCTCGGTCCGGTACGCGAGGTCGTGGAGCGGGTGGCAGCCTCAAGCGGGCTGGAGGTGGTCGAGGTCGAACTGCGTGGCGCGGGCGCCAATCGCAGACTGCGGATCTTCCTCGACAAGCCCGGGGGCATAACCCACGAAGACTGCGCGCAGCTCAGCCGCGAAGTCGGAACTATCCTCGACGTTGAGGATCTGGTCCCAGGCGGTGCCTACGTGCTCGAAGTCTCCTCGCCGGGACTGGATCGGAAGTTGAACCGGCCGGCCGATTACCAGCGTTTCATTGGCAGTCGCGTGAAGTTGACCACGCGAGCTCCGGTAAACGGCCAGCGGCACTTTGTAGGCCGGCTCGAGAATTTTCAGGACGGACGAGTGACACTCGATCTTGGCGGGTCGCAGTTGAAGGCGGAGAACCTGGAATCGCGCCGGCTCGAAGTCGAGCTCACCAACGTCGAGAAGGCGAATCTCGTACCGGAGATTTGAGGGTGAGTTCGAGGGTCCGCTTTCCCGTTCTCAAGAAGGAGCGGAGAGCGGTGACCGAACAACGGAATTGGTATGGCTAGCGAGCTCTATAACACGATCGATGCTTTGAGCCGGGAGAAGGGAATCGATCCCCGGATTGTAGTCAGTGCGGTCGAGGACGCCATCGTCGTGGCCACCCGCAAGTACTACAAGACGCAAGAGAATCTGCGCGCGGAGTTGGATAAAGATACGGGCAAGATTCGGGCCTTTGCGGTCAAGACTGTGGTCGAGAGGCCGGAGCAAGTGGAGGATCCGCTCCTGCAAGTCTCCATCGAAGACGCCCGCAAGCTGGATCCGAACGCCACCGTCGGCGGCGAACTGCAGATTCCCAAGGTTACGGAAGGCATTCTCGGGCGGATTGCGGCGCAGCTGGCAAAACAGGTGATTTTCCAGAAGGTCCGCGAGGCCGAGCGGGATACGGTTTACAACGAATACATCGGCCGCGTGGGCGAGATCGTCAACGCCACGGTGAAACGGCTGGAGGGTCCGGAGATCATTTTTGACATCGGCAAAGCCGAAGCGCGAATGCCCCGCAAGGAGCAGTCACGACTGGAGTCGTTTGCCGTGGGCGAGCGCCTACGGGTGGTGATTGCCCGGGTGGAAAAGGCCTCGAAAGGCCCCGCGGTCGTGATCTCGCGAGCTGCCCCCGAGCTGGTGCAGCACTTGTTTCAGACCGAGGTTCCGGAAATCTACGACGGAACGGTCGTCATTCGCGCCATCGCGCGGGAGGCGGGCGAGCGTACGAAGATCGCGGTCATGTCCAAAGACAAGGACGTCGATGCCGTGGGCGCCTGCGTGGGAATGAAGGGGATGCGGGTGCAATCGATCATCCGCGAGCTGCGAGGGGAAAAGATCGATATCATTGAATACCACGAAGATCCCGTCACCTTCGCCGAGAAGGCACTGCAGCCGGCCAAGGTAAGTCGGGTGACGGTACTCGATTCGAGCGAAAAGCACCTCGAGGTGGTGGTGGACGATAGTCAGCTCTCTCTCGCCATCGGGAAGAAGGGGCAGAACGTCCGCTTGGCGGCCAAGCTGCTCGGCTGGAAGATTGACATCAAGAGCGAAGAAGAGAAGCGCCAGGAGGTGGAGCAGCAGATGTCGCAGTTGGTCGCGCCCTCGGCCACTCCCCTCGAGGAAGTGCCAGGATTGGGTGAAGGCCTCATCGAGAAATTGAAGACCGCCGGTGTAACCACGGTGGAAGCTCTGGCGGACATGACTCCCGAGCAACTGGAAGCGATCGAGGGAATCGGTCCGAAGACGGTGGAGAGAATCAGTTTGGCGGTCAGCGACTACTTCTCGAATCTGGAAGCGGCGAGCACAGCGCCGGCAGAGGCGCCGACGGAGCCGGAGACGGCGCTGGCCGATGCTCGGACCGAGGGCGAGCCCGAGGTGGCAACCGAGGAGACCACGGAAGCTGCCGGGGAGGGCCCCACGGCGGAGGCTTTGGAAAGCGCGGATCAAGCGGAGCCCTCGGCCGACGAGCCTGCCTCGGCGGAAGCTGAAGCTAAGCCCGAGAGTTTCACTGCGGTAGAAAAGAAACCGTGAGGTAGACATGTAGACTTGGCGGAAGAGGGTTGGAGGAACCGACAGGAGAATGAGCAAGATTCGAATCAATGATCTGGCCAGGGAGCTGGAAGTCAAGAGTAAGGCAATTCTTGATGTGCTTCCCGGCGTGGGTGTCACCGAGAAGAAGACCCACTCCAGCTCGCTCGAAGAGCATGAAGCGGAGAAGGTGCGGGCGCACTTCCGAGCTGCGGCGGGGGAATCTCCCGCCGCTGCGAAGGCCGCTCGCCCCAGTCGAGCGGCGAGCGACGAGATCAAGACGAAGATTGATCTCTCGCATATTGCGCGGCCGGGCGATGTTCTGAGTGCCATTCGCAAGCAACAGGCTCCCGCGGCTCCTGTGCGTCCTCCGGCAGCCCAGCCTGCAGCGGAGCCAGCCCCGGTTGCCCCCGTCGCCAAATCTCCGGTCGCAGCGCCCGTGCCACCTCGGCCGGTCGTGCCTCCGGCAGTGCCGCGACCTGCGGCACCGGCTACGCCGACCGTCTCGGTGGCGGCTCCTCCCACCCCTCCACCGTCTCCCGTGCGTCCACCAACGCCTCCTGTTCCTCCGGTGATGGCGCCGGCTCCGCCTCCGCCCGTGGCCGAGTCTGCGCCGCCTGCAGCTCCGCCGGTTGCCGCCAGGCCGCCAGCTCCTGCTGTGGTCCCGCCGCGCCCGGCTGCGCCGCCTCCACGCATCATCGTGCCGCAGACCGGACCTCGTCCGGTTTACCACGCCCCAGTTCGACCGGCTGCGCCGCCGAGCGCTACCGGATCCCAGGCGCGGCCCGCGCCCGGCCGCCCGGTGCCTGGCCAACCCATCTTTCAACGTCCGCGCCCCGCTGCGGCGGGGGCCGCTGCCAGAGTCCCCTTGCGCCCCGGGGAACGTCGGCCCATGCACCCAACGCGTCAATCGCCAACTGGGTTGCGTCCGATCGGCGTGGGTCCGGGACTGCCGCCGCCCGGTCCGACCCGCCCGGGTGGGCGTCCGGGTGCGCCGACGCGGCGCCCGGGCCAGCGCTACATTCCTCGAGGCGTCAAAGAAGGCCCCATGAAGGGCTTTGTTCCGCCTCCCCGGCTTACGCTCTCGAATGAGCCGCTGCCGATTACCCGCAGTATCACCATCACCGAGGGAATCAGCGTCAAGGACTTGGCCGAGAAGCTTGCCGTTCGTGCCAAGGATCTCATCACCCGCTTGCTCGCCCGTGGCGTGTTTGCCACCATCAATCAGACTCTGGACGCGGAATTGGCCAGCGACATGGCGCGCTTCTTCGGCGCGGAAACCAACGTGATCAGCTTTGAAGAACAAGCCGCCAAAGACAGTTCGGAGACGGGCGTGGGAGTGGAAGGTCCGGCAACCGAAGCCGTGCCTCGGCCTCCTGTGGTCACGATCATGGGGCATGTCGATCACGGCAAGACTACGCTGCTCGATTCGATTCGTTCGACCGACGTGGCGGCCGGGGAAGCGGGCGGGATCACGCAGCACATCGGAGCCTACAAGGTCACCATCCAGGACCAACAATCTCCCGCCTATGGGCGTCAGATCGTGTTTCTCGACACGCCCGGCCACGAAGCGTTCACCCGTATGCGGTCACGCGGAGCCAAGGCTACCGACATCGTCGTGCTGGTCGTTGCCGCCGACGATGGGGTGATGCCGCAGACCCTCGAAGCCATCGACCACGCGCACGCGGCGGAGGTGCCCATCATCGTCGCGGTCAATAAGATCGACAAGCCCGACGCTCTGCCCGAGCGGGTCAAGAAGCAACTGGCCGACCGCGGCCTGATGCCGGAAGACTGGGGGGGGAGTACGGTTTTCGTGGAAGTCTCGGCCAAGCAGAAAACCAATCTCAACCTGCTGATGGAAATGATCTGCCTGGTCGCCGATCTGCAAGAACTCAAAGCCAACGTTGATCGGCCGGCCACCGGTGTAGTTCTCGAAGCCAAACTCGATCGCGGACGTGGTCCGGTGGCCACCGTACTGGTGCAAAACGGTACGCTGCGTAACAGCGACAACTTCGTGGTCGGCAATGTGTACGGCAAGGTTCGCGCCATGCTGGATGACCGCGGAAACCAACTGCAGGAAGCCCCACCGTCGACCCCGGTGGAGATCCTCGGCATGGAAGGACTGCCGCATGCTGGCGATCAGTTTGTCGTAGTGGCCGATCGGGACAAAGCACGGGGCATTTCCGATTATCGCGAGCAGAAGGCTCGGGAAGCTGCCCTGGCCAAGAGTTCGCGGGTGTCGCTCGAGGGTTTGGCCGAGCAGATGAAGACGGCCGGCACCAAGGAACTGAACATCATTCTCAAGGGCGACGTGCAAGGTTCGGTCGAGGTTTTGAGCGATCTGCTGGGAAAACTCTCCAGCGAAAAGGTCCGGCTCAAAGTGCTGCGCACCGGCGTAGGCGCGATTACCGAAAGCGACGTTCTGCTCGCCTCAGCCTCGAACGCCATCATCATCGGCTTCAGCGTTCGCCCGGAGCGCAAGGCCCAGGAGTTGGCCGAGCAAGAGAAGGTTGATATCCGCCTGCACTCGATCATTTACGAGTTGCAGGATGAAATCAAGCGGGCGATGAGCGGTCTGCTCGAACCTACGGTCAAGGAAACCCATCAGGGACGCGCCGAGGTGCTCGAGACTTTCCGCATTCCCAAGGTGGGCACGGTCGCTGGCTGCAGAGTGGTGGACGGGATCATCAAACGCGACTCCGAGGTGCGGCTGCTGCGCGACAACGTCGTGGTCTTCAAGGGCAAAGTGGGATCCTTGCGCCGCTTCAAGGACGATGCCAGCGAGGTCCGGAATGGGATGGAGTGTGGCCTCTCGATTGCCAATTACGGCGATATCAAGGTCGGCGACGTGATCGAAGCCTTCGTAACCGAGCGGATCGCAGCCGAAGTCATTGCCTGACGGACGGTTGAGAATCCACCCCGGCGAGCCGTCGGACTACCGACCCAGCCCGGGGGCCGGCCTGTATGATTGCGTTTCTTACCCTCGAGGTCACGATCGAAGCAGCCCAGTCGCTAAAAGACAAGCGACAAATCGTACGCAGCTTGAAAGACCGTTTGCGCAGCCACTTTAACGTTTCCGTGGCGGAACTCGACGCCAATGGCCTGTGGAACCGCGCCACCATTGGAGTGGTGAGCATTTCCGATTCGCGCGACTATCTCGATGGGTTGATGAGGAACGTGGAGCGGCAGGCCGTGCGCATCGCCAACAACGGCGGGGCCGACATTGCCAGCTCGTTTCTGGATTTTCTTTAGCCTCGCCCTCGAGTCCCCTCGGAGACCAGCGGATTGCGCCGACCCCCCGCCTGCCGGGTAGGTCTGGGATCTCGGCTGAGCTGCACCTCGGGAGGCCTGATCATCGTAAGGTTACCTTCCTCAGCTACTTCGGCTCGACTTCCTTCCTCCGCTGCTCGAGCCGGAGCCGGCGCCTTCCCGGGAGAAACGGAAGTACCCTGGCGAGCGGTTCGCCGTCAGCCCGGAGAGGGATTTTCTGATATTCTCATGGGTTTTACTCCGAGGCGAAACACGGTGGAAAGGCGCAGCCAGAAGTACCATCGGGAACGGTTAGGGGAAGCCTTACGCGAGGAGGTGGAGACCATCCTCGAAGGCGAGCTGGGGGATCCGCGGATCGGCCTGGTCAATGTCAGCCGGGTCGAACTGGCTGAGGATGCCCGCTCCGCAAGGATTTTCGTCGTGGTCGGAGGCAGCGAAGAGGAGGCGCACCAGACCCTCGAGGGGTTGACCTCGGCCGTCGGCTTCATCCGCCACGCCATCGCGGACCGCTTGCACCTGCGCCGCGCTCCGGAGCTGTTTTTTCAGTTGGATCGTTCGCCCATGTACGAAGCCCGAATCAACGAACTCTTGAATCGGATGAAGAAGCGCAGTCCGTAACTCGCTGCCGCGGCAGTTCGCCAGATATGTTGAAAGAGGTCCTCAAGCACGTCGAGCAACGCCAGCGGTTTCTGTTGACTTCCCATGCTCGCCCGGATGGCGATGCCATCGGCAGCGCCCTGGCGTGTCGCCAGATCTTGCGCTTGATGGGCAAGCAGGCCGAGGTGGTGCTGCGGGACGGTGTGCCACGAATCTATCAACCCTTGCCCTTTGCCGACGCCGTCGTGCGGGCAGAACGAGTGCGAGAGGACTATGAAGCGGCGATTCTTCTAGAATGCGACAGCCTTCGGCGCACGCGCCTCGAGGGCCTGGAGAATCAGTTCCTGATCAGTATCGACCACCATCTGAGCGGACGTCCGTTCGCGCACGTGAATTGGATCGATCCCCAAGCCGTAGCCACGGCCGAGATGATTTATAAGCTGGCGCGCGAGGCCGGAGTCAAAATCTCGCCCGAGATTGCCACCTGCCTTTACACGGCAGTTCTTACCGATACGGGATCTTTCATGTTCGAAGGCACGAACGAGCACACCTTCGCCTTGGCGCGAGAATTGGTGCTCGCCGGTGCCGATCCTGCGCGTTGCGCCCGCAGCGTGTACTTCGGGCACTCCACGGCCAAAATGCGCTTGCTGGGAGCGGCTCTATCCAATCTGCACCGCGAGGGGCCGCTGGCCTGGATTTCGGTCACCTGCGAACAGATGCAGCGAGTGGGGGCCAGGGAAGAGGATTGTGAAGGACTGGTGAATTATGCGCTCTCGATCCAGGATGTCGAGGTCGCCGCGTTCTTCCGCGAGCTGCCCGACGGACGATTTCGGGTGAGTCTGCGCAGCAAGGGTCAGCTCAATGTCTCTGCCGTGGCCGAACAATTGGGCGGGGGCGGTCACAAATGTGCCAGCGGTTGCGCCGTGGATGGCCCCTTGCCGGTCGCCGTGGCCCGCGTGATCGGCCAGCTCCGCGTGCCTCCCTCCATCCAATAGCGGGAAGGGTTCTCGGTTCCCGCGCTGGGTTGCTTGCCTGGGGCGGCCCGGTATGATTCGGGATACCCGGCCGTCCCGGCCATTCGACCAGGTCTCTCCCGGCCTTTACAATCTTGGTCAGTGTGAACCACAGACGGCGAATCGATTGGCTTCTGCTGATCGGCTTTTCGAGCTTTCTGTTCTTCTTTGGCCTCTCGCACTTCGGGCTGGTGGGCGCCGATGAACCGCGCTACGCGGAGGTGGCGCGCGAAATGCTCGCTCGCCGCGACTGGGTCACGCCGGTTCTAGGCAACCAGCCTTGGCTCGAGAAGCCTCCCTTGTACTATTGGCAGGCCATGGTCGCCTACGACATTTTTGGCGTGAGCGACTGGGCGTCGCGTTTGCCCTCGGCCGTCGATGCCACGCTGATGGTCATGACCGTCTTCTGGTTCCTGGGAAAATTCCGTCCGGGTTTCGAGCTCGATGGCGCCCTCATGACGGCTTCGGCGGCGGGAGTGATCGGTTTTGCCCGTGCCGCCTCGACCGATATGCCACTGGCCGCATTCTTCACCATCGCGCTCCTAGCCTGGTATGCCTGGTATCAAGCCGGTTCGAAACTCTGCTTGAGCGGTTGCTATCTCGGTCTGGCCTTGGCCACACTGGCCAAAGGGCCGGTGGCTCCCTTTCTGGCGGCTACCATCCTCGTGGTCTTCGCCTGGCGAACAAAAGACTATGGCCTGATTCGGCGAAGCCTGTGGATCCCCGGAATCCTGCTGTTTTCCCTCATCGCCTTGCCCTGGTATGTCGCCGTCGAGAGGAAGAATCCTGGGTTCTTCCACGTATTCATCGTGGAACACAACCTGTCGCGGTTCGCCACCGATCTTTACCATCACCACCAACCGTTCTGGTATTTCATTCCCGTGACTCTTCTGGGACTTGTACCTTGGGCGGTATTTGCTGTGGCAGATCTGGCGGATGGCATCCGGCAACCGTCGTGGTGGCGGCGAAGCTCCGAGATGCTTTCCTCGGAAAAAGCTCTGACCCTGTTCCAGGCGGTCTGGCTGGTTGTGCCGGTGGTCTTTTTCTCGTTTTCCCGGTCGAAGCTGCCGGGCTACGTTTTGCCGGCTTTGCCGGCGGGCGCGTTGCTCGTCACTGAATACCTCGAGCGCTCGCTCCTGGTAGCTCATCCTCCAGCCCTGGGACTGATCCTCGCGCACTCGGCTCTGGCCAGCGCCACGGTCGGTCTGGCGATGGCCTTCCCCGTCCTCGACCATCGGCTGGGATGGGGTGGCGGGACGGCGATGGCCTGGACGTGGACAACCTTGTTGGCCATCGCCATGGCCATTACGCTTCGCTCTCGCGTCGGGCTTCAGGCTTTGCGCTTCGTGACCCTGGTTCCGGTCGTGCTCGCGGTCGCCATTGTCCTTCGTCTGGACGCGCCGTATCTGGACAAGACGCTTTCGGCTCGACCGCTGGCGACTGAGATTAGCCACCTGGAGACCCAACGCTTGCCTATGGCCGTGCTCGGGGTCCCCCGGGAAGTGGAATACGGACTGGCATTCTACCGCCAGCAAACCATGCACCGATATGAGTTGGGACAGATCCCGGCCGCGGAGCATCTGCTGGTGGCAAAGGCAGGCAGCGAGACCGAGATTGCCAAACGAGTAACGGGGCGCCGGGTTTCGTATCTGGGGACCTTTGCTCCGCAGAGGCTTGCCTACTACTGGGTCGCGGCCGAGGCTGAGCGGTAAGGGCACTTGGCCGTGCCGCGCAACCCCATGCCAGGCGCTTGCTTCGCCGCCTAGCTCAAGCTAAGGTGGGTTAAGGCGGCCAAGCAAATGGCGGTCCCACGCGCCGGGGAGACCCTGGTGACCGCGCCGTTCTCGGCTCTAGCCCGCAATCGCCGCTTTGCGGGGAGGGTGCCTTGCCGAGCACTCGATGGTTTGCTTTTCGTATCTGAACATTTGCCTCTCGCCGTGGAAGCATCTACACTCGGCTTCGCGGCTGAATGGAGCGGATTCGATGGCGACTGTAGCCCGACAGGAGCTCCGCGTGGAGATCCTTGACCTCCGACATTTTTCCTCTTCGGACCTTCGTCCCGTCTTGGACGAGGAAATCCAAATCTGGTCTCGCCTGCTCTCTTGGGATTACACCGGATCGGCCGACATGATCCTGCGCTATGTCGATGCCAAGATTCTTCCTGGTTACGCGGCCATCGAGCGAGGTCGGGTTTTCGGCTACGCGTTCTTCGTCTACGAAGGTAGCAAAGGCGTCATCGGGGACCTGTTCGTCGCCAACAGCGACCGCCTGCCCAACCCGCTGGCGGTGGAATCGCGGTTGATCACCCACGTCATCGAGACGCTGCAGCAGTCCCCCGGCATTCATCGCGTCGAGGCGCAGTTGCTGGCGCACGAGGCGGGAGCGGTCGCACGGCCCTTCCTGGAACAAGGCTTCTCCCGGCATGCACGGCTGTTCATGGTGCTGGCTCTCGAGGCGGCGGGTGAACCCGTGACTCCCCTGCACCGCGAGGTTGAAATTCGGCGCTGGTCGGAGCAGGACTATCAGGCGGCCGCCGCCATCATCACCACGGCCTATCGCGGGCACGTCGATTCCAATATCAACGATCAATACCGCAGTCTCAGCGGCTCTCTGCGATTTCTGAACAACATCGTGCGTTTCCCCGGATGTGGAGCCTTCGATCCGGAGTCGTCCTTCGTGGCCATCGAGAAAAGGTCGCGCACTCTGATCGGGCTGATTCTGTGTTCGCGGGTGCGCCACGACGTCGGCCACGTGACCCAAGTCTGCGTGCTACCCGACTATCGATCGCAAGGCATCGGTGAAGCATTGCTGGCGGCCACAACCCACAATCTTCGCCGGCGCGGATTTTCTCTGCTCTCCCTAACCGTGACCGAGGCCAACCAGCGTGCGGTGGAGCTCTATCTTCGCCTGGGGTTTGATACCCGGCGTGTCTTCGATGCGTTCGTATGGGAAGGCTAGCGGCCGCTTCCTCTTCGGTGAGGCCATAATCCCTGGATCGCCAATTCTGAGGGGATAATCCGCCGGGTTGGTCAACGCTGCCCCGGAATCCGAGGTGCCTCCGTTTGCTGGCAGAACAGCCGACTCTTAATCTCCTTGACGAAGGCTGCACCTAAGCGTCACTTGCCTTTTGCCGTTTCACCGCACCTATTGGCACCGTGGGGTTGGCCAAGGCAAGAGAGACCGTGACTCCAGGGACAGTGACGGTCCCCGAAGCCCCTGTTCCGGTGTGAAGATCTCGAGTGACGACTACAGGTCAATTGGTCCCCTCGGTTACAGCGAGCACAGGGGGCAAAGCGAGATTGCGGATATTCAAACTGAGTACCGAGGCTCCGGGTAGCTATCGGCGCAGCAGCCACATCAGCCAACCGGCCACAAACACCCCGCCCAGGAACATGGCGAAGCAGTACAAACCGTAGAGGATCTGTTCCCGGGAGGTGTTGCGCTGAGTGATGCCAAACACCACCGAAGCAAACACGGAAAACAGAAAGGCGGCGGAGAAATGAGAAAGCGCAAGGGTCACGGCTTTTTTCCAATCGCAATGTGGTAGGCGTCCGCCGCGCTGATGAAATTCAGCAGTCCGGCGACGATCAGGTACTTGGTGCCATAGTCGGCCGTGGCATGCGAGATGGCGTTTTGTCCCCAACCGGCGGCTTGGCTCAAGATATAGAGGCCGCCGGCACCGACATCGCCGATGAACCCCAGGATGTCGAGAATATCTCCCCCGTTCGGCTGGTAGACGTGTCCCTGCATGAGCAGGCCGAGGACAAACATGATGGCGATCGAAGCCATCAGCAATAGACCGCGAATCCAGCGCCGCTGAATCAGATGCCCGGCACCGGGGATCAGCCAACCGATCGCGGGAGCCAGCACGGACATGCTGCTGGCGGACTGAGCCGTTGACTTGGCAGGGGTGGCTACGACTTCATTCTTGCCTGTAGGGTTTGCCATTCAGATGCGTACAATCTCTCTTTGAATTTTACCTGTTACTTCGGCACCGTGGTGGCGTACCAGCACGTTGACCTCGCTGCGCACGCCAAATTCCGGCAGGTAGATGCCCGGTTCGATGGAAAAACAGGAATTCGGCAGGATGCGACGCTCATCATGAATCTCGAGATCGTCCATGTTGGCGCCATTGGCATGAACCTCGGTACCGATCGAGTGGCCGGTGCGGTGGATAAAGTAACTGCCAAAGCCTGATTTGTTGATGTGATCTCGTACCACCCGGTCCACCTCCCACCCGGCGATCGCGGTTCCGCTTCGAATCGCCTCCTGCACCTTCTTGACTCCGGCATCGCGGGCATCCCGCACCACCGTGAAGACCTCGACCATGCGATCCGATGGGGTTTTTCCTACAAATCCGGTCCAAGTAATGTCGTAGTAGACCGCCCCGGGCTTGTCTTGCTTGCCCCAGATATCGAGCAGGACGAAGTCTCCTTCCCGGATTGGGGTGGAACAATCGGCACTCGGCGCGTAGTGCGGGTTCCCACTGTGGGCGTTCACGGCAACGACCGGCGGATCGTCGGTGACCAGGTGCTCGCGGCGGAAAGCTTCGAGCAGCCATTGCTGCATCGCGAGCTCGGTCATACCTGCCTGGCGCACGCGACGTCCCATTTCCTCGAAGGCCGCGGCGGTAATCGAATCAATCGCGTCCCGCGCGGCAAAATGCGACTGGATCTGTTCTGCGGTCCAAGTAGCCTCGAACTCAGCCACCAGATCGGCCGCACTGACCACGTTCTTACCCAAGCCCCGGATCAGTTCCACGGTGCCGGCGTCCACCAGGGAGACGGTGAATACCAGGTTGTTGGGTGAATACTGCATTGCGATATCGCGGTAGGGTGCCAGCAGCAGCTTGCTCTGATCAAACAGCTCCTGCCAGCCGGCGTACTGGAGTTTCTTGCCCGGAAGGGTGTCCAGATGGCCGCTTTCAATCTTATGAACCAACTTCACCGGTTCGCCCTGCGCCGGAATGAGGTAATACCAGCGTCGGGTCACCATCAAGTCTTCGGGCAGGCCCAGCACGCGGTAGGCGATGGGGTCCCGATGATGGTGATCATAGAAAAGCCAGGCGTCGATATTACGCGTACCGAGCGCTGACTGAATGGCCGCCAGGTTCATCGGTAAACCATTGTAAACAACCGTGGCGATTTGAGCGAATCGAAGTCGCCGCAGCGGCATCGGCCGCAACCGAAGGGTTGCGAAAGATTGCCTACGAGAACCCCGGCTTAGAGCAGCATTCCGGCAATCGAGGCGGAAATCAGATTGGCCATGGTCCCGGCGAACATGGCACGAAATCCGAGTTGCGCCAGTTCGCTCCTCTTGTTGGGCGCCAGCGCTCCGATCCCGCCGATCTGAATGCCGATCGAGCTCAGGTTGGCAAAGCCACACAGAGCGAACGTCGCAATGGTGAACGAGCGCGGGTCGAGCGAGGCCCGCTGCGGCCCCAGCATCGAAAAGGCAACCAATTCGTTCAGCGCCATG
>DASPTQ010000018.1:0-6715 GCA_035623335.1 Terriglobales bacterium
TATGAACAGAGATCTTCCGGGAATGGACAAAACCCAAACTTCTCCAGAGAAGCAAAAACTACAGTGGGCTGGATCTCGAGAAACACTCTCGCTCTCCGGTCGAGGCAGAGCTTTTTTCTTGACATCCCTTTTTATAGAACTCATCGATCAATGGCAGGGCTGGCTGCTCGCGCTGATTCATTGCGTTCGGTCCAAAGCCCAGTAATTACTTCGGGCCAAGTTCACTTGGCAACCCTTTTTGCCAGTCTAAATGTCTACTTGGATAAGGGACATCCCTCTTTTAAATATGACACGCCCTGTTGTGAGTATCTGAGAAATTCCAACGTGCTCGCAGTTGACGTTATATCTCTATGACGCTAAGTAACCCCGATCAGGGTGATTTTGAGGGCTATGAGATTGCAATCCCAGCGAAGCCCCTGTACCACCGCGCTAGGACGAATGGCCGAGGGTACATCATGGTACTAGAACGTCGTGATGGGACCTGGGTTACATTGCAGCGGGGCAGTAGCCTCGGTCTAATGTCTCCATGAACATGGACCTAAAGCATCTGCGATGCCAGCCGAAGTCACTTGGTTCACAGCTGACGCCCACGGCAAGTGATAGTCGCAGTCTGATAGTAAAGCGCCGGAGCAGCCGGTTGTTGCTCAGCGCATCGATAGGGTTGTCGGGCAAGGATCGTCTAAAGTGTCCTTTTACGATGTCCGCGAGTGCCACCAACCTGAACAGGCACGGAGCTGCCGTCCGGCTGAGTCGCGACCTGGTAGTTGGCTCTGTCATCCTCGTACGAAATAAATGGGGCATAGAGGTTTCTGCCCGCATCGTCACACAGTTGACCGCCACGAACAGAGTCTCAACCTACGGGATCGAGTTTGTCGAGCAGGACGATAAAGCACCCAACTTCTGGGGAATCTCGTTCCCAGGTTGGAGATAAATCCCTATAGCACTCAAAATCCCCCAGCCCGGGCGAACACACGGCGCAAAGTTGTGCAAACGAATGATTGCGGAAACTGACGGTCTTAATCACTGACGCCAATTAACCTTTCGGCGCTACAATCTGCAGAGGAGAATTGCCGTGAACATGTATAACGCTCTCATTCTCCTCTTGCTGTAACTCTACTGACTCTTTCGTGTGGCGATAGCAGCAGTAGCAATCGACAACTTGTATCCATCAACATCAAGGCGACCGCAGATGGTGGGCAAATTCAATTTGCAGCGAGCGGAACCTTTTCCGCGCCTCCGACCACGGTCATCCCGGTGCCCGTCGACTGGGCTAATGGGTACTTGTCACCGCCAGTCGATGACTTGGACTACACACTAAGCGTCGAGCCGTACGTTTTGAGTTGCCTCGGGTATCCGTCGGGAACGGAAATTCAGGTTACCGCTCTTGCCCCTCAGAATCCGAACGCCCCGGTTAGCGGATCTTCGCCATGGGGCAAGCTGGTTATGGCACATTCGGCAATTGCTTGTCCGTAGCCGCCTTTGACCCCACTCCGACATCACGTCGTCCTACGGATCGTGTTGACCGCGCCGTTTTGCGGTCCGATAATTGTACGGTTTCACGGAGGCATGTTATGCAGCCGGTGCAGGATACTCGCGGACTTTTTGAGGTGGAACGGCGTGCCGAACATGCCGTGCGCCCGGGCTTTCGCATTACCGAGCTGCAGATCGGTCCGACCCAGAAGGTGCCGTGGCACTACCACAGCAACATTCAGGACACGTTTTATGTCCTGGAAGGAAAGCTCCGGATTTTTCTGCAGAACCCCAAGGAAGAGGTGCGGCTCGCGCCCGGCGAGACCTATACGGTAAAGCCCAAGCGGGCGCATCTCGTCACCAACGCCGGCGAATCGTCGGCGACATTTCTGGTCTTGCAGGGCATCGGCGAATACGATTTTGTCCCGCTGGTCTGACCGAACGACTGTCGGAGTCAGTTACGAAACATCCCCTATAGCACGCAATATAAAAAGGCGCCCACTTCTGCGATAGGTTGTGTGTTCGCATCGCCAACCTAGCGAAGAGGAGCGCCTCTGTGCGTGAAGAAAACTACTGCTGGAAAGCCACAAGCATGCTGCTGTAAAGCTACTTCGCCAGATTCCTTCGATCGGTCCGATTCGGGCAGCTCTGCTGGTTGCCCTGCTACAGACACCACACCGATTTCGCACCAAGCGGCAGCTCTGGGCTTACAGCGGTTTCGCCGTGGAGACTCACGATAGCGGTGAGTACCGTTGGGTGCGAGGCAAACTGCAACGCAATCGCGAGCGCATGACCGTGCGTGGTCTCAACGACAATCACAACAAAGATCTCAAGAACCTATTCAAAAGTGCTGCTATATCTGCCAGCATACGTCCCGGTCCCTTACACGACTTCTATGTTGCTCGGGTTGAGAAAGGAATGCGACCGACGATGGCCCGTCTCACCCTGGCGCGAAAGATTGCCGCAATCGCTTTAAGCATGTGGAAGAAAGGAGTGAGTTTCGACCCCAAACAGTTGCATTGGCAAGCAGCTTGAGCATCTCTGAGGAAGAGGCTTTTCCATTCCAGGTCCTCTGCGCTGTTGGCCCGTCGGGTTCGAGAGATGCTCGGTTCGAGGGTGAGTATCAGTCGATGAGGTCGGCCCTGTGTGCTTCGGCACCGAGTCACTCATAGCACGTTATGCCCCCTTCGGATAACCAGAAATAGCCATAGGCCACGAGCCTCGGATAGAACCATGGTTGACGCTCAACCGGTTTTCGCTTGCCGCTCTTTCAGACTCGATAGCACTTGCCATCATGAACAGAGATCTTCCGAGAATGGACAAAAAACAAACTTCTCCAGAGAAACCGAACTACAGTGGGCTGGATCTCGAGAAAGTTCCTTGTCTTCCGGTCGAGGCCGAGGTTTTTTCTTGACATCCCTTTTTATAGAACTCATTGACCCCTGGTAGGTTTTGAGTGATATCTGATTACACCAATTGCGATCGGAAGATCGCGAACGAGTATTTACGGCGCCTCGAAATCCAGTGCATATACTTCCTGCGAACTAATGTCGCGTAGCAATAAGGGGGAACCGTCGGGCGTAACGCCACTCCAGGGGATTCCGAACAGGACGACCCGTCGGAAGCCCTTGAAATCTGCTAATCGCTCCAGTTTATGGTCAGCGACCCGCACTGTATAGAACGCAGGGTTCTCACTGGTGCCAGTATCGAAATAGATGTGCTTGCTGTCCTGCGACCAGGTTATCCAACCTACGTCTGCCTTTAGCAGCTCAGACCATTTCCCGTTGCTGAAATTGAATAGGATCAGCTTTTGTCCGTCGATGGTAGCCCCCGCAATATAGTGGCCATCTGGCGAGGTAACCGGAAACGCCAGGTTCGTTGCCTGCGTGACGGTGTTGACCTGAAGAGTATTGAGATCGACCATCTTCACGACACCCTCGCCTGAGCCAAAATCAAGACTGTCGAAGAATGAGATCTCCTTTCCGTCGGGCATCCAGGTTGCGCCTAGCACATTTTCTTTGCCAACAGACAAAGATCGGGGCATGCCCCCTTCGGCCGAAATTAAATACAGAGTAGACTTGTCGCCGGGATTGGAGCCAACGAAGGCGATCTGCTTACTATCCGGAGACCACCGTGGAAGATTTGCATATCGCGGAACCGTAGATGTCATCTGCAACTTCTGGCTACCGTCCACCCGGCTGCGCCACAAAATCCCGTCGGGATACGTCACATACGCCATCCACTGCTTGTCTGGAGAAAAGCTGACATCCTCGATCGATCCACCTCCCAAATAAGGAAGAAACTGCTTCGTCTTGGCATCGTACCGAACCAGTTCCGCTCGGAGTTGGTTTCCCACCGCGTAAATCTTCTTTCCATCAACACTTGGCTGCGGAGCTTCAAAGCTCATCGGTCCTGAGGTCAAGTGCACCGGGTGTCGATCGACTTTGTGGAATAGATCTTCTTTTTCCCGGATTGCCCAGAGATCCATCCGATTCTGAGAAAAAGTCTGGAAGATAAAGTACGTTCCGTCCGGGGTCCAGTTTCCGTGTAAATAACTTCCTTTGAGCTCAGGAAGCCAGCGGTGAGGTTCTCCGCCCTTCGACGAAAGTTCCCAGATGGAACGATTCCCGTTTGTCGCACTGACGGTAAATCGTAAAGAGTTGCCGTCGGGCGACCACCGATACCAGTACGAGAAGTCTGGAAGCGATGCGAACTTTCGCGTGCCGCTGGGTGAAATTTCCACCAGTTCATTGTCGTGAGCGATCAGAACGTCACCGTTCGGAAGCCAGGCTCCGTCCGAACCCAAAACCTCACTTACGCGCCGCGGAGAGGCGCCCAACAGAGGCAGTGCCCAGATCTGCTGTTGCAGTTCGGAACCGGTAAAGCTGCTTACCAGCAGTTCGGACTTGTCCGGGGAGATTGTCAGCGGCGCGACATTAGCAAACGGAGTGGGCACAGGTACTGTCTCTCCTCCTGAAGCGGAGACCTGAACAATGCCAAACCTGCCATTGACATTTTCTTGGATAAAGAGACGCGGGCCGTCCGTGAGCACCATGCATGTGGCTTGTCCCCCAAAAGTCTTCTGTTGCCCGTCGTGAGTGATTTGCGTATATCCCGTGATCCGCGGCGGAGGCAAGGCCGGTCGAAACAAATATCCCAGCAGGGCCACAGCGACGATTGCGGCTCCGCCAATGAAATAGATTTTTGTTCGCGAACTTTTTTTTCTAGGTAGGGCAGAAATCTGTGAGACCGGTGCCGCTACATCCTGCGTCACGTCGATCACACCGGGACTGAAGCCGGAAACCGAACTGAGCCGCCCGGAATCGATTTCGCGTCGCAGCCTCTTCAGGTCAATTCCCATTTCAGAGGCGGTCTGATAACGCAGTTTGCGGTCCTTCTCCAGCGCTTTGCCGATGATTCGCTCCAGTTCCGCCGGGACTTCGGGATTCAAGCGAACGGGGGCAACCGGAACCTTGTGCAAGATCGCGTCAAAGACCATCGCCGATGTATTTCCGAGAAAAGCTGGCCGCGACGTGCACATTTCATAGAGCACTGCGCCAAAGGAGAACAGATCAGTCCGGGGGTCTAGCTCTTCGCCCGCAGCTTGCTCGGGCGACATGTAGGCGATGGTGCCGACCGTCGCTCCCGGGCTGGTCAGTTCGGCCTCGCTCATCACGGTCGGCCCTTGCGGTTCTCTGGGCCTCGAATACTCGGGCGCCAACTTTACCAAACCGAAATCGAGAACCTTGGCGTGGCCGAGAGTTGTCACGTAGATGTTTGCTGGCTTGATATCGCGATGAATAATGCCCTTACCATGAGCCGCCTCCAGAGCGCTCGCAATATCGATTGACAGGTTCAGCAATTGTTCCGTCGGTACAGGTCGACCCACAATGCGTTCGCGCAACGTCTGCCCTTCCAGCAACTCCATGGCAAGAAAAGCTCGCCCAGACTGGTCATCGATTTCATAAATCGTGCAAATGTTCGGATGATTCAACGCGGACGCCGCTTTGGCTTCGCGCTGGAAACGGCTCAGGGCTTGGGGATCGTGCGCTACGTCGTCAGGCAAGAATTTAAGGGCTACGTAACGCCCGAGTTTCACATCCTCGGCTTTGTAGACAACACCCATCCCGCCCCCGCCGAGCTTCGCAACGATGCGGTAGTGAGAGATTGTCTGCCCGATCATTGGACTGAAATCCTATGATCAGGGATCGGGCAAGTCAATCAGCGCTCAGAACTTGTTGCTCATGCGTGTGATAAATCTCTATATCACTCAAGTGCTTTCGGCAGGGGTTTTGAGCGGATAACGCCTGGTTTCAACAACTGCGAGTAAACTGGTCCGGTCACAATTCACCTTGAGATCCCTGATGCAAACTGCCTACAAGAAGCACCTCGATGCCGCAGAAAGGAGTCCGAAGGAGATCGCCGCCGCCGTTTCTGGTCCGTCGGAAGAGGTTCTACACTACAAGCCTTCAGCCGAAAAATGGTGCGTGCTTGAAATCCTCGGGCACCTTGCGGATGTCGAAATCATCTATGGATACCGGCTGCGACAGATGCTGGCAGACAGCAAGCCGGTTATCGCACCGCTCGATCAGGACGCATGGGCGCGCAATCTAAACTATCTCGACTCACCTTCTTCGGAACTCGTCGCGTTTTATGGGTTGGCGCGTCACCACAATTTGCGTTTGCTGCGCAGTCTGAAGGATTCCGACTTTTCCAAGTCCGCCTTCCACCCAGAAATTCAACAGGAGATGACAGCTGCCGATCTTGTCGAACGGATGGGCGGCCACGGCGCAGCACACCTCCAGCAGATTGAGAAATTAAAAGCGGCCGCAACCAAGAAGTTATCGGCTTAAATGCTGAGATATCGCGATCCACTGAGTTCTCGGCCTCGCTAAACGCCCTAACCCCTCAAACCCCCGGAGAAGGCGAATGGAAGGTGCATGCTTATGACATCGCCTGGTTTCGGCAGTTTAGAATTTGATTTTGATAGGGTCGGAAAAGGAAACGGAGGGAAAGTAATTTGTTCCTCGTCCCGCGGAGTAGTATGCAATGACGAAGTTTACGCTATCCTTGTCTTTGCTCAACTCTTGTACGGGAATCGACCAAATGAAGTCGGTGCCATCTCCTCCGCTTGTGACCTTTAAGTCGGCGTCGGATGCAAGTGCGCCACATCTTGTGCTCAAACGCTCGGAGATCAGGTAACCGGCACACGGTATCGTGCTATTTCGGACACCATAGTAAGTGT
>DASPTQ010000019.1:0-18344 GCA_035623335.1 Terriglobales bacterium
ATAGACTTCTTCTTCACGCCGGCAAGCCGCCTCGACTTGGCAGTAACTTCCGGGGCGGCGCAGATTGCGCTTCCGGGGAGCACCCGGGGACGAGAGGTGGTACTCACGGCGGGGGAATTTCGCACCCGCTTCGATGACTCCGGCCGCCTTCGCGCCCTCCATGGCGCTCCCGATGCCCGCATCGTGAGCAAGAATCCAGGAGAAGGGGATCGTATCAGCCTGAGCCCGGCGCTCGATGGGGAGTTTGATTCCCGGGGCGAGATCTCCTCCATCCTGCAGTCGGGTGGAGTGGCCTACGTCGACGATACGCGAAAGGCATGGAGCGATCGCGCGCGCTACACGGCCTCCGACCAGGTGCTCCTGCTCACCGGTTCGCCCCGGGTAACCGAGGGCGCCATGACGACAACCGCGCGAGCCATGCGCCTGAACCGCGTCACGGGAGACGCCGTGGCCGAAGGCGACGTGAAGAGCACCTACAACGATCTGAAGCCGCAACCTGGCGGAGCACTGCTCGCTTCCTCCAGCCCGATTCATGTCACGGCCAGAACCATGACGATGCATCGCGCGGCCGCCGTTGCCATCTACACCGGAGGTGCCCTCCTGTGGCAAGACGCCAACACCGTGGAAGCCGCTGCGATTGAGTTCAACCGCGATCATCGCTCCATGGTGGCGCGTGGAACTCCCACCGAACCGGTATCGACCGCGCTGGCTCAGATTGAGAAGAACGGAAACCCGGTCTCTGTGGCCCTGCATTCTTCCTTTCTTACGTATGCGGACGGGGAGCGGCGGGTCCACCTTGAGGACAACGCAACGGCAAACTGGGACGGCGTGACCGTCACCAGCCAAAAAATGGACGTGTTTCTCGAGCCCCGCGGCGAGAATGAAACCTCCCCCGTTTCCAGAGGACGGCTCGAGAGGATTGTCGCCTCAGAGCAAGTCGTGGTCCATCAGACGGCTCGGCAAGCGGTGGGAAACCAGTTGACTTACAATGCTCACCAGGACAGATTTGTACTAACCGGCGGACCGCCCAGCATTTTTGATGCCGAACGCGGTAAGATTACCGGGGATTCATTGACTTTCTATAGGGGCGATGATAGGGTGCTGGTTGAAGGAAATAATTCATCCCCCACCGTAACCCAAACGCGAGTGGCACGATAAATGCGTACGTTGGCCACCGACGAGATCGGAAAATCCTACCGCGGTCGCCGGGTCGTAAACGGTGTAAGTCTTTGCGTTGAGCAGGGTGAAGTCGTTGGTTTGCTTGGACCTAACGGCGCCGGAAAGACCACAACGTTCTACACAATCGTAGGCTTGATTCCCCCCGATACGGGTCGGATTCTGGTGGACGACGACAATATTACCGATTTGCCCATGTATCTCAGGGCACGTCAGTATGGAGTCAGTTATCTGCCGCAAGAAGCCTCGGTCTTTCGCAAGCTTACGGTCGAAGAGAACATTTTGGCGGTGCTCGAGACTCAATCCATCTCCTGGCACGAGCGCCGGGAGCGCATGGAAAAGCTGATTGATCAGCTGGGATTAGGGCACATCCGGCAGAACCGGGGATATGCACTCTCGGGAGGGGAGCGACGGAGGGTAGAGATTGCCCGCGCCCTCGCCATCAACCCGACCTTTATTCTGCTGGATGAACCGTTTTCTGGAATCGACCCGCTTGCCGTACTGGATTTGCAGAAGATTATTAGTGATCTGCGGGCGGGCGGGATTGGCATCTTGGTCACGGACCATAACGTGCGTGAGACGCTGTCGGTGACCGACCGAGCCTACATCATTGATGAAGGCCGGATCTTCCGCCACGGGTCACCAGAGCAGTTGGCGAGCGACCCGGAAGTGCGGCGGGTGTATTTGGGCGAGAGTTTTTCCCTGGTGTAAACTCAGGCGGTGCCGTTCCTCGGTCGGCGACGAGATGCTGACCAACGGTGCCTCCCCCAACGTTGGACAATAGGTCTAGCTCGATTTATGGCGTTGTTGCAACCCAAGTTGCATCTCAAGGTCTCGCAGAGACAGATCCTTACCCCGGGTCTCGTGCAGATGGTCAGCGTCCTGGCACTCAACAAGCTTGAGTTGCGGGACATGATCAACGCCGAGATGGTTGAGAACCCCGTTCTCGAAGAACTAGAGGATGCTGTACCGCTGCTTGACGACGTCGATCGCAAGCAAGAAGACCGTGACCGCCCGGCGCCCACGCCCGAAGAGAACCCAATTGCCGCCGTCGAGAAGAAAGACCCCTTTGAAGAGATTGACTTCGGTTCATTCTTTCAGGATTACCTTGACCCTGGCTATCGCAGCCAATGGCAGTCGGAGGAGATTGAGCGACCCTCGTTTGAAAACTTCCTGTCGAAACCAAGCAATCTGACCGACCACCTGCTGTGGCAGCTCGGTTCGATCGCGACGCGACCGCCGGTGCGTGAGGCAGCAGAACTTGTGATTGGCAATCTCAATGAAGACGGCTATCTGATTGCTAGCGATGAGGAACTGCTGGGAATAGCGCAACCCACCACTCCCGAATCCGACGCGGCGGCGATCGCGAACGTAGCCCAGGAGGCCTCGGCCCTCGGCTTAGCGCACGTTATCCCTTCCGCTGAGTCCGAAGCCGCGGCCGGAGAGTACTCTCCCAATCCTGCCGTCGATGACTGGAACGAATCTCGAGGCCAGAATCCCGAAGCCGGTGGCCAGGACATGGCGGCCGCGGTTGCGCCTGCCGCCGAACCGCTCGGTCCGCCACCGGTCCCACCCGCAGCAGAGCCCGCGGGTGCCCCTGCGTTTCGTGCCAATTTCACCCTCAAGGATCTCCATGAGGCCATCGAGCTGGTGCGGCAACTGGATCCGCCCGGGGTTGCCTGTCGTGACCTGCGCGAGTGCTTGCTCTTTCAATTACGCTTCGCCCAGCAGCACCTGGATTCCCAGAAGAATGGCAACGGAGACCGCGAAGCCACCCGCCAAGCTCTGGCCGATGCCATCGCGGTCGTGGACCGACATCTGCAGGCCTTGACCAACAAACAATTCAAGGAAATCGGCAAGGCGATCAACCGGCCGATAGAAGCCGTGGAGCATGTCCTGACCTTCATTCGCAGCCTCGATCCCCGCCCCGGTCTTCGCTACAACAAGGTCGAGCCTCGGCTGATCGAGCCTGACGTTGCCTTTGTGAAGCACGGTGACGAATGGCTGGTGATCATGAACGATGAAGATGTTCCCCAGCTTCGCCTGAATCCCGCCTACCGGCGCTTATTGTCCAGGGACGGGAATGACAAAGATACCCGTAACTACGTCAAGGAGCGATACAAGTCCGCCATCCAGCTGATTAAGAACATCGAACAACGCAAGCAAACCATCCTCAAAGTCTGTCACTCGATCGTTGCCCGCCAGCAAGAGTTCCTGGAAAGAGGCATTGATTCTCTGAAGCCTATGATGATTAAGGAGGTGGCCGAGGAAATCGGGGTGCATCCCTCCACCGTCTCGCGGGCGGTGGCGAGCAAATACGCTCATACTCCTCAAGGCGTCTTCGAACTGCGATACTTCTTCAGCGAGAGCGTCAATGGCCCGGAAGGCAGCAATACCTCGTTGCTCATTCTCAAACGGCGGGTCAAGAAGCTGATCGAGGGAGAGGATCCCGCCCGGCCGCTCACCGACGAGCAGATCACCCGCATCCTGCAATCGCAGGGGATCCAGGTCACTCGCCGCACCGTCGCCAAATACCGGGAGGACCTGCGCATCCCGAGCACCCACCAGCGCAGAGTGAAAAAATGAAAAAATGATGACAGCTCCATCCTGTGGCGACCATCGCTTGGTCGCCAAGCTCGGACGAGCTCGCCGTGCCATCCCGTACGAGGTGGCCGGCGAGCGCAAGTCGAGCATCCTCGGTAATCGAGTCCCCGGCAAGCCGACAACAGCGAACTCAGGAGGACGCTCATGAACGTGGAATACACCGGCAGGCAGTGCGAAATTACTCCAGCCATTCGCAAGGAAGTCGAAACCCGCCTCACCAAGATCCGCAAAATCCTCGGCAACCGGTTCGAAACCAAAGTCATCCTGGTGGTAGAAAAACACCGCCACAAGGCCGAAATCACCATCAAACCGCGCAACGGCCCTCTGGTTGGCATGGCTCAGGCCGGAGACATGAATGCCGCGATCCACGAGGCGTTTGAACATCTGGAGAATCAGGCGGTCAAATACAAGAGCCGCTGGCGCACCCGCAAACGACGCCCCGCCCAGAGTTCGAGTCCGCGCCCCTGGGATGGTGGCATGGCGCAGGAAGGCACGGCACGAGGAGAGGAAAGACAGGCTGTTCTAGATTTGGTGGCGCACAAATTTCCTGCCGTCGCCCCCTCGACGGCCGTTCACCTCGTTCACTCGACCGATGCTGTGGCCATGCGTCCCATGACCCTCGAAGAGGCCATCAAGGAGGCACACTTCCGCGACCGTGATGTCTTCGTTTTTCGTGATCCGAAAGGCAAAGTCATGGTTCTGCATCGGACCAGAGACGGCAAGCTGGAGTTGATCGAAGCGCCGTAGCCAGGAACCAGACCAACCCTCGACCGGGGGATCATCGCGGAGGTTTCGTTACTTCCCTACTCGTCGTCGCGGTGAACCGTATCCATGGAGAAGGCCGGCAAGCAAACTGCGACGTATTCCGCACCGCCTTCGGTCGGGGTGGAGTATTGAATCCATTCCCCGCGGTGCACAATCACCGCCTGACCGGCGGCAACGTCGATGGCGCCGCCCCGGTGCCGGACTCGCAGCGTACCTTGGAAGACCAGCGTGAACTCGTCGAATTCAGGCGTCTGGCCTGGCTCCTCCCAGCCTTGCGGACTGCGCATGTGGGCAATGCTGAGCCCGGCGGTGTCCGTATTCACTCGTCCGATGTATTCATCGATCAGCTTGGGCTTGTTTCCCTGGGCAGGGATGCGAGTGGGTTGCTTCACCAAGGTGGGCATGACCAGGCTCCTCGCGTATCACTGTAACAAGTCCCCGCTGAGCGGCAAAGCCCACGCGGTCGCCCAGCCGCGAATTGTCGTCGGCCCGTCCTAACTTATCTGGTCGGCCGTTCCTACCTGCGAAGGAACCGGCTCTTAGGATATTTGTTTGCTGGGTCGGTGCTACAATGCGCCCATCCGGAGAAACGATTGAATGAACGCTCTGCGCTCCCTCCTCCTCGTCCTGCTGTGCGCAGGAGTAGCCGAGGCTTCTCCCGCCACGCTCTCCGTTCACTGGGAAGAACTCACGGCCGACGATTTTCGCACCGCCATCGAGCGGTCCCAGTCTACCTGCCTCTTGCCTTTTGGAATCCTCGAAAAACATGGCCCCCACTTGCCGCTCGGCACCGACCTGCTCGACGTGCGTTCGGCTGCCCTGGCAGCGGCCCAACGGGAGTATGCGCTGGTGTTTCCGGAGTATTACTTTGGCGAGATTTTTGAGGCCAAGCACGAACCGGGAACGGTTGCCTACAGTTCACACTTGCAGATGGAGCTATTGCAGGAAACCACCGACGAGATGGCGCGCAACGGATGCAAGAAGATCATCATTGTCAACGGACACGGCGGCAATGAAAACCTCCTCCCATTTTTTGCCCAAACCCAGCTCGAGAAGCCGCACGATTATGTGGTTTACGTGCTGCCGGTGCTCAGTGCTCCGGAGGGCGGACCGGCCAAGAAGTCTTCCGGACCGGATATGCACGCCGGGGAATCCGAGACTTCGAAGATGCTGGCGACCCACCCCGATTTGGTGCATATGGAACGGGCCAACCAGGAATCCGGGGCCGACCAGGCGCGTCTCGCACTGCCCGAAGATCTCTACACGGCGATCTGGTGGTACGCCCGCTTCCCCTACCACTATTCAGGTCAGGGCGCAGCGGCGACCAAGGAGCGCGGCGAATTTGAAGTGAGCCACTGGGAAGACGTGATTGTGCAGGCGATTCGAGCCGTCAAAGCCGATCAGACGAGCCTGGCCTTGCAAAACGAATTCTTCGAAAAGGCCAAGCATCCCCTGAATACCCGGCCGTAGCCAGGACAACCGACGCCGACAGAGAGCACAATGCCGTCAACCCAGCCGATGTCCGCCAGCCGGCAAGCCTCTATCTCGCAGCTTCCATCCCAGCCGTCCTCCCGGCTGGTGTCTCTCGACGTTTTTCGCGGGGCCACGATCGCGGCTATGATTCTGGTCAACAATCCGGGCGACGAGCGCACCACCTTCTGGCCTCTGCGTCATGCCCAGTGGAATGGATGGACACCCACCGATCTGGTTTTCCCTTTCTTCCTTTTCATCGTTGGGGTTGCCACGGCCTACTCCTTGCGTGCGCGGCTGAAACGCAGCTCATCGCGGGCGCAACTCCAGCGCCACATCGTGGGGCGCGGTGTGACCCTGTTCGCTGTGGGCCTCGTCCTCAACGGGTTTCCGAACCAGTTTCACCTTGGCTCCTGGCGAGTCTATGGCGTGCTACAACGAATCGCGGTTTGCTACATGATTTCGGCGCTGCTTGGGCTGTGGACGACTCGACGTGTCTGGATCGCTACCGTTCTCGGATGTCTGGTCGGCTACTGGATCCTGATGCGCTATGTGCCGGTGCCAGGCTTTGGCATTCCGACGGTTGACGTGCCGTTGCTCGATCCCAACCGTAACCTGGCAGCCTGGCTCGACCGCAAGCTTCTGGCAGGTCACTTATACGACGGTACCCGCGATCCCGAAGGGGTGATGAGCACAATCCCTGCGGTCGCCACCAGCTTGCTGGGGTTGCTGACCGGGGATTGGCTCGAGTTGAAGCATTCCTCCCAGAGCAAGGCGGGTGGAATGGCCCTCGCGGGAATCGTCGGGGTGGCGCTGGGCGAGCTTGTCGGCCTGTGGTTCCCGATCAACAAGAATCTCTGGACCAGCTCGTTTGTGATCTTTACCGCCGGAATGGCGCTGCTTTGCCTGGCACTTTGCTATTGGATTGTCGACATAACCGAACACCGCAGGCGCGGGACCAAGTTTTTCCTGGTATTCGGAATGAACCCGATCGCGGCTTATGTATTTGCCGAAGCCATTGCTCACTGGATCGATCGCATGCCCATAGGGGTCGACATGACCTGGCAAGAAAGCCTCTACCAAACCCTCTTTGCCCCGCTGGCCAACCCCTACCATGCCTCCCTGCTATACGCGGTCAGCTATGTGCTGATGTGTTGGGTGGCGATGTGGCTCCTCTACCGCAAGGAGATTTTCCTGAAGATCTAGCTGTCTCCCCCCAGAATTCGGCCTCCGCAATCGGGAGGAAACTGGGGCACGAGTGTCACAAGAAAACGCTTGTCAGGTGGTCACTTACGTAACATTGGCCGGGCGAGGGGCCCATGCTACCCTCCGACTCAGAGGCTCATTTTAGCGATAGAGCAGGCGCTAGTCCCCCAAGTTCGCCGCAAATTTGCTCCGTCAGGCCGTAACCGGACCCATGCTACGTATCCCCATCTTTGGACGCGGTCAGACCACCGACGATAGGGTCCCGCCCATCCTGGCGTCCTACGTCCCGTCCCTGTTACTCGAAGGTCTTCAGGTGGGTGTGGACAATTTGCGTCATGACGTTCACCTGAGCCCAAAGTTTGGGCAGCAAGCCAAGCTGCATATTTCGCGCCTGCTGATTCGCCATGGCGACCTGGAGGGGCTGCTGGCGGCCAGTGCGCCGGAAAAAACCAGAACTCAGTTTATCCAGTCCAAAACGACGGATGCCAAATCTCAGGCCGAGCCCTCCGATCTGAAATCTTTATTCACCGAGCTGCACGTCGCCGTGCTGAATCAGGCCAAAGCCGCGGAGAACCAGGTCCTCGACTTGCTGGGCAGAACCGCGATCATCAAATTCTTGCGGGTGGAGCTCAACGCGCAGTTTGCCCAAGTCCTCGAACGCTGCCGCATGGCCATGAGAGGTTATGAGGGTTTCCGCCATCAGAAGGCCTACGAGTATCGCGAGCGCGTAGCCGCACTGCAGGTGGGAAAGAAGACCATTCTGCGCAAGACGGGGGAAGAACTCTTCCGCACCCTGCGGGACGCCGAGAAGGATACCTTAGCCCACAAGCGGCGCTCTTTATTCGGAACCGGCGGGGATGAGCCCTACAGGCTGTTCCTCAACCCCCTCATGTTTAGCGAAGATGGCAACGATGCCCGCCTCAATGCCGAGCATTACGTCATGCTGGGCAATTTTGAAAGCGACCCGGACCGTTTCGTGAACGTCCGCAAGATCGCCTGCGAATTCCTGGAATCGATCCTTCCCGCCGGCTCCAAGGACCCGACGGAGTTCGAGGGCTACTTCAACGTGCCGGAAAACGCGCAAGCCTTGGTCGGAGCCGGCCTGCCCGACGATTCGACTCCGGAGAGCCGGTCGCAAAAGTCGCGCTTGACCGACTGGGTGAGCCTAATGGAGCGTGAGCGGGTGATGGAACATATCGTGGCCGCCTACGAGGTGGTGCCCCTGCTCGCCGAATACTCGCCCCAGATCAATGCCGCCCAACTCAAGAACGCTCTCACCTCCCGCGAAGAACGCGCCCGGGTGGAAAAACTGATTGCCGAACACAGCAAATTAACGCCGGCCAGCCTGCAGGCAGCCATTGACCGGGTGGCCGGGTACCGTGGTGCCGAACGGGCGAAAATCGCCGGCCGATTTTTGCGCGACTTCTTTCGCTATCACCGAGCCCGACGACAACTGGAGGTGCTGAACGGCGCTCTGGACTCGATCCAGTTGGTGTTGGACGAGAAAAAGCAGCAGCTCTCGGCCATGAACGGAACTCTCTACGAGTTCCTGCTTCCCCAGGAGCAGAGCTTGGGTGGAGAGAAGATCGTGCACCACGTGATTATCAAGGCGGATGTGCGTGACTCTTCCCGGCTGACACGGTCTCTCCTCGAACGCGACATGAACCCGGCCTCCTATTTCAGCTTGAACTTCTACGATCCGGTGAACAAGCTTCTGGCCAAGTACGGCGCCTCCAAGGTCTTCCTCGAGGGAGATGCGATCATTCTGGCCCTGCTAGAACGCGAGGGTGAGCCGGGCATGGCCGTCGGGCGCGCCGCGGTGCTGGCCCGGGAGATTGTGGAAATCGAACGGGGATACAACCAATTGTTGCAACGCACCGGCTTGCCGAGCCTGGAGTTGGGCCTGGGTATCTCCTACCAAGATTCGCCGCCGATGTACCTCATGGATGGTGACGAACGCATCATGATCTCCGATGCCCTGAATCTGAGCGATCGACTCTCATCCTCGAGCAAGCGTCTGCGCAAGAACATCGACGCATCGTCGACCCCCTTTCATGTGTTTGCCTTCCAGACCATCAGCGACGGTGAGGCCGAAGACAGCTCGGAAGACTTCGTTTTGAAATACAACGTGAATGGCATTCGCATGAGTGAAGCCGCGTTTGAGAAACTGCAGCAGGAAATTTCTCTCGAACCGTGCCGGTTGGATTTACCCGGAGTGAAGGCCGAGGAACACTCCCAGTTGTTTAGCGGACTGGTCTCGATCGGCAATGACATCTTCCGCAAGATCGTGGTGCGCGCCAGCCAGGTGCCCCTGGTAGACCCCCGCAACTTCACCTTACAGGAATGGACCGACCTTTGGTATTACGAGGTCTGTTCCGATCCCGCCATCTACGCCCAGCTGGAAGCCAAAGCGGGAGCCGGCAAGTAGCAAGAAGACCGGGGAGCTCATCCCATTCGCTGGAACCGTGGCTTTACTGCCCGGCACGCACGGGGGAAATCAGCAGGCTTCTTGCGGTTTTCTTCGTGTCCTGTGCCTTCTCGGGATGATAGGAGAGATCTAAAGAACCTTCGGCCGAAGGAGAAGCTCCCGCCAACAAGCTGGCGAGGCCGCGGAAGGAACGTCCCACATCCAAACTCTCCTGGAAGGCCACCGGGGCGCCCTTGTCGATCGCCGGCGCCACGGCCTGGTGGTTGTTGGGAATCTTCCAAAGGATTTTGCAATTGGTGGCGGCTTCCACATCGACATCGCTGAAGCCGGGAATCTTCTTATAGCGGTTCAGCACCAAACGCACCCGGGCCCGGCCTGTGCCCTCCTCGAGGAAGTTGCGCATGCGTCCGGCGCTCCACAGGGAAACCACATCGGCTTGCGCCACCAGCAGGACAGCGTTCGACAAGTCGCACAGCACTCGCGCGGTTTCATCCACCCGGTTCGAGCAGTCGACCACCACGTAACGGAACTGGGAAACCAGAAGGTCGAACAGGCGCGCCAGTTCGGCCACCGTGGGGGCTACCAGCTGCGGCTGCTGCGGGCCGGCCAACATTTGCAGGCCGTTCTTGCAGGAGGTCAGGAGCCCCTGCAGCAAAGCGGTATCCAGGCGGTGCAGATTCTGTAGCGCGTCGGCAATACCAAAGGCCGGCCGGACATTCATGTGCAGAGCGGCATGCCCCAGGGTCGCGAAGTCCACCAGCAGGACTCCGGTATGCAAATCCTGCAGCGCGATCGCCGTGTTCACCGCGACCGTGGTGGCTCCCGACCCGCCCTTGGAGTTCGCCACGGTAAACACTCGCGCGCGTCCCGCGGAGGTTCGAGCTTTACTGCGCGAGGCGCTAAAACGTTCGAAGGCCTTGATCAAGGGCTCGGCGGGCATCGACTGGTCGAGAAATTCGCGCGCCCCGGCGCGCATCGCGGAAACGATGGTCTCCGGGTGGGTCATCGGACCCACGGCAAAAATTGCGATCTCATTCGTGTTGGTGTGAATCAGCTCGATGGCGCGGAAGGCACGGTCGACGTTCTGAGGATCGATGTCGACGAGCACGACTTCGGCCTTGAGGTCTTGGATCTGGCGCAGAACCGGGTCGGATTGACCAACGGGAAAGCCCACGTGAGCAAACACGCTGCGTCCGATCTGAGAAGTCTCCAGCCGCTGTTGCAGCAGCGCCAGTCGTTCTTTGTCCTCCGCCAGAACCGTAACCGCTATGCCATGCATGGAGCGATCCTCGATACGTTCCCGTAACTGCATGTTATGAAGAGTTTGCCCTCGCGCCAAGTGACCTTTGTAACTGCTCGGCGCAAAAGGAAAATTCCCTCCAGCCAGGATTCCCGCATAAGCAAATGGACGCAGTGGCCAAGGGACTAAACCCGGTGGGAGTGTCCGTAGGTTACTGTGTATTCTAGTCAAAATCCGGAGGATTGCAAGCTCGCAGGGCTGTGCAAAACCGCTTCAGGCACGGCAGAAGACCGGCCCGGATCATCGGCTAGAGTGCGTTTCGCGTGAGCCAATTCTTCTACTCGAACGCCGCCCGCGCACTCTCGATCCGCGACATCTCTCCACGGTGTCGACCACCCGCACTTCAGGATTCGAGATCAGCGCCTCGGTCCCCCGGATTCGACCGCAGCGTAATCGAGACCATGCGCGGGAGGAATCGAGGGTGCGTGAATCCTCCGAGGGCCAATCCGCGGCCAGTCAGACCCGCCTCGCGCACGCATGCATTGGTGCTCAACCCGGAGATCCCTGGATGAAGCCGGACAGGCTGGGCGCGCCGGTGGCCGAGTCGAATTTCGTGTTGAAAAATGCAACGGTCCTCTTGTCGGTAACCGGCGCAGCTCGTATAATAAAAGTGTACCGAATTGGTACCGTTTCCAGAGGCTAGGAAAAGCACCTCGATGGGAACAATTTAGCGATGATTCGCCTCGGCAAAATGACCGACTACGGGCTGGTGCTGATGAGCCAAATTGCGCGCCGGCCGCCGAACGAGCTGTACACGGCTCGCGATCTAGCCCGCGAATGCCACCTGCCGCTGCCCACGGTCAGCAAGCTCTTAAAGCGACTGCTGCGCAGCGGACTGCTGGCATCGCATCGCGGCATCAAGGGCGGCTACAGTTTGGCCCGCGAACCGCATCTCATCTCGCTCGCCGAGATTATTTCCGCGCTCGAGGGGCCGCTGGCTTTCACCGAATGCAGCACCGAAATTGTAGGACTCTGCGACCTGGAGTCCTGCTGTCCCATCAAGAACAACCAGAAGATCATCAGCCAGGTACTTCGCGGGGCACTGGAAAAGGTAACCCTCTCCGACTTGATCCGGCCGATGAGGCTGATCGCCATTCGAGACGGCCGCGGGAATCTGGTGCCGACCGTCAGTGTGACCTCCGGGAGAATGCAATGAGCACCAATGTCAATACCATTCGCGATCTGGCCGAGCGCGATTATAAGTGGGGCTTCATCACCGAAGTTGAAGAAGAACGAGTCCCCAAGGGGCTCAACGAAGACATCATCCGTTTGATCTCCGCCAAAAAGCGCGAGCCCGAGTTCATGCTCGATTGGCGGCTGAAAGCCTATCGACACTGGGTTCGGTTGGAGAAGGCGGAAGCCGAACCCAAGTGGGCCAACATCAAGTATGGGCCAATTGATTACCAGGATATCGTCTACTATTCCGCCCCCAAGCAGAAGCCAGGCCTGAAGAGTCTCGAGGAGCTGGACCCGGAGATTCTCCGCACCTACGAGAAGCTGGGCATTCCCTTGGACGAACAAAAGCGCTTGGCGGGAGTGGCCGTGGATGCCGTTTTCGATAGCGTTTCCGTGGCCACCACCTTCAAGGAAAAGCTGGCCGAACTGGGGGTGATTTTCTGCTCCTTCTCCGAAGCCGTCCAGAAGCATCCGGAACTGGTCGAGAAGTATCTGGGGTCGGTGGTGCCCTACACGGATAATTTCTTCGCCACCCTGAATGCGGCGGTGTTCTCCGACGGGTCGTTTGTGTACGTGCCCCGGGGAGTGCGCTGTCCTCTCGAGCTCTCGACCTATTTCCGCATCAACGCCGCCGAAACCGGTCAATTCGAGCGGACCCTGATCGTCGCCGACGAAGGCGCCTACGTCAGTTACCTCGAAGGTTGCACGGCGCCGATCCGGGATACCAATCAGCTGCATGCGGCCGTGGTTGAGTTGGTGGCGCTCGACAATGCCCAGATCAAGTACTCCACGGTGCAGAATTGGTACCCCGGTGACAAGCAAGGGCGGGGCGGGATCTACAACTTCGTCACCAAGCGCGGCAAGTGTCTGGGAGTGAACTCGAAGATTTCCTGGACCCAGGTGGAAACCGGTTCGGCGATCACCTGGAAATATCCGAGCTGCATCTTGCAAGGCGACAATTCGGTGGGCGAATTCTATTCCGTCGCCCTCACCAATAACTACCAGCAAGCCGACACCGGGACCAAGATGATCCATCTGGGACGGAACACCACCAGCACGGTGGTGTCCAAGGGAATTTCCGCCGGACACGGGCAAAACACCTACCGCGGCATGGTCAAGATCCTGAAAGGGGCAACCGGAGCGCGCAACTACACGCAATGTGACTCGCTGCTCATCGGCGACCAGTGTGGTGCGCACACCTTCCCCTACATCGAGGTGAAAAACTCCACGGCGCGCATGGAGCATGAGGCCTCCACTTCCAAGATCGGGGAAGATCAGCTCTTCTATTTGCAGCAGCGCGGACTCAAGACCGAAGACGCCGTATCGATGATCGTGAACGGCTTCTGCAAACAGGTCTTCCGCGAACTGCCGATGGAGTTTGCCGTGGAAGCGCAGAAGCTCCTCAGTGTCAGCCTCGAAGGCAGCGTGGGTTGATCTCGCGAGGGGCGAAGAGCGGGAGAGGAATTTAAGGAGAGGAAGAAGAAAAGAATGAGTCTGCTGGAAATCAAGAATCTGCATGTCACCGTGGGTGGACACGAGATCCTCAAGGGCATCGATCTCAAGCTGAACGCCGGAGAAGTGCACTCCATCATGGGCCCGAATGGCTCGGGCAAGTCTACGCTGGCCCAGGTCTTGTCGCGCCGCGAAACCTACCAGGTCACCTCCGGAGAGGTCTCGTTCAACGGCAAAGACCTGCTGGCGATGAAGCCGGAGGAAGCCGCCTGTGAGGGCGTGTTTATGGCCTTCCAATATCCGGTGGAGATTCCCGGCATTGGCAACGCCTACTTTCTGCGCTCGGCGCTGAACGCCATCCGCAAGTATCGGGGGGAGGATGAAATGGACGCCATGGACTTCCTGCCCCTGTTCCGCGAGAAGGTAAAGCTTCTCGAGATGGATGAAAAGTTGATGAACCGCTCCTTGAACGAGGGTTTTTCGGGCGGGGAAAAGAAGCGCAACGAAATTCTGCAGATGGCGGTTCTTCAGCCGAAGCTGGCGATTCTCGATGAGACCGACTCCGGGCTCGATATCGACGCCTTGCGAATTGTGGCCAAGGGAGTCAATGCCATGCGCAGCCCCGAACGGGCCATGCTGGTGGTCACCCATTATCAGCGCCTGCTGAACTATATCGTGCCCGATCGGGTGCATGTGCTGGTCGATGGGCGCATCGTACGCTCGGGGGGACCGGATCTGGCGCTCGAACTCGAGGAAAAAGGATACAGCTGGATGGAAACCGAGGCGCGGCCAACGGCGCCGGCATCGGCTTAGTCGAGGAGAGAAGTGACAACGGCAATCGCGAACATCGATCACTATCTGGAAAGCTTCACGGAGTTCGAGAAGCAGGCGGGAGATGATCCCCGGTGGTTGAAAGCACTCCGGGAAACGGCCCTGGCCCGCTTCTTGGAGACCGGGTTCCCCACCACCCGCGATGAGGACTGGCGATTCACCAACGTTTCGGCCATTGCGCGCACCAGGTTTTCCCGGGCCGGAAAGCGGCCGGCCGGGCTCTCCTCAGCCGACTTGGGCGCCTGGAAGATCCCGTCCTCGGCGGCACAGCTGGTCTTTATCGACGGGCGCTTTGCGCGTAGTTTGAGTACGCTCGAGGGTTTAAGCAAGGGCGTGACCCTCTCCGGACTGAACGAGCAGGTTCGAAAACAACCCGCGGCGGTCGAAGCTCATTTCGGCCGTTACGTCGACATCCGCCGGGATCCTTTCCCGGCTCTCAACACGGCCTTCGCCGAGGACGGCGCCTACGTTCACATCCGGCGCGGAACCGTGCTCTCCGAGCCCATTCATCTGCTGTTCGTGTCGACCGCCGAAGATACGCCGGAGATGAGTCATCCGCGCAATCTGCTGGTGGTCGAGGAAGAATGCCAAGCCACGGTGATCGAGGAATACATCTCGCTTGGCACGGGTTCTGTGCTCTCGAATAGCGTGACCGAACTGGTGGCCGGCGAGAGCGCCAACGTTGTGCACTACATGATCGTGCGCGAGCCCGAGGAGACCTTCAATATTTCCACCTTGCGCATCGAACAGGCACGCAGCGCCTCGGTCGCCTCTCACTCTCTTTTGTTGGGAGGCGGCCTGGTGCGCAACAACGTCCATCCGGTGCTTCGCGGAGAAGGCGGAGAGTGCCTCATCAATGGCTTATTTGTAGGCAATGGCCGCCAGCATCTCGACAACTACATGCTGGTCGAGCACGCCAGCCCGCACTCGAGCAGCCGGCAGTTCTACAACGGAATTCTGGACGGGCACGCCCACGGGGTCTTCCACGGGCGCATTGTGGTGCACAAGGACGCGCAGAAGACCGATGCCAAGCAGACCAACCGTAACCTACTGCTCTCCGACGACGCGCAGGTCGACACCAAGCCGCAACTGGAAATTTATGCCGACGACGTGAAGTGCACCCATGGAGCGACGATCGGCCAGATCGACGAGAATGCTCTGTTCTACCTCGAATCGCGTGGCATCGACCGGGTTTCGGCCCGGCGGCTTTTGCTCTCGGCTTTTGCCAGCGAATGTCTGGCGCGCATGAGGGCCGACGCGGCCCGCGCCCATGCCGACGAGCTCATTCACCAGCACCTTTTGTCCGTTGGCAACACTTTGTCCGAGGGCAGCGCAGAGCCCGGCCGACCAACGGAGAGAACTTGGGAGGAGGTGGGATGACGACTGTCGCGCGATTGCCGTGGGATCAGGGCCACAGCCGGCACGAGGGCTTTGATGTCGAGCGAGTGCGGGCCGATTTCCCCATCCTCGCGCAAACCGTGCACGGCCACAAACTGGTGTATTTGGACAACGCTGCGACCTCGCACAAGCCGAAAGCAGTGCTCGATGCGATCCTTCACTATTACCAGTGCGACAACGCCAACATCCATCGCGGCGTGCACTATCTTTCCGAGCGCGCCACCGAGGAATACGAAGCCGCCCGCAACGTAGTACAGGCTTTTCTCCATGCTGGTCGCGCGAGCGAAATCATCTTTGTGCGCAGTGCGACCGAAGCCATCAACCTGGTCGCACAAACCTATGGCCGGGTCAACGTTGGCCGTGGCGACGAAGTGTTGATTACAGCCATGGAGCACCACTCGAACATTGTTCCCTGGCAGCTGCTTTGCGAGGAGAAAGATGCGAAACTCCGGGTTGCGCCCATCAATGACCGCGGAGAGCTGATTCTCGAAGAATTCGAAGCCTTGCTCGGTGCGCGTACGAAGATCGTCGCCGTCGGCCACGTGTCGAATGCGCTCGGAACCGTCAATCCGGTAGGCGAAATCGTCCGGCTGGCGCACCAGAAGAACATTCCTGTTCTGGTGGACGGCGCCCAGGCCGTTCCCCACATGGCGGTGAACGTCCAGGAGCTGGATTGCGATTTCTATGCTTTTTCCGGTCATAAGGTGTACGGACCCACCGGGATTGGCGCCTTGTACGGGAAGGCGGCTCTGCTCGATCGAATGCCACCCTACCAGGGCGGAGGGGACATGATCAGCTCGGTCACTTTCGAGAAGACCGTCTACAACAAGGTTCCCCATAAGTTTGAGGCCGGCACCCCCCATATGGCGGGCGCCGTCGGGTTGCGCGCGGCCTTGGAATATCTGGACAGGCTCGGGCTGGACGCGATCGCCGCCTACGAGCATGAGTTGCTCACCTATGCAACCGAGAGAGTATCGGCCATTCCGGGTGTCCGGCTGATCGGCACGGCTCGCGAGAAAGCCGGGGTACTCTCCTTTGTGATGGATGGTGTTCACCCCCACGATATCGGAACCATTCTGGACCAGGAAGGAATCGCCATCCGTACCGGTCACCACTGCGCCCAGCCGGTTATGGAACGCTTTGGCGTTGATGCGACCGCCCGCGCATCGATCTCCTTTTACAACACCAACGAAGAGATCGACCGGTTGGTCGAGGGCATCCAAAAGGTGCGGGAGGTCTTCGGCTGATGGCCGATTTACGGGACCTGTACCAGGAACTCATTCTGGAGCATAGCAAAGCGCCTCGGAATTACCGCGAAATGAAAACCGCCGACCGCAAGGCCGAGGGTTACAATCCGCTGTGCGGCGACCGCTTCACCGTCTACTTGCAAATGGAGGGCGATCGCATTCGGGACATCGCCTTTCAAGGCTCGGGCTGTGCCATCTCTAAGGCCTCGGCCTCGATGATGACACAAAGCTTGAAGGGCAAGACCCGAAGCGAAGCGAAGGAGCTCTTCGAGCGCTTTCACGAAGTGGTCACCGGCCGCGCCACGGCCAACGGAGATTCCGCCGGGCTTGGCAAACTAGCGGTGTTCTCGGGAGTGTCCGAGTTCCCGACCCGGGTTAAGTGCGCGGTCTTGGCGTGGCATACCTTTGAAGCGGCGCTTGAGGGAAAACAAGAGTCGGTTTCAACCGAGGGCTGAGGTTAGGCTTATGAGCTACGAATTAGTCGAATTAAAGCGCGAATGCGAGGCCATCGAGATTCCCAGCGGCACCCACCGTTTTCTGCCGGCCAGCATGAAGGTAAGGATCGCCCAGTTTCTGGGCACGGGTTATACCGTGGTGAGTGACTACGGTTGTATGTACCGCATTGAAGCCAAGGACGCCGACGCTTTGGGCGTCACGCCGCCAAGCGCACAAGAGGAACAGGCTCCCGCGACCTCAGGCTTCAGTGAGCAGATGGTGTGGGACCAGCTTAGAACGGTTTACGACCCCGAGATCCCGGTCAACATCGCAGACCTGGGCCTGATCTACTCCTGTGAGATCACTCCGCTAGCCGAGGGCGGTAAGCGCGTCGACATCAAAATGTCGATGACCGCCCCAGGGTGCGGCATGGGCAACGTGCTCAAGGCGGATGTAGAAAGCAAACTGGCGAAGCTGCCGGAAGTGAAGCAGGTGAATGTTCAGGTCGTGCTCGATCCTCCCTGGCATCCCGGCCTGATGTCGGAGGCGGCCAAGCTGCAGTTGGGCTTCGATATGGATTACGGCAGCACGCCATACACCGGCACGTCCAGATAGTGCTCTTCGCCGTCTCTGGCTTCTAAGTAAAGGCTTCCGAGGAAATCCAAATTCCGCCAGTCCGAGTCGGGCGATCTGACAGCCCGACCGCGGCGCTTGACAAGCATTATCTGCCTCCCTCCCTAACCCCTGACCGCAACCCGGAAGTTGGCTCGTATGGGCCAAGCTGCGCGGATGGATCAAGAAGCCTGACGCCCTAGGCGAGACATTAACTTGTTAGGTTCGTATTGCGTTGGATGTC
>DASPTQ010000020.1:0-4249 GCA_035623335.1 Terriglobales bacterium
GCCTCGATACTCAGCCCGAGAATTCCCTGCACATTCCCTCCGTCGACGTCACGATGAAAGCAGTTGCCGAAAGTTTCGGGAACCTGGCGATGGGGGTGATCATGACGGGAATGGGCTCTGACGGCGCGCTCGGGATGAAAGCCATTTATTGCAATGGTGGCATCACCATAGGCTAGGATGAGGCGACCTGCACCGTCTACGGAATGCCGAGGGCCTGCGCCGAGCTGGGCGTGCTCCAACGCGTGGTCCCACTGTCGCAAATCTCCGAGCAGATCGTCAAAGCAACGCGTTACCGCAAACGCGCCTAGGCAGATCTTGCTTCTGCTGACGTTTGCGGCGCCGCGAGAATATCCCTGATTCGCTGCAGCAGAACTCCCGCGGAAAACGGCTTCGCCAGACACTCCCCCGGCTCCGCTTCACTGAGCTTCATCTTCTCGCCGTAGCCCGTAACAAAAATGACACCGAGGCCTGTGTTTTCCCGCCTCAGCCTTCTGGCCAGCGAGATTCCACTCTCTCCGGGAAGCACTACATCCGTCAGCATCAGCTTCACATGGTCGCGTTGCAGATCGTAAACCCGCTCCGCTTCCTCCGCGCTCCTTGCCGTCAAGACCCGGTATCCTACTGCGCGCAGAACATTCCGGGTTGCCTCCCGCACAAACTTCTCGTCTTCCACCAGCAGAATTGTCTGCGCGCCAGCCGGCGCTTGCTTTCGGCTGCAATCGATCCAGGCACCAGCCTCTACAGTATTTTCGAGGGTATGCGCTGAAGGCTCCAGTCCCGTAGCCGACTCATGTGTTAACGAGGGGACCATAGTCTGCTCCTGCCTGTCACTAAAGCGGTGAGCATCTCGGTTGCCAAGCCGGTCTTCTGTGTCTGAACCCTAGAGCTGGCAGGAATGCAAGAGTTAGGTCCACTCAGTTGCGCGAAGGTATCTGGCGCGACCCATTCCCTTCCATTTTTGGGAATCGCTGAGGTGGAGGCGGACCAATTCGAACCAAAGACCGGCTACTTCGGGGCAGTCAGAATCGTCTCGTACGGATCGAGCACGATTTTGTGAACACCGGCGGGGGCAGATATCTGAAAACTGGATTCCTCCCCGTCGGCGAACACTCGCCCCAGCAGCATAGTCGGCTTTCCCGCGACGACCGCATAGATTGGAACCGACGTCACGAGATCCGGCGGCGCGTCCTTCTGAACGATCGTGCCACTTACCACCGACCGATTGCCCTTCGGTGTGAACTTGGGTGCTTTCAGCTCCAGTTTGGGAAGCGTGGTGCCGTTGACCCATCCGCTCAGGAACCAGTCCAGAGAAGTCCTCCCTTCGTATCGCAGAGCCGGGGGAAGATCTTCGGCAAACACATCCAGGAGTTGGGAGGTGCTGATGGATTTCCCCTCGTACCGTTGGCGAAGCTTGTGGAGCGCCCGGACAAAAGGCTCATCGGCTGCACCGCGGTTTCTGCCTCTTCCTTCCTGCGCTTGCGCATCGCTCAACATCGTACGCAACATATGGAAGAGCCACGTCCCGCGGCCGTAGTTGATCGCTTCGTATCCTTGCGGAAAATGGGACGAAAGAAGCCTCGTCCCCAAAGTCACCGGACCGGCCTCGGCGGGAGACACACCATCCTTGTTTTTTTGCACCAGATCCTGCCGGTACTTTTCCATCACCTTTCGAAATCCCGCCGGATCTTTCTCCTGCAGCATCATCATCGAGCAATAATTCGCCAGCCCTTCGGAAAACCACTGGTCGCGATAACTGCTCCAGGTGACAAGGTCTCCCCACCACTGGTGGGCGGTTTCATGCGCGGGAATCATCTGCTCCAACAAGATCCGGTATGGCTCATAGTGCAGTTGCTCACGTTCCTCGTTCCTGAGAAACGCATAGGACGAAAGAAACACCAACCCCGGCCAACCCTGGCTTTCGCGCCCCGGCAGCTGCGTTAACGACAGACGACTGTAAGGATAAGGGCCGAACCGGGCCGCAAAATACTGAATGGCCCGTGCCGCCGCTTCCCCCACCGTCAGTTCGTTCCGCGCCGGCGATGGTTGGTTGGGCATGATGACCTGCGGAGGCTGCGGAAGGGCATCGGGGATGGTTGGCTTAATCAGCTGCACGGGGGCACTAGGGAAGTCTCGCTCTACGCCTTGTGTTGCATAAGTCTCGACGGTGACATCGCCGGCCTGCGTCCGGGCCACCTTGTACTTGCCGAGATTGAAGCCGGCTAGGGGAATTGGCCGCTCCGAAACCCAGCGGGAAGTCTGCATTCCGGCTTTCTTGTCCGCCGCGCTGGTTGCCGCAGCCGGCTTACCCGTTGCCACCAGCGTCCAACCCTCGGGATATTCAAACTCCAGATCGAAGTCGGCCATAGCCATTCCCCGGTTCGGATACCAGGTGCCCCGCGCTCCCACGTAAAGCAATCCCGTGCCTTCCTCCGCTAAAACTTCACCGCCGTAGATGAATTCCAGGTTGAGCTCCTGCCCCGTATGTGTTGCCTGGGGCAGGATCACGGCAAGAATGTCGTTCCCGCGGCGTGCCAGCTGTGTCCCCGCCACTGCGGGATTGTGAATGAACTCCACTGGCTCGCCGTCGAGTTTGACACTCTCCACTTGCAGGAAACGCGAGAGCTCAAACACCAGAGCCCGCGCCCCTCCCGCTTTCACCTCGAGCCGAACTCGCGCCCGTGCGTGGATCTCGCTGGGGGGCTTCACCTCGGTCGAGATGACGTAGCGGCGCACCGCGATCCAGTCTTCCAGCGGCGCCTCCCGATCTGGGGATTCTCCAGCGTTGAGGCTTTGTGCACTTCGGGCAGCAGGCGGAGAAAAAGAGGTCCAAACGTCGTAGTAGGTCACGCCATTTTCAGCCGTCTTCTCTTGCCCCGCTTCGACTTGCTCCGCGCTTCTGGCGTCGAAATCAACGTCAAACACACCCAACCTGGTTCCCTGCAAACGCGCATGGAGGAATCGGTCGCTCTCAGCTGCACGAAGCGCGCTGGTAGCAGAATCGGCGCCGCTTTTGGCAGGCAGAAACCGGCTGAAGGTTATCAGCAGTCTCATTGCGTCGATATTAGAAAGATTCCGCACGGTCGTTCCCCAGCGGTCCACGAACTCCTGTTTGTTCTCGGTGGATCGCAGGTCGGGCCGCAGCTCTGCCGGAACGTCGTCATTGAACCGGAAGTATGCCGTGGCAAAGTGCTCTTCCAGAATCGCCATTCCGGTGAAAAGGCTCATGGATCTCCTCTCCACCTCGGTCGGAGGAGTGAGCAGCACTTCGCCGTCTCCCTCGAAGAACGCACCGGTGATGCGGCCCATCACATCCTGTGTAAAGGCAATGGTGCCGTCCTCCAGAGTAATGTGGACGGAAGGCCGATCCAGCGCCGCATCCCTCACCTGATACACGCGCGCCGGATCCAGCCCGGCTTGCCCGAGCTGGAGGTAGAGCGCTTCAGCTGGGTTGTCGGGAGGACTTTGACTCGCCGCATACCCCGCCGGCAGCCCGCGGAGCGCAATCAAGATCAAAATCGCGGTCCGCAAGCCTGCCGTTCTTCGTAGTACCTTCGTCACGTGGTTGGGCCGCCCCCAGTTGCTAGAATGCGCCTGAATGCGGGTGCGTGTCACTTTTCTCCTGATCCTCGTCGTATGGCTTGTGTTGAGCCTGTACGGCGCGCGAGCTGACACCATCCATCTCAAGAACGGCCGTACCATCGTCGCGGACCACGTCCGCGAGAACGGCGCCCACTACGAATACGATGTCGGCGACGACTCTTACGCCATTCCCAAGTCTCTGGTCGACCACGTGGATGCGGGCGGCATGCCCATTCACTCCGCGGCTGGGACGGCCAAGGTTGCGGATCTTCCGGCTTTCACTCCTGCCGACAGTTTGGCCAATGAGGGCGACCTCTTCTCGAAGATTATCAAGGAAGGCAAGGTCGATCCCGACGTGCTTGCCGCGCTGGAAGCCAAGGGCAACGCCGAGTTGAGCGCCACTGCCAGCTTCATCGCCGGAAAGTTCGAGTTTGAGCACGGCAACATCGCCCAGGCCCGCAGTTACTTCGAGAGCGCTCTCCGCTACCAGCCTGAGAATTCCACCATCCTCATTTATTACTCGGCGTTACTGGTCCGCACCGGCAACGCGGCCGAAGCGCTGCCCTATGCTCAGCGTGCCGTACGCTCGTCGCCCAGCTCACCCGATGCCTACACTATGCTCGGCTACGCCCAGTTCGCGTCCGACCGCACCAAAGAGGCAGTCGCTTCC
>DASPTQ010000021.1:0-65016 GCA_035623335.1 Terriglobales bacterium
AGACAGCTTAGCTTAAGACTCGCCCCGCCTTGGGGCCTCTAGACCCCTGATAGGTAAATTATAGGTACTCAGAGGCTTGACAGTGAACCCGCGAAGGGCCATGCTACACTCACCGTGGAGGGCTCATGGCGGAAATCACCCAGGAGAACAAGCGGGCAACCCGCCGCTTCGCGCTGCGACTGCCCGTGTCGGTCACCTATTCGCATGACGGGGAGCAGGAAAAGGCCGCACAAACCCGGGATGTGAGCGCTCGTGGCATCTGTTTCTACTTGGATTCGGCAATCGCCACCGGTTCCCCGATTGAATTCACCCTTACCCTGCCGCCCGAGATCACTCTCACCGAGAGCATTCGCGTGAAATGCAAAGGCAGGGTTGTGCGCGTCGACAACGCCGCCCCCGGGAGCAAGGTCGCCGTCGCTGCCGTGATCGACGAATACGAATTTCTTTCCGAACCTTAATCCGAACCCGTACCTACAAAGCACACATCCCTAACCTTCTCTCGGATTCTTGCCGGTGATATGGTGAGACATCGTATCCCCCATGAAATCCTCGCTCAGGAGCGCGATCCTTGCCGGCTTCGCGCTCACGGCCGCGCTGGTTCCGCTAGCCCTGGGACAGTCGAGCTCGGATTCACTCGTCCAGGGTAACCTGGCTGAGGCCATGATTCGCTCAGTTCGCGCTTTAGACAGCGAAGACGGCTGGGCGGTGGAGGTCATTTCCACGCGTCCGTTGGTACCCACCCTCAGCCGAGCCCAGAATCCACCGCGTCTGATCATTGATCTTCCCAATGCGCATCTTTCGAATGTCCAAAAGCGCCTGGCTTTTCAGAGCCGCGCCATCGCCGGGGTACGACTCAGCCAGTTTCAGACTTCCGTGGCCCGCATCGTTCTAGATCTCACCCAGCCGGTCCGCTACACCTGGGATGCTGCCGGCAACCGCCTCACGGTCCGAGTGCGCCCAGCCGAGGGTGCTGCCCACGCTTCCCCGGTAACCCCCTCCCCCGCGATTCGGCCCGTGGCGCTCCCCATCGGTTCTTTGGCATCGGGCACAGAGGTCCCGACCAGCCGCCTATCGGCTGGGTCCTCGGTAACCGCCGGTGCCGAAGCTACCACTTTGCGTTTGCCAGGAGGCGGCGAGGTTCGAGTTTGTCCGGAAACCACCATCTCGGTTACCCCCTCCCAGTCTGGCCGGTCTCTAATGCTCGCGATGAGCACCGGGGCGCTCGAAACCCATTACAGCCTGGGGGCTTCGGCGGATTCCATTCTGACGCCGGACTTTCGCATTGTGCTCGCCGGACCGGGGAAATTCGACTACGCCATCAGCACCGATCTCGGAGGCAATACCTGCATTGCGGCGCTTCCCGGGAATGGTGCCTCGCTGATCATTTCCGAGCTGCTGGGAGACGGCAGCTATCGGGTGAAGCCCGACGAGCAGGTGGTGTTTCGCTCGGGACAATTGCAGAAAGCCCCTCGGGCAGAGCCGGCCGACTGCGGCTGTTCTCGGGCGACGCCGGGAGTCCTTCCGACTTCGGCTCCACCCGTCGAGGCGCCCGAAACCGCTAGGCTTCTGCCGCCAGACGCGAACGATATCCACGTTCAAGTGGATAGTTCCTTGGTGTTCCAGGCGGGTGACGAAGCCAACTTCCCCACTCCCAGCGCGCAGGCGGCACTTCTGCCCGCTCGCAGTTTGCCTTGTCCAAGGCTCGAAGAGACAGTGCTCCCTCCGCGGCTGCATCATGGTTTCCTGGGGCGGGTCAAAGGATTCTTCTCCGCGGTGTTCGGCTGATGCCGAAACTTCCTCGGAGTGAGGCTCGAGAGAGGCCTAGTTCTACTTCCGGTTACCTCCGGTGAATGCCCGCGTGAGCGGGTTGACGCGATCCCGCAATCCCTCCGCCAGTTCGGCTCCCCTTTCAAGAGCGTCCTCGGCCCGTCCTCTGGCCTCCTCCCTCCAATTGTCGATGCTATCGCGGGCATCTTCGTACCTGCGCCGCAACTCCCTCCGCATGTGCTTGCCGGCCTTGGGCGCACACAACAAGCCGATGACCGTACCCGCACCGAGTCCGATCAGCAGGAAGGTCACCGCCGTCCCCAAGCTGCCTTGCTCTGACGCCTCATACTTGCCCTCGCGCATACCAGCACCCCTCACTAGGAAATCCACGAGTTGGATTCACTCTGGTTCATTTTAGCGGTCTCGAAAGTTGTCCTTCAGGAGAGCCTTCTACCATGATGCCATAGCGGCCCGGCCACTGCCTTAATAACCTGACACGCTGCCCGGGATCAAGACCGGGCGGGAAGGCCTGTGGCCTCCTCCGCCCATTTTCCATGTCGTTCCCCGCCCGTGTAAAATGAACATTCCCAGCCCCGTATGGGGCGGAACCAACGCCCGCCTTCGGCTGGCCTGCCGCAATCAAAGGAGATCCTTTACCTATGGCGATTCCCGCGACCCAGCTTCGTCCCGGAATGATCATTCGGCACAATAATGACCTGCATTCTGTTTTCAGCGTGGAACACCGCACGCCGGGCAACTTGCGCGCCTTCATCCAGGCAAAGCTGCGAAATCTGCGCACCGGCGCCATGTTCGAACATCGCTTCCGCTCGCCGGATCCGATCGAGAAGATTACCGTCGACGAAGTGGAGATGGAGTATCTCTACAATGATGGCGGCAGCTATTACTTCATGGACACCTCGACCTACGAACAGACCCACCTCGGCAAAGACATTTTGGGAGATGCCGTCGATTACCTTATTCCGAATTTGGCCATCAAAGTAGAGTTCTTTGACGGTAAGGCGGTGGGCATCGAGTTGCCGCAGACGGTCGAACTCACGGTGGTCGAAACCGAACCCGGGCTGAAGAGTGCGACCGCCTCGAGTGTGACCAAGCCGGCCAAGACCGAAACCGGACTGGTGGTGCAGGTTCCTCCCTTCATCAACCAGGGAGAGAAGATCAAGGTGGATACGGCGGAAGGCGTGTATCTTTCTCGCGCCTGATAGGCCGACTGAGCGCGCAGGTCGGCCGGTTTTCGAGCGGTACCCGAGCGGCGCGCTTCGGCCGGTGCGAACCTCCGATCTGTTACTTTGAGGTGGTTGATTTTCGTGGCTGGCAGCGTGGTCGCTCGGCGGTTCATCGTTCGCGGACGCGTGCAGGGTGTCGGCTTTCGCTGGTTTGTAGAGCGCGAGGCGCATACCTTGGGCATCGCCGGATGGGTGCGCAATAATGCCGATAGCAGCGTAGAGGTGTTGGCCCAGGGCACAAAAGAACAACTGGCGGGACTGCGCTCGCGCTTGCGCGAGGGGCCGAGGGCGGCTCGGGTGGATGACGTAGAAGAATTCGAATCCAAGCCGAACTCCGAGCTGAGCACGTTTCGCATTGAAGGAGCCTGGTAAATGCCGAGCCAATCCCGGAGTGTCGCCCATGTCGATTGTGAGCCGCTCAAGAAGCTGATTCGGGAGGTGCCCGACTTCCCCAAAAAGGGCATCCTTTTCTACGACATCACCACGCTGCTGAAAGATAAATTGGGGTTCGCCGCGCTGATCGACGCCCTCGCCGAGCACTACATCCAGCACAACATTGACCTGATCCTGGGGATGGAAGCTCGCGGATTCATTTTCGGGCCTGCTCTGGCCTACCGCTTGAACGCCGGCTTCGTTCCGGTTCGCAAGCCGGGAAAGCTGCCGGCCGCCACCGCGCACTACGAGTACGCGCTCGAGTACGGCACCAGTGCCCTCGAAATTCACAAGGATGCGATTCAAAAAGGTCAGCGCGTGATCATCGTGGACGATCTGCTGGCGACCGGGGGAACGGCGGAGGCCACGACGAAGTTGGCGACCTCGCTGGGCGCGGAGATTGTTGGCCTCGGCTTCGTGGTCGAACTGGATTTTCTGAAAGGCCGGGAAAAACTTAAGCAGTACGACGTGTTCTCGCTGCTGCACTACGACAAGTAAGGCGGCGAGCGGGCAGACCGACTCGCCCGGGGGAAAGTTATAATCTTGGCGGATCGCCTGTAAGGTGCGACCGTTTCACATCACAAGGAGGTTGCAATGGCTGGAGCCATCCCGGAAAAATATCGTGATCTTTTCAGCAAGCGGGCCTTTGCCGCGCTGGGCACGCTGATGCCCGATGGCCGCCCCCAGGTGACCCCAGTGTGGGTAGATCTCGAAGGCGATCGGGTGATCTTCAATTCGGCGAAAGGCCGGCAAAAAGACCTTAACGTGCGCCGCGATCCGCGCGTCGCCTTGTCCATTGTCGATCCGGAGAATCCCTATCGCTACCTGGAAATTCGCGGACGCGTCACGGAAATTACCGAGGAGGGAGCCGACGCCCACATCGATAAGATGGCCAAAAAGTACCTGGGTGTCGATAAGTATCCCTACCGCCAGCCGGGCGAGGTACGGGTCATCTACAAGATCCATCCCGAGCACACGACGATGATGGGTTGACCGCGGTTGCTCGTCCGCGGATGCCGGTCCTTCTAACTAACCCCTCCCGGAGAACAATCATTCGCAGCTATAACCTTTGTCTCATCGGCCTCGGCAACGTGAACCGGACGTTGCTGCGCCTGCTCGAGCGAAACCGGAGGGAGCTAGAGGGACGAGGAATTCAATGGCGGATCACCGGAGTGGCAACCCGGCGAATCGGGTGGGTAGCGGACGCCAGCGGATTCGATGTCGAGCAGATTCTCGGCGGAGCGACTCTTTCCGCGACCGGGCCGCAGAATGTGCGGCAATGGATCGAGGCCTCCGCCGCCGATGTGCTGCTCGAAGCCAGCCCGTTGAACCCGACCAACGGACAACCGGCGATTGAGTACCTTCGTGCCGCCCTCGAATGCAGGGTACACGCCATCACCGCCAACAAAGGTCCGATCGTGCACGCCTACGAGGAACTCCGGTCGCTCGCGGCGCGCCACCATTGCCGCTTCTTGTTTGAGTCGACCGTCATGGACGGCATGCCAATTTTTTCTCTGTTTGAGCAGGACTTGCCGCTGGTCCATGTGAAGGGATTCCGCGGCATTCTCAACTCCACCACGAACCTCATTCTCAGTGGGATGGAATCGGGATTGAGCTATGAGGAATCTCTCGCCCGAGCCCAGCAACTGGGAATTGCAGAAGCCGATCCCAGCCATGACGTCGACGGCTGGGACGCCGCGGTGAAGACCACGGTGCTCATCCGCGTGTTGATGGGACAGCCGATCCAGCTGGCCGAGGTCGAGCGGGAAGGCATTCGAAGGCTGACTGCCGCCGAGGTTCGCGCCGCGCGAGGTCAAGGGAAGCCCTATAAACTGCTGTGCCAGGCAGGACGCGAGGACGGGCGGGTGATCGCCCGCGTTAGTCCGCAGCAGATCCCGCTGAGCGATCCCCTGGCTGGGGTGGACGGCACCTCTTCGATGGTGGAATTTGAGACCGATCTGCTTCCCGGCTTCGCCATTCGAGAAACCAATCCCGGTCTGGAAGCCACGGCGTACGGTATGCTGGCGGATTTCGTTCGCGCCGTTACCTAGCCCGAGAAAGCAGGGCTGTGCCTCCGGGTTCGATCGCAAGTTCCATTTTGCCGCGTCAAGGAGAGACATTGTCAACGATGCCCACCGAAGCCGTTTCCAACTTGAACTTGGACTCGATTCGCTCCCAGTTCCCTGCACTGTCCCAAACCGTAAAAGGTAAGCCCACGGTGTTTCTGGATGGGCCGGGAGGCACGCAAGTACCGCGGCAAGTGATCGCTCGAATCTCCGGTTACTTGCGGCGCAACAACGCGAATACCCGCGGGGCGTATCGCACCAGCCGCGCGACCGATCGCATGATTCAAGCGGCGCGCGAAGCTATGGCCGAGTTCCTGGGTTGCGATGCCGACGAAATCGTATTCGGCCCCAACATGACCTCGCTGACCTTTGCCATGAGCGCGGCCCTTGGCCGAGAACTCAGAGCGGGAGAGGAGATCGTGCTCACCTCGCTCGATCATGATGCCAACATTTCCCCCTGGCGCGCGCTCGAGGAACGCGGCGCCACCATTCGCATGGTGGACATCCGCGAGGAAGACTGCACCCTCGACGGCAACGATTTAGAGCAAAAGATCACGGAACGAAGCAAGCTGGTTGCCTTCGGCTATGCTTCGAACGCCGTGGGCACGATCAATCCCGTCGAAGAAATCGTACGGCGGGCTCACCACCATGGTGCCCTGGCCTTTGTCGACGCGGTGCATTATGCCCCCCATGGACCGATCGATGTGCGCGCGCTCGACTGCGATTTCCTGGTTTGCTCCACCTACAAGTTCTTCGGACCCCATATGGGCGTGCTCTATGGCAAACGCTGCCATCTCGAGCGACTCGAGCCTTACAAGGTTCGAGCCAACAGCAACGCCATTCCCTACCGCTGGGAGTGGGGCACGTTGAACCATGAATTGATTGCCGGGATCCCTGCCTGCGTGGATTATTGGGTCGATCTCGGACGCCAGCTCGACCCCCTTTCGACTCGTCGCGGCGCTTTGCTGGCGGCTTATGCAGCCATCCACAAACACGAGCGCGAGTTGATGGACCGGCTGGTTCCCGGTCTGCTCGAGATTCCCGGACTTAGGCTCTACGGAATTCGCGAACCCCGGCGGTTCGATCAACGTTGCCCCACGGTGGCGGTGCGCATCGCAGGGCACACGCCGCTCGAGCTTGCCACCCGTCTGGGCGAGCGCGGAATTTTCACTTGGGACGGAAATTACTACGCTTTGAACCTGACCGAGCGTCTGGGGGTGGAACAGGACGGGGGGTTCCTGCGCCTCGGGCCGGTGCATTACAACACGGTCGAAGAAATAGCGCGGCTGCTCGAGGAGCTTCGAACGATCGTCAGGGCCTGACGGGAGCTACGCCGCGGTTCCTGCCGGATCCGACCCTCGAGTGCTCTCAAAGGTTGGTTCGCGAACTCGTGGCCACGCCGATCAGCATGCCGTCCCTGACGTCTTCGATCTCGGCCTTCAACCAGCGATTCGGTTCATGCTCTCCCCTCACCCACAATTTCAAGTAATTGTCGGTCAGGGCTTCGGCGAAGCTTCCCTCGTGGGTCGGTCCCCTAGCTCCCTCGGCTTCCCAGCGAGCTTGAGTGTCCAAGGTGATGGCGGCGAGCGATTTGCCGATCAAGGACCGCATGAACGCCAGTCTTTTCTCCCCTGCCAGTTGCCGCACGATCCGGCTCCGTTCCTCCGCCACCTTCATCGAAACCTGATCCCGCATGGCCGCTGCTTGGGTTCCCGGACGGGGTGAGAAGGGGAAGACGTGCAGGTAAGTGAACGGCAGTTCCTCCACCATGCGCTGGGTCTCATGAAAATCATGCTCGGTTTCGCCGGGAAAGCCAACCATAACATCGGCACCAATGGCGGCCTCCGGCATGGCGGCGCGCAAGGCTTGAATCTTCTCGCGATAATGCCACGGCCGGTACTTGCGATGCATCCTGCGCAAGGTGCGATCACTGCCCGACTGCATAGGGACGTGGGCGTGCTTGGCAATGCGGGGCGATTCGGCCACCAGTTGAACGAGGTCGTCTGTCCAGTCCATCGGTTCGACGGAGCTGATGCGCAATTTTTCGAGCGATGTGTGGGTGAGAATGGAACGAACCAGATCCTCAAGACCCAAGGATCGCTCCGGCGGGATCGTAGTTCCCACGAACTCGGACCGGGGGAGATCTCTCCCCCAACGCCCCAGATTAATACCCGAAAGGACGACCTCGCGATAGCCCGCCGCAATCAGTCGATTGAGCTCTTCGAGAATTCGGCGGAGCGGCAGCGAGCGGCTGCTGCCGCGCACATAGGGGATCACGCAAAAGGAGCAACGGTTGTCGCAACCATCTTGGACTTTGAGGATCGGTCGCGTCCGCTCCCGGGCGGCATCGATCAGCGGGGCAAGCAGTTCGGTGTGGGCGAAGATATCGGAAACGAAAATCGGTGCCGGATCAGAAATCCGGCCGTTCGAGCCTGCGGCCAGGCGGGAAACCGGCACGAAGTCGCTGGACCGACGGGCAGGGGTCTCTCCCCATCCCTGAGGGTCCACCCGGTTTGCGGCCGGAAGTACGATGTCTACCAAGCGATGCTTGTGAGAATTGCCGATGACCTGGGCAACCCCGGGCAGCGCCGCCAGTTCCTCGGGCGCGCGCTGGGCATAGCAGCCGGTGACGACGATCCGGCAAGTGGGATTCGCGCGGTGGATGCGGCGGATGGCCGCGCGCGCATCCTGATCCGCCGCCTGCGTCACGGTGCAGGTGTTCACCACCACGATCTGCGCCTGGGAGAACCCCGCGGCCTGCTCGAGGCCACGCTCGCGAAATTCTCGCGCCAAGGCCGCACCATCGGCCTGCGTGGCCCGGCAGCCGAAGTTCTCCACGAAAAAAGTCTTCACCTTATCTATATCTATACTAACGCGAGCCCCAGCCGAGGTCAGCGGCTCTCCCCCATCGCAGGCGGCACAGGGTTCAGCGATGGAACTTCCGAGTCTCGCTTTCGAGCGCAGTATCTTCAACATAATCCAGCGTCTTTCGACGGAAGGCCGGAAATTCACCGTGCATTCAACTTCCCAGTTGCACTCTAGGTCTATACTTAATGTAACGATGACCCCGAATGGCAAATCCCGACCCGAGAATTCTCTCCCGGGGATTGCTCCGATCAAGCGTCGCATTCTCGTCGTCGATCAGGATGCGGCTGTGCTGCTGACCCTAAAGGCGGTGCTCGAGATGAATGGCTTTGAGGTTGAGACCGCCTCTTCGGCCCGCGAGGCCCTCGAGAAAATGGAATCGAGTCCCTGTCACATGGTGATCGCCGAGGCGGGAATGGAAAATCAGACCCCGGGCGTTGAACTGATTCGCGCGGCCCGCCGACAGCCCTACAATCCAGCCATCGCCCTGCTCACCACCGATCCTACGCCTGACGGCGACTGGCATGGGGGCCATACGGTCCTGATCAAGCCGATCGGAACCCAGGATTTGCTTCGTCAGATCGAAGCCTTGCTGATCAGGCATGAGGACGAAAAGCGGCTGGGGCGGCCCCCCGTTCAACTGGTAAAAAGGCAACCCGCGAGGTTCAAAGCAGAAGGCAGAAGAAAATTGGGCTGATGCAGTACCCACCCGCCCCGGACTCGCTCGGTCCAACCTTAGATTCTACAGATTCTACGCGCTCGCTACCGTCCGCTTCCCTTGGAAACACTCGCGACATAACACCGGCCGACCCTGCGTCGGCTTGAAAGGCACGGTGGTTTCCTTCCCACATTGGGAACAAGTGGTGCGCGTTTCGACTCTCGGATAGCGCGGTGCCGTCGGTTGAGTTCCTAGCACGGAGACGCGTTTGGCTTTGCAGGCCTTGCAGCGCTTCGGTTCGTTCTTGAATTGCTTGTCGCGAAAGAACAGCTGCTCTCCCGCGGTGAACACGAATTCTGTTCCACAGTCGATACACTTCAATCGCTTGTCCTGGAATTCCATTAAGGCTGCTCTCCCTTCGCCTGGTCCCGCGCATGGCTGCCAACCGTTCCAGGCAGGCCCAAGGCTCTCCCAGATTCTTCCCTCATTCCCCGTCATACCTCCGAACAACCCCCTGGGTTCGGCCCGCCATGCTCAGAGATGGCATGGATTACAGCAGGTGTCGCAATGAGTTCGGCAATCTTCGCGGAACGCCACGAGAAAGGAAAGGGGCCGCACTCGGCTGGGCGGCCCTGTGTACTGCTACTCTTGTTCTTTCCGAGCTTTTTTCCGGCTGCGCTTGCGCGCCAAAGCTTCCTTCACGCGCCTCTTTTCGCCGGGTTTCAAGTAAAAGGAGTGGCGCTTCACTTCCTTGATGATGTCCTCCTGTTGCACCTTGCGCTTGAAGCGACGCAACGCGTTCTCGAGGGATTCTCCCTCTTGCAGTCTGACTTCCGCCAATGCAACCACACCCCCAAACTTGTCCCGTTTGGACCCGGATAGTTATTGCAAGGTTCATTGCACAAAGTCAAGAGCTATCTGCGAAATTATGCCTGTCGGGGATCGGCGAAGCCTCACGATCGAGAGCGGGAGGGATCTCGGGCGTTCCTCCCGCGTTTGAACCGTATCAAGCAGGTCGACATCCAGCATGAGGTGAGACGAACTCGGCATCGTCACCTGAACACGGTCGGAATCCCGACGAACTAGCGGTTCGTCCGCGCCCATCCGTAGCCGTGATTATTTCTTGGCCCGCTCGCGGCGCCAGCGGCTCGAAATCAGAGAGGAAGGTCTAATAAGCTGTTGATTTAACGATAGTTACAAACGTAGTCTGGGCAACCAAAGAAGGGGTCGGAGACTTAGAACCAACGACCGCAGCTTGCAGTTGGCAAAAGAAGAAATGGTTCGCGCACCTAGGCGATCGACCAACCGTGAACGCTCGTTCAGCCCAGCTTCTCGCGGACGGCTTGTTCAACGCGCCGCAAGACTTCCTCTTCTGACATGTTGGTCGAATCCAGGATCAAAGCATCCGGGGCAGCCACCAAAGGGGACGTGGCCCGGTTGCGGTCACGTCGGTCCCTCAGCCGCAACTCTTGGACGGCAAGCTCGGCGGCGGTTCCGGTGACCGTCTGCTGCCGCAATCTCCTTCGTTCGCGCTCCACCGGATCAGCGTCTAGAAAAATCTTGACGTCGGCGTTGGGGAACACCTTCGTTCCGATATCGCGGCCCTCCATGACCACGCCCCCGTTTGCGCCCATCTCCTGCTGGCGCTTGATCATCCACTCCCTCACCTTGGGATGCACCGACACCCGGGAAGCGGCTTCGCTCACATCCCTCTCGCGCACGCGCCCGGTAACCTCCTGACCGTCGAGCAGCACGCGATTCCCGTTGGCGGCAGGCTCGAGCTCGATCTGCGAATTCTGGGCCAGCTTCAGGAGCTCCGCCTCATCCTCAAAGGAGACGTCGGCCAAGATTGCCTTCAGGGCAAGCGCGCGATACATGGCGCCACTTTCCAGGCTTGTATAGTCCAGCTTGCGCGCCAGCCGGGAGGCGATCGTGCTTTTCCCGGCGCCGGCCGGCCCATCAATGGCAATGATCAATTTGCGGGATGAAGACTCAGTCATCTTGGCTGAGATCGATTTGCCTGCGAACGATTGTAATAAGGTGGCAGCGTCCTTGAGGACAGTTGCGCTGCGCAAGATACCATCCGGGCCGGCGCCCACCGCGGCAGCTATTCTACACCCATCGCGCCGGTTTCGAACCCGGGAACCGGTTGTCTCGAACCCTGAGCGAGACCGCGCGCCCATGGCCTATTGACGAACCATATGCCGATCGAATGTTCGCATCCATTTCTGCTACCCTAACGTAAGCCAGTTTTGTACGATGCGAGTCGTTCGTAGCACTCCCATTCTGCTCATCGCACCGATTCTGTCTTCCGTCTGCTTCGCTCAGCTGCCGTCCTCTGGCTGTGATCGAACCGGGAGCACGCTGGCGGAGTGTACCTCCTTCACCCAGTTCAAGACGGTCGCCAGCCAGAGATCCTCATCGCAAACCATCGCTCTCGATCCTAGCGTTGCGGCGAGTTCCGAGTCGACCACCAATCGTGATCGCGATTCTGCTTCCGGGGTGGCTTCTGAGCCGGGCGAGAAAAGGGGGTTCGATTGGGGTCGGGCTTTGACGGAATCGTTTACCTTCCTGGTGATCGAACAGGCCTATGTTGTGCACACCGACTTCAATTGGGTGGTGGTGGAGAACGGAGTCCCCTTCAATCACTATGCGCGCGACTACAACCAGTCGCTTACGTCTTGGTGGCATGCCGGCTGGAGTGCCGGGGAAGACCCTCTCTACAACTATGTCGGCCACCCGATCCAGGGAGCCATGACCGGCTATATCGAGCTGCAGAACGATCCCAAATACGAGAAGGTGGAGTATTCGAACAGCAAAGTCTACTGGCGCAGCCGGCTCAAGGCAATGCTTTGGAATACCGTGTACAGCACGCAGTGGAGCATGGGTCCGCTCAGCGAAATGACGGTCGAGAAGTACGGAACCAAAGCCCGCCCGCCGTGGAACAAGGACGGGTCGTTTCCCTGCGACACCGACACCTGCTATTCCGGCGTCGGCAAGGTCAACCTGGTCATGACGCCGGTGGGCGGACTCGGCTGGATGCTGGCCGAAGATATCTTGGACAAGAAAATCGTCGAACAGTTGGTAGAAAAGCACACCGAGAATCGGTTTCTGATTAACACTGCCCGTTGCTCCTTGAATCCGATTCGCGGAGGAGCCAATATTCTTCACGGACGGCGTCCTTGGTACCGTGTCTCCCGCGATGCGCCAACCATCGGCCTGCTTGAGGAACCGCCACATGCGGTTTCCCATGAGAAGATACCGCCCACGCTGATTCCCAACCGGGGAGATATATATTTCGGATATACCCATATCGGTGAGTCTCACTGCGAGGTGACCACCTCGGGCGCTCCCAAAACCTGCAATCCGCTTTCCGCCCGGGCGTCCATCCTCAACGGCTGGAACCTGGCCTACGAGCGAAAGTACTTTCGCTACTTCGGAACGGTCTTTGACGTCGGCCAGCAGTACGGGGGAGCGAGCCAGAGCAACTACCTGGTCGGTGTGCGGGGGGGAGCCTCGATTGGAAGGTTCCGGCCGTTTGCCCAGGTTTTGTTCGGAGCCGTCCATGCCCGGGCGAGCAGCCCGTCGGGCACGGTATCCGACCTCACCTTCGCCGAAGACCTGGGCATGGGCATCGATATTCGCCTCACGCGGCTGCTCGGTTGGCGCACCCACGTTGATGAACTCAAGACGGGCTCGGATACCTTCGAGCGCTACAACGTGCGCGTATCCTCCGGATTTGCCCTTCGATTTTAGCGCTCCTGTCCCTATCTTGCGGCTGGCATTTCGGCCCGTGTAATCGCTCCCTCGGACGCCGAGGACACCAGCGCGGCATACTTGGCAAAGACTCCGGCGGGATATCGTAAGGACCGCGGCTTCCATTCCGCCAGGCGTTGCTTGATGGTGGCGTCGCTGATTTCGATCTCGGCCACCCGTTTTACGACATCGATGTGAATCATGTCGCCTTCGCGCACCCCCGCAATCGGGCCGCGCAATGCAGCCTCGGGGGCAACGTGTCCCAGCATCAATCCCCGGGTCGCGCCACTGAAGCGTCCATCGGTCAGGAGCGCGACCGACTCGCCCAGGCCTTCCCCCACCAGGGCCGCGGTTACGCTCAGCATCTCGCGCATGCCCGGTCCGCCTCGCGGGCCTTCGTTACGAATGACCACGACATCTCCGGCGCGAATCTGCTTGGAAGTAACGGCGGTCATCGCCTCTTCCTCCGATTCGAATACCCGCGCCGGGCCGCGATGGGTCAGCCGCTCGTGTCCGCTGATTTTGGCCACGCATCCTCCCGGCGCCAGATTGCCGTGCAGGATGACCAGCCCCCCGGTCTTCTTCAGAGGCTTGTCGAGTGGCGCCACGACGGATTGGCCTGCGGACTCCTGCGCGGTTTCGCTTTCCGCGCCCAAGCGGCGACCCGTCACCGTGATCGCATCCGGATGGAGGTGGCCGCCTTCGAGGAGTCGGCGGACCAAAAGCCGCACCCCGCCTGCGCGGTGCATATCCGCCGCCACGAAGCGACCGGCCGGTTTGAGATCGGCCAGCAGCGGGGTCCGCTCACTGATGGTATGAAAGTCGTCGATGTGCAGGGGGACTCCGCATTCTCGGGCCATGGCCAGCAGATGCAATACCGCATTGGTGGAACCCCCCGTGGCGGCCACTCCCGCAATCGCGTTCTCGAAGGCGGGACGGGTGAGAATATCCTTAGGGCAGATTCCCTCACGCAATAAATGCAGGATCAGCGCCCCGCACTTGAACGCCACCTCATCTTTGGCGGGATCGAGAGCCGGTACACTATTGAAGCCGATCGGCGAGAGGCCGATCATCTCCATGACCGTCGACATGGTGTTGGCCGTGTACTGGCCTCCGCAGGCGCCCGCGCCGGGACACGCGACATCTTCGAGCTCGGTTAACTCTTGGTCCGTCATTTTGCCCGCAGCATTGGCGCCTACGGCTTCGAAAACGTTCTGAATAGTTACGTCCTCACCACGATACTTGCCGGCAGCGATGGTCCCTCCGTACAGGATCAGGCCGGGAATGTTCAGCCGGGCCAGCGCCATGGCAGCGGCGGGAATCGTCTTGTCGCACCCGACGAGACAAATCAGCGCGTCAAACAACTGTCCCCGGCAGACCAGCTCGATCGAGTCGGCAATGATCTCACGGCTGACGAGCGATGCCCGCATCCCCTCGGTGCCCATGGTCTCCCCATCGGAGATGGCGATGGTATTGAACTCCATGGGCGTGCCGCCGGCGAGGCGAATGCCCTCTTTCATCTTGGCCGAAAGCCGCCGCAGGTGAAAGTTGCAGGGCATGGTTTCGATCCAGGTGTTGGCTACGCCGATCAGCGGCTTGCCAAGATCCTCGTCGGTGAACCCGATGGCTTTGAACATGGCGCGGGAGGGAGCACGATCGCGCCCCTCGGTGATGGCGGAGCTGCGGTGTTTGAGATCCATAGGCCTTCAAGATTAGAACAGGCAAGGGAAAAATGGGGAGCGTCGGCAAAAAAAGAACGCCCCTCAGGCCAAAGGGCGTTCTTCCTGGTACGCGGTCCCGATTCGGACCGTGCGGAGAAGACTTACGCGCTGGCGGTTCTGGCAGCCTCAACGCTGCCGCCGGCCGAAACCGGAGGATAGGCCGGGGTCCAACTCGGCGCGGGTTTCGCCATCACGCTGAGGCGGCCGCCGACACGGACCTCGGTCACATCGACAATGGCCTGCCAGTCACGGCACAGCTGCCCCATCTGCTTGGGGCCCACCTCGAGCAACAAGGTCACGGTATGGCTGTGCTCGGCGGGGGTAGCTTGCACATAGGGCAGCTCGATCCCTCGACGAGACACGGCATTTAAGATCCGCATCAAGGTGCCTTGTGTGTTGCGATAACGAATGCCGAAGACTTGCATTGTGTCCCCCTGTCGCACCGGCCTTGGCCGGTGTTTCTGCTATTCCTCGAACACCATCTCCGACAGCGCCGCCCCGGCGGGCACCATCGGGTATACGTTCGCCTCCGGATGGCAATCGAAGACCAATAACTCGGGCTCGCGCGACGCGAGAAAGCCATCCAGCAATCCCCCGGCTTCACCGCCGAGCGGGATTTCGCGCATCGCGTCCTCCCCCAGACGCTCCGCATGAATGCGGTAAGCCTGGGAGATGGCAACGAAGTCGGGATTGTCGCTGAGGTCGGTCTCCGCGTAATTCCGCTTGTAAAACAGCTGCTGCCATTGCCGCACCATGCCCAGGTACTTGTTATCGATAATGACCATCTTGATCGGCAACCCAAGCCTTTGCACGGTTGCCAGCTCTTGAATGTTCATCTGGAACCCGCCATCACCGGAGATCGAAAGCACGGTGGTGTCGGGTTTAGCCAGTTGCACCCCGATGGCTGCAGGCAGGGCGAAACCCATGGCCCCCAGCCCACCCGAGGTGATGAAACCCCGGGGTGAGGACGCGCGATAACGCTGCGCCGCCCACATCTGGTGCTGACCGACATCGGCCACAACCACGCTATCTTCCGGCAGCCGGCGGTAGAGTTCATCGAGCAATCGCACCGTGGGCTGCGCCAAACCCCGCGGATCGGTTTCGGCCCGCTCCGGGCCTTCGGCAACCGCCTTCCACCCCTTCCAGTCGGGCAAGGCAACGCGGCCTAGGGCATCCAGGAAGGCCGGAATGGTATCGGCCAAATCGCCGACGACCGGCAAATCGCAGGTGCGCGCCCGATCCAGTTGCGAGGGATCGATTTCAAAGTGCACGATGCGGGCATGGGGTGCGAAACGCGTCGGCTCGCCCGTAACCCGATCATCCAGCCGCGCTCCGAAGACCAGCAGAAGATCGGATTCGTCGAGCGCGAGGTTGGCTGCCCGCGTGCCATGCATGCCCACCATGCCCAAGTAGTACGGCGCTTCCGCCGGTACGGCTCCAAGTCCGTGCACGGTTGCCATGGTTGGGATGCGCAGCCGATCGAGCAGTTCCCGCAAGGGGCGGGTCGCTCCGGCGAGTTTCACCCCCGCCCCGACCAGAGCTACCGGGCGTTTCGCGGTCTCGAGCAGAGCGATCACGGCGGCAGGAAATTTCTCGCCACCGTAGGCGTCGACCGCCTGGGGTGCCGGCTGATACTTCGCTGGGCCGGCAAACTCCATGTTGGCTTTCAAGGCGTCGGTGGTAATGTCGATCACGACCGGCCCCGGTCGCCCGCTGCGCGCCCAGTAAAACCCCTCGGCGATCGCCGCGGGGATTTCCTCAATCGAGCGAACCAGCCGGCTCCACTTGGTAAGAGAAAGGGTCAGCCCGAAGATGTCGGTTTCTTGAAAGGCGTCTGTACCCAGGAGAGGGCTTCGCACCTGGCCGGTAATCGTGACCAGGGGCACCGAGTCCATCTTGGCATCGGCGATTCCGGTGACCAAGTTGGTCGCACCGGGGCCGCTGGTGGCGATCGCCACCCCGACTTTGCCGGTCGCCCGGGCGTACCCTTCGGCGGCAAACACCGCCCCTTGTTCGTGGCGAGTGAGAATGTGCCGGATTCCGCTGCCCTCAAGCGCGTCATACAACGGCATAATCGCGCCCCCGGGATAGCCAAAGGCCAAGTCCACTCCTTCACCCCGCAAACAAGCGAGAACGATTTCGGCTCCTCTAGGCATTCACCACCTTTGCCGTGGGCCGTCCCTTGGATTCCGGTTTGACAGCAGGTTTCTGTGCTGGCTGGGGAAGCCACGACATCATGCCGCGAAGTTTCGCCCCCACGGCCTCGATCGGGTGCTGCTTTTCCTGGTCCCGCAGGGCGGCAAATTTCTTTCCGCCGGTCCGGTTTTCCTCAATCCATTCGCGCGCGAAACTGCCGTCCTGAACTCGCGCCAAGATTTCCTTCATGGCAGCCCGGGTGGAGTCTCCGACCACCTGCGGACCGCGGGTCAGGTCGCCATATTCCGCCGTATTCGAAACCGAATAGCGCATGCGGCCGAGTCCGCCTTCATAAATCAGATCGACAATCAGCTTCATTTCGTGCAGGCACTCAAAGTAGGCCACCTCGGGCTGGTAGCCGGCCTCGACCAGGGTCTCGAATCCCTTTTTGATCAGCGAGGTCAAGCCGCCGCAAAGTACCGCCTGCTCGCCAAAAAGATCGCTCTCGGTCTCTTCTTTGAAGGTGGTCTCCAGAACCCCGGCGCGGGTGGAACCGATGCCGTGGGCATACGACAGCGCGTACTCGCGGGCGCGGCCACTGGCATCCTGTTGAATCGCAAGCAAGGAGGGAACCCCGCGGCCTTCCGTGTAAACCCGGCGCAGCAAATGACCGGGACTCTTGGGAGCGATCATGACCACGTCGACGTCCGCCGGCGGAGTGATGGTTTTGAAATGAATGCTGAAACCGTGTGACACGCCGAGAACCTTCCCCGCCGTCAGCCAAGGCTGAATCGCGGCTTCATAGAGCGTGTGCTGGGTCTCGTCCGGGGTGAGAATCTGAATCCAGTCCCCCCGCTTGGCGGCTTCGATCGGCCGAAAAACCTGGAATCCGTCCGCCACCGCCTGTTGTGCGCTGGGACGATTGGGCTCGAGGCCGATGATGACCTTGTAGCCGCTGTCGCGCAGGTTCTGGGCTTGCGCATGTCCCTGACTGCCGTAGCCCAAAATCGCGATCGTCTTGTTCTTCAGCGCGGCAGGATTGGCATCGGATTCGTAGAAAATGGTCGCCACCGGTCAGCCTCCCAGGAGATGAGATGTAAAAAACCGACCGGTCGGTCGGTTGAAATATGCTACCCAGCCTGCCCCGGAATGTCAAGCCTAAATCCGCTCTCCCGCCCTGTGGCCGTGATCTTCTCCTCACGTCGGTCGCGAGTCGGTCTCGACCCTTAGAAGCCCCGGATCGCCTTCGAGAAGTACCTCGGGGAACGAGAGTTAGGTGGAATACTGCGCATTGAGACGTACGTAGTCGACAGACAGGTCGGTGGTCAAAAAGACGGTCGTGGCGCGGCCGCGACCGAGTTTGACGCGAATCTCATAGCTCGGTTTTCGCATCTCGGCGTGGGCTCTGCGGCTATCGAAGCGATGGTGCATGCCGCGATGGCAGACCAGTTGGTTGCCGATGAGGATGTCAATCCGGCGGCTGTCGATCGATCGCTTCGCGGCGCCGATCGCGGCCAGAATGCGTCCCCAGTTTGGATCGGCTCCCGCCCACGCGGTCTTCACCAGCAGCGAATGGGCAATGGCTTGGGCGATCTCGATTGCCTCCTTGCGGCTTTTGGCCTGTTCGATCCGCAAACGCACCCGGTGGTGGACCCCCTCGGCGTCGCCTATGATCTGCTCGGATAACGACCAGCAAACCTCGCGGAGAGCCCGGGTGAACTGCGGTTCGACGCCGGGGTTGTCGAGGCGGATGCCGCTCCGGCCCGATGCCAGAAGCAGAACCGTGTCGTTGGTCGAAGTATCGCCGTCGACCGAAATCGAGTGGAAGGTCTGGTCCACCACGCTTCGCAACAGTCGCCTCAGCTGCCGGGGCCGGGCCGCCAGATCGCTGAACAAAAAGACCAGCATAGTCGCAAGCTGGGGATGAATCATTCCCGAACCTTTGGCGATTCCGAGCAAATTCACCCTGCCCGGCGGGGAGCGAAAACAGGCGGATGCCAGCTTGGGTTTGGTATCGGTGGTCATGATGGCCTCGGCGAACTGAGCCACCGCCCGCCGAGTACTCGCCCGTGCCGCGACCAGCGCCGGCAATTTCCTGAGCAACTTCTCTACCGGCAGAGGCACGCCGATGATCCCGGTAGAGGAAGGGAGGACGGCTTCGGTGCGCACCTTCAACAGACGGGCAGCTTGCGAAGATACTCGTCGCGCGTTTCTGAGGCCCGCCGGGCCGGTGGCGCAATTGGCGTTTCCCGAATTGACCACGAGAGCGCGCACCTGGCCGCGGCTCTGGGCCAGAAACTCCCGCCCTACCGTGACCGGCGCCGCGACCACCCGGTTTTTGGTAAACGCGGCAGCGGCGGTTGTCCTCGGAGAAGCCTCGGCCAACGCCACATCGGCTCGGCCGCTCGCTTTGATTCCTGCCACGCCGGCCGAAAACGTAAAACCCAAGGGCAGGTGGATGGGGTGAGAGTCGGAGTGCTTCATGCCGGAAGCTTCACCAGCCAGGAGGGCGGTTCGGGAAGAATGGCGAACCGCGGAAGCTCGCCCCGCACCATGGCAACTTCATCGCAGCTGTTGAGACGCGGACAGAGGCAGCAGTCTTTGCGGACCTTGTCGGGCAGATCTTCTCTCTGCGCCAGCTCAAAGCCCAGGCGGCGAAAGAACTCCGGGGTGCGGGTGAACAGGCAAATGCAGCTGACGCGATGTTTCCGGGCCTCCGCGAGCAAGGCTTGCACCAGACGTTGGCCACCGCCTCCACCCTGAGCCCAGCGGGCGACGGTGATCGAGCGAATTTCCGCCAAGTGCATACCATAGAGGTGCAGTGCGCCACATCCGAGGATGCGTCCCTGGTCTTCGAGGACCACGAAATCGCGCACGTTCTCGCAGATTTCGGCCAGAGTGCGGGGCAGGAGCGTGCCGTCTCTGGCATAATCGGCAATCAACTCATGAATCGGCTCGGCATCCGGCAGAATCGCCTTACGCGTGCGCATGAGCATTCTCGCGCAGGGATTCGACTTTCCGCCTGGCCTCCTCGAGCGCTTGCCGTACCCGGGCGGGGGCCGTCCCCCCGGGAACGTCGTGCAGGGCGAGCACCGCTTCCAAGCCAAGGCAGGCGTACACATCCTCCGCGAACAGCGGACTGAAGGCCCGCAGTTCGTCGAGCGACAGGTCCTCGAGCTCGCGGTCGGTGTCGAGCGAGAACTGAACCGCTCGTCCGACCACCTCATGGGCCAGCCGGGAAGGCACGCCTCGGTTCACCAGGTAGGTGGCGGCCGCCCAGGCGTTCATAAACCCGGACTGCGCTCGCTCCCGCATGCGCTGGAAATTGAATTCTGCGGCCTCGATCCAGCCGCGAACCAAGGGCAGGAGAGCATCGATGGTCTCAAATGCAGTAAACAGCGGTTCCTGGGTTTCTTGCAAATCCTTGTGGTAGGCGAGCGGCAAAGCCTTGAGGGTCACCAGCAGGGCGGTGACCTGGCCGATCACGCGGGCCGACTTGGCGCGAACGAGCTCCGCCAGATCAGGATTCTTCTTCTGCGGCATCGCACTGCTGCCCGTCGAGTAAGCTTCGGGCAACTCGACAAATCCGAACTCCCCGGAGGAGAACAAGATCATCTCTTCCGCCCAGCGGCTCAAGTGCAAGGCCACGAACGAAAGCGCATTGACAAATTCGAGAACGAAATCCCGATCGCTGGTCGCATCAATGCTGTTGGCGGTGATCGCCGGGCAGTCGAGATCGGCGGCCATGGCGTCGCGATCTAACGCCAGGGTTGCCCCCGCCACCGCCCCCGAGCCTAGCGGAGAAATGTTCGCGCGCCGGCGAACCTCCTCCAGGCGCCCGGCGTCCCGCAAAAACATTTCGACATAGGCCAGTAGCCAGTGCGCCACGAGCACCGGTTCGGCGCGCTGCAGATGGGTATAGGCGGGCATGGCGGAGCTTCCGCTTTGTTCTGCGCGCTCGAGAAAGGCCTCGCACAACTCCCCGAGCTTGGATCGCACCTGATCGATCGCTTCCCGAACATAGAGGCGCAGGTCAGCCGCGATCTGCTCATTGCGGCTCCGCCCGCTGTGGAGCTTGTAGCCGGTCTCCCCGATGAGCGAGACCAGCTGTCGTTCGACGAAATGGTGAACATCTTCGGCTTCATGGTCGTTCGTGAATTCCGGAGAGGCTGCAGCTTGCTCGGCAATCTGGTCGAGTCCGCGAAGAATCGCGATCAGCTCCCCGGAATCGAGAACCCCGCCCGTTCCGAGCGCCCGCGCATGGGCACGACTGGCCGCCAGTTCCTGACCGAGGAGGCGTCGGTCAAAGGGAAAGGACCGTTGCCAATTCTCGAACCCGGGATCCAAGGATTGGCGAAATCTCCCCGACCACATCTTCATCGCACGACCTCCATGCGGGTTCCGAATCTCGAGCGCGACGGCAGACCCAAAATGCGGATGAATCCCGCCGCATCCCTCTGGTCGTAGCTATCCCCCATGGTGAACGAGGAGAGGTCGGTACGGTAGAGCGAAAACTCGGAATCCCGGCTCACCACCGAGATATTGCCCTTATATAAGGAGAGCGTGACCGTGCCCGTCATCTCCTTTTGTGTGGACTCGACAAAGGCGTCGAGCGCCTCGCGCAGGGGGGTGAACCATAGGCCGAAATAAACCAGCTCGGCGTACTTCAAGGCGATCTGTTGTTTGAAATGGGCCAGGTCGCGCTCCAGACACAACCCTTCGAGTTCGCGATGGGCCGTGATCAGCAAAGTTCCCCCCGGCGTCTCGTAGCATCCGCGGGATTTGATTCCCACGAACCGGTTCTCCACCAGATCCACCCGGCCAATTGCGTTCCTCGCTCCGATCTCGTTGACCAGCTCTACCAGAGACACCGGATCGAGGTCGAGTCCGTTGATGGTGACCGGAATCCCCTGGGCAAAGCCGATGGTCACTTGCTCTTCGCGATCGGGCGCGTCCTGGGGTGAACGGGTCATCTGCCAGGTCGTGGCCAAGGGGGCACGGCGAGCGTCCTCGAGTTCCCCGCCCTCATGGCTGGTGTGCCAAAGATTGCGATCGCGGCTGTGAATCTTTCCCCGGCTTTGCTCTACGGGAATCCGGTGTTGCTCGGCATAATCGAGGCAGTCCTCGCGCGAGCGCAGCGACCACTCCCGCCAGGGAGCCACCACCTTCAGATCCGGGGCCAGGGCCTGGTAGGCCAATTCGAAGCGAACCTGATCATTGCCCTTGCCGGTGCAACCGTGAGCCACCACCGTGGCCCCTTCCCGCAGCGCGAGCTCAACCTGGTGCCGGGCGATCAGGGGGCGCGCCAGCGCAGTGCCGAGCAGATACTTGTGTTCATAGACCGCCCCGGCTTGCAAAGCGGGAAAGACGTAGCCGAGCAAGAATTCCTCCCGCAGGTCCTCGATCACGACCTGGCTGGCGCCGGTCGCGTAGGCTTTGCGGACGACCGCTTCGAGATCGTCCCCCTGGCCGACGTCGGCCACCATGGCAATCACGTCGAAGGCATAATGCTCCTTCAGCCAGGGAATGATGATAGACGTATCGAGCCCACCGGAATAGGCAAGCACAACTTTCTCAGGCATGAGCACTCCTTGCCGGCAAGCGAGTTCCGCTGGCCAATAGCAGATGCAAAACGGCTTTCTGTACGTGCAAGCGATTTTCCGCCTGCTCGAAAATCAGGGAGCGTTCCGAATCCATCACCTCGTCGGTCACCTCCCATCCGCGGTGAGCGGGCAGGCAGTGCATGAAGACGGCGTGCGGCGCGGCCTGCTCCATCAGCTCCGGATTAACCTGATAGGGGGAGAAGATCTTCGTCCGCGCTTCGGCTTCCTGCTCCTGCCCCATGCTCGCCCAAGCGTCGGTATACACCGCATCGACACCGCTCACGGCGGTCCCAGGATCGGCGAACAACTCTAGGGTTGCCCCCGTCTGGTCGGCGATTTCCTGCGCATCGGCCAGGATTTCGGGATCGGGACCAAACCCGGCAGGGTGAGCGAGACGGATAGACGAGCCCAGACAGGCAGCGGTGAGCAGCAAGGAATGAGCCACGTTGTTGCCGTCGCCGACGAAGGCCAGGGTGATGCGCTTCAGGTCGCCGAAGCGCTCCTCGAGCGTAAAGTAGTCGGCCAGAGCCTGGCAGGGGTGCTCCAAATCGCTAAGCGCGTTGATGACGGGAACCGAGGAGTGCTCCGCAATGGCCTCAATCGTTGCCTGGCGAAAGGTGCGCAAAACGATGGCATCGAACCAACGCTCGAGATTGTGCGCGATATCGCTAAGGGTTTCCCGTGCATCCAGTCGCGACTGGGTTTGATCAACAAACGAACACGTGCCGCCAAGACTTGAGATTCCGCACTCAAAGGTGAGTCGCGTGCGCAGGGATGGCTTCTCAAAAAACATCACCGCTCGCTTGCCGGCGAGGGCCCGGGCGAAATCGGCCGGCCGCGACTTCATGAGGCGAGCCAGGTGGAACACGGCTCTCACCCCGCCCGGTCCGAGATCGCGGGTCGAAACTAAATCGCGGCAGCGGAATACTTTGGGAACGACCGCGGTTGCCGCTCGGGCGGTCGAGACACTTTGATGGTTCAACGGAGACTCCTTGGGACCGACGTTTTGGGCGCAAGACCAGGCTTCGGACCCGGCAGCACTTCGGCCAGGGCACGAATCACCCGATCCACGTGTTTTTTCTCGATAATGTAGGGCGGAAGAAAGCGGAGCACGGTTTCACTGGTGCGATTAATGAGAATCTTGCGCCGCAACAGCTCGGCCACCACAGCTTTGGCCAGGGCAGCAGAATTCAATTCCATGCCCAACATCAAACCGATCCCACGAACCTCGACGACCGGCCCGCCCTGGGTCTTCAGCTCTTCGAGTTTTTCGCGGAAGTAGCCTCCGACCTCGGCCACGTGGTCGAGCAATCCCCGGAGCACCCTGAGGAACTCAATCGCCACCCGACAAACTAGTGGGCCGCCGCCGAAGGTGGTTCCATGCATGCCAGGATCGATCGCGCTGGCCACCCGGCGAGTGGTGAGAATGGCTCCCAAGGGCAGACCGGCCGCCAGAGGCTTGGCCAGGGTAACGATGTCGGGCTCGACCTTATAGTGCTGGTAAGCAAAATAGCGCCCGGTACGTCCCAAGCCGCACTGGATTTCGTCGAGCAGCAACAAGGCCCCGCTCCTCTTGGTCATTTCCCGGGCAGCTTCGAGGAAATCCGCATGGACGGGGCGAATCCCGCCTTCTCCCTGGATGGTCTCCAGGCAAACGGCGCACACACTCGCATCGAACTGCCGCTTCAGGTCTTCGACGTCGTTGAAGCGGACGAAACTGACACCCGGCACGAGCGGGCCGAAGGGATCCCGATACTTGGCCTGGCCGGTGGTCGCAAGCGAGCCCATGGTGCGACCGTGAAAGGAGTGATCGAGAGCGAGAATTCGCCACTTCGGCCGGTGGCCGTTGGTGACCCGGTTGCGCGCATAAGCACGCGCCAGCTTCAGGGCGCCTTCCCAGGCCTCGGTGCCGCTATTGGCGAAGAAGGCCCGGTCGAGACCCGAGATTTTGGTCAGTCGCCGGGCAAGCTCCGCCTGATAGGGATGGAAGAACAAATTCGAGACGTGGATGAGGCGGCTCGCTTGCTGCCGCAAAGCCCGCTGAATCGCCGGATGTCGGTGACCCAGGGCATTGACACCGATTCCACTCAGGAAATCCAGATAAGGATCGCCGTGCGCGTCCCACAAGAAAACCCCCCGGCCCTTTTCAAAGAGCACCTTCTGGCGGTCATACGTGGGCAGAAGCAGCTCGTGTTCGGAGCGCATCACACTGGTCAGGCTCATGCCGAAGTCACCTCCGTACCGCATTCCAGTTTGCGGAAATAAAACTGCGGCAAGACTTCCGCCTGTTCGGCTGGGAAGATACGCACTCGTCTCACTCCTCGGCGCAGCGCTTCTTTCGAGGCCTCAAGCTTGGGCAACATGCCACCGCCAATGACCCGATCCGCGGTCAGATGTGCCACCTCGGCGGTCGTCAGATAACGAATCACCGCGCCCTCCCGATTCTTCACCCCAGGCACGTCGGTGAGAAAAATGAGCGCGTCGGCCTGGCAGGCGGCGGCGCAGGCAGCCGCCATCTGGTCGGCGTTAACGTTGTAATATTCGCCGTCAAAGCCGAGTGCGAGCGACGACAGTACGGGAATCCCGCCGTTTTTCGCGATGAGCTCGAGCCAGCGCGCGTCGACCGACAAGATTTCCCCTACAAAGCCTAGGTCGCGGCCCAAGCTCTGCTTCTTGCGGGCTCGGAAGGAGACTCCGTCCCCGCCCGAGAGTCCCAGCGCGGGAAATCCCTCGCCCTGAATGGCCGCCACCAGATTCTTGTTCACGAGGCCGGCCAGCACCATGAGGGCGACGTCACGGGTCCTGCCATCGGTAACCCGCAAACCGTCTATGAACTCACTCTCTTGTCCCAGGAGCTGCAACGTCCGCGTGAGCGCCCGCCCTCCACCGTGCACCACCGTGACCTGATGACCATCGCCGGCGAGCTCGCCTACGGCCCGGGCACACTTGCGCCGGGTGGATGCATCGTCGAGCGCCGCGCCTCCGATTTTGACCACGATTTTCATGCCAAGCCTGCCTCCTCGCTCCATCCGTACATGAGGTTCAGGTTCTCGGCTGCCTGTCCGGCGGCGCCTTTGAGCAAGTTGTCGAGACAGGAAACGAGCACCAGGCGACGGCCGTCCTCGGCCAAGCAGAAGCCGATGTCGCAATAATTGGTGTGCAGCGAGGACCGGATTTGCGGGAGGTTGGGAGTGGAAAAGATTCGTACCCAACGGCGCCCGCCGTAGAAGCTCCGCAAGGCCGCTTCGAGGTCTTTGGCGTGGACCGGCCGATTTAAGTACACGTAAATCGTCGAAAGAATGCCCCGGGGAATGGGAAGCAGGTGGGGAGTGAAGGTAAGCACTGAGGCTTCCAGGTTCAATTGCTCAAGAATCTCGCCTACGTGGCGGTGGTTAAACACCGCGTAGGCAGAGAAATTGTCGGCCACGGAAACGAAATGAGTTCGGGCTGTCGGTTCCTTGCCGGCTCCGGAGACTCCCGACTTGGAGTCGGAAATGATGCCCCGCTGCTTATCGACAAGGCCGGCGTCGACCAGAGGTGCCAGGGCCAAGATCACCGAGGTCGCATAGCACCCCGGGTTGGCGACCAGTCTGGCCTCGCGAATGTGCTGGCTATGCAACTCCGGCAAGCCGTAGACCGCTAGTTCGGTGAGTTCGGCGGCGGAAACCGAATCCTCATCCTGAAACCGATAGACGGCGCGATGCTCGCGGCGCTGAAGACGCCAGGCGGCACTCAAGTCGATCACTCGCAGTCCCTGTGCCAGGGCCTCCGGCACCAGGGAACGCGACACCTCGTGCGGGGTGGCCAGGAAAAGCAATTCCACACCTTGCCGCTTCAAGGCCGGCCAAGAAAGCGCCTGGAGAGGATAGCCTCCATTGCCGGATAACGCGGGAAACATCTCGGCCAGATCGCGAGGAGCGTCGCCGGGAGCCGAGCGCTGCACGAGGACAGGCGGAGCGAGGTGGGGATGGCGCAGGAGAATGCGAGTGAGTTCCAGCCCGGCATATCCGGTCGCGCCTACGATCGCGGTCTGAAGCTTTCCTGGTTTCACGCGAGCATCTCCTCAATCCGACGTGCCAACTTCCTCGCACCCCCCTGATTGGGACAGACAATCAGAATCGTGTCGTCGCCCGCGATCGTGCCCACCGCTTCCGGCCACTCCTCCTCGTCGAGGGCCGCGGCCACCGGCTGGGCGCTGCCCACGATGGTCTTAATGACCAGCAGATTTCCTGCTGGTCGGGCATCGAGCACGAATTCCCGCACCAAGCGCGCGACCGGCGGCAAGGCCGTCCCCGCCGTCTCCCCCTGAGGCAGCGAGTAACCACTCGCCGTTTTGCTCAGCTGCAGGTCTCGGATGTCGCGCGACAGCGTCGCTTGTCCCACCTTGAAGCCGCGCTTGCGCAGGGCCCGCTGCAAATCCTCCTGGCTGGCGATCGGCCCCTGACGCAGCACTTCCAGAACCGCTCTTTGCCGGAGGACTTTATTCATGGTGAATAAATATTCACTTCTGTGAATAAATATTGTTGGCATCTTATCGATTCACTCGCAGATGTCAAGCAAAATTTTCGTGATTATGCACTTGACTAAGTACGCGGATTGCTCGCTTATTTGGTTGCTCAACGAACCAGAGAACTAGCTCTTCGCTTCGCGCTTGGTGCGCAGCGGTGGGATGTCATGTGGATAATCTTGCGCCAGGCTGGTTGGATGCTTCTCTCTGGTTGGGTCCTCGGACTGAGCTTGGCATCCCTGTTGACCAAACTCCTCAGAACTTGTCCTATACGGCGTCAAGCACGACCCGTGGACTATGGTAGGCGTCACATTGCTGCTCGTTCTCGGCGGACTCGCCTCTGCCTATTCTCCGGCTCGTAGGGCCGCGGCCATTGATCCAATGCAAGCCCTCCGCGCGGAGTAACTATGTGGTAGTTCCCGGGGAGCATTGTCCCGAGCCCAGGCGCCTCGGAGCTAATGTTGCAAAATTGCAACGGTCCGAAGCGGAGAGCCGGAACTGGGACTTACCCCTCCAGTACCCTCCTGAGTTTCTTCTTTCCAACTTTGACCTTGACCCTGGGCAGTGGCGGGGTCTCGCAGAGCTGCTTGAGCACGGCATCGAAGGTCTTACGCTCTTGCCGAGGTTCTGGATTCAGGTCGTTGTTGTTCTGGTTGACTCGTTCATTCCGGCGACCTGCCATACCTTAATGATAAGGCTTCGGTTGAGCCCCACAGACGCAAATCTCCCTATCACGGCCAGCTACGACCTTTCTACGCCCATTGTGCTACCCCATTAGCAATTTGACGACACTGTCTGCGGCATCCTAAGTATTGGACGGATCGGATTCCCGGAACCGCCGGTCAAAAGCACGGCTAGAGTAACAGCACATTCACACCGCGAGATTTAAGTGCCTGATCAAAAGTCACAAGCTTCACACCCGCCACGTATGCGAATGCTAGCAGGTAAGCGTCCGCCCAAACTTTGGGCGATGGAGATGGACTGGATAGCCGCGAACGCGAGCGGAAGTCTTTCTCGATGTCTTCCGGCTCGGGGAGGAAGGCAACGCGATCATCCGCCCAGATGCGATCCCACAGACTCCAAGCCTCAGACATCGACCTTGTGTCCTTGCCCATGATTTGTCCTGTGGTGAGGAGTCTCAGAACGGTGATCTGGGTAAAACGGCAAAATAGGAACTGCTCTTCGCTGGCTTGCTCAAACCAGGATCTTGCCTTTTCCGAGTGAACGTGCCGGCTCCATAGCAGTGCCAACCAGACGTTGGCGTCAAGGAAATTCAACGTGTTCATAGATACGCTCGTTTGTCACCTCTACCTTTGGACCCTCAGAAGTAATGAGCGGGAAGCGCACGCGTTTTCGGCGAGCGCGCTTCTCCCGAAGAACACCTTTTATGCCAGCCAGAACCAGCTGACGTACGGAATGGCCCCTTGCCGCAGCTTGTTCTTTGAGCCTTCGGTACAGGGACACTGGAATATCAATCGTGGTGCGCACAGATTCCTCTTTCATAGGCCCGATTATTTCACCTATGCCATAAATATGGAATAGGGCCAAAAATTTGAGGTCATTGATGGTTCGGCTCCCATCTGTCACAGGGGAGAACCCCTCTAACATCAACGACTTACCCTCTCCAGGCGTCATCTACTGATTTATTTGGTCGCCGAAGTGTTCAAATCGCCGAGAGTTTCCGGCCTTTGCAGGGAGAGGCAGAACGTTCAAGAAACCCAGGGAGGAAACTATCATCATGGTTAAGTCAATCCTGCACACGCACTCATTGCATAAGGCAGCCCTCTCATGCTGAGCCTGCTCACCACACTTCGCTTTGATCCTCTGAATAATTATTCATCCCGTCAGCCGATCTGGATTTGCATCCAGAAGCAGTCGAAAGGGTGATGCTTGGAACTCCCTGATAACACTAGCTTGACTTTATCAAATGCATAATCACCCAAATTTCCGTGATCCTGCACCTCCCTGTCTGGAGCAGAGGCGAAAGCCCATCCTTGGCGTTGCCGAGGCCGTTGAGTTTCTGACTGGCCGCATCGCCGAACAGGCTCGCGATGACTCGGTACCGCTTACGGAGGTGGAACGAAAGCAACTTTCCTTCACTGCCGTAGGAGCCTCTGCCGAAGAGATTGCCACGGCCAATGATTTTGATAGCCGCAACGATAGCGATGAGTTCGAGGCTAAAATTGCGAAATTGCTGCGCCGCGTATTCCGTCACGATGTCCAGCACGGCCGGGTTGAGATTTGGCAGAGGCATCTGGCTGCCCTTCGGGATCAAGACATCTATCTTCTGGTGATGGTCGATCAGGCTGGAATTCCTCGGACTAAAGCCAAGCTGGCCGTTGCTGCAGCAGTCCTTTCGGCGGCACCCCGTCGGTTGATCCGAACCTTGGCCCATGCAATGGCCGGATTGGTAGCGCTCAGTGGCTTCGTTTACTTTTTTCTTTTGCCGATGAAATGAGCACGGAACGAGCGAATCTTCGGGAATCTGGCCGAAAGGCCGATTCCTAGAGATGAGGCGCGAGCTGCCTTCTCGTACTCTGGATAGGCAGCATGCTACGGCTATGGCTGTGGTTCCGCACCAGAAACACTAGAAAGGATTCTTGACGCACGGCTTTCCGCGCGGTGCCTGAGCACGGCATCGAAGGATCTTGCGAGAACCAGCCGTCACAACCTTACGGCTTCACTCCCAGCTGCCACAATAGGAAGGAGTATATATCGGTTTGCTCCTCGATCTGTTTGGTAATGGGTTTCCCCGCACCATGCCCAGCTTTGGTTTCGATGCGCAGCAGAACGGGACGCTCGCGGCTCCGCCCATTGGCGGCTTCCGCTTGCAGCAGCGCGGCCATTTTCTTGGCATGCATGGGATCGACGCGGGTATCGCGTTCCGCCGTCATCAATAAGATCGCCGGATACTCCCCCCCGGGCGTCACGTGATGATAGGGCGAATAGGCGTACAACCACTCAAATTGCTGAGCGTCCTCCGCCGAGCCGTATTCCGGAATCCAAAGCTTCGCAATCTGAAAATTCTGATAGCGCAGCATGTCGAGCAGCGGCACCTGACAGACCACGGCGCGAAAAAGATCGGGGCGCTGGGTGAACGCTGCGCCCATCAGCAAGCCACCATTCGAACCCCCCTGGATCGCCAGTCGCTCCCTGTCCGTGTACTTCGCCGCCATCAGATGCTCCGCGGCCGCGATGAAATCGTCAAAAACGTTCTGTTTCTTGTCCAGCATGCCGGCGCGGTGCCATTCCTCGCCAAACTCGGCACCCCCACGAAGGTTGGCTACCACGAAAACTCCGCCGTGTTCCAGCCACAGGAACCGGCTTCCGCGGAAGTCGGGCGTCAGGCTCAGGTTGAAGCCGCCATAACCGGTCAATAGAGTCGGGTTCTTGCCATTCAGCACCAAACCCTTCCGATGAAACACAAACATGGGGACCTTGGTGCCGTCCTTCGAGGAAAACCAAACCTGTTTTACTTCATAGGCGAGCGGATCGATGCCCGGTGCGTCCACCTTGTCCCAAAGTTCGCTGCCTTCGGAAGCGAGTTCCATGCGGTAAACGGAAGGTGGAACCGTGAACGACATAAAATCGAAGAACAGTTCAACGTGATCCCATCGTCCCGCGACGGTATTGACAGTGCCAATCGCAGGGAGCGGAATCTCGGCGAGCCCTCGACCGCTCAGATCGAACACCTTCAGCTGCGAACTGGCATTTGTCTCGTACTGCGCCAACAATTTGCCGCCGAAGATGCGGACGCCCTTTAAGACGGCATCGCCCTCGGCAATCAGCTCTTTCCATTCTTCCCGCCGCGGATTTCTGGCATCGACGGTGAACACACGAAAACGGGGTGCCTCTTCATTGGTCGTGATGTAGAGTTTCCCTCCGAACACCGTGGCGCTATAGAGGAACGGTCTCCCGTTGGTAAGCTCGACCGGCGGAGTTCCCGCCTCCCAATCCTGTAAATACATTTCACTCTTCGCCCAACCTTGGAACACCGTGATCAGGAGCCAACGGTCGTCATCTTCTGCCAAGGCAACTTGCGGGATGTCTTGCGGATTGCGGCCGTCCCCAAAGAGCAGCGGATCTTGAGCCGGGTCGCTGCCGATGGCATGATAGAAAACCTTTACGTGATACACTTCCTCCCCCGCCGGCACTTCGCCTTTTTTCGGATGGCGCGTGTAATAAAAGCCTGAATTGTCCTTTTTCCAGGCAAGGCTGGCGAAGCGCGTGCCCTCGATTGTGTCCGGCAAAATCTTGCCGGTGGCGCTTTCGATGAGGTGCAGAGTGCTTTCTTCCGAACCGCTCGCCGAGGTGCCGTAGGCAACATACTTGCCGTCGTCGGAAGGGAACCACCAATCGAGCGCGACCGTGCCGTCGAGCGCCATTTGGTTGACGTCAACGAGAGCCCGATCGGGGCCGCGAAGTCCTTCCCGCACCAGCAGGACGGGCTGATTCTGGACCCCTTCGCGTCGCGTATAGAAGTACCAGTTGCCGGCCGCTTGCGGGGGAGCGATGGTCCCGATCGAAGCCAGCTGTGTGATCCGACCTTGGAGCTGTTCCCGCCCGGGCAAGGGATCGAGAATACTGCGCGTATAAGCAAGCTCCTCGCGCACGTACTTCTGAGTGTCGGGATGGCTCGCATCCTCTAGCCAACGGTAGGGATCGACGATCCGTCGACCGTGAAGAATTTCCTCGACCACTTGTGTCTTGAGTCCTAGGGTCATGTTTTTCGGCAGATACGCCGATGATATGATAACTTTAGTGAATATGCGGGGTTTGAGACGCCGCCACACTCCTCAGTAGCTCAATGGCAGAGCATCCGGCTGTTAACCGGAGGGTTGTAGGTTCGAGTCCTACCTGAGGAGCCATTCTTTTGCCCGCATAAACACTGGCGATTTCCATTTCAGCCGCCCTGATTGTCCTAGATTTGTACTAAGTGCGGGGCGACCCGAATCCGGGGGATTTCTCCTTTTCGCGGTATTTCAGTCGTAAGGGCAGAAAAGGAGACCCCCGTATGGAAATTACGATTTACCGCCGCCACTGGGCGGGCTGCAAACATAAGGACGACCGCTACCACCCTCGGTGCGGATGCTCACTCTGGTTTCAGTTCAACTGGTCGGGACCGAACACGACGCTGGACGGGAACAAACTTCATCGTGGGCAGAACAATGGAAAAAGATTAGCGAGCGCGGGAACCTCCGACGCCCATCCGCAATCCGCTACTACGAACACATGGGGATTCTTCCTGCTCCACAGCGAAGCAGCGGACAGCGACGATACGATGTCAACACCCTACATCGGTTGGTAGTGATTCAGAGAGCACAGCAGACTGGCTTTACGCTGACTGAGATCAAGCAACTGTTCTTTGGGTTTCGCGTCGGAACGCCCCCTTCAGTCCGCTGGCAGAAGTTGAAGAAGCGGAAGGTTGTCGAACTGGATGCAATGTTGGACTGCATCCAGATTATGCGTGACCTATTGAATGAACAGGGCAAGTGCCGCTGTACAGCATTGGAGGAGTGCGGGAAGAAGATTTTAGAGAAGCAGTGCGCGGACGCTTTCGGAACGCTCACACATGAAAAACTGAAAGCGCTCAAAGTTAAACCTTGAGAACAAGAAATGGCAAAGGGTTCTGTGTATTCGGACGATCTCGTTTTACAGGAAGCTCGCGACCTGCACCTTGCGGCAAACGGTTTCAGCATCCTCGGCTACGATGCTCCAACGTTCACGATTAGTATTTTCGGTCTGGCACTCAAGTTCCCAAATACGGAAGCGCACAAGCGTGCCGTACCCCTCCACGATTTGCATCACGTCCTAACAGGCTATGGCACCAACTGGGTTGGCGAGGCAGAAATCGGAGCTTGGGAACTTCGGGCGGGTTGCAATTCCTTCATTGTTTACTTCCTGAACGGCTCTGGTGTGATTATTGGTCTTTTCATCTCACCGCTACGAGTCTGGCGAGCCTTTCAGGCGGCGAGAGGGCAGCGCACTCTCTACAACGATCCGATTTCTTATGACGGCCTGCTGCGAATGACTGTTGGCGAGCTTCGAAAGAAACTCGGAATCTCCCGACAAACATAAATCCTGACCTGATACTGTATCCGACCGCACGATAGTGAGAGACCATCAATGTCGGAACAGCCTTAAACAGGAACTTATTGCAGCCTCGCGTACTCGGTTTTGGCTTGCGCCGGAGGTTAGACTGCTAACATAGCGCACATTACTGAAGCGCTGCTCTGGGTTGTCGGCGTGGTCATATATTTCAAGCCTGATGTTCTTCTCATGTGTTGTCGCATGGGCATACTGGATAGATCGGGTTCGCTCAATCAAAGGGGCTGGTAGAACAGGTTCCGCTCCCGGAGCAGCAGGAGGTGTTGTTTAGCGAGCATGAAAAACGCATGGTGCGGCATCCGCGTGCATTCCGGTTGGGGGGTGATCGTATGCGTGTCCGGTGACCCTGCCGCCCTTGAGATAGTTGATCGAAGGCGCATTGTCATCATTGACTCCATGATGCAAGGGGCAAAGCAGCCATATCACTTCGCGGAGAACTTGGGGCTTGAAGAAGCAGATCGTCATCTCCAGAAGTGCGCAGCGGTTTCGCAGCGCCTTGCTGTACAAGCTATACGCGAAATGTTGGAGGGAGTAACCGCCCGGAAATATCGGGTGCTCGGCTGCGCCATGCTACTTACCTCCGGTCGTGCATTACCATCACTTCAGAAAATCCTAGCCTCACATGCTCTCATTCATACAGCCGAAGGAGAGTTCTTCCGCAAGATTGTTAGCGAGGCATGCGAAAGCTGCCACATTCCGGTAATGGGCATTCGCGAGCGTGAACTGGACGAGCAGGCAGACGCGATATTCGGAAAGGCTGCGGCTCGTGTACGGCAACACATCTCTAATCTCGGGAAGACTGTGGGTTCACCGTGGACGCAGGACGAGAAGACCGCTGCGCTCGCGGCATTGATCGTCTCCGAATCCAATGGCGCACGTTTTACGCCGCTACAGTAGAAGCTCCCCCGACTGACTGTTTTGCCGGAGCCAGCGCGACCAGCACGATACCGACGATTGCGCACACAACCACTCCCGCGAGTTCTCGGCGCTCGACCACATTCCGGTATTCCTGCGCAGCCATTACTCCAGTATGAGCAAGATTTGCCCATCCGCCGAAGGCGATCAGGCTGCGGTTCGCCGCTGGGTCATGTACAGCCAGCAGCAAGAAGATTCCGAGTGTGACGTAGAGGCTCATTATCATCGGCACCGCAGGTTCTCGCGAGAAAAACATTGTCAGCGGAACAACTCCCGCGATAAACAGCAATCCCACCACTACAAGCACGATCTTCAGCGCCCGTTCGCGAAGCATGATGTCCTCCCTTCGCGGTTGCGATCAGGACATCATAGCGCGATAGAAAGATGCCAAGAATTGTCACTCACTTTGTTTTCTTGGGCTTGTCGAGGGATGGTCAGGAAAGGTTCCGCCGCAGCAGCCGCAAGCGGCTCATTCTATTGAGCCGGAATTTTCGAGTTCGCTGGTTCGCCCGGTATACCTTCGAACCACCGGGAAAAATCCAGACGGTAGCTAAAGAGAAAGATGCGTTCTTTTATTATGGCGACATCGCGTTATGCCCCGCTACTACACTGCGAGGCTTGCAGTCGCGTGGACTTGCTGTCCTGCCCTGAATCAACCACTGCCTTTTGAGGGACTGGAGCAGTCACGATGACTATAGGGGAATCCAGCCAGCCTCTCATCAACACCGCAGGTAATCTTGACGCTCTTCTGCGCCCGAACCATCCTTGTAGAGTCAGATTCTCATCCTTTTCAGAAAAAAGAAAGTACAGCGCGATGCATTGGACATATTTGGCTTCGAATCCATGGACGATGGCGAGCGTCGGCCTTTTCTGTTTGTTTGCTGTCTTTGCAGCGATAGCGTGGATTCGGAAACGTCTTTGGATTTTTCGTGGCGCTGGAATCATCGCGCTTGTTGGGTTGGTAGCAGGCTTCCTGCTATCTCACGACAAAACCCAGTACGCCGCTCCACCTTCCCAACCGAGATCCGCAGTTCAGGAAACCAAAGCTACGGCGCGCCTGCAACCCGCAAGCCAAGTAACCGCATCAACCTTCCCCGACAAGCAGGAGCAAGCCTTCCCCGAACCAGTGAAGCCGGACGCCTTAAATTCTCTTGCGCCACGCCTATGGGTCGTGAGCAACAGCGGCGAAGTAACGGAGTACGACGCCTCCAGCTTCGAAGCGAAACAGACCGTAAAGATTCCGCCAGACGCGATACCTCCCGATGTGGGTTATCTTCGCTACTCCATGGAGATCAATCGAAGAGGGCAGATTCTGGTCGGCCCGACTTTCCACGGCCCCTACGCCGCGAGCACGCGCTGCACTCTTTGGTTATGGAATGGGCAGTCCGGAAGCTACCTCAACTGTGGAAACGGACACCGCGAAGACACTGCGGCTGATGGCGAACGCATTCTGACTGAGATTCTCTCGCGTCCCGGTTTGGCCGCCGATGGCGAGCACCTTTTCTGGTTTGTCAACCAACAGAAACAGAAGGAAGGGGATCAGGAAAAGGACATAATGCCGTCCGTGACCACTACTTTTCACATCTCGGAAACAAGCCTCTCTGGGGATCAAAGGAAAGAGATCGGTTCGTTTTCGTTCCCTGATTGCACTTGTTCGACAGGCGAATGTGAAGAGAGCTGCCCGACAGCAGAGGCGTGGGTGCCAAAGATCGGAATCGAGAACTTCTTCGTGGTTGTTGGATCGTACACTGGACAAGTTACGCAAACCACCTACGTCAGAGAATCTCTCTACCGCAAGTCACCTGATGGGCAATGGTCGTCCTCCAGCCTGCCTTCGAGCTTCGGGCACCCTATTCTGGATGCCACCGAAGATGCCTCAGCTTTCATCGTCCTAATACCCGATGCCGCCTGCTGCGGTTGGAACAACGAGAGCAACGACCAAACGCTGCTGTTACGCAAGGGACAGACTATTGTCTTATTCGACGAGTTTGCCCGCTACAACAACTCGGAGTATGACGTGAACTACTCCGCGGGAGAGGCGCAGCTTTCCCCGGACAACCAGCTCGTAGCCATGACTATTTCGTCGAGTGCGCGGCAGGGAGAAGAGTTTCGGTCTTCGGATGAACGCGACCTTGGCGCCAAACTCAGTGCTGAAGTAGTGGAACACATCAACAAAACCTTAGCCGACCTGCCAGCGGTGGAAGTGGTTACCGCGACCGATCCGCCCAAGCGTGCCGCCTATCTGCCCAACGCGACTTTTGTCGGATGGCTAAGCGAGCGGGAAATCTTGATCGTCAAAGATTCACTCCTTGTCGCGTATGACGTGTTGGGGGGCGCATCGCGCAAATCGAACGTTTCAGTTGACGACAAGGCTTTCGCATTGGTGAGGTAGTCTCTTCTTTCGGGAGCGTTGACCCGCGGAATCGCTTACACGAGTGCGCGTGTCTTTTTTGCCTCTTACGATAGCCGCAACTTATTTAATTCGCGGCTGGGATTTCTCCGCCGCTCAGCGAAACGTGCTGCACGATCTTCCATTCCCCGCCAACCTTCTCCATCACAATTAGGTACTGTCCAAGATGGACGACGGAGCCAACGAGCCTTCTTGTTCGCCCTGTCCCGTAGGCGAGAGTTCCAGAACTCTTTTCAACGATTGGCTCGATTTCCAGTCTGCTACACACTCGGCTTCTTCATTCGCTTGCCTCTTGTTCTGTGGGCTGGGATCAAGGCGGCGATTCAACGACTGAGCATCTTCGCCCGGACATATCATCAGCGGCTTGACCTGCTCGATGGCAAGCTGCGAATTTTGTTTCTCAACGGTCTCTTGCCGAATGCAGTTCCATTGCTGTTCGGGGAACTGTTTACGACCGTGCTCTACGATGGAGTCGCTGTCGATCCCGGCTCGTCCAAGATGCGCAAATCTCTTCAGCGACATCTTCGCCAGATCAAACCAAGAATCAAAAAAGTTATCGCCACACACGCTCACGAGGAACATGTCGGCAACCTGAATTGGCTGTCAGAACTGACTGGTGCTCCCATCTACGTGTCAGAAATGACCGCCCAATTCCTGAGACCGTTTAAGAAGCTCCCGCGGGTTCGGGCTACGATTATCGGGCAGCCTCCCGATTTGGAGGAACCGTATCGACTGTTAGGTGATGCCTTGGAGACTGAGTCTGGGCAGTTGACCGTAATCGCGACACCCGGCCATTGCGATGACCACATAGTTCTGTACGATCCAAAAGAGAAACTGTTGCTGGCGGGCGATGCATTCATGGGAAGCTATTTTGCAACGCCAAATCCGGACGTGGACAGCCGAAAATGGCTGGTTAGCCTTGAAACCTTGATCGAACTGGATATCGAGATTCTAGTCGAGGGACACGGACACATCCACACATTGCGGGCCGATATCCCCGATTTCCCCGGCGTTGTCATGCGAGAAGACCCCAAGGTCGCAATTTGTCAGAAGCTCGACTATATGCGATGGCTTCGCGAGCAGATTGAAACTGGGTTTCAAGAACAGCTTCCAGTTCGTGTCATCGAAGCAAGCTGCTTTCCTTGGGGAAGGCGCACGTCTTGGGAAAGTTGTGCTACGGATGAATGTATTCGGCTGCTCAGCCTCGGCCATTTTTCTCGCACTGAGCTAGTCCGAAGCTTCGTTCGCACCAACTCAAACCCACTTCCCACTGTCTACGAAGTGCGCATATCTGGAGGACAGTAATCTCCTTGCCTTTGAGCAAAGCAGAACCGGTCGAATCGGGTGAGCTTGTACAAGGCGCTTCTTGGATTGCCTGGTTTCCGATGTCAGTCTTGCCTCCGATCGCAATTGCTTGCCGGAATCTACTGACAGCTTGGGGCTTCATGTGGATTTTGGCGTTCGCCATCTTCATCGGCATGAAATGGGTGACTTGGTGGAAAGCCCGACTGCGGGTCGGACATCCGGCTTGGCGTTCGACTGCTTATCTTCTAGCCTGGCCGGGAATGGATGCCGAGGCATTCTTGGATGTAGGTCAACATGTTCTCCCGCCTCCAGCAAAAAGTTGGGTGTGGGCGAGCCTTGAAACGGCGGTCGGTGCAGTCTTGTTGTGGGTCGTGGCGCGTTCTGTTCCTCAACGAGAAACTCTCCTGCGTGGCTGGATCGGGATGGCGGGTTTAATCCTGCTACTGCACTTTGGCAGCTTCCAGATTGTCGGCCTCATGTGGCAGAGCCTTGGGGTTAAAGCAGTGCCCATCATGATGGCCCCGCTACGTTCCGTATCCCTTGGCGAGTTCTGGGGCAGGCGGTGGAACATCGGATTTCGTCAGCTTGCCCATGAATTGGTCTTTCGCCCTCTGCAGCGAACGCTGGGCGCAGGGTTAGCGGGATTTTTTGTTTTCGTTGTCTCTGGCCTGATACACGACCTAGTGATCTCGCTGCCTGCTCGCGGAGGTTACGGGCTTCCAACAGCGTATTTTGTTCTTCAGGGAGCCGGGATGACGATTGAGCGTTCAACGTTCGGCAAGCGGATTGGACTTGGGCGCGGATGGATCGGTTGGTTATTCACGGCGCTCTTCGTTGCGGGGCCAGTCTTTTGGCTGTTCCACCCGTGGTTTGTGTTGCGTGTGATACTTCCTTTTATGCACGCGATTCAGGCCCTATGACAAACTCCTTCGCTGAGAGGTTCTTCGATGTCGACCTGTGGGTGGTCGGGGCTGCACATTTTGTGATCTTGTGTGCCAGTTGTCAGGTGCCATATCGACTACGCTGGAAAGCCGACTTGCAGCAGCTAATGCCCTTCAATCGAAAGCTGCTCTGGGTGCAGAGTGGGTTCACAGTATTGACGATCATTGCATTTGGCACACTGACTTTGGTTCTGCACGACGAAATGGTGCGAGGCGACCGTGCTGCCTTGGCACTCGCCTGCTTTATCGGAGTCTACTGGACTGCGCGGATTCTTGTGGATGCGCTTTACTTCTCGCATGCCGATTGGCCTAAGGGAAAGATGTTTACGGTGGGACACGTCCTTCTGACTTCTTTGTTTATCGTGCTTGCCGGAAGTTATCTTGCCGTGTTTGTGTGGCACATCTGGCGGAGTACCTCCTAGGGAGGAACCCATGATGTGTGCGCTTGAACTGCGATGAAGACTCTCCTCCGTATTGTCATTCCGGGTGGTAGCGGGCAGATCGGCACTGTGCTCTCGCGACACTTCCACGCTCAGGGACATAAGGTAGTAGTCCTCGCTCGCAAGGCTGTACCCGCACCGTGGCGTGTTGTGAATTGGGATGGAGAAAATCCGGGTCAGTGGACTTCTGAACTCGAAAATTCAGATGTGGTCATCAACCTTACGGGTAGAAGCGTGAATTGCCGATACACGGCGGAGAACCGCAAAGCAATTATGGATTCCCGAACCGCGACGACGCGCTTGCTAGGAAGAGCGATTGGTCAATTGTCACATCCGCCGCGTTTATGGATGAATGCAAGTACCGCGACGATTTATCGTCATGTCTATGACCGAGCAATGGACGAGCGGACGGGGGAGATCGGTGGCAGCGAACCGGATGCACCTGCCAAATGGAAGTTCAGCATCGGTGTGGCGACTGGCTGGGAGGCGGCTTTTTTCGAGGCTCAGGCCCCCGATGTCCGCAGGGTTGCGCTTCGCAGCGCCATGTTAATGAGCCCTGACCGTGGCGGCATCTTTGACACCTTGCTACGTCTTGTTCGGCTTGGTCTCGGAGGTACGGCAGGCAGCGGCAAGCAATTCATTTCGTGGATTCATGACGCCGATTTCGTCTCTGCTCTTGAATTCTTGATAGCCCACGACGAATTCGAGGGTTCCGTCAATATTTCAGCGCCAACTCCACTGCCTAATCGAGATTTCATGGAGACTCTGCGACAAGCATGGGGGACAAGTATCGGGTTACCTGCTGCGAACTGGATGCTGGAAATAGGGTCGATTCTTCTACGCACCGAAACCGAACTAGTGCTCAAGAGCCGCCGCGTAGTTCCCGGTCGCCTTCTCGAAGCTGGTTTCCAATTCCAATTTCCCAATTGGTCCGTCGCCGCACAAAATCTAGTAGCGCGATGGCGGTCGGCTCGCAACTCGAAAAGCGAAATTGCCAGGACCTTCTCACAGCATTGACAATCCAGAGATATAGTCGAATAAACCGGGCCACGGCAGGTCGGCAAGACCACGCTGTTACTGGAGCTGGCACGCGAATTGGTCTAATTGGAACCTGCGCATGCGAGATCAGTAAACGCGACACACCTGGCGCCCTTGCAACTCTCAGCTTGCCTTCGGAAAGAAAGAATCTAATGTACGTCATCAATAGGCTTCGCGCCGGTGCTTGAGATGGTTGTACGAGTGGTGTTTCCATGCCGGTGGAAACCGACGCGATAGCGCCCCGATTCGAGCCGTCCGGGCACCGCCGGCAGATTCCACTGGATGAGTCATTGGCATCGCGGTAAGAGATCACAAGACACCACAGCACGAGTCAGGCCCTCCTGCTCGTTGGGTCCAATGCGGAAGATCTCGAGCCCTAGTGCTGCGCCATGGCGCGAGCGAGTCAGGTAGTCCGAGGTGTCATGCCAACGAGGGTCTTGCATCGGTCTGTAAACACTGTGCGGGACATTCCTACCTTAACGTCCAAATCACCGAGCGTTCATCGGCGTGCAACGTTGCCGTGCATAAGCCTAAATCGCAGCTCCGATTCAGGCGTCTGCCAAAGCTCTAACCAACCTTCCGGGCGCTCGTCAATGGACAGACGGGCGCGAAGGATATTAAATCAAAACGATGGTGTATAAACTCGTGCGAATCGCGGACGTGCCTGGTCGCGCCGTCCAACACAGCGGTCAATCCCTCATACACAGATAGTCCCCGAAATCCGACCCCTCATATCGTACGACCTTCCGGTCGGAGATCCGATAACCGTGTTTCCGAAGCAACGCAAACAGGTGTTCAGCTTTCTGCCCCTGAGGCATCCAGGTCGGATGCACAGCCACGATCAGAGTGGCATGGCATGCCTGCAGAAGAGCCTCCGCACCACGCAGGACCGAGAGCTCCGCGCCCTCAACATCGATCTTGATCACCGTTGGCTCCCGCCCTGACTCGCCCCAGAAGGTATCAAGCGTCACCGTTTCTACTTGGATGCACGAGCGCCTATCACCCGCGACATCAGGTCCCACGGGACCCACCAGTGAATTCAGATAGCTATTTCCGCCATCAACCAGATGAAAAGGCACACTGGCGACACACACATCCGCAACCGCCTTGGCCACAACTTCCAGCTGTGGCATTCGATTTACTCTCTGGTGATATTTCAAAATACCGCCCAATGCTGGAGATGGCTCAAAGGCCACTACCTTTCCGCGCCGCCCAACCCTCTTGGCGGCTACCAGCGACATCCATCCCTGGTGTGCACCCACGTCAAAAAACGTATCCCCCGGTTTCAGAGATTCTCGGATCCAACGCAGCACATGAGGTTCTGTCGGTTCTGCGGTCAGCAGACGCGGGTCCATCCAAACCAGGTCGCCCATCAGCATCCTGGGTACTGGGAGGCGTGCCGACAGCCATCTCCGCTTAACCAGTTCGTGGATCTTCGGAGCCCGGCTCTTAAGAATTCTGCTCACTTTCGCCAACACTGCAGCTAAAACCTCATCTAGAGTATCCAACCGCTATAAGTCCGGTTCCGCTCATTTCTGCGCCGGAAAGCATTTCCGTTCCCCAGCGCCATAATCGAGTCTAACTCGGAGGGTGAACCGAAAACGTCCACCAAGTCCGACGCTGCGACGCTCTCCAACATTGAAGTGAACAACGCCATTGGGTTGCAAGATCTGCTCTATGAAGGCAACGCCATCCATCGGCATCGCATTCAGATCGCTCGCAAAGCAGTATGGGCTACCACTCGTGAGCAGATAGGAAGCTCCCGGTTCGAGCTTGGTCAATACGGTTCCGGCGATTCAGCGAGTCCCTGTGCATTGCTCAAATTATTCCCCTCACGGTATCCTTATCCACCCCCGGGGAGGATCAATGCTTCGGTCTCTTGCTTGGGCCTTTGCGTCGTTCGGAGTCTTTTTGTTATTCCCACTGTTGGCCTATGCACAGGCTTTGTCTTTTTCTATCGGCACTGCCTCTGCCGCTCCGGGTCAAAAATCAACGGGCTATCTGGCGGTCCCCGCTGGTGTCGACGCTGCTACCAATATTCCTGTCGTCGTCGTCAACGGCGAAAAGCGCGGTCCTATCCTAGCTCTTGTCTCTGGCGCTCACGGTACTGAATACACATCGATCATCGCGATTGAAAAACTCATCAACCTACTTGATCCCGCTCAAATCGTCGGGACCGTTATCCTGGTTCCGCTCGTCAACATTCCCTCCTTCGAACAAAAGGTACCGCATGTTAACCCCATCGATAACAAGAGCATGAACCGCTTCTACCCTGGGAAAGCCGATGGGACGCAGACTGAACGTGCGTCCTTTCTTATCACCAAAGAGGTCGTCGACCGATGTGATTATCTTATCGACTACCACGGCGGCGATCTCGACGAGAGCCTCCGCCCTTATGCGTACTGGGCACCCACGGGCAAGGAGGCCCAAGACCAAATATCCAAAAAAATGGTCCTCGCCTTTGGACTGGACCACATCATTCTATGGCGTGACCGCCCCACCGACCTTGCTGCCACTCGCTACCTCGACAACACCTCCACGGCTCGCGGGAAACCTTCCATCGTCGTCGAAGCTGGATATGCCGGCACCGTCGAGGCGGATGACGTCGCGCTCCTCGTCGACGGGACATTCAGCACCATGCGCGCTCTCAAAATGCTTCCAGGAGATCCTCGGCCCATCGAAAATCCCGTCTGGCTCGACCGAGTCGTGGATGTCTTGTCGGATGGCCCCGGCATTTGGTACCCGCTTGTGAAGCGTGGCACCTACGTTCAAGAGGGCATGAAAATCGGCTTTGTCACCGACTACTTCGGCAAACTTATACTCGAAGCCCGCAGTCCTGTCTCCGGTGTCATCCTGCACATCAACGCGGTCCCGTCTCTCAAGAAAGGCGACAACATCGCAGACATCGGCGTCGTTGCCGCCCACGCCCCTTAATCGCGCTTGCGCGTCATGGGCGGGGGAGATACTCAGGGATGCCGGCTTCAACTCCGGTCCGCGTTGGCGGGACACACTAATGTCTGGTAAGCTCTCGCGGGCTAGCCTTCTGGAGTCTGCTGGCTTTTGACACGCGCTTTTAGGTGTGCTAAATGCAAGTGCTGGGGAGGCCGCATGAGACCTACTTCTCTAGTCACTATTGTCGCGGCCTCGGCATCGGCTACTTCGCCCGACCCGCTGCGGGCATGTTCTGGCGAAGGACGCATGCCGCAGACTTGGCGGCCATCGAAAAAGCGCACCAAGAGGACCTTGAGGCCACACTGACGCAAGACCAGATGGGGCTGATGGACTTGTGGGCGGAGGATGGGGTCCGCTTCACTCCGGGAAGCCCACCTGTGGTCGGCAAGCAGGCTATTGCGGCTGATAATGAGAAATTCCACGCCCAGTACCCGGGTCTCAAGGTGCTGAGCTACACGTCTAAATGCAAAGACTTCAAGTCGAAGACGGCTTGGCATGCGAGTCATTCGAAAAAAAAGCCGAGTATAAGTTGGCTCCCGAGTCCCCGCCGGTCAGTTGGCACACTAACGGACTGCTGGTGCTGAAGCGGCAGAGCGATGGCTCGTGGAAAGGGGAGATGATGGTGCCTCGCTGATGAAGGCGAAGTTACCCGGGGATGCGCCGATGGCAAGCACGTTGCATTCTATGTCGAACCCACGATCGCGACCGGCGACGCCCCTCGCGGAGGACGTGTTGGAATCGTTCCGGAGCGGGCGGCGCCCTCGAAGAATCGTTCGTATTACCGCCCTTTGCGGGTATGCCCGTTCGCTGGACGCCTGACGGCCGTTCGGTAGCGTACGTCAGCCGGCAAGGGAACGCGGAAAACATATGGCTCCAACCTGTGAACGGAGGCAAGCCGAAGCAGGTTACGCATTTCTCCGACGGTAGGATCTGGAATTTTCGGGTGGTCGCGCGACGGCAGGCTTCTCGCTCTGGCTCGCGGCAGCGAGACAAACGACGCTGTATTGTTTACGAGCGCCCGTTAGCCTCGCACCACCCACCACAGACAGGCCCAGAACAGCACAACCAGAGTGACTGCCAGGGGGTTGAGCTAGACCCTGCCGACAAATGGCCGGAACAGGATGTTCAAGGTGAAGAAGTGGAACGCGAACCTCTTAGCAACCACTTCGAAATGAACGAGTGCCGAATTCCAGGGAGGCGTATCTGGCAGCGGACCGGGCAAGGTAACGACGACGACGCAGCGTTCCAGAAAATTCTCGACCACTGCAGCATCGTCCGGAACTGCTGGACGGGAGCTGTGGCACATCTGGGCATTGCGCGTGCGAACGCCTTGCAATCGAGAACTTCTCAAGGTGCGGATGCAGACGCTGCACGAGCCATCCTCGCCGACTTGGTCGTGCGCTACCGGGAGCGGCCGCGAGAACTGTGCGATAGCGCCGCAATAGCTAAAATCGCTCCCCAGCAGGAACGGGATGGCGGCACGGCGGGGTGTAGACAGTAAAAGAGACGGGGGGAGCCAACGATGAGGATCAAGCGGATACTGGTTGGTGTTGCCGTGCTGCTAGGGGTCATGGCAGCACAGGAGCTTCCGAAGCGTGAGCCGATGACATTCACCTTGGACTGCGGCGGTGGCGACTGCCCGCTGCTCAAGGGACCACCGCAGACCAGCGGGATGAGGGGCGGTTCTGTGAAGCTCAAGCCGGGCGAGAGCGTGGGCTGGCACTCGACTTCGTCCAACGAGGAAGCTCTGGTCATCCTGCATGGGAGCGGCGTCGCGAATATCGAGGGACATCCCGATGTGGCGCTCAAGGAAAACATGCTCGCCTACATCCCGCCTGCGACAAGGCACAACGTCACGAACAATGGATCGCAAGTCCTTGAGTACTTCTGGGTGGTCGCACCCACAAGGGAGGCAGCAAAGTGACTGGTGATGGATAGGGGAACTGGACTATCGACTAGGCTGCCTGTGCGGGCGGGCTGTCAAGTCACTTTCTAGGGTGGTCACAAAGGCTGCTTGCGCCTCTCAAACACCCTAGCCGACGCGAGCCTTCGTCCGGCAGCCCAAACCTGGGGAAGTCGGCTTCCTGAACGCTTCTTGATGAAGTCCCCGGCGAAGGGATTCCAAGGCTGAGTTGACCTTGCCAGCAGGAAACTGTGTAATGTGCTCGCCGGTGGAATAGGAGGACCAAGAGTATGCCACACTTCGTATCGCTGCTTCGTTACACCCAGCAAGGGATTTCAAAGATCAAAGAAAGCCCTGCCCGACTCGATGCTGCCAAGAAAGCCGCCGAGAAAGCTGGAGGGAAAATTCACACTTGGTATTTGACGATGGGGCAGTATGACGCCGTGATAGTTTCCGAGTTCCCCAATGACGAAGCTTGTGCCAAGTTTACACTGTCGGTGGGTGCACTGGGCAATGTGACCACAGAGACCCTCAAAGCTTTCACCGAGGCTGAGTATCGCAAGATCGTCGGCGGGCTTTCTTGAGGACTTAACGACGGCGCAAGACTGGGAACACCAAACATGAATCGGGCGGAACCTTGCCCGGCCCGAACCCACGCCCTGCCGAAGAACGCGAGACGTGCCGTGTGCGATCCGTGGGAGTTCGAGTCGGGCATTGTAGTCGACGATCTGACGGAACTCGTCTGAGCTGAAATCGGGGATCAGCCCTTGATCGTCTTCTTCGGGACATAATCGAGGTAACGCTCCGTCGTGTCGCCGGAAGTTGCCGGGGATCGGCCTGGCGGCGTTATTCCGAACGAGGCCCCTTTGCGCGCTGTGGCAACTAGCTACGATTTGTTGTTGAGATCATCATCCTTTGAGTACTTGGTGCCTTTGGCGGTGATTTCCAGGGCCAACCCCTTGTCGGTTAGTTGATACATCCAGACGCCCTCGGAAACCGACGCCGCGCCCTGCATGGATCCGCCCTTCTCGGGGCTGGTTTTGGCGGCGGCCGAGGTCTGTCCGCCGAATTCCCAGCCGGAATTCACAAAGCTGTCGAACGCCTTCTGATTCTCGAATACAAACACGATTCGGAATTTCTTGACCCCTATGCCAAGACCGGCCTGGACTTCTAACATCTTCATGAAGGTTTCGTTCTTGGTTTGGTTGTTGACAGCCAGGCCCTTACCCTTGCCGGAACCGGCCAAGAGTATCTTTACGCCGGTGTTGCTGAATACGGCGTACCCATACCCTTTTTCGACTGCCGCTTTGGCGGCGGGTTGTGCCTTGTAAAGACGAGTGAGGGTGTCTTGAACCATCTGACGGATTTCCGTCCGCTCTTCCTCTTTCTCTTTTTCGTCGTCGGCGGCGAAGGCGCTCACGGCAAACAGGCCGATTAGCAATGCGATCAGCAACCTTTTGACTTTCATCGGAACCTCCTCTGCCACGAACTGTAAGCCGCCGCGCTCGCAGGTGAAGACGCTTGCAGAACCATGGCTGGGGGAGTATCGATTCGGGAGTTCGTGCCGTGAACTGTCAGAACAAACAGTTTTGATGTTCTGCGGAAACAGGCAGGGGAACGTCGGTCGTGCGCTAGGAAGCCCTCATGGCTTTCATCCACGATCACAGATCCTCGGGCGGTATGCCTACCACCTTGCTGACTGCTCTCTCGATATCTTCGCGATCAGCGTTCCAGGCGGGGTTGTCGTCGAGCTTGTATTTGTCGCGCGCCTGTCTCAGATTGTCGCGCCTTGCGTTCTTCGTCTGAATAGAAGCAAGCCTTTTCAAATTCGTGAGGTGCGCCGGCAGCCTCCATTCGCCGTACGAGGGAGGACCCCATGGGTCCTTCCTCGGGCTGGTATACCCGACCGCATCATGAGTGCGATCAGGTGTTGGCAAATCGCTCAAGTACTGGTAATAGTACCAGTTGAACGCGAGACCATCCGGCCTCAACCTAAGTGACCTGTCACCTCATTCATTTCGGGAATTCAACTGATCTCGAGTTGATCGGCTAAAGAGGCAAATAAGATTCGGAAACAAACTCCGTCATTGTCCAGCGAAAATGTCGGGTATTGAGGATGGGCGAACTGGGGAAATCTCGAACCGGAATCACGCCCAACGAGAAAATTCGTGCGTTTCTGTATTCATGTGAAGTGGAAGACACTTGTTGTCATACTCTGGGCTGCTGTCTGCAGCCTGGCACAAATTCGCCCTTTCGATGTTCAGGATCTCACTTACGACTGGGGCAGACCGTTAGCCCAACTCGAAGACAAGCATGGGGAGACTTCACTGGCGAGCACCACTGATTCGAGCTCGGACGACCAATCGAAAGTCATTTCGCCATTTGTGGGTGTCCAGCATCATGAACGAGCAGCAAACCGCTTCCAGTGGAAGCCAGCCTTGGCGCAGTACTGGTTTGAGATTTCCATTCAACACGCCTGGCGCTTCGCGCACGAGGCCGGTACGCGCGATGCCATCGAGTATGGACCTTGGTTCAACGACTGGGTCGACTCAATTGGGGAAACCCGAGGGTGGGATGATGGTGACGGCTGGCATGCCAGCTACGTGGGGCACCCGCTCAATGGTGGCATCTACGGCTTCATCGAGCAGCAGAACGATCCGCTTTATCGCAAGGTGGAGTGGGGCGACGGCCGTATCTATTGGATAAGCCGCTTGCGCGCCATGGCTTTTGCCGCCATCGCCAGCACTCAATGGACCCTCGGCCCGGCCAGTGAAGCCTCACGCGGTAATGTGCAGTTGCACAGTTCGCCTGGCTTCATAGACTTGGTGCAAACACCCACGCTGGGCGTGATGGAGATGATGGGCGAGGATATGCTCGACCGCTATGTCGTCATCCCGCTCGAGAATCACACAGCTAATCCATTCCTTATCCTGGCCGCTCGAAGTTTGTGCAATCCGGCGCGCAGCTTTGCTACCCTAATGTCTCTCCATCACGGCTGGAGCCGGGAAAACAGGCCAGGGGTCTTCGGTGAGAACCACATCCTGCGCAAAGAGCTGGTATCGGAATACAAGCGGGGTCTGATCAGTGCTCCTTTCGGTCCTCATACTGCCGAAGAAAGGGCAGCGATGAATAAGACGGTGGAAGCATCTCATCCCCAGGGAGCCCCCATCGAGCTTCAAGCCTACGCTATTTACGAGAACTTCCTGAATGGGCACAACTGCCTGGGTGGCGGTGGCCAGGGAGCGGCCCGCATCGCTAACGCCTGGCAAGTCGTCAGTGAGGTGAACGGCTGCATGGTGGTCAACACCCCCAAGAATGAGAGTTCCGATTCGGTCCTGTTCTCTGCGGGTCCGCGCTGGACGCCGCTCGCAACCCACCGTTTCTCCCCCTCCGCCCAGATTCTCTTCGGCGGAAGACGACTAACATACGAGGTGCAGAATCCGGAGCTGCGCCACAGTCTGATCAATGCATGGGATAACGGTAACGGCCCGCTTCCCCATTATCCCAAGCGCAGCGCCTACCAAGAGGAGTACCAGGCTCTTGGATTCAACCTGACGATGGGCGGCGGCCTCGACGCTTCCTTTGGTCGGGCCTTTGCCTGGCGCGTGCTCGACCTGAACTACTCGCACAGTTGGATGCCGGAGGTCCACTCCATCAACGCCCTCCAACGGTGTGCAATTGCGCGCCGGGGTGGTGTTACGCATAGGCAATTGGTGAGTGCTTGCGCTGAGAGCGACGGCTTGGCCAGCCAGCATGAATCGTGGGGCTTTAGAAAGGTGGCGCGTTTTGGTAAAAGATGTTGAGAAGTTCCGTTGCCTGATGAAGTCGCAGCTCTTCGTAGGTATGGACGACACCGCGCTCAAGGAGATCTTCGCCGCTGGACGGTTCCGTCATCTCGCGCCAAAGAGGAATGTCATCGTCACAGGGGGAAAACCAGACCATCTGTTCTTAGTGCAAAAAGGGCGGGTTCGGTCCTATATTCTGAGCGAGTCTGGTTCCGAGGTCGTTCTATCATGGGTCGTTCCGGGAGGGGTTTTAGGATTAGCATCGTTACTCGCAAGCCCTCCAACCTATATGCTAAGCGCAACCACCGTTAGCGAATGCGAATTCCTGGTCTGGGATCACCGCACCATCCGCAGGTTGGCCAAGGCATACCCTCAGCTTACCGAGAATGGCCTCCAGCTGGCGCTGCACTACCTGAGGAGGTACATGAAGCGCCACATCAACATCGTGACCAAGAGTGCAGAATCGAGGCTCGCCCAAAGGTTGCTTCACCTGGCCAGCGAAGCGGGTGTGGTACAGTCGCCGGGAATAGCAATCGACATTACTAACGAACAACTCAGTTCGCTCTCCGACATCAGCCCTTTCACGGCTAGCCGCCTTCTCTCTCGATGGGAGCATGAACACTGGCTTACCAAACAGCGAGGCCGGGTCACACTGCTCGCTCCCGAAGACCTCGAGGCCCTCGTGGCTGCTTAACGTAGCTACGTTTTGGCTTCGCGTTGAACGGTCCTTGCCTGTCCCTTCATCGGTGTCCACATCGCCATAGAGGTTCGCTCCGCCAGCCGGGGCGTACACTGGTGCTCCAACTCTTCGCGGAGGCGCCGCAATGAAAATCCTTTGTCTGCTTCTGGGATTGTGCTGGCTGGTTCTTATGGCGCACGCCCAAGCTCCCGACAGGGGAATCGCGAACCTCCCGCAAGCCAAGGACTACCTACAAAAGCGCGCATCGAGCTACGACCAGAGCGGCGGCAACGCCGATGCGCGCGAGATTGAACCCGGTCGAACCCTCACGCTGCTCGACACCGACGGGCCCGCGGTGGTCAGCCACATCTGGTTCACCATTGCCAGCTCCGATCCCAATCACCTGAAGGCGCTCGTCTTGCGCATGTATTGGGATAACGAGCTGGGACCGAGCGTCGAGACCCCGATCGGCGATTTCTTCGGCCTCGGTCTGGGCACCTACTTCCTCTACGAGTCCATCCCGCTTTCGGTCGGTTCTGCCCAGGCTTTGAATTGCTTTTTCCCGATGCCGTTCCAAAAGCACGGACGCGTCACCGTAACCAACGAAGGTTCGCAGAAGACCGGCGCTTTCTATTTCAACATCGATTACCGCAGCTACTCGAAACCCCTGCCGTCCGATCAGTTGTACTTTCACGCTCAGTACCGTCAGGCCGCTCCCGCGAAAGGCTGGACGAACGACTGGAAAGCCAATGACGATCCCATTGTGAACGACCGGAAGAACCTGGACGGCGAGGGCAACTATGTCTGGATGGAAGCTACGGGGCGCGGCCACTTCGTCGGCGTAACCATGTCGATTCTGCAGAATCAGGATGGTTGGTGGGGAGAAGGGGACGACATGTTCTTCGTCGATGGCGCTGCCCTACCTTCCATCAATGGTACCGGATCGGAGGACTACTTTCTCGGGGCCTGGGATTTCGGCGACCACGCCTTTTCGTACGCCATGTACGGCGTCCCCGTAAAAGGCGAAGAGAAGGCGGGTGCCCGTACCTCTGTGTACCGCTTTCACCTGGATTCGCCGATTCCGTTCAGCCGGTCTCTACGTGCCACGATCGAGCACGGTCATGCCAATCACCGCTCGGACAATTTCTTCTCGGTTGCTTACTGGTACCAGACCGAACCGCACGCTCCGTTCCCGGCGCTTCCGCCGCTCGAGCAACGAATTCCAAAGTTGTTTGCCGTGGGAGGTCCAGGCAACAGCGGCAAGTAGGCCGACCCTCAAAACCGTGGTCTGTAGACCGGCCCCCACTTTCTCTAAGCGCTTTGGCGATGCTGCTCAAGACCCGATTCTCTCTTGGCCTGCCGCTCGAAGTAAAATGCGATGGCTAACGCAATAATCAGGGCTGCGATCCCGAACAAAGTCAGGCTTGGCACGTTGTTAGGCTCGATTATGACCTTGCGTGCCATGGCGATTAGAGCCACTTCCAGTACCACGCGCACGTGGATGACGTCTCTTCTTAAGTACGCCTTAAGCGTCTCCAGCAGCTCCACCCCGATCAGCACCAGCAGGAAGTATCCAAGAATTTCGAGCAAGCCCTGCACTCGAATGAGAAACCGAGGCGGGGTCCAGATTTCTTGAGCTATTAGAACGCCCAGGTGTCCGGTGGAGAGCGCCACGACGACGATGAGCAATCCAGCGAGCACCCAAACCGTGAGCTTTTGAACCTTCGTGATCAGCGTTCCAAAGCGATCTCCGTTTGCTAGTTGTGGTTGGCGCTCCGCGCGAAGGGTCTCGGCATCAACTAACGTGTCACGTCTCTAGCGCATCTCCCAAACCCGAAAATTAAGGCTAAAGGCGCCACCACTCAGCGGAAAACCACCTTTGCACTGCGATGAAGCATGCTCTCCACTCACGCGCTCTCTCAATCGCAGCGTGCTCGATGGCGCCCTGGGGCAGCTTCGCTGTTGAAAATCAAGGCCATGTCGCAAGTTTTCGTTTCCGCTGCCCATATACTTTAACGAACGTCAGGACTAGACTTGTGCCGATATCGCCAAATCTAAGGAGGACACGATGGCAACCGTAAGAATGCCGCAACCAACCGCCGAAGACCCTGTGAAAGTTGACCCTCGGCATTACAAAGTGGAGTTCGAGAATGAGCGAGTCCGAGTGGTACGCATCAAATATGGGCCGGGCGAAAAATCCGTGATGCACAGCCACCCGGAATCGATTTCTGTATTCCTTACGGACGCCCAGGCCAAGTTTACTTATCCGGATGGGCGAAGTGAGGACATCTACGCCGACGCCGGAACGGTGCTGCATATGGACGCCTTCACCCACCTGCCCGAGAGCACCAGCGAGGCGCCGTTCGAAGTCATCCAAGTCGAGCTGAAGTCGTAGGTGCGACCACTTTCTGATAGAGGAGGGCGGGCTTAGCTCCCGCTCTTTTCCTCAGCTGCCCGTGCCAACCTCAAAGGACAACCCCAAACGCCTCGCGAGCGGCAGGAAGTCCGGGTAAGACTCAGGTTCCACGGCGACTTCCGGCACTGCTGTCGCCGGCTCGAGGAGCGATACGGGAGTTGGCTTCCGAGTTTCATTCGTCATCCTCTTTGAGTGGCTAATTTTCCCCGGAGCCAGCATCCGATTACCACCAACTCGCCGGCGACGAAGAGCAGGCCAAAAACAACTTTATTGTGCTCGGCTAACCAACTCGGCAAGTAAATATCGAAGTTGAAGCCCCGATCGACCGTGTATCGGGCTGCCCAATCGGTTAGGGGGCATCTGCCTCCATTGACAGCCAGCACGCCGCATTCCAGCAGAACGATCACATTGAGAATCGTAGCCCAACGGAATTGGCGCAAAACGCCGGCAACAGGCAAGGCCAGAATGCTCGCGGCTAAAAGCGCCCAAATCAATGTGTGCAGGAGCTTGATCGCGGTCAACAGCGAGACCCCCTGGGTCCTCTGACGTCGACTGGCTTTCCCGCTCCGAGAATCTCGCGTTCCGCTCGAAGCCAGTCGTCTAAGGCGAAGCCGTCCACCCTGCCGCGCTGCTCATACAACTGGTAGGCCCGTTGGCGGACTCGCTCCTCGATGTCACCCCAAAGCGCCGGCTTCGTTGAGCGAGGTTCGCGAGACTTGGATTTGGCCGTCATGCGACTTCACCTCAACGTGTGCAGCGGTTTCTTTTAATATGTGGCGGCGGCAACCATTACGCAGTGATAAAAGTCACGATTGGCGGTGAGACGTCGAACCAGCCTCCGCCCTAGGCCGACGGATGCGTGTGCTTTGAGTCACAGCGTTGCCCAGCTAGACATCGGAGAATCGGCCTGAGGTCGGCGATGAACCACGTGCCTTTGCCTCCTCGTCACCTCCGTCGCAAGCTTCTTCTTGGCCTCGCGGCGGGGGCGCTGTCGTATGTCCTGTTGTTGTGGCTGCATGGCCCTTGGGAAGAGTTGGCGGCTGCGGCCATGATCGGTTCGGTCGTGGGTATCGCCGACTTATCGCTAACTCGCATTCTGATCGGGAGCATCGCCTGCACTGCAGGATGGCTGTTGGGCTCGATTTTCTTTGGTGTCTGGATCGAACTGGGCGTGGGCGCTTGGCTGGTCGCGGGTGCCTTCCTTGGAGCAGCCTTTGGAGCCTGCAGAAGATGGTGGCTAGCGATCCCGGCCATGCTCTTAGGAATGGTGGCGGGATTGCTGGCTGAGGTGTCTCGCTACCTCACAGTGCTCGTGACCCCGTGGCACGGGCTCGACATGCAATTGTTGCTGCTATTGTCTGCGGGGCTGCTCTTGAACATGGTCGCCGCGCTGATGGCTCCGCCCCTGAGGAGAGCCCATGCTGGATCGTAGGCAGTTCCTGCGTTCGATGGCACTCCTCCACCCGTCCGTGCGGACGCTGGCGAACAGCCTCTGGCTGGGACAACTCACAAGGGGGCGAGAGCGGGCAGCGACTAATTTATTCCTGCACGACGGCAGACCATTGCTAGTCTCTGTGGCAGGCAACGACGTAAGAGAAATGCTCGCCACCGGACTGACGAGGCTGCCACAACTGAACGATGTCCTCAAAGGCAAGCGGGTGGTGATCAAGCCGAACGCGACCGCTTCCGAACCATACCCGGTGACCACCGATGTCGCACTGCTCGAAGCTATCGTGCTCTATGTGAAGCAGGCAGGCGCATCGCAAATTACGATCTGCGATTCCTCTTCCTTCGCAGGCTTTGCCAACGACCGGGTGTTCACCAAGCTCGGCTACTTCAGTCTTGCCGAGAAGGAATCCGTCAGGGCGACAGTGATTGATTCGCAAGTCGGGTCAGAATACGTCCGCGTGTCGAACCCGAAATGGACGACAAACCGCTTTCTGTTGACCGACAAAGTGGTCAACCGGGCCGATTTTGTCATCAACCTAGCAATTCCCAAGCGACACCATGCTGCCGACTTCTCCGGTGCGCTCAAGAACAATTTCGGTTGTACCTATGGAACATTCCGTATGCTGGCGCACATGCGGGGAGGCGAGTTCTTCGACAACTGCCTCGTGGAATTTGCCGACGCCGTGAGACCGAACCTCACGATTGTCGATGCGCGGTCGGTCTTGGCGAAGTCGGGCCCTTCCTTTCGTCCGGGACAATCGGAGATAGTCGCGGCTCAACGCCTGGTTTTGTCAGGCGATATGGTAGCTGCGGATGCGTATTGCGGTCGCCTCATGGAGAAGCTCGATCCAAGCTTTGACCTAACGAAACGTCTCCAGCGTCAATTGGTATATGCTCATTCGCTGAATCTCGGTCAACCCGATCTGGGAGAGACAGAAATGCTGGAAGTCTGACTTTTTGGGCCGAGGTGTGGCGTGCAAGGAGCGAAACCGATGGAGCCCGACATAGCGACACGACTAAAGCGCGTGGCGGCCAGGCAGACTCTGACCCTGACGCATTACGGTCGCAAATCGGGCAAGCCCTACGCGGTCACGATCTGGTTTGTCGTAGATGATGAGGAAAAGTTCTATATCGGCACCGCGAACGTGAACCGCCAGTGGGTGCGTAACGTGCAGAAGACGCCGCAGATCCGGCTGGCCATCGCTGGAGAAACCTTCGAGGGTACGGCACGATTCCTCGTCGACCGCGGCGAACACGAACACGCTATGGCTGCCATTCGGCGGAAGTACTGGATGTTTATGCCAATCCTCGCCCTGGGACGCGTTCTGTTTGCCATCGGTGTGATGCGCGACAACTCGGGATCGTTCGAAGTGACTCTAGCGGGATAAGGGGTTCCAATTCAGTGCTTCGCCGGAGTCGCCGAATCACGCCGGCTGGCTTCTGATTCAGCGACTCGATTGCGTCCAGCATTAAGTACCGCGTGTCTCAGGACGGCAGAGTAACGGCAGGTGAGTCGTCCGGGTTCACTTCTCGGCACCTATCCCGTCCAAACTGGCATAATGGCTCCAATGTGGCCTCGCCGCTCCGTCAAGCCGTATCAGGAGAGGAGATGAAGAGGAGCTCACTCACATATGGCGACTTCGAAGAACACGCTCCGGGAACGCCTTTCCCGCTACCGCCAGATCCAGCTTAGCGTCACGGGGCGGAAGAGCGGACAAACAATCTCGAATCCGGTCTGGTTCGTCGTGGAAGGAGAGAAGCTGTATCTGCTGCCCGTGAACGGATCGGACACGCAATGGTACAAGAACGTGCTCCACAACCCCTCAATTGGGATTGATGCGCGGGGTTCAGAAGCAAAGTTCCAGGCGATTCCTATCACCGAACCCCAGGCCGTGAAATCAGTGATCGAGAGGTTCCGCGAAAAATATGGAGCCGGTGACGTGAAGAAGTATTATTCGAAGTTCGATGCTGCGGTGGTGGTGGAGATGGGTTAGCCACCGGAGGGTCGCCTTGGTGGATTTGTCGATAGCGGAAGGCAAAGGAAGCATCCGTCGTCTTCTCAGCGATGGGGAAAGGGAAACGAATGAGTCTCGAACCGGCTAAGTCGCGACGTGCGCTCGATGGACGCCGAAGGCGATCAGCCGCGCTGGAATGTCCCTGATCCACGGTATCCGAAAGAGCAGCGGAACCAGTACGGGGATTCTCACCGCGTTCGGAGAGCTAAGCACGTTGGCGATGATCCGACTCTGAACTGCGGACTGTACGGCTTGGATGATGCGGGTCGGCCATTCTCTGTCGGATTGCACTTTCGCAAGATCGCTCACTCCTACATGACCAGCTTTCAAGGGCGATGCCAACATGTTGGAAGCCACGGTAGCGTCCTGAATAGCGTAGTTGATCCCGACGCCGCCCACCGGGGACATCACGTGCGCGGCGTCACCAATCAGCAGCAACCCCGGCTTGTACCAGCGCGGGCAGCGGCTCGATTCCACCGACAAGAGCGAAAGCTGATGCCAGTCCGTCAAGGAGCTGACGTGCTTGGCAAAGTTCGGCTCGATGGCCACGATGGAGCTGCGCAAGCTCTCCAGTCCTGCCGCCCGCACCTCCTGGTAGGTACCCTTGGGGAAGACATAGCCCACCTGCCAGTAATCGAAGCGGTCAAAGACCGCCAGCATGCGCCCGTTCGCAAATCCGCCTCTCACACGCCCCGCATCCTCCTGCGGATCTTCGGGCAGGTGTGGCAGCCGAAACCAGAGAATGTCCATCGGTGGCGAGGTTTTGATCGGCTCGAACCCGGCGAGATGCCGGACTTTCGAGAATCGTCCATCGGCACCCACCGTGAGCGCAGCCCGCACCTCGTGCCAGCCGTCGGTGCTGAGATAGCGAACGCCCTGAACGACGCCATTCTCCTCAATCAGTGACTCCACATTCGCCGTCATCTTCAGGCGGAACTCCGGATACTTGCTCGCTTCGCCGGCGATGAACTCCAAAAACTTGGTTTGCGGGATGAGCATGATGTATGGGAACTTGGTCTTCAGCCTACGGAAATCGACCGGGTTGAAGCTCGTGTTGGCAGCTCTCAACGTTGGACCGAACACCTTCACGTGGCGCAGTTTGTGGAGAGGCTCCGCCAGTCCTATCTCGTCGAGAATCTCCAGAACGGAAGGATGAATCGTGTCGCCGCGAAACTCACGGTCGAAGTCCTTGTGCGCCTCGAGCAACCTCACGGGAACGCCCTTCCGCGCCAGCAGCAGGGCAAGCATCATGCCACCCGGTCCGCCTCCGACAACGCAACAGGTGGTTTTCTCTGAATCCAGGATGGATTCCGAGCCTTCCGATTTCGGGTGCGCGATCACTTCCGGAGCCATGAGGACCATCCGAACCGTGAGCTGATCGAGACAGCAACTATACACTGCTCCTGATACAAGCCCGTCGGCTGCCGGTTTTCTTGGGGAACTTCGGACGGCGTGGAAGGAAGAGGCGGCTGATGGTCGATGGAAGGTGTGGTTCGATAGGTTCGATTCCGACCCAATCCCCGCCTAAGGATCCCGCTCCTGAATCGCTAGGTAAAGAGTTGATGCTGCATCTCGGGGGGGGTCAACCCGTCGAGCACATTCCTCATCGTCGTTGGCCACGTGATTGATCCGGGTACTCACGGGATAACATCGCATAAGCCGGGCATCACACGGCTTCAGCAACTCGGAAGCGTCAGCCGTTCCTGGATTGAGCCAGCGATCGTAGCTGTCTGGCTCAAGAATGACGGGCATGCGGTTGTGCACGGCGGAGGTCGCGGCATTCGCTGTCGTGGTCAGGATGGAACAGGTTCTTATCCAGCCGCCGCCGGGGTCCTTCGAGCGGTCCCAAAGTCCTGCGAACGCGAACAACTCCCCGTCATTAACCTCGAAGCAGTAAGGCTGCTTGCATTTCCCTGTCCTCTGCCACTCGTAGAAGCCGTCTGCGGGAATGAGGCACCTGCGGAACTTCAACGGTTCGGTGAAGGCGGGCTTGGTACTTGCTGTCTCTGACCTTGCGTTGATCATCATCGCTGCGCCGGATGCATCTTTCGCCCAGGAAGGGATCAATCCCCAGCGCATCAGGGACAGTTGGCGGACGGGCTCCTTTGGGTTCTGGCGAATGACAAGGACTAGCTGGGTAGGAGCTATGTTGTAGCGGGGACTCCAGTCCTCTTCCCCGCAGTAACCGCAGTCGAAGTATTCCTCGACAATCTGCTTCCGCCCCGACAGTCGGTAGCGTCCGCACACTTGAGAGATTATGGCAGATCTGCCCTCGGTGGAGCGGCCACTCGGGAAAAAACTCCCATCCAGGCTGCCTCGCCATGCACCCGTGCTCTGGGTCACAGCCTCCCTGGTCGACGAAACCTCAGAATGGAGTAAAGTGGAGGGCACCATGCAGGGCGACGAGAAGGTTATCGAGCAACTCAACTCTGCTCTCAGCTCGGAATTGACGGCCATCGTGCAGTACATGACACAGTCCGAGATGTGCCACAACTGGGGTTACAAGAGGCTCGGCGAACTCACCAAGGCACGGGCGATCGAAGAAATGAGACATGCCGAAGGATTGATCGAGCGCATCATATTTCTCGACGGAGTGCCCAGCATCAATGTCGGGCTGGAACCCCAACTTGGGAGCAAGGTGCAGGAGCAGATGGAAATCGACCTCAAGGACGAGCAGAATGCGGTGCGCCAATACAACGATGCCGCCAAGGTCTGCGCCACAGCAGGAGACGGCGGCTCGAAGGCTTTGTTCGACAGCATGATCGGGGACGAGGAGCGGCATGCCGACTTCTTGGAGGCTCAGCTTCATGCCATCAAGGAAATCGGCGTTGCCACCTACCTCGCGCAGCAATTGGGCGATGGCAAGTAGGTGCAGGCTCGAAGCATAGCAGAAGCATCGTGTCCTTGACTGCGCCGGTGCGGAGCGCAACTCGAACAACTTAGCAGTTTCCGGCTAGGGGCTGACCGAGGATTCTCCTCCTCCCTCCGTTACGAAAGCCCAGAAGGATCGCAGACCTCTGGTGAATCGGACATCCCGAACCTGGGCCAGTTCCAGACAGGAGCGAACCGATTCTTCAGCGCCGCGGTGCGTGGGTAGCAGGCGAAAGACGACCCTATGCTTGCCTGCGGATTCGATGGGTTCGATCACAGAAGGGAAAAAGACCCCCTGGCCAACTTCAAAACTCGATGCCTTACCGACCGTCACTTTCTTCTCCGGTCCGACCAGCAGGCGCCGGTAGCCAAACAGCAGTGAGCCATCCGGGCCAGCGTAAAGCCGTCCGTAGGTTCGTCGAGGTACTTTGCGTACGCGCGTAGAGAAGGCAGGCACACTCTCGCCGGGCTTGGGTTTGGATTGGACGTCAAATAGCAAAACCTGCAGCAATTCCCAGGCAAAGACGGTGCCGAAGACCGCCGTGCGGAGGGCCCAGCCGAAAACCAGAAAACTGAAGACGATGACCGTTAGGCAGAGCACCAGCCCGAGATGCGGACTGATGACCGCCGTGACCGCGAGCACCGCAAAAATAGTGTTCCGAATGATCTTCAGCCAGAAATCAAGAAACGGAAATGGGCTGATCATGGCGAGCACATCCAAGGAATGCCCGACCAGCCACACCACAAATGTAACGATCAATCCTACGACCGTATAGAGCGCGGCTGTCGCCACACTGAGAGCGTGATGAACGCCGCTGGTCTGTGCCGTGGCCGCGTACACCGTCGGCTGGCTGAGCAAATAGCCGAAAATTCCACGCAGCGATTGCACTCCCATGACTCGTGCCACCTGCTCTAGAACCACCGGAAACGCAATCAGCACCAGCGCCGCGTGATTGACAAGCAAAACCTCGACGGCGTCCAACGGCTTCTTGATCAGGGGTGCAAAGCCCCCAACGGTGTCTTTGATGAAGATGAGAACCAGCAGCACCATGATCGGTATCCAGAACTTCGGCTTCTGAATCAGGGGCAGTTGATCGCGCTGTTCGGGTGGGGTGTGATAGTACTGCCACATGCCTAGGACGCAGACGCCGACTAGCGGCGAGATTGCTGTGCTTGTGATCGCCGCCAGTGCAGTCGAGACCTTCTCGCCGCTTCTTAACTCTTGTTGTGCTTCCTGCTCGTCGGTCTGCCCCACCACTACGAATGGGAATATCAATACACCAAGAAGAATGAACCACCGACGCATAGCGGTATCCTCCCTCTGCCGTCGCCTAAGAATCACATCTTAATCTGCTTTCGAAGCGAAGGTGCACGGCTCTTCATCGTCAGACCATACGGGGGAGATTTCTGGCATGCCAGCAACTCTGTGGCCCGATTAGCGACAGGGTCAAGACGATCGCCCTGGCCAGATACCCTCGAGCTCCAGACTGCGTATTAACCAGGATATGGCATTATCTCCAGCTAGAGATGTTCCTTATTATAAGGATGGCTTCCTTTAGGCCGGCATCGAAGCTGCAGATTCGACTGGGGTTACGACCGACTTTTCGGTGGCGAGGCGGGCGAGGCGCACCCTGGTGAAGACAGGGGCTTTTTTCATCCGTGCCATGAATGAGGAGAGATGAGCGGGCGAGGGCTGCCCCCTCCTAGCAAGCACGCAAGCAAAGTTGCTCGTAGGTTCGGATTCGAGGGTAACCAGACCTCCGATCGCCGGATCCGAGAAGCTACCTCTTCCGGTTTCAACGTAACCCGCGAGCCGGTAAGCGATGGCCCCACTCCCCGAACCGAGTTCCCATCAGTCGCTGAGGGAGAGCTGCCGCGCCTGGGGAGGGCGTGCCCTTGAAATAACGCACAAGGCCATTGGGGCGTATACCGAGAGATTGTAGGAGTTGAACATATCGGACAGCCTCTTGTGGGCCATGGCTTTCGAAAAACCGGACTAGACCATCCGGCGGCTCAGACGCTTGTAATGTTACAGGCTCTTAGAAGGCCCAGCGCAAGGAGAAGGTCTCGTTGTTGGCGTGAAAATAGCGCGGATCGGCGGGGCCAACGAAAGATTTCTCCCCATATTGATAGTAGTTCCACCCGGCGACCGCCGTTAGATTGTGGCCGAGATTCACTTCTATCTTGGCCAGCGGCAGGTGATAGTTGTATTGCAGCGAACCGAAAGGCGCTAGTGCATTGAATTGCGGCGTATAACCGCCCACACTGGTGATGCTGTAGCCCACCTGGGTTGTAAGGCGGGAGATGGGTTTAAACAGCAGCGAACCCAGGGCATAGTTGGTACTGTTCGAGTAAATGCCATAGGTGAGCAGCGGGTTCTTCGGGTCATCGTAGCCGTTCTCCGTGCAGGATCCCGCAGTGGCTACCACGGACAAGGCAGTATCGGAGTCGTTAAAGCAGATGAAGGCATTCTGCTTGTAGTCGGTGTAGTTATAGGCGAGTTCGATGCTGAACCGTTCCTGTGGCATCAGGGTAGCGGTGAAGCCGTAATTGCGGTTGTGCCCGCGATAGTCGATCAGCGTATTCCCATTGGACGCCTGCCAAAGGTTGATCGATCCCGCGATCACTGCCCACGGCCTGGGTGTGTAGCTGGCCTGGATACGGTAACGCGATTCCTTTCGCGCGCCGATGCGCACGATCGTGTTGCTGTTACTGGTACCTTCATAATCAAAATTAAGCCGCATGCCCGTAATCGGCTTCGCCCAGAAACCAAACAAGCCAGTGTATTGGTGCACGACGACGCGATTTTCCTCGGGGATCGTATAGTCAAATTGATCGAAGATTTGGTCGCCATAGCGAAATCCGATTCGCGCCCCTATGCGCTTGGTGGCGTCCCAGATCAGATCCGTCTCGTTCTTCGTCCAGGATTGATTGAACGACAACTGATCGAAACTGGTGGCTACGCTCCGGGTGGTAGCGCTGATCGGAGTGAGCAAGTTGGCACCCTCGGCCGTCCAGTCGGTTTCCGTGGAATCGAAGCTCGACGGAATGCGGAAGGCCCAGTAGCGGAAGGTGTCGACCAGGCGAAGATGCTCCGACAGGTGCACGGTCGCGCTGAAGTCCGCCACGTTCGAGATCCGGGTCGCCTCACCGGGACCCGTGACCGTTTCCTGGCGAAGGCCGGAGCGTGAACTTAGGCCGTTAGAAAATTCGTTCAACGGAGCCGTCATGTCGGCCGAGCTGTACGCGTAGGACGCGCTCAGCTCGAACCGGGGAAAGTAGCTGGTGTGCAGGCTGATGCGCTCGGTCGGCGTGGAGGTGCGGATGCGGTCCGAGCGATTGTAGTCGAAATAGCCATTGCAGGCCAGGTTGGTGAGGGTGCCGGCGGGGTTAATCAGGCTGGTGGCCGGAGGGTTGATGGCACACGGTGTCTTGTTGCCCGTGTCGATCGGAAGTCCGAGCTCCACGCTACCCGGTGGTCCTGGCAATAGCGCGGGAGCAAAAGTGTTCAGTTGCCACTGCGTATCTCCCTTGTAGTAGTCGAGAAATTGGTCATAGCTGATGACAGTTTTCGGCAAGACTTTCAGGTCTGCCCCGAAGCGATAAGAATTCAGCGTGGTATTCCAGGGTTGATAGAGCAAGGCATCAGTCCCTTCATGCACGCTGGAGTACGATGGCCCGGTCATATTGTTGCGCGAGTAGCCCAAGCGAAAGCTGACCTTCGACTGCGGCAACAGGGTCAGATCAAAGTTGCTCATGCGCCGGCGGGTGTAGAAGCTGTGGGGAGACGCAGTGACGGGAATGCTCGGGCTTGACGTAGGCGGATTCAGCGGGTTGGTCAGGAGGTCATAGTCGAAATCGGTCTGATCGCGCAAGAAGTTCGCGCGGAAGTCATACCACTTGTCCAGATCGACGCGGGCGTGCAGTCCATTATTAGGGTCTCCGCCCCAGCCAAAGCTGCTGATGAACAGGTTGTCAAACAGCAAACCGTCGTGCGCTTGGGATTGCATGGAAAGTGACTGTTCGAGCAGTCGCGGTCCACTGCGCAAATCGACGAGCGTGTCATACATGGCTTGGCTGCCGCTTACGTCGGACACGCGGCCGCCAAACTCGGTCGACTGATGAATCACGTAGCCGCCACCTTCCACTCCTTCGGGTTGCGGCGGCGAGCTTGAACCCGTGGTGCTGGCCGTGGACTGCGCCTGCGCGACAAACTTCAAGAGCAGAATAAGTAGAAGCAGTAGGAGTTGATGCCGTCGATAGCAGTTCGCGGTCATGAGTTTGCCTCACCTGAAGAACACGTCGCTGGCGTTCGATCCGTGGATCGCCGCATGGCACATCGTGCACGCCTGATACTTGGTCGCCTGATTGTGAGTAGGACCTTGCGGGCCCGGCGCAGGAAAGGAATGACACTGCAAACATAACAAGTTGACATTACTAACGCGGAGGAAACGTGGATTCGTGGAACCGTGGGGGGTATGACAACTGCTACAGCCTTCCGTCTTCACCGGCACGTGTTCGTAGACGAAGGGCCCTTGCTTATCCGCGTGGCACTTGTAGCAAACCGCATCGCCACTGGGCATGGTTCTGACTTGGCGGATGGTGGTGGTGCCATGAACGTTGTGGCAGTCGCTGCACTCGAGCAAGCCCTCCGTAACCCGGTGGTGATACGGTTTGGCGAAGTCGGCTTTGGCCGTGGTGTGGCATCCATAGCAGAGCTCCGGCTGTTTTTGTACCAGCAGCTGTGGGGCTTCCTTGGCGTGATGCGGAGAATGGCAGTCGAGACAACCGACGTCATTGCCGGCATGGGCAGAACTTGTGAAGTGCCGCTGCTCATGGTTTTCCCCGTGGCAGCTCAGGCAACGAGCGCTGGCCTGCTCGCGGGAGAGGTTCTTGAAGCTGATGATCTTCGTGACGTCTCCTCCACCGGCAACGTGTTCGGATCCGGGACCGTGACAACTTTCACATCCATGCCCGTTTTTGAGAGTCGTCTTGAAGTGCGGGGTCGCCTCAAAGTTCTTGTGATAAAGCTCTTCATGACAGGTCTTGCACACATCGGCGCCGACGTATTCGGCTGTCGGTTTGCTCGCCAGGGCATTTTTCTCCTGCTGACCGGCGGCAATTCTCGGCTGAAGTAACAACGGCAGCATGAGTCCGGCTGCAGCGAGACCTAGTACTTGTTTGTATCTTCTGCTCAGGTTCACGATCCGATCCCCTCTCTCGGAGATAAACTGGCTAACCGGCCTCCGCAGGCTCTACCACGACCCGTACTTTCATTCCTTGGTGCACCCTGCTCTGTCATTGCTTCTGGACTTTCGAAATCCGCTCCTCGAGGCCGAGTGTCTTCAAGATCTCCGGTGAGGCCTCGTCCGTTGCCAGAGGCTGATGGCAGGAGTCGCAATCCTGCTTGATCGCCTTCCCGTCCGCCGTCGCGTGCGAACCGTCATGACAACGGAAACAACCGGGAAAGTCCGTGTGCCCGAGGTTGTTCGGGTAAGTTCCCCAGGACACCTTTAGATCTGGGAAGACATTGCGGTTGTAGATCGCGAGCACGGCTTGGCCCGCCTGGTTAATGTCTTGAGAGCGCTTGGCGTACAAATCCGGGTAGTTTTGCTGATAAAAACTGACCAAAGAAACAGGCAATTTTTCGGCTGCCTCTTGGCTGGTCCGGTACTCCGCCTTCAGCAACTCCAATCCTTTCTTCTTGAGGTAAGGCAGGGTAACCGGAAGATCCCCGAGAGCCATGGCTCTGTCCATGGCGCGGTCGGGCAGATCAAAAGTGTGGGTCGGTCGATTGTGGCAGTCCACACATTGCATCTCGTATTTCGGCAGAGGCTGAACAGAATCAAGCGATGAGCCGGAATTGAGAAACGTTAGCGTATCCCCGGTAACGGTATTTCGGTATTCGACCCAGGGAATGGTCTGGCGGGCTGCGTCGGAGGCCGCGAAGCGGATGTGCACTCCCGGACCGAAGTGTGCTCCGTGAATACCCGAGGTTCTGCTTCCCCCCACCATCATCAACAGGACCGTCTGGGTGCGCGTATTGGCTTCGTCCTCGGCGTACTTGTTGATGACGCGCAGAGTCACGCCGGCAAACTTCTTTGGCCAGTGACAGTTCTCGCACGTCTCTCGCGCGGGCACGAGACGACCGCTCTCGATGGCCGAAGGAATCGGCCTCGGGGTGGTATTCAGCACCGTCTCCACCAGCTGGCGCATTCCCGCGGCCTTGCTGCTGACCCATCCGGCTGCGCCCGGAGCCACGTGACATTCGACACATTCCACGCGAGAGTGCGGCGAGTTCTGGTAGGCCGCGAACTCAGGGTGCATGGTGTGGCAGGTTCCTCCGCAGAATTGCGGCGTCTCCATGTGCTCGACGGCACGATACGTAACTTGGGTTCCGATCAGAAGGTTGGCCAGCGTAGTAGCGCCGAAAAACCAAGCCAAGCGCTCAAGCGCGGCCTTGCGATCGAAGGCGGCGTCCGTCAGGCCTTTTTGAATCTGGCGCCGGCTCAGGTAGACACCGATCGGAATGAGGGCCAACCCGCCAAGGAAAACGATCGGGAGAATAAGAAAGAACACAATTCCGATGTAGGGATTTTCGACGTGACCGCGAATCTGCACGGGAAGAACAAAGAGCCAGGAGATCCCTGCCGTCGTGACTAAAGCCATGCCGACCAAACTCAACCAATGGCGCGTCAGCAGGAACCAAACGGGTCTCTTGGGTGCGAGGTTCATGATTCGACCTTGCGCGGACGCAAAACCCTAATGCTAGGCCGCGCGGTTTAAGGCCGAGACTGGCAGAAATTACAGTTTAAGCTCGTGATTGTTACAGGATTGTTACTGGGAACATCCTCTAAGACAGCGTCAGAGGAACTCATGGGCGCGACAATAGCCGAATACCGTTGAGAGATCAGTGGGAGACTTGGCCCGCAGCCGACACAGAGGAGAAGCGTGAAGTGGCGCCTCGCACGAGCCTCCTCAGAAGGCGGCACACGAACCAAGCCCAAGAAAAAACTAGTCTTTTGTAGGGCCAA
>DASPTQ010000022.1:0-28627 GCA_035623335.1 Terriglobales bacterium
ACGGCGGGCTTCGAGAGTCCAGCGCTTACGAATCTCTTCACCGGTCCGGCCGGTCTATGGAACCTGGCCGCGTCCTTCACCCAACCGATCTTCGAAGGAGGCAGACTGAAGTCCAACGTGCGCCTTGCCGAGGCCCAGCGAGAACAAATGATCCTGACTTATCAGGAGACCATCCAAGGTGCTTTCCGTGATGTTTCGAATGCACTCGTCGCATATCGCAAGTATGGAGAGCTCAGAATGCAGCAGGAACACCTTCTGGAATCAGCCCAAGACGCGGCCCACCTATCGCACACCCGCTTCGACGCCGGGACCACGGACTACCTGGAAGTGCTGACCAACGAGACCAATTCGTTCTCCGCCGAGTTAGGACTGGCACAAGCGCAGGCCAACGAGCTGATCGCAATGGTCCAGCTCTACCAGGCTCTCGGCGGCGGCTGGCAACAATAAGGGGGAACTTCGACTCTCGATTCGGACGAAGGCAAGAGGGCTGTGCGAACAGGGATCTTGCAGGCTGCTATTTCGCCTCCAGCTCTAACGCGGCGTTCACCTTGATCTGGCCGGTCGAGACGGCAATCTTGCGCTCCCAAGGTTTGAAGCCACTCTTCTTGCAACGAGGTTTGGTGCTGACCGGCGGTAGCTCCCACCGTGGAAGGAGTGCTCCCCACATAGTTGCCGTCGATTTCGATATCTGCGCCGTCGGCGTGGAGGAGATTTACAGTTGCGCGGTCGTTCCCCAACCCTGTTCGGTTGAGCGTGGCTCGGTCCGGGCATCCGCCTTGGCATCGTCTGTGGTGGCTGGAACAAGTTTCGCATCCGGGATGGGCCCGCGGTCGCTGCCCGGATCTCCGTGGCGTGAGCGGACCAGTCTTTGGGGTTGCCTCAGAGGCATCCTGAACCGAGCCGCCTAGGGACAGGGTGGATTTGCCGACGACGGAGTCTCCGCTGATGCGGTTGAATACGGCGACCTTATTCTTATGCCGGACGAAGCTCTTCCCCCTTCGTGATCGAGCACCACGACGGAGTCTGATTTGTCGATTTTGTTGTTGGTAATGAGTTGCGACAACACTCGCCAAAGGTCTTGACGATCTCGGCAGTCTGCGGGCGGGCGCCTCGACTACCATGGGAGGCGAACGCCCCTCCCCTTCCGCCGCCGTTGGTGACGTACTCCCACGATTGGCTGTCGGTGATGAAGGCTCTCGGTTTGTCCAGGTTGTCGGCCGGTTTGCTTACCGGGGATTGTTATGCAACAGTGCTTGACAACGAACATAGAACCAGCGTGGCGAACCAAAGCAAGCTGCGCCTGTTGTCCTCAGGCCGAGCCGTGACTTCGAACAGAATCGCAGGGCCCACTCCATGGGGCAGTCTGGACGGGTGGGAAGCACTGGCTCCGGGAAATGACGGCCTCTCAGGATGTCAGATTCGTGGTGATATTCTTAGCCGGCCAGGATCTGAGGGTTCCAATGTCCGAAAGCAAACCAGATCGGCAGGACAACCACCGGCAGCGCCCAAGACGATGGATTCTGGCCCTCATTGTAGGTACGCTCGCGGTCCTCGCGGTGATGGTCGCCCTGATCTTCGATCGCGCCGAGCCGACCCTGCGAGCCGAGGTGATCGAAACCCTTTCCACGCGGTTCAAGAGCAAAGTTGAGTTGGACGAATTTCAAGTGTCCCTGCTTCGCGGTCTCCAAGTTTCAGGTTCGGGATTGCGCATTTTCGGCGAGACCGGCGCCCAAGGGCCGGCTCAGCCGATCATCGAGGTTGGCGAGTTCCGGTTTCGCACCGGGATTCGGAATCTTTTTCGCTCTCCTTTGCATGTCAATACCGTGTATCTGAAGGGATTAGAGTTGAATCTCCCGCCCAAGCAAGAGCGGGCGCAGATGAGAAACGTGGCTCCGAAAGGAGGAAAGATAGGAATTGTTGTGGACGACTTGGTTGCGGATTCGGCTCAGCTCGTCATCAACACGGACAAACCTGGCAAGCTGCCAACGGTATTTGCCATCGAGCGTCTGAAAATGGCTCGGGTTGGACCGAACGAGCCGATGCACTTTGAGGCGGATCTGGTGAACCCAAAGCCTGTGGGGAACATCCGTACCAGCGGAAGTTTTGGTCCCTGGCAGGCAGACAGCCCGCGGGACACTCCCATCCAAGGCGGATATTCGTTCAGCCATGCCGATTTAAGCACCATCAAGGGCATTGGTGGGATCTTGTCGTCGACGGGTAAGTACTCCGGCACGCTCGATCACATTCTGGTGGACGGCTCCACCGACACTCCAGATTTCAGCATTGCCATCTGCGGCAGACCGGTGCCGCTGCACACCGACTTTCATGCCGTGGTCGACGGAACTAGTGGAGACACCTACCTCCAGCCCCTCCACGCGAAACTACTCGACTCCTGGTTGGAGGCGACGGGCTTCGTGGTGCGGACCAAAGATCCTCAGGGTCACCGCGTGGAACTGGAGGTGGTGATTGAGCATGGAAAGATCGAAGACCTCCTGAAATTGGCTGTGCAAAGGGATCCCCCGTTCATGATGGGGAACGTGCACCTGAAGACGAGATTTGAGCTACCGCCGGGCGAGCCTGACATGGCCGATCGTTTGAAGTTGGCAGGACACTTCCAGATGGCGAAGGCATCTTTCACAAACGCTGAGGTCCAGGAGAAAGTCGACGCCCTCAGCATGCGAAGCCAAGGTAAACCAAAACTGGTCCAGGACAATGTTCCCGATGACGTAAAGTCCGAATTCAGCGGGACCTTTCGTCTCCTGGCGGGTCTGGTATCGTTTTCGCAACTTCAATTCCAGGTGCCGGGCACTCAATTAAACCTCACCGGCAACTACAATCTGGACGGGAGTCAGTTTGACTTCCACGGCAAAGTGCGCATGGACGCCAAAGTTTCGCAGATGGTGAGCGGCTGGAAGTCGATCCTGCTAAAACCAGTCGATCCGTTTTTTCACAAGAATGGCGCCGGGACAGAGGTGCCGGTCAAGATTACGGGTACCAAGACCGAACTACACTTCGGCACCGATTTCCATGATAAGCGCAGAGATTGAGGGAATCAGAGACTAGGAGAAGAGGATAGGAACGAGCGTCCCGCGGCGCTAGCGGCGGGCCCGCACGCTGAGTGCAACGTGCGGGTCCGACCACCGGCGAGTTAGAAAGTCGCGCTCTGCCGCCGGAATCCCGCCAGAAAGATTCCGCCGAACGCAACAAACCCTGCGGGTAACAAGTAGGAAGCCGACGTTCCCCCTTCGGGTACCGAGTTGTTTCCGCTTGGCCCGTTGTTTCCGAAGACAAGAAACACGTCTGTCGGGTCAGAGGTTCCGGAGTTTCCACCGGTCCCATAGTTGGATCCGTTGCCCCAGTTTCCGCCCGGCCCAGAGTTGGATCCGTTACCCCAGTTTTCACCTGAGCCAGAGTTGGATCCGCCACCCCAGTTCCCGCCCGACTCAAAGTTGGATCCGTGGTTTTCTGAGGATGATACGCCAGTGCCGTGTCCGTTATGAGACAAAGAGATGTGTGTGTAATGCTCTAGTTCGGGGATATGAACCGAGCCCCGAACCGCTCTGGGTTCGGTGTGGAGAAATACCGACTTCCCACTGAACCACAACCGGTTACCCAGAGCGAAGTGTATTTTTGTATTGGCTTCGCTGCGAATGGCAGTGTAATCCTCTCTGACGGAACGCCCATAGGCAAAGGGCGTCAAGATCAGCACTCCCAAACTCGCCCGCAACAAAACCTGATTTAAACGACGCATTGATGGTCCTCTCTTCCAAATTTACTTACTAGGGGAGGAATGGTTCGGGGCTACGCAGGGAGGATACGAGCGGGGGTCCCAGTTCGCTAGAAATACCACTTCCAGCGACTCTGGTTTTAAGATAATCGCGCGTGGCTGTCAAGACTGATACTTTTTGCAACTGTTGCAGACCCTTGCCACAATCCCCCTTAAATCTCTTATTTGCGTGAGGATGCGCCTCACCTGGCAGAGATACCCTTCTAAACCCTGCAGCTGATCAATCGATGGCTTCGGGCGCCAGGCGCGGCTTTCCCCCTACGAAGGTAACATCCGTGGGTAACGAAAGTCCTGATTCGTAACACCTTCCCGCCAGCTCGAAAAATTCGGCTGGGCCTCGGAGTTCCGGGTGCGGCAGGCGCTTTTCAATCGATGGGGATCACCGCCTCAGGCGCACAAGACGAGCGCCGAGCGCGACCTATCGAATGGGATGGCAGGGGGCGCAACTGAGCGAACCGTGCCCATCACAGTATGAGAGCTCCTTACCCCTTTCAGAGACCTTCCACTGAGCGGACGATACGTGGTGGTCTCCCACGAATTCTTTAAGGAACGCCGGCACATCCCCACTTTGGGGCACTCCCCGCCACTGCAAGTTGAACTCGAGTTGACGCTGCTTCGTTTGGCTGGGATAGGCAACCGAGGAGACACTAATCCTGTACCCGGTTTTACTGACGGTAGCGCGGATCTCTTCTTCCGTCGGCTGGCCAGGCTCTGTTGTCAAGCGAAGGATTCCGTGTTGCTCCTGTTTCATACGGTAGTCGAACCAACGCCAGCCTGAAAGAACCAGCATGCCTAGGACAAAGGCTGCTATCCCGAGCGAAATCTGGCCACCGCCGAAACAAAGTCCGACCACGGTTACGAACCACAACGTCGCGGCCGTCGTAACGCCGAAGACCAGGCTGTCTCGTCTGCGCATGGCGCCACCACCAATGAAATCCCATGCCGGTTAGAATGCCGAGCGGCAAACGCATCGGGTCGAGCCTCACGAACGAATTTGCTGCTTTTCCTACCGTGCCAAGCCAAAGATTCGTTTGAATCATGGCGACCGCTGCTGCCAGACAAACCAGTAGAGTTGTGCGGAGTCCGGCTGGACGGCCGTGCTCACCACGATCCCAGCCAATCAGCCCTCCTGCAACGACCGAGAGCGCTAATCGTAGTGCGATTTCATGCCAGGTTAACGTTATGGGCATCGCCGCCTCCCAAGTCCTGTTACAGGATACAGCCCGGATCCGTAACGTTGGCTTCTTGATTGGCCTGGCGATTGGTCGGGCTTCGGAGGCCCTCTAGAATCCCCCGCGGAACTTCACGGAAGGAGAAGGTCGGGTGGGGGTTGGCGAAACCACGCGCAGGCAGCGGGCGGATCGGTGTTGTCAGCCTCTCCACGCGTCGGGTCGTGCAATATGCAAGGAACACACGCACTTTCGACAGGTTGCATTGCTGGCAACATCCAGGCTGGCACGGAAGTTCAAGGCTTCCGGACTATTCAGGATGTCGGGCAAGGTTTGACGGTGAATACTTCCCAACGAAGGGTGGAAAAAGCACGGGCGAACGTCACCCGATGCTTCGATCACGGCTGAAACCCACGGTGCATTGCATCTCGGGGCAACAGCTTCGGTCTGGCCAAGGTGGGCGCGGAAATGCTGGACGATTCGTCGTAGTTTGTCCGCGGTTTCGACCACGAATCCCGAATCCAGGTCGGCTCCGTGTTGCTGGATTAGCCGTTCGGTTTCAGCCTCCAGGGCGTCGACCTCCTGCGACACCAAAGCCACGCGATCGACGCGGTCGGGCCGCCAGCCCTCAGGCCGGTTGAAGGCGCTCGAAGTCAGGTCAGCCGCCAGGAATGAAATCGAGCTCAATCCGATCTCCTTGGCAGACTGGACGGCCGCACACAGGGAACGATGATTTGCTTTCTGCACCGTACAGCGCGCTCGAACCGGCATGTCAGGACGGAATTGACGTACTGCTCTGACACCGTCCGACATCTGCTCGAACGCGCCGGGAATACGCCGAATGTTATTGTGCACCGCGGGCGGGCCGTCTAGAGACACGATTAGGTCGTCAACACTGTCGACGACTATTTGGGCCTCCGATTTCAATAGCAGTCCGGCAGTCAGCAAGGTCACGCGAGTTCCCACCAAGCGAAGCATTCGAGCCAGGCAACCCCATTCTTGATTCAGTTGCGGTTCGCCGCCCGAAAACACAACCCAGCGGACGCCCAGTTTTCGGAATGCATCCATTTGTTGCTCGAGGATGGCAGGCGTGATCTCTTTGGCATCACGAATCCGCCAGATATCGCACATCACACAGCGACAATTGCACTGGTTGTGCGGAAAAATGACGACTACGGGAAGCGTGTGAATCTGATGCACGACCGTGGCAGCCGAATCGTGCGAAGCGGCGATCGATACCAGGGTGCTCATAGCTCAACCATTCTCTGAAGTTGTCCGCTGCAATCGCACTAACACGTGGTCGCCAAGCGCCCGAACACCCACACCTCGTCCCATACAGGAATCGGCTCGTTGGCAAAGTCGAAACAAACGGGGATGACGCCGCGCCCAGTCTTCGAGGTAACTGGGCGGTACAGCGACCCCGATGCCTTGGAAGGATGTCAACCGAAATTCGGGAGCGAAGGTGCGTGCCAGCAACCTCACGGGAGAGTAATACACATCAACAAAAGCTCCATCGGCGAGCCGAGCACGGGTTCCTTTGCGGTTCCAACGTCGGAACGCCTTGTCCACGTTGCCTTGCGCGAGATACCAGACCAATTCCCACAAGCAGCAGGAGCCCATCCAACACAGCAAGGCGACGGAGCCTGGTTGGAGCAGCCGGGCGAGATCGCAAGCCAGCCGCCGGAGATCCGCAACGCAATTCAGAGCGCCAAAGTTCGAGAAGGCTCCGTTGAACGATTCGCCACTGCGCAGAGTGGCGATGTCCTCCGCGCGAAGCAGAAGTGGCTGCACGAGTTTCTGGTGTCCCTGGTCTTGAATTCTGCGGGTCGTTACGGCAATCATCTGAGATGAGCTGTCGCAGGCGAGGACCCGAACTCCGCGTTCCGCCAGAAAACAGGCGTCGACGCCTGTCCCGCATCCTATTTCAAGAATTCTGTCCCCCGGACCAAAGGTCTTTGCCAGCTCACTCCACACCGACGCACGCTGAGCTCGACCGATCTGGGACCAGGTGAAGGTCTCGTCGTATCGAACCGCAACTGCGTCAAAGGGAGCGGAATAGACTGGCTGTTGGATAGCGGACATCCCCTCAAGCCTCAACTTCCCCGACAGTTGCTAGCAAGCCGGCGCGAGCCTCGGCGATCCCGATTCGCAGCGCTCGAAGGGCGGCATCATCCGTATCCGGTTTGTGGCCTAAGCGCTTGAGCTCCACTTCACTACGAAGCAGGTTATCGGCGAAGCGATAGAATCGGCGCGAATGGCGACTGCGAATGTGAAATTCCCGGTCAGAAGTTTCGCTCCAAGGCTTTAGGCTCTCCACGCGTTCGGCCACATCGGAAAAGTAGGGGGTCCCTTTTATCGGGTAGGCAACCGTGGTGAAAAAGATATCGGGGTCGGTCGTCTTGACGTGCTCGACAGTAGCCTCAATATCCGACAGGTCCTCGCCTTCGTATCCCCACATCAAGAACATCCCGGTTTGAATCCCCGCCGATTTGCATATCGCCACGGCGCTTTGCACTTGTTCGACCGTGACCCCACGTTCCATGGCATCGAGGATTCGCTGCGAGCCGCTCTCCGAACCAATCCACACGCGGAAGCAGCCCATCTCGGCTAGGGTTTCGACGACCTGACGGTTCAAGCGATCGGCTCGTGAAATGCATTCAAACGGTAACTTCAAACCGCGGCGCTTGAGCTCGGTCGCGTACTGAAACAGCCACCCGTGGTGAATCGTGAAGACATCGTCGGCCATCCACGCCATTTGGGGCTGATAGCGTTGGATCAACCATTCGAGTTCGTCGGCCACCGACCCGGCTTTTCTGCGGCGGTGCGTCTTCCCGAAGACTTCATGGCTGCACCAGCGGCAGCGATAGGGACAACCCCGCGCCGTGATCAAAGAAACCGACCCCATGCCATGGTGCTGGCGCCAAACCTCCACGTAGCGCGCCATGTCGACAGATTCGCGAGCGGGCCAAGGCTGCGTGTCGATGTCCTTGATCTGCTGGCGCGGTTTGGTCCGGATCACGGAACCGTTCGGCGCCTGGAAAGCAATACCGTCGATCCGATGCAAATGCTCGAAGGCTTGCGATCGCAGCGCCGGCACCAGTTCTTCGAGGGTGATTTCACCCTCGCCGATAACGACGACGTCGGCACCCGCCGCGAGATACTCGGGAACATAGGCGCCCGGTTCCGGTCCTCCCACGACGGTTCGCCAGCCCGATTCCTTGGCCACGCGCAGAATCTCGACCACGTTCGACCGCGTCATCAAATTCGCGTAAACACCCAGCACGGACGGCGGACCCTGTCGTAACAGAGCCCATAACTCCTGACGCGAGGAAAACGTGGAATCGAATACCTCAGCACTCAGTCCCTTCTCGCGCAGATGCGAGCAAAGGTACAGAATCCCTAAGGGAGGGTAGGGCTTCATGATCTGAAGCTCCTTGGGATCCTCATAAAGGAAGTAACCGTGAGTGAGCAGGATGTCCATGGTGAAGGTTAGCTGGCGAGGACGTTAAGAAGTTCGTCAAAGCTGGTCGCGTAAGCCGGGGCTTCTAGCGAGGCGCGCTTCTCCTCGGGGACTCCGCACAAAACCGTGGGTTTGGGATTGCGGCAGGTTCTTTCCAGTCGCATCACGCGCCTCCACAGTTCGTCGGGTTCACCCTGGACCTGAGGATCCCTCCGGGCATCGTGCGGGGAACAGGAGTTCCAGGAATCGACCTGCGCGTGCAACGCGTCATGCAAAGCGCGATAAAACTCGTTGGTATAGGCGCCTTGAAACATCATGGCCAAGTCTTCACTGTCGGACCAGTTCTTTTTCTCTCCCAGTTGCGCCTGAACGCGATCAAAGAACTTGGTTCCCGGCAGCGGGTAGGAGACGGAGACACCGATGTCGTCAGGCCGGGTGTCGCGCACGAGTTTGATGGTGTTTTGAATGTCGCTCCAGGTCTCGCCCGGATATCCGAACTGCAGGAAGTAGCAGGCTCGAATGCCTTCGCGCCGGAGATTTTCCCGGGCCTTGGCAATTTGCTCCACGCGCGTACCCTTATCCATGGCATCCAGGATCTTTTGCGATCCCGACTCGGCGCCCATCCACACTTCCGCACAACCCGCGCGGCGCAAGGAGCACACGTTGTCGGCGGTCATCAAGTCCACTCGGGACTGCATCTTGAAGGGTACGGCAGCGTCGAGCCTCTCCACTTCGGTGGCGAGTTCGCGGAGCCACTTGGCGCGCAACCCGAAAATATCGTCGGCAAACCACAGGTGCTCAGCTCCGAAGTCGTACTTGAGTTGACGCATTTCCGCTGCCACCATTCCCGCAGAGCGAACCGAAAATGAGTCCCCATAGATAGGCTTCGCGCACCAGTTGCAGCGGTAGGGGCACCCGCGACTGGCCACAAGATTCAGAGAAAAGTATCCGTGTGCGGTCTTCCATGCTCTTCGGTACTGATCCGTATCGATGAGATCGCGAGAGGGAAACGGCAGGTCATCCAAATTGCGCATGAGGCCGCGGCGCGGCGTTCGCACCACTTCCCCGGTGTCCTTCTGCAAATAGGCAAGGCCGGGAACTTGGTTCAGGGCTTGTTCATCACCTTTCAGGAGGTGCAAGGCGGCTTCCAACAAGGTCCATTCCGCTTCCCCCAGCAGCACACAGCGGAAGCCTTGTTGCAGATAATCCAGGGTGTGATCGGAAGCGTCCGAGCCGTTCGCCAGAACCGCGACTCCCGCCCGATTGGAAATCTCAAGAATGTGATACGCGACTTCGCGCATGCGGGTCAGGCACATCTTGGAGAGAAAGTTAAAGTTGTCCTCAAAGACCACCACGAGGCGCGGGCGATGGTCAAGCAGAGCGGCCTCAAATCCCTCCTCGGGGTCATTCAGCATCGTGTCAAAGAGTGCGACCGACAAGCCGGCTCGGCGGAGCAGGGCAGCGGCATACAGCGTACCCAGCGGAGGATAGGGCTGCATCTTCCGCGTTTGTTTGCGGTCGTAGTAGAGGTGATAGGAATGAGTCAGCAGGACATCAGCCACGTCAGTTGCCTTTCACTGTCGCTAGTTGAACTATCAACACACTTCCTGCGTACGCTCCGGGAGGGCTTGCCCGGTCAATAGAGATCGTCGAGCCACCGCTTTTTCTACGGTCCGAGACAACCACAGTTCCCAGGGAAACGAGTAGCGGCTCTTGCCAATTCGCCAACGGATGGGCGCACCCAGAAGCCGCCGGGCGCCGCGCCGTAGCCAGGGGACCTTGGTGGTCACCTTTCGAATCTGGTTGTTCAGGAGAAAATACTCCAAACTACGCCGTAGTCTTTGCAGTTCCTCCCCTCGCAACCAGGGCAGAACATTGGTGCCCAAGGCCAGGGTCTCCCACTGCTCCAGGGATTGCGGCTCCCGCACCCCCATTTCCTTGAGCTGGGGCCAGATCGGAATCCCGGGATAAGGAGTAAAGATGTTGGGTGAAAAGCTGACGTTCGAGTACTCCTTGGCAATATCGCTCATGATGCGAAACGTCTGCTCGCGATGAGTCTCGGTTTCCCCCGGGTAGCCGAGAATGATGTTGAACACGACATGAATTCCGGCGAGGCAGGTCTTGCGCGCCGTCTCCACCATTTGTTCCACATGTTGGAAGCGCTTATTCATCAAGGTCAGTACTTCTTGCGAAGCAGACTCGGTACCAAATCCGATGTGGTGCACGCCACTTTCGGCCAGCAGGCGTACCTCCTCTTCGCTCATGAGCGACAGGAAATCGGTGGAGGTCTGGAAGTCCCAGCGAAACCTGATTCCGCTCGCAACGATTCCCTTGGCGATTGCCACGGCACGCTTTCGATCCACCAGAAAGTTGGAGTCAAACAGGGGCACGTGCTCGATGTTGTAGCGCGGAACCAGTTCGGCAAGATCATCGACCACCCGAGCAACGCGATAGGCGTTGAAACGCCGCTTGTAGAAGACCTGGTCGGTGCAGTAATTGCATTGGTAGGGGCAGCCTACGCTGCTCGTGTAGGCCAGTTGCCGTAGGCCCGACGCGGCGGCGTAGATGCCGGGGTCGGCCAGGTGATAAGCGGGTGCCGGCAGGTCGTTGATGTTCGCGACAGGCCTCTCCGGCTCATGAACGATTCTTCCGTCTGCGTCCTTGAACGAGAGGCCAGCTACGCCGTGCCACTCACGCCCGTCTGCGATTCGCTGCACCAGCTCGAGCAGGGTCAGCTCGCCTTGTCCCCGCACAATCGCATCCACAAAAGGCTCACGCAAGGTCTGCTCGGTAGCCAGACTGGAGTGCCAACCGCCAAACACAATCGGCATCTTGGGGCGCAGCTTCTTGACTGCCCGCGAGATTCGAACGGCTGCTCCAATGTGTGGTCCGGTGAGCACCGAAATCCCGAGGCAAAGAGCGTCCGCGGCTTCCCGCAAAATCGTCTTCTCGTAATCCGGCGAAACCAGGTTGTCCACAAGCCGGACTTCAAATCCCGCCTGCAACAAGGGAGAGGCGAGGCACAGCAGCGAGAGCGGCGCTCCCAACGGCGGCCCCTCATACGGCGGATAGAACAGCACGACTTTGTTCGTCTCTGTCATCTTTCCGCTTTAAATTATGTTCGGCTATAGTACTCTATTTGAGTCTGCGAAGGCGATTTGTCAGGGGGTTGTCAAATTTGTGTCACTTCTCCCGTGCCTCTAGGTTGCCCCTCGATGATGCCGCGAGGGAAAACTTTGCACAACTTTGACAAGCTATAGACAAATCGAATTGCCCGGTTGGTACCTTGCCTGCCATACTCGCTCTCCAGGTCAGCAGAGATCGGCGCGAGAGGGTCCCTCCCTAGGGACGAGTGTCGGTAGATGATCCTGTTCTATAACCCGAAAGCAACCCGGCCTCGCAATCGGCGTCTTCCCTTGTCGGTCCTTGCGATCGCGGCGGTTGTGGAAGGCAAGGAAGAGTACGCCATCGTCGATGGCAATCTCGATCCACATCCCACCGAAAGTCTGGTGGCGCTGATCGAGGAGCGGCCCGTTGAGCTTCTCGCAGTTACGGTTATGCCCGGCCCGCAGACGGTCGGTGCGGTGGCAAGCTGTCGCGAAATTCGCTCCCGTTTCCCACACCTGCCGATCGTGTGGGGAGGCTATTTCCCCTCCAACTATACGGCCGCGGCGCTCAACGCAGACTACGTGGATTACGCCGTCCGCGGGCAGGGAGAGCGGACGTTTCTGGACCTGCTCGATGCGGTGCGCGGCCATCGCGATCTCAAGGACATTCCCGGCCTTTCCTATAAGAATCCCGATGGCGCGGCACAACACAATCCTGAGCGCCCCATGACCAGGCTGGACGATTTTCCCAGCTATCCGTATCACCGCCTTCCGGTGGATCGATATCTTCTGCCCACGTTTCTAGGTCGCCGCACGGCGGTGCATCAGGCCAGTATCGGTTGCCCGTATCGTTGCAACTTCTGCGGCGTCGTCACATTTTCCGGCAGCCGGCAGAAAATGGAATCGCCGGCGCGCACCGAGGCCACGCTGCGACATCTGGTCGAGACCTACGGAGTCGACGCCGTACAGTTTTACGACAACAACTTTTTTCTGCGGGAGGATCACACCCGCGAGCTGGCCGACCGCCTCCAACCACTCCATGTGCGCTGGTGGTGTGAAGGACGAGCCGACATCATGATGAGGTATTCCGACGCCACCTTCGAGGCGCTGCGAAGGGCAGGCTGCACCATGATCTTCTTTGGCGCCGAATCAGGGTCCAACGAGATCTTGAAGGAGATGAACAAAGATCTTCGCGCCGAGGACACACTGGCTCTGGCTTCGCGCATCCGCCGCTTCGGCATTATCCCCGAGTTCTCCATCATCTTCGGAAACCCAAAAGATCCGGAGGGTGACACCCAGGATTGTATCGGGTTCATACGACAGTTGAAGCGCTTGAATCCTCACGCCGAGATCATTGTCGAGCACTACACACCGGTGCCCCAGCGTGCTCGCATGTATGGTGAAGTCGAAGATAAGATCCAGTTTCCGACCACGGCCGATGAGTGGGCGACGGAGCGCTGGCAACGCTTTGCCACCCAGAAGGACCCTCAAACACCCTGGCTGCGTCTCTCTACCAAGAGGCTGATCGACAACTTCGAACTCGTCGTGTCCTCACGTTGGCCGACGGTGCAAGACATTCGGCTGCCCAATTGGGGACGACTGGCATTGAAGGCAATGAGCAGTTGGCGCTATCGCCTGGGTATCTACGGCGCGCCCTTGGAACTGAAATGGATGCAGCAGTTCATCGAGCTGCGGAAGCCCAAGGCCGAGAGCCTGTGAACCGCAGAACCGTGGTAGATCCAAACTCAAGTACCGCGGGCGGTGGTGCACTCCCGGGCGCCAATGCTTCCGTCCCGCTTCCGGTTCGAGAGGGCTACGAGCGTTGGGCCCCCATCTACGACTCCATCCCGAATCCCCTCCTCGCCTGCGAAGAACGTTATCTCGCGCCCTTCCTGGTGGACTTGTCCAAGAAACGGATTCTTGACCTGGCCTGCGGTACTGGCCGGTGGCTCGAGAGGGTCAAGGCACGAGGCGGAAAGGCGGGCGTGGGCATTGATTGCTCAGCCGCGATGCTGCGAGTTGCGAGAAGAAAACACGCGATCACCGGCAGGATCGCCCAAGCCGCCTGTGAGAATCTCCCCTTCCGCGCCGCAGTTTTCGATTTGGCGATCTGCTCGTTTGCCCTAGGGCATATCCGAGACTTGGAATCCGTGGCGCGCGAGCTAGGGTGGGTTATGAAGCCGGGAGCCGACGTTTTTCTGAGCGATCTTCACCCTGAAGCCTACGCACGTGGTTGGCGGGTTGGCTTTCGTGACGGCAGCTCTGCGGTGCACATTGCAATGCTGCCCCGCCCAGCGGAGGAGATTGCGCAAGCGTTTCAGGCAAACGGGTTCGAGTGCCTTGCCCGCTTGTCCTTATGTCTGGGCGATCCTGAGGAGCCGATTTTTACCCGAGCGGGCAAAGCGCACTCCTTCAAGGAAGCTTGCCAAATACCTGCAGTGCTCCTTTGCCGCTTCCGACGGCTCGACTTGCCAAGGACGACCAGATGAAGATAAGGAACACCTTTAGGACAGGGCACCCCGACTCGATTTTTTGCGAGAGGAATTCTGGGAGGTACGGTTGTGAGGCGAACCCCCGGCCGAAGCGATCACCCTCCTGATTTTGGGCAAGTCGATCATCGAAGTCTGGGTGGGCGCTCGTTATATTGCCAGTTATTCCGTTCTGGTGCTGTTGCTCATTCCGCGTAGCATCTACCTCGCGCAATCGACTTCCAATAAGGTCCTTCTCGGGATGGGGCAGCATCGGATCTGAGCGTTTGTCTTGCTGCTCGAAAGGGGGAGTCAACCTTGTTCTGGGCCTGATCCTGGTGCGCAGATTTGGCATTACGGGCGTTGCCTTAGGCACGGCAATTCCGTTAGCCCGCACCAGCCTTTTGTTTCTTCCACGGCACGCCGGTCGCGTACTTGACATGCCTCTCGGAACATTTTTGAACCGAGCCTACTCGTTGCCCCTCCTCCTGTGCGTGCCCCTGGCGGGCGCGCTACTGTTGGCCAAGTATGAGTTTCCAGCGCACAGCTACCTGGGGTTGCTACCGCAGATCGCTTGCGGGGGAGTGATTTACTGTGCCGGTTTAGGATGTGTACTATTCAATCGGGGAATTCTCAGTCGAGGAAGCGTTTTGCAAAGCGCTAGAACCAAAATAAGGCAGGGCCTACCCTCACCAAGCCATCCTCGGACGACAAGGCGCGGCCGCTTACGCAGGGAAGGGTGGACCTTCCGCCGTGGTTTCCGAGAACCCGAGCGAATCAGGTCATACGCAGCCTCGATTTTGCAGAGTTTTGACAATTTAGATACAAACAGGGGGTTGCCACATGATACCCTTGACGCTCCTACGTTGTGATTTTCGTCCGTGTACGCCAGTGCGAGATTGCGCATACGTTCGGCCGAAGAGCTGACGTGATGTTCTTGGGTCGCGATTAAACAGTGAGAGGCACTCACGTGAAATCGTCCAAAAAGATTGTATTTTTTGTCGCCTCTTTTTCCAGCATTGAAGCTACCGCCCCCCTAGGCATCCTGGCGATTGCAACTCCGCTCTTAGAAGCGGGGTACGACATCCGCATCATCGATGCCTCGATCGCACCTGACTACAAGAAACGGGTCATGGAGGAAGTAAAAGATGCCCTTTGCTTGGGTATTTCGCTCGTGACCGGGCCCATGATCCGCGAGACCGTAGACATCGCCAAGGCGATCAAGAAGTGGGACCCCGACTTTCCCGTGATTCTAGGCGGATGGCACCCGTCGCTCTTGCCCACGCAGACGCTGGAGGCCGCGTACGTGGACATTGTGGTTCGCGCCCAGGGCGAGGAGAGCATGCTTGCGGTGGCGGAGCGCTTGCAGGATGATGCCCCTCTCGATGATGTTCTCGGCATCGGATTCAAGCGCGACGGCCAACTCCATTTCACCCCCGAACGTCCTTTGAAGAGCCTGGAGCAGATGCCCGGCAAGGCCTATCAGCTGGCGGACTTCGACGCTTACGAGAAGATTTGTGGCCGGCGCTGGGCCATGTACGTTTCTAGCCTTGCCTGCCCCTTCAACTGCGCTTACTGCACAAATGCTGGAGTCTACGGACGCAAGTGGAATGCCCTGCCGGTCGAGCAAGTAGTGGAGGAAACCATTGAGCTGACACGACGCTACCGTCTCGAACTGTTGTGGATGGCGGATGACAATTTCCTCGTCGACCTCGACCGGTCGCTCCAGATCGCGGAGGGCCTGATCCGAGCGGGTGGATCTTTCAAGTGGAGCATTCAAGCCACCACCAATTTGACCGCGCGTCTTAGCATCGACGAGTTGACTCTCCTGCGCCGATCCGGACTACATCAGATCTGTCAAGGGATCGAAACTGCTTCTCCTACCGTCATGAAGCTGATGAACAAGGACTTCCAGGTTCTCGGCGACATCTATCAATCCACCGAACGTTGCATTCGGGCCGGTGTCATCCCCTCCTTCAACATAATTTTCGGTTTCCCGGGGGAAGGACCGAAAGAACGACGCGAGACCGTCACCTTCATGATGGATATCTGCCAGAAGTTTCCTGGCGCTGAGTTCTGGACCAACATTTTCACCCCCTATCCGGGTTCGCCAATTTTTCATCAGGCATCGCAGTTGGGCATCGAAGTCCCGAAATCCCTCGAGGGTTGGGCAGACTATTTTCCGCGTTACACCGTACTGCCCTGGCTCAAAGGCAGCGATCACCAGCGAGTTCAAACCATGCGAGATTACCTGCGCATTGCATTCGATCGCGCTCCCATCGCCACCACCGGCCATAGCCGCTTTGCCAAGGCGATTCAGCACCTTACTGCTTACCCGGCTCGCGTGCGCTTGAATTATGACTTTTACAGCTTTCCCATCGAGCTCTGGATCAATCGGCAATTAAAGAATATTGTGAAATTGCCCAAGCCCAGTGTGGATGCGAAAAGACTGCAGCCGGAAACGGCCCCGACCTGTACCTGACGCGTGACGCGCAAGATTTTTCTGCACGACAGCTGCCGAGTTGGACGGACCTCGCGGAGCGATTCTAGGCGATGTACTAAAATCGCCTTTCTCTAAGAATCAACTCATGGAGAGTCCAGAGACTTCAAAAACAGAAGCCCGGAACCTAGGTTCGACCGAAAGCTTCGCGCGCCAAAATCCCCGCTGGTCGTCTGCAGTTGAGTGGTGCCCACTCGCGGTCCTCGCGGGGGCCTTGATCGGTCACGCTCTCGTGCCCGCATGGCAAACCCTGAAAAGCGGTTCCCTGATTACTACGTGGCGGCTGAGCTGTACCACCAGAACATTCCCCTCGACCGCGTGTATGAATGGACCTGGTTTCAGCGTCAGGACGATCACTGGGGAGTGTATGACAGCCTGGTGAGCTTTGCGCCTAATCCTCCGACGTTCGTGCTATCGCTATTGTCGCTCGCGAGGCTGCCGCCACTTGCTGCGAAGCGCACTTGGTTGGTCCTAAGCCTTGTCTTTCTTGCTTTTGCCTTGGGATTCTTGCGTCGCGTGAGCTCCCTCAATTGGCGTCGACTGATCTTGCTATCTTTGTTGTGCGTTCTTCCTCTGCGGGTCGATTTCCTGTTTGCCCGACCTTATGTGTTCATGCTGTTTCCGATTGGCAGCGCCTATTAAGCAGGCTGCCGAGGCAGCCGTTGGACGTCCGGAGCGATGTGCACCCTCGCAGCAGGAAGGAAAAACTGCCCGCGTAGGCGCAAAGCCGAGCCGAGATGACATTGTCCTACAGAGTTCGCTGTATTGACCTCAGTCTCAATGGGAATCTAGCTTTTCGCAAGCTACTTTGTCGCGGCAGAGAGGAAAGGAGATTTGTCGACCTGAAAGGCAAAAGCATCCTCCCGATTACGATCGTTGTGGTAGCCGGGGCTCGTGCGGCAGAGGACAGATGTAGCGCCGAAGGAGGTCGCATTGTCTGCGTTCAAAGCATAGTGGCACACCGCTGTAATCGAGAGAGAGTTCGTTTTGACGAATTTCGCCCCAAGACATCGGCGAGCCAATTCCGTGGCTCCCCACTACAATGAGCTTCAACCCTGTTGAAGACTGGAGGAGGTTCTATGGCGACGACAACGATCGCAGTAGCAACGATGAAGGCGGCACAAGTCTCCTGTCCCGGAGCGGATTTCGAGATGGTCGAGCGCGAGATTCCTGAGCCGGGTGCTGGACATGTGCGGATCAAGGTCCAAGCCTGTGGTGTTTGCCACAGTGACGCACTCACAAAGGATGGATCTTGGCCCGGAATTCAGTATCCTCGTGTTCCGGGGCATGAAGTGGCAGGCATTCTAGATGCGTTGGGCCCCGGTGTCTCCGCCTGGAAGAAGGGACAGCGTGTCGGCGTGGGCTGGCACGGCGGCCACGACAACACGTGCCGGGAATGCCGACGCGGGGACTTTCGCAATTGCCGCAATGTGAAAGTTTGCGGCGTCAGTTATGACGGTGGATACCAGCAATACATGATCGCCCCGGCGGAGGCGCTGGTGCCAATACCGGAGAGTCTCAATGACGCAGAAGCCGCACCGCTTCTGTGCGCTGGAATTACCACCTATAACGCCCTGCGGCACAGCGGTGCGTTCCCTGGTGATCTGGTTGCGGTGCAGGGGATTGGCGGTCTGGGGCACCTGGGAATTCAATTCGCGAGCAAATTCGGCTACTACGTGGCGGCTATCGGGCGCGGGGCGGAAACCGCGTCGCTCGCCGAGAAGCTCGGCGCGAGTCTATACATCGACAGCCAATCGACCAACGCAGCCGAAGCCTTGCAGAAATTAGGCGGCGCGCAGGTCATTTTGGCGACAGCCCCAAGCTCGAAAGCGATGTCGGGCCTGGTCGACGGTCTCGGGCCGAACGGCAAGCTCATGGTGATCGGCGCCGTATTTGATCCCATTGAGGTCGCCCCGGTCCAGCTCATTAACGGAAGTCGAACGATTCAGGGCTGGGCCGCGGGAACACCCGCGGATTCGGAGGACACATTGCGCTTCGCCGAACAATCGGGCGTGCGTCCCATGATTGAGACCTATCCGCTCGAAAAAGCAGACGAGGCTTATGCCCGTATGCTAAGCGGCAAGGCAGAGTTCAGGGTTGTACTGACGATGTGAGTTTGGCAGCGATAAGAGACACTGCAAGCACCCCCCGAACGAGTGCGGACAACTGACTAAGCGATACGCCTTTCAGACTGTGCCCCGTTGGACCAGTGCTTGCAGGTTTTTCATTGCGACCTACTTCTTCAGCTGGCCATGGCGCGCCCGAAGGTTTTGTAACTGCTCGTGCGGTAGAGTGGGTACAACTCAGTAATCCGCACCCGTCATGGTCTTGGCCTTGTAACCGTCTCCGTCTCGTAGGCTCTCGAATGGTAGGGGCAGGTCGGTAGTAAACCCGACGATCGTCTCCTGCCCCGTAGTCAGCTGAGGCCGCCCGTCGCATCGCGAGCAGCCTCTTGTCTTGTCATGGAGAGGTCAAGGTCCATGACGTCAGACGACACAGCGATTTATCCTAGCGCCCTCTCAAAGCAGAGAACTGTCGATATTAGGAGACGGGCAGTCTAAGGGTTGATCGTTGATTTCCTCGGTAGATGCCTATTTGGCTTGGCTGACGATCTTGGACGCATAGCGGTCTTGGTACCGCAGGGAGCTGGTTATCCGTCGAGCCGGGAAGCGACTCGTTGCCTTCTGGAATATAATCGTGCGCACAGATGGCACTCACACCTGGCACCAAACTCGGGCCTTACCAGATTCCACAGCCGTTGGGACAGGTGGCATGGGTGAGGTTTAACGTGCCCGCGACGCGCGTCTCCAACGCGAAGAGGCCGGGCCCGGGGTTTATTAGCAACGTTCGGTGTGCATTTCCAGTCCATTCGGGGAGTGAAACCACATTCCGTGGTGCTGATTACTTCGGAATCAATGCGGGGCAGGAAAGGCGAACGGATGGTCTACACTGAGGTTTAGTTCAAAGGCCTTCAACACAGAATGCAGTGCGGTTCGATCTGGCCGCGTTGGAGGAGGTCGCAGGGAAGCATAAGGTTACGCACGCGGGATCGAGGGGCACGTGCTATGCTCTCCATCCCTTGGGAAAAGGGAAGACATGATTAGCGACATGATTGAACAGTTTGAAACGTACCTGGAAATGGGCAGGAATTGGGCCGCCAGATTCGAGGAACCGAAGCGCACGCAAGAGGCCATCCAATGGGCGATCAAACAGATCCGTGTCAACCAATGGCAGGCAGAATTGGACCTACAAAACAAATACGAGGAAGAATTAAGACAGGCTAAAGAAAGCGCGCGAGGTTTGAGAATAAAAATCGAGAGCGCCATCGAGTACACGAGTACAGCCACAATGCCTGATGCTACACGACAGGGAATTCTCGCCATCCTGGAACGAGATTAGGCCGAGCGGCAAAACTGCAGAATCCTACCGTTGCAAAGATACCTTCAGGCGAGAGCAGATCAGAAAAACTTCCATCCGAGTCCCACGAACGCCCCTCCAGACCAGCAATGCGACCTGCCTTTCACCTCTCTTTCACTATGGGCCCAGGTTCCCATACTCGGGATTAACGAGATGAGGGATCACTTCTTCGAGGCGATGCAGCTCACCAAGGGCGACGATGCCGGGACGAATTTGCACAATTACCGAGCCCTAAGGAACATGAAGGAAAACCAGCCCCCCGCGGTAGGTTTGCCTGGCCGAGCAAAGAGGATAAGTCATCTGCCATGGTGGGAGTGCACACTGGGTAGTGGAGGGGCATCGCCGTACAGAGAGCGGACGTTCACATTCCCGAGAGGAGTCTGTGCAAGAATTGCTTAGCCGCCAAACCAGCCCGGCTTTTCACTGCCCGCCTGTTTCAACCGATGTCGTGAAGCTGCGTCGGGAGAGATTCCTGCCGGTCGGTTGCCTTTTTCAGCCCGGCAGAATATCAAAAGCCGAGTTGGTTTTCTGAGCGCACACGGCCATCCGACTATTTCTTCGGCGACGAATTGGCTTGCTTTCTGTTGCATCTGCGTAATCTGGCGCGTGTCCCGTTTCTAAGACCGACCGAATACACGAGGCCGGAGGAGGTGCAAGATCTGATCCAGGCCCAAGTACATCAAGTAAGGTTTGTCAGCTGGTGCCCGGGATTGGATATTTCAGGACGTGGCGATCATCTCGCTCCGCGGGAGCTTTATCTTCGCGGCCATTACCACGTGGCCACGACTTTTTCCAACGGGGATAAGATCTGGGAACGCCATCAACTCTGAACCGAGGGAATTACCATCCAATTGAACAAGCCATCGGAGCGAATGTGCTTACCCTGGTCCAAGGGCTACGAGTCTTCTTAAGGTCGTGCTCGAGGACGCATTCTCCACCGCCCCAAGCGGTGTTCAGGAAATAGGCGAGCTGTACCAAGGCCGCAGACGTGGCCACCAGCGGCGCACATTCCGGGAATACTCTTCGTAGTCCGGCCCAAATTTCTTTCGCAGCGTTGGCTCCTCGTAGAGGACCACAAACAGATGAACGCCGAGGGCAACCGCAGCCACACTGCCTATGGCGATCGGATTGGGATGACCAAACACAATCCACAGTCCGATCCATCCTACTGCGAAGCCAACGTACATTGGGTTCCGCACATAACGATAGAAACCGACGACGACCAGCCTCCGCGGTGGGACCATCGGGGCCGGTGTGCCACGTCCCGTCCATCCGAAGTCCCAGATGCAGCGCAGAGCCACCGCAAATCCGGCCACCGACGGAATCGCCGCCAGCCATCGCCAACGTGCCTGGTCCGCCATCTCCACGGTGAAACCTAACCATCGCGGCAAGAGCCAGAACCACAGGGCAAAGAAGCCAGACCCCACGAGCAGCGAGGCAAGGGCAGCTAACCATCGTGTTCCGCAATCGGACGGAGTGCTGCTCCCGGGATGTCCGCCAGTCATAGACCTTCCTCTTGGCAAATGTTATCCCGAATGGGCCCCGATTCTGCTCTAACAACGCCAATGTGATCGGGGTTCTTGAATAAATGATAATCTCCACACTTTGCGGAGGAGCGATGATCTATCGAGCTCTCTTGATTTTCTCCTTGGTCACCACCATGAATCTGGCATCCGCCTTTGCCGAGACAAAACAACTGACATGGATCAAGACCACGAGACTGCTGGATGTTCGCACGGGCAAGCTCTTGGTCGACCAAACAATCGTCATCGAGGGAAACAAAATCGTTCGGGTTGCATCTTCTTCCGAACTGGGCCAGCCCGCCACGGACACCGTCCGGGTGATCGATCTGGCGGGTCTGACAGTTCTGCCCGGCCTAATGGACTGCCACGCCCATATACTCGGCAACCTCAAAGACCTGTCGCCGTCGGCTCCCTTGCGGATGTCTTCACCACAGGGCGTCCTGTGGGGAGTACACAATCTGCAAGTCTGGTTGAATCACGGGTTCACCACCTTACGTGATGCGGGAGAATCCGACCTTGCCTACGGTCAGCTCGCTCTGCGCGACAGTATCAGAATGGGTTTGATCGAAGGACCCCGTATGGTATCGGCGGGCAACTTCATCTCGGTCACGGGAGGGCATGGTGATGCCGATGTCCTCGCTCCTGACCAGGCTCTGGGTCGACGTCCGAATCTTGCGGATAACGTTGATGAGATCTCAGCAGCGGTTCGGCACGACATCAAGTACGGAGCCGACTGGATCAAGCTTATGGCCACGGGTGGTATTTCGGACCCCATGAGTGACTTCAATGTCCAAGAGCTGAGTGAAGAACAAATGAGGAGGGCTGTCGAAGTGGCTCATCAGGCTCACAAGTTGGTCATGGCCCATGCGGAGGGTACCGATGGCATCAAGGCGGCAGTCCGAGCAGGCGTGGACTCTGTCGAACACGGTACTCTGCTTGACGAGGAGGGAGCGTCGCTAATGGAGAAACAAGCCACGTGGCTAGTTCCGACTGTGTCGGTGATGCAACGCTATGCAACGATGTCGGAGTCGAGCGGATTGGATCAGATCTCTCTCCTAAAATCGCGAATGATCCTGAACTACCAATCCCAAGCATTTCAGTTTGCGCTCAAGCATCACGTCAGGATTGCCTTTGGCCTCGACGATGATCCTGACTTCCTGCCCAAGGAGTTTCTCGCCATGGTCAAGGGCGGACTGACACAGATCGAGGCGATTCAGGCTGCCACCATCCACGCGGCCGAACTCCTTAGGCTTTCGGATGAGGTTGGTTCCCTCGAGGCCGGCAAGTTCGCCGACATCATTGCCGTTTCCGGCGACCCTACAACCGACATCAGTGCCATGGGAAATGTCGTGTTCGTAATGAAGGGTGGAGAAGTTATCAAAGCCGCACTGCCGGCGGCAAAGGGCCGTCCTTGATCCTACGCAATTTCAACTAGGGTCTTGTTGCTGGCGCCGGTTGGCCTTGCAGTGCCGCCGTGAGATACCTCGTACTGAGCCCTTCGCCAGTGCCTTGCAGCATGATCTGATCGAGCGTCAGCGACCCACCGCGAGTCAGGAATTTGTCGTGCAGGTAGGACCCGCCTTCGCGGCCCCAGTTTCTGCCGAACTTCTGATCGAGAGTATGGTGGACTTGATAGGCGAACATCTCGGCCAGCACATAGTTCTGCTCATAGATCGGAATCGCAGCAAAAAAAGGATCGTAGCCCCAGGTGTTGGACTGATGGCAATCCACATCAAAATACTTTGAGCACACACGATCGTAGAGAGTGGTTAAGTCTTGTGCCGGATTATCATAAGCTTCCAGTTCAAACTCGGACTGCACCATAAGCGCACGCAGGGAATAATTCGATTCCAAACGGCGTCTCTCCGCGAGAGAAACAGCGTCCTCCCTCGACAGTCCGTAAATCGTCGTCGAGATTTCGGGTCGAAACATCATCAGCGACATCGTTTGGCCAAGCCCCTCATCCATAGGTGGCGGATAGTTGTCCCGCAGAATGAAGGTTGGCTCCTGGACAAACGTGAAGTGCAATGCGTGTCCGGATTCGTGCAGCATCGTGTCGGCAAAACGGACGCCGGTATGTCGACTGACCAGCATTTTGATTTCTTTCCCGTACCAGATTGGCATTGTGTAGCCGCCGAAGGTGATGTCGGTGATTTTCACTTCCACCGGCAGACGGCTGAAATCGAACCCCATCAGACCCGCCACCTCGGTCGTGCGTTGCCAACCACCCTCCAGTCCGAACTTGCTCTCGAGCCCCGGACTGAGGGTGGAAAAATAGTACTCGAGATCCCAAGGCTCCGGCCTTTCGATCCCTAGGTCTCGCTGCATGCGGGAAAGAAGCGCGTGATATTCCGGCTCAGTTGACGTCCGGATTTGTTCGAACCAGCGCAACAGGTCCTGACGGTTGGTCGCGCGACGCCGGAGCATAAAGTCGCTGAAGTTCTCATTCGCATAGTGCAGGCCGAGTTGATTGCGCAGCTTCATTACCTCGCGGATCCGATCACCCGTCAGCTTGGTTAGATCTGCCTGCGCGAACCAGGCCTGTCGGCGGAGATCGCGATTGGTTTCCTGGCCGAGGACATTATCCAGTTCCGGCCGGTCCAGCAGCTTGGCACCAATCTTGTACCGAATGGTGCTCCCGTCCTTGCGAATCGATTCGACTCGCGTGACGAGATCAGCGTCGGTAGAGATCTGAGAATCCGTCGCCACCTCGAGAAACACCTGTCGCCTTCGCTGTAGGATCGGGTCGTCCAGGTGGGCGTTCTTTAAAGCCTGGAGGAACTCGGGATCGTTTAGGACATCGCGGATCTTGCGGTTGACATCCTTGTCCGAGACGCTCGTGTCGCCCTGCTCCAGTTGATACTGGATCTGCCAGTATGTCGCGTAGAGCTGCTCCAACTCCTGTTCCTTTCCATCGAGCCGCGCTTCCACAGACTTCGCCGACATCACACCCGCCTGCCGGCCGAGGCCACCCGCGGCCGACAGAAGCAAGAAGATTGCCCAGAGAGTATTTCGCACGCGAGTCTCAGCCTACTCTGGAAGGTTGGTTGTGTCCAAGTTATTGAGAGGTACCTCAGAGGATCCGATAGGAAACAGTGAGAACCGCCAACGGCTGCGGGTCAATGCAATACCGCAACCTCTCCGGCTCGCAAGCGGCGCTTCCGGCTGCCCACGGTGCGGGAAATCTCCGGAAGGATGTCCAGAGCCGATCTTACTGGCGCGCGATGCCACCCTGGCTTGAGCGCAAAGCATATTTCTGAATCTTACCGGTGGCCGTCTTGGGCAGCTCGGTCACTATCGTGTAAGCCGTCGGAACTTTGAAATGCGCCATACGCGCCCGCGCGAACTCTCGCAGTTCCTGTTCCGTAACGCTCATCTCGTTCTTAAGGACGACAAAAGCATGGGGCGATTCACCCCATCTTTCATGAGGTATCCCCACGACGGCTGCCTCCTGCACGGCGGGATGGGTCAGGAGAATGCTTTCGACTTCGACGGAAGAGATGTTCTCGCCACCGCTGATGATGACGTCTTTCAGCCGGTCGCGGATTTCAACGTAGCCGTCGGGATGAACGACCGCGGCGTCGCCGGTGTGCATCCAGCCACCGCGCAGGGCATGAGCTGTCGCTTCTGGGTCCTGAAAGTAACCGCTCATGACGACGTTGCCTCGGGCAACGATCTCGCCCAGGGTTTCGCCGTCGCGCGGCACCTCGCGGCCTTCGCTGTCGATGACACGTAGCTCTCCGGAGGTCATCAATTCGACTCCCTGACGCGCTTTAAGGGCAGCGCGCTGATGGGGTGGCATTCCCCGGTACTCCGCTCTCGGTTCGCAAATAGATATAAACGGAGAAGTCTCGGTCATGCCGTAGATGTGGGTGACCTCCCAGCCGAATTCGCCTTCGATGCGCTGGATGGTGGCGGGAGCCGGTGGCGCTCCGGCAGTGAGGAGACGAAGGCCGCGACGGGGACCGCGCCGTACATCTTGGGGAGCGTTCGCCAGGGAAATCAGAACGGTGGGAGCCGCACAAAGAGTGGTGACCGCCTCTTGATCGATTCGTTCAAATGTCGTAAGTGGATCGACTTTCCGAAGGCAAATATGTGCACCGCCAACCGCCGTCACGATCCAGACAAAAGTCCATCCATTGGCATGAAACATGGGCAGGGTCCAGAGATACCGGTCGGCAGAAGTCATAGGGAAATGGAGAAGGGTGCCAACGACATTGATGTAGGCGTTGCGATGCGTGATCATTACACCCTTGGGCCGGGAGGTTGTACCGCTCGTGTAGTTGATCGTCAATAAGTCGTTTTCCCCAATGTCTGGCCTTTTGAACCTGGGTGCCGTCGTGGCGATCACCTGTTCATAATCGAGCCAACCTGGGCGCGCTCCTTCGAACGCAACGAAGTGTTCGACACTTGGGATCTCAGCGCGAATCGAATCGACGGCATCCAGGTGATCGGAGTACGCGCAGACCACGCGCGAGCCACTGTGCCGAATCAAATAAGCAAAATCCTGCGGGGCTAGCCGATAGTTGACCGGAACAAGCACTGCGCCCAGTTGGGGGACAGCGTAGAACGATTCAAGTTGCGAATGGGTATTGGGTGAGATGCAGGCGACACGGTCACCTTGCCGAATGCCGAACGATTGTAGTGCGGCCGACCAGCGGTCACAACGATCAAAGAATGCTTCGTACGTGAAACGCCGGCCTAGATCGACGGCCGCCTCGCGGTCGCCATACAGGCGGCGCGCACGGCGCGCGAAATCCAATGGGCTCAGCGGTATCTCCATTGACCGTGTACACCATGGTAAAGGAAGATGTTCGCGATACCTAGAGGCCCTCAACGTTAGAGCTGGCTGTGTAGATAGGTAACTTCCCGAAGTGTGGCGTCTGACGGCATTCAAGACTAGGCTCGATTGACTTGCCTGCCGAGGCGACCTAGCATTTCCCTCAGGATCGGCAAGCCATCTCGCACTACCGCATTGGAGCGCCATGGAATTGACGCCAGAACAGTGGGAGAAGGTTAAAGCACTATTTGATGCCAACCTCGATAAGCCACCGGCACAGCGATCCCAACTTCTTGCAACGACTAATGAGGACCCGGCTGTTCTCGAAGAGGTTGGACGCTTGCTCCAAAGTTACGGTGAGGCTGGCAACTTCCTAAGTGCATCTCCGCTGCCTAGTCCGATTGTCCCGCTGCTCGCAACGGAAGCGCAGTCTTTTTCCCCAGGCGATCTTCTGGCTCAACGGTTTCGAATCACACGCTTTCTCGCCCGTGGTGGCATGGGAGAAGTATACGAGGCAGAAGATGTGGAGTTGCGGGAGCAGGTGGCGCTCAAGACCATTCGCTCCGAGCTCCTCGAGGATAGCCATGCCCTGGATAGGTTCAAGCGCGAAGTCCACCTGGCCAAGCAAGTCACGCACCCCAATGTTTGCCGGATTTTTGATCTATTCCGTCACGCGACATCGACGAACACCAGCATCCTGCTGGTGAGCATGGAACTGCTGCGCGGAGAGACTCTGGCTGCCTATCTGGCGCGGGTGGGCCGAATGACCTGGCCGGAAGCGTCGCCCATCGCCTTACAGATGGCCAACGGTTTAGGTGCAGCGCACGAGATGGGGATCCTGCACCGCGATTTCAAACCGGGTAACGTTGTTCTAATCGAAGGGGCAAAAGGGATACGAGCCGTTATCACCGACTTCGGACTGGCCCTGCAACCCGGCGATGATTCGAAGCGTACCGCCATGCAGACGGGCACGGGTCATTTCGGCACACCGGCCTACATGTCGCCAGAACAAGTCGAGGGCCGAACCTTGACTCCGGCATCGGATGTTTATTCGCTGGGCCTGGTTCTGTACGAGATGGTCACAGGGACACGACCATTCGATGATCCAACGCCGCTTTCAACGGCAGTGCGCCGCTTGCTCGAAACTCCCAAGTCCCCGCGGACCCTGGTGCCGGACCTTGATGCGAGAGGCGACAGGGTGATCTTACGCTGTATCGAGCGGGTTCCGGCTCGCCGATTCGCGACTGCTGATGAAGTGGCCAAGGCAATCAAAGATGAGGGTCGCCTTGCCATCCCGAGGACACATCGTAGGCGCGTCGTGACCTGGTCATTCTGCGTGCTTGGCTTGATTCTGGTTGGCTTGGTCACGCTTTACTATCGTTGGCACCAAGCCAAGCCACTTACCGAGAAGGACACCATTGTTCTCGCTGACTTCTCCAATGCTACTGGTGACCCGGTTTTCGACGATGTCCTCAAGCGGGCACTGAGCGTAGAACTAGGACAGTCTCCCTTCCTGAACGTACTCTCGGACCAGAAGGTGAGCGAGACGCTTCGTATGATGGGCCGTCCGGCAAGCCAGCGTCTGACCGGGGATATTAGCCGGGAGCTTTGTTTGCGCACGGGAAGCAAGGTTTGGCTGGGAGGGAAAATCTCCAGCCTGGGCAGTCATTACTTGATCGACCTGAATGCGGTGGCTTGCGGTTCAGGTGATACTTTGGTCGGCGAACAGGCTGAAGCCACGGCCAAAGAGGATGTTCTGAAGGCTCTAAGTCGCGCCTCTTCTGCTTTGCGCACCAAGTTAGGAGAGTCTCTTCCCTCGGTGCAGAAGTTTAATGTTCCCGTTGCGGCGACGACATCGTCCCTCGACGCCTTAAAAAGCTACAGCGTGGGCGCCATCGCGGCATTTCAGAAGGGGGATACGGCGGGCATCCCTTTCATGAAGCACGCCATCGAACTCGACCCGAATTTCCCTATGGCGTATGCCGCCCTGGCCACCTACTACGGAAACCTCCGGGAACCGACACTCGCCCTGGAATATGCCACCAAGGCCTACCAATTGCGCGACCGGGTGTCAGAGCGTGAGAAGCTCCGTATCTCTGCCGATTACTATGCGGCAACCGGGGAACTTGAAAAGGAGGAGCAGACCTACGAGGTTTGGATCGCCAACTATCCTCGCGACCACGACGCCTACAGCAATCTGGGCGTGAATTACTTGCTCGCAGGCAAGTATGAGAACGCCCTACCGCAGTTTCAGAAGGCGTTGCAGCTCGCGCCCAACAACCTCCTCAACCATGCAAATCTGGGCGTGACGTATCTCTACTTGGACCGGTTGGAGGATGCCAAGGCCGCGTTCGATCTCGCGCTCACGCGCAAACTGGACGGCCTTATCCTGCGCCTGAACATATACAGTCTTGCT
>DASPTQ010000023.1:0-2238 GCA_035623335.1 Terriglobales bacterium
ACTGGCCTCAGATCACCGGGCGACGAGGCCACAGGGTTTCGACTGCGGCGAGGAATCGCCGAGCGCCTCCCTGGAACGACGGCGGTGCTGGAGTCGTGCTTCGGGAAGCGGAGGGCGTCAGAATCTTGCCAGTCGATGAGCGGATTCATTGGCCTGGTGGATGAGCGGCAATCGAAGATAGCCCAACTTTCATTCACCGCGTCAGCCTCGACCTTTCGAAAAGCCCAGCGCTATTTGGCCTCGGACAAAGGCAAACTTTGACCCGGGAGCCTCTTCACATGGTCGCCGACTCCCCCCTTAGTAGCTGTCCAAGAATTACTTCGCCCATGTCCTGACTACAATGACCTTGCCCCTCTCGCGAATCGCCTCATGGAGGTAAGGTCGTATGGCAAAGGAGAACCCCCAGCAGTTCCTCCACTCCTGCGAGTGCTCGACCTGCCAACAACATCCTCAGAGTGCCTTGGCTCGGGAGCACCGCCGGATCAACCGCCTCATGGCCGCCATCGACGAACGCGCCCGACGGCTACTCGTCGGTTTTCTCGCGCGACAACACGGTCGCGGAGGCATCACCCTGCTGGCACGGATCACGGGACTGGATCGCCATACCATCGCCCGCGGCCAGCACGAACTGCAACGGCTCGGTCGGCAGCAGTCCGGCCGCGTCCGGCGCTCAGGTGCCGGACGCCCCTGCGTTGAAAAAAAAGTCCCGAGCTTCTGACCACCTTGGAGGAACTGCTCCGCGATGCGACCGCCGGAGACCCGATCTCCGGGCTGAAGTGGACGCATCGATCGCTGCGTAAGATCCAGAAGGCCTTGCGCCGGCGCGGCCACAAACTGGCGCTGACTACGATCGCCCGGCTGTTGCGTCAGCTGAAGTTCTCCTTGCGGACCAACCGCAAGCGGCTCGCGGGGATTCAGGATCCCGACCGGGATGAACAGTTTCGCTACCTGACGCGGCTGCGGCATTGGTACATAACTCATGGCCTGCCAGTCATTAGCGTCGACACGAAGAAAAAGGAATGGGTCGGCAACTTCAAGAATCCGGGCCGCTGCTGGCGACGGCAAGACCGCGACGTGTTGGACCACGACTATCCCAGTTGGGCCCTGGGCCGGGCGATCCCCTCCGGCGTCTACGATGTGGCGTTCAACGATGGCTACGTGATCATCGGCACCACGCACGACACGCCGGACTTCGCCGTGGCTGCGATTCGTCGCTGGTGGCTGGATGTCGGCCGCCACCGCTATCCGCAGGCGAAACGGTTGTTGATCGAGGTGGACAGTGGTGGGGCCAACGACCACCGGAAATGGGGGTGGAAGGTGGCGCTGCAACGGTTGGCGGATGAGTTCGGGTTGACCCTGACCGTGACGCACTACCCTCCTGGGGCGAGTAAGTGGAACCCGATCGAGCACCGGATGTTTAGTCCGATCAGCGAAAACTGGACCGGAGAGCCCTTGGTCAGTTACGAGACGATCATGAAGTACATTCGCACGACCCAGACGGAAACGGGCTTCCATTGCCGTGCTCGCTTGGACCGGAAGGACTACCCACCGGAGCGGCGCGCAACCCGAGAGGAAAAGGCCTGGGTGCGGTTGAAGCGGCGTCCAGTGCAACCCGAGTTGAACTACACGATCTACCCGCATCGCCATGGCCCGAATAGGTGAAGTAATTCTTGGACAGCTACTTAGCGCGGTTTACGTTCGGCTTGCGTGTGCGCGACGAGCCGACCCGCCCGGGAGGGACAGGCATCTTGCCTGTTCGACAGCGGCTGGAAGCCGGTGCCACCCAGATCTAGCTCGTCCCTCGTGCGCAACGCGATTGGAAACCGCGCTAGTCACGGGTTCATCGTTGGAGAGCGTGCGGATTATCGCATCAACTTGTGCGCTCTTCGCGGGCTTACTGCCAACGATCTACTACGCTCTGAAGATTGATGACCGCGTGAGCGAAAGCAAGATGCTTTCGGGGGAGTTCACCAACCTGCGGGATCGTTTTCGTTACGCAGCCCTCGTTACGTCGCAGAAGGCGTTTCCCGAGTTCGAGGAGGAAGTGAGGCCCTTGCTCGACCGCCTGGATAAAGCCCGGTCGCACAGTTACACGGCGCCCGAGCCCTGCTTTTGGCTTGCCCGGCGAAAGATCGGAGCCGGACACTACAGTTTCGACGTGGACGTAAAGCAGCTCGAATCCCAGGAAAGTGAACCCGCGGCTGTCAGTCTGTCGACCTCTCACCCTGCGGTTCAAGC
>DASPTQ010000024.1:0-26125 GCA_035623335.1 Terriglobales bacterium
AAGCTACCTTCGCTACATGTTCGCCGACTCTGCTCTTTCCTGATCACTTCCGCCTACTTGTGCAATGGCTGCCTAAATGGTTCATTTCAGTCTTGTAGCGACATTTGTGGAGACAAAATGGCACGGCTCGGGTCACCCAATGGCCGACCAAAGAACTTTCAACGCTCCGAATCACGATCTCGCCCACAAACTGCCTTTCTGGCCATTCCGCCAAGCAATCCTCGATCGCTAATTGGGCGTGATCACAGGAGATTCGCTGTATTTTGGATAATTCTTGCGCCGCTTCCGTAGTTGGACGAAATAATCGGGACCGACCTGTTAAGTACAGCTTAACCCTCCCTAAGGCCATTCCGACAACAGCCCGGGATAACACGCTGCTCGTGCGTGGCCACCAAACCATTATCCCGATCACTGGCCAATCGTTTGGCGGATGCGGGCTTCTTGCCATCAACTGGAGTTCATTATCGGCAACCACCCTACGATTCACTGTCGGCTTTGCGGTGCCTGCCCTTATGGGCCATACGGTAATTTCCTTCGGAGCGAACGTCACGAAACGTGACTGCCGAGTGCTGGTGTTCATGAATCATAGCGCCGGGGCACTAGGCTGGTTCTTCGGCAGTTATCTGCTGGGGTTGTTGCAAGCGAAAACACCGACGCTCGACCAGGGCATCTCGTTATGGAATGTCTTTGATCATATTCTCGCTCCTGCCAATCTCTTTACCGCGATCCCCGTCCGTCATCAGCCATCAGACTCCCTATATCCCGCATAGGAAGTCACCTTGTTGATTGCTAGCAATTCTTCCAGTTACACAGGAGCCTTCTTCTGATTTAATTAACCCCGGGGATAACTAGATGGGAATCGCGGCTCGATCTCTTCCTTTTAGTGCTCTCAAAGCTCTGGGACAGACCCGTCGACAGTTGCTCGCACTATTGCTTCTTGTGGCATTTGCTCTGTCTTCCAACCTCGCGTATGCCCACGCGATTCTCGTGGAAGCGTCTCCATCAGCCAACTCAGCTGTCGCAGGTCCTTCAACTCCAATCAAGTTGCGTTTCAATGTGAGGATCGATGCTAAGCGTTCGCGCCTGGAACTTGTTGGTCCTGACAAGACGTCGACCTTATTGTCTGCTACCCAGCCTTCCCCAGACACGTTGCAAGCCGTGGCCACAGGGCTGAAGGCTGGGGCATATTCACTACGATGGCAGGTGTTGGCAGCAGACGGGCACATTACGAGGGGTGAGATTCCCTTCAACGTAAAAACCTAGAATGCAGATCATCAACTTGTTCGCTTTCCTCTCGGTCATATTCCGAGCGGCCACGATCATGCTGCAATCGCTGGTCCTGGGGGGAGTAGTGTTCTCCTACGTCGTATCAGGTCGGTCGGAAGCAGAGGCGAATCCCTCGGAGGCTAAACGCGCTTGCGAACGCTTGCTCAGGATTGCCGCGATCGTTCTAATCATGGTTCAAGCTCTCTACATCACGTGCGAAGCGGTGCTGCTCGTCGAGCTAAGCGGATTCCACCTGGGTGAAATTGCGGGAGCAAGTTTCTTCCTGGCGGGCATTGTCTCGATCGGTTGCGGGCTGCTGATTGTATTCGTTCCCTATAAGGCGAAGCACTCCGCCTGGGTTCTCATCCCTCTCGCGCTCGGCGTGATCGCCGCGATGGTGACAACCAGTCATGCGGCCTCCCGTCTAGAGTCGCGGGGCGTACTGATCACCTTCACGGCACTGCACCTGGTTGCGGTCGGATGTTGGATCGGAGGATTGCCCTACTTGCTGCTCTCCCTGCGTGCTCACCCGAATCCTGAGGCCGAGCTTCGTATGCTGCGGCGCTTTTCTTCCGTCGCCATGATCTGCGTCGGCGTAATAGCGGCAACGGGCGTCGGGACTTGCCTCTATTATTTCGACTCTTGGTCTGCTCTCTATGGAACCGCCTATGGAGTGATGATGGCATCGAAAACGGCATTGTTCGCTGTACTGTTGCTTCTCGGCGCCGTGAATCGCTCTATCGTCAATCGAAATAGCAAAGAGGACATCACGAGCCGGTTACGCTATTTTGTCGCGACCGAGGTCGGAGTCGCCATGGCGGTCATTCTGATTGCGGTGTCGATGACAACGCAACCACCCGCAATTGACTTGCGCGCCCAGCGAGTGGACGGGGCCACGATCTTAGATCGAATGACGCCGCGGTGGCCGCGGCTCCATACCCCGGCGGTGAGCGAGTTGACACCCGCCACCCGGCCACTTGACAAGCAAGCCGCAGCAGCCTTGCCTGCAACTTATGTGCCCGGGGAGAAGATTCACACGCCGAATACTCCTTCTGATATTGCCTGGTCCGAATACAACCACCATTGGATGGGATTGTTGTTGTTGTTGATCGGGATTGCAGCAGTGCTGGCGCGAACCGGGCGCATTCCTTTAGCCAAGCAATGGCCATTGTTGTTTATCTTGATCGGGGTATTCATTTTCCTCCGCGCTGATCCGGAGAATTGGCCGCTCGGCCCGAATGGTTTCTGGGAGAGCTTCGATGAAGCGGAAGTCCTGCAGCACAGAATGGCTGTATTGCTGGTAATCGCGTTTGCCATCTTCGAGTGGCGTGTACAGTTGGGGACTTCAAAGTGGAGGTACGCGCCGCTGGTTTTCCCTGCCGTGTGCGTCGCAGGCGGGATGCTGCTGGTGACTCATACTCACTCGCTGAATAACATCAAAGAAGAGCTACTCGCTGAACTGAGTCATATCCCTCTGGCGTTGCTAGCGATTCTGGCCGGTTGGTCCCGTTGGCTGCAGTTCCGACTGCCGAAGCGAGACCAAGCCGTCGTGTCATGGATTTGGCCGCTGTGCTTTGCATTAATGGGGACGATTCTTCTCAACTATCGGGAAGCGTGAGTGGGACGGTTAAAACGCTTCCGGGCGCATTGACTATTTCAGCCTCAAGAAGCAGCACCGAGCAGCGTTAAGGATTTCGAGGGTTTGCCCTTTCGCTGTCTACAGCCTGCGCCATACATTTCTTACCGTTTAGGGGCGTCGGGTTGCGATGCATGGACGCTCCTGCGTATCGCTGGACACTACAACATCAAGATGTCGGAGCAGTTCATGCAAGCGTAGAGGCTTGCAATTCCCGCTACATCACTTTCTCGATGGCTTTGTAAATTAGTGGGCGCGGCAGGATACGAACCTGCGACCCATGCCTCAAAAATTCTCAACCCTCGTCGCGAGGACGCGACACCGAAGGAGTCTAAGTGATAAGGAGATGTAGCACTTACGAGGCTTTGGCTGGCATCAACTCCTGATCAGCTGACGGAGTCTACCTGCCGCATTTTGCTAGGAGAACCGTCATCTCCGTTGGATAATGAGCATAAAGCTGGTGCGGAGGAGTCGCCCCGGGAGGCAGTCGTTCCGTCACTCGGCAACTGCCGAATCTCCGTCCCGGCCGGAGAATGCGCACATGCAGTCGGGCATCGACACTGATGCCAAACCACGTCTTCTTCGCCGTGCGAGCCTCCTTTTTTCCTTGGTGCTGATCATCGGCCTGGTAAGAGGAACCATGCGATGGACGCGCGTTCCCAGCAAAGTTGTCATAGCGGCGAAATCTTCCTCAACCGGTACCGCGCAGTTCGCTCATTCCGAACAGGTGCTTCGACTCAAAGGCACGACCGAGGCCGTAGAGTCCCGCTCCATCTCCGCTCCAGTTCTGGCCGGCCAGCACGTCGGCATGCTTACGATCACTCGGCTGGCAGCTGGCGGGAGTCATGTGAAGCGCGGGGATGTGCTGGCAGAGTTCGATCGGCAGGCGCAGTTGCGAGATTTTCTCGATAAACAAGCGGATTACTCCAAGCTAGCCGATCAGGTCCTCGAGGAGCAGGCGAAGGAATACGCGGCCCGTGCCAAGGATGACACGGAACTCAAGCAGGCCGAAGACAACTTCCGCAAGACTGAGTTGGAGATACAGAAAGTGGAGATTCTTTCTAAGATCGACGCGGAGAAGGCCCAGGAGAATCTGGACGAGGCGAAAGCGACTCTCGAACAACTGCGAGAAACCTTTGACCTTAAGCGCCAGGCCGCAGCAGCAGCGATCCGGATCCTGGAGATTCAGCGAGAGCGCACCCGCGAGACCATGCTGCACGCCCAGGCTAATGCTGATCTCATGCAGATTCACGCTCCCCTCGCTGGGATAGTGGTTTTGGATACGATCTGGAAGTTGGGCCGGATGGGCGAGGTGCAGGAAGGCGACCAGGTGCGGTCTGGGGTCACCTTCATGGAGGTGGTCGATCCGTCGGTCATGCAGGTGTCCGTAGCGGCCAATCAGGAGGACTTTTTCAGCCTGCGCGTGGGTCAAGCTGCCAAGCTGCACCTTGACGCCTATCCCGACGTGGTGTTCCCGGGCAGACTTGAACAAATCGCGCCGCTTGCCAGGGGTGGCGACTTCTCCAGTAAACTGCGCACTTTTGGAGTAGTGTTCTCGATTCAGGGAACCGATGCCCGCCTGATGCCTGACCTTTCGGCCGCCGTTGACGTAGATGTCAGCGATGACAATGCCAATCCGAGGACAGCGCGATGATCGAGAAGTTTCGGTCGTTATGGTTGCGTCGGAAGGGTGCCGTCGTCGTTTTCTTGCTGACTCTCGGTAGTGCCGCCTTGCTGGCAGCCACGAAGCTAGTCAGCCGCTCCCCAAGTGTTCCTACGTTCGAGGTGAAGCCGGGGGAGTTTCTGGACACTGTGCAGCTTCGCGGCGAAGTCAAGGCGCTCAAATCGGTCACCATTTCGGCTCCCGCCGAGGTAGGAACATTGCAAGTCGTCAAAATTGTCGCTGATGGGTCGCCGGTCAAGCTGGGGGATGTTCTAGTTGAATTCGACAAAACCAAGACCGAACTGGATCTGAGGCAATATCGCTCAACCGTGAAGTCAGCCGAGGCAGAGATCGAACAGGCTCGGGCGCAAGCGCATCTAACGGAAGAGGCCGACACCACGGAGCTAATGAAGGCGCGTTACGAGGTGGAAAAGGCGAGGCTGGACGCCCACAAAGAAGAAATTGTTTCCAGAATTGAAGGCGAAGAAGCAAAGCTGAAACTGACCGACGCAGAACAAAAGCTGAGAGAGACCGAAGCGAAGCTCAAGTCGGACCAGGCTCTGGATCGAGCCACTATTGAGAGCAAGGTCGCGGCCAGCGAGAAGGCCGCGTTTGACGCCCGACGCGCCGAGCGCGCCCTCACCAAAATGACCCTGCTGGCGCCAATTTCGGGAGCGATCAGCCTGATCTCACTCTGGCATCCGGATGGTGAGTATCCGCTTCGACCCGGGGACCACGCCTGGGCTGGCGCACCGATCGCCGAACTGCCAGATACTTCAACCCTGCGAATTACCGCGCGGGTGGATGAAACCGAGCGCAGCCGCGTTGCCCCTAACCAAGCCGTGACGGCACAGTTCGACGCTATTCCGGAGCGGCAACTTTCCGGGCGCGTCGAGGACATCAGCACTCTCGCCAGTAGCGACTTCTCCGGGGGATGGCCCTTTACCAGGAATTTTGAGGTCAAGGTAACGCTGGATCAGATCGATGCACGGCTGAAACCGGGTATGACGGCTCAACTGACAGTCATCGTTGACCGAATCGCAAATGCACTCTCAATTCCTGCTCAGGCATGTTTTGAGCGTTCCGGGCAGACGGTGGCTTACGTCTGGACCGGTTCGAAATTTGCCGAGCGGGGGATCGAGGTTGAGCGCAGGAGTGGCGATCGTATTCTGGTGCAAACGGGTCTGCGGCCCGGCGACCTGGCAGCACTCAAAGATCCAACCGTGAAGGAGTAAACCCAGTATGGCGGGTTGGCCTAGCAAGGCAGCCATCGGGTTCGGCCTGTGTCTGATTGCTGCCATTGCCATGGTTGCAGCGGCGCACCGACGCGATGGCCGCGGGGATGGTGAGATCGCCTTTGCCGTCGTCAGACGCGGAGACCTGGAGATGAAGGTTTACACCAATGGAGAGTTGCAGGCAAAGAGCACCATGACGCTGAGTGCGCCCGCGATTGCAGGCGGGGCACTGCAGATTACTTATCTCCCGAAGATAGGAACGGCGGTCCAGAAGGGAGACATCGTGATCGAGTTCGATCCTAGCGAGCAGCGCTACAACCAGGAGCAGAGCCGCTCGGAACTCCTGCAGGCGGAGCAGGAGATTGCCAAGGCCAAGGCGGATGCAGCCGTGCAGGCGGCGCAAGACAAAGTAGCCTTGCTGAAAGCACGCTACGACGTTCGGCGGGCGGAACTCGACGTGCAACAGAACGAGTTGAAGAGCACCATCGACGCACAGAAGAACCTGCTCGCCCGCAACGAAGCCAAAAGGGCGCTGGCCCAGCTCGAACAAGACATCGAGTCGCACGCGGTCTCTGGCCAGGCTGCGATTGCGCTTGCGTTGGAGAAGAAGAACAAAGCGAGATTGTCGATGGATCAGGCACAGCAGAATATCCAGAAGATGCGCGTAGTGTCGCCTATCAATGGGTTCGTCTCCATCAACAGGAACGAAGGGGGAGACATCGAGTTTGAAGGAATGCCCATGCCATCCTTTCGCGTGGGAGATGAGGTTCAGCCTGGTAGAGCAATTGCTCAGGTCATCGATCCATCGACGATGGAGGTTGTTGCCAAGGTGGGTGACCAGGACCGTGACCGTATCCAAGTCGGCCAACTAGCAGAGATTCAACTAGACGCCCTGCCCGGACGTATCTTGCACGGCGTGGTCAGCACTCTGGGGGGAATCTCTACCCGGCAAGTCTGGGATGAAGACACCGGCGGCAGGTTTGATGTTTCCATCTCACTCACCGATAGGGACCCACGTTTGCGGCCGGGTCTGACCGCGCAAGCCGTCATTGTGGGCGATCGACAGAAGAATGTCGTCTACCTCCCGCGACAAGCACTGTTTTTGAAGGACGGCAAACATCTGGTTTACGTAAAGAACGGCAGCAACTATGCCCCGCAAGAGATCAAAATCGTGGCACTGAATGAAAGCCGGGCAGCGATTGCAGGCGTACATGAGGGAGCCGAGGTGGCGCTGGTCGATCCCACGGCGACTGTCCAGAACCGCGGTACTGCCTCGGTGGCCACCAAGGCGAGCGGAGGAACCCAGTAATGCCAACGGTGGCATCCGCAAGCCCCCGCCGTGCCCTGCACACGTACCAGCAGTGGATTCCCGATCTGCGGCTAGGTTTCGAGAATCTCTTGCTGCATCGGTTGCGTTCCCTCCTTACCATGCTGGGCATGATCTTCGGCGTGGCAGCGGTTGTTTCTATGCTCTCCATCGGCGCGGGAGCAAGGCAGAAGGTCCTGGCGCTGATCGAGCAACTGGGTGTGCATAACCTGATCGTGGAAGCCAACGAAACCACCGAGTGGCAAGCGCACCGCAAGATTCGAAAGATTTCCCCGGGGCTGACTCTGCAGGATTATCGGGTGATCCAGGATGACGTGCCGGGAATTGCAGCCTCGACTCCGCGCAAGCGGTATGCGCCTACAAAGATTATTCCCAAGCCGCAGCAGGACGCGCCGGTGGTGTACGGAGTAACCCCGAGCTACCCCAGAATTGGGGGCATTTCCCCTGCCGAGGGCAAATTCTTCGATGACGATGAAGAAGAGCGAGCAGCACCCGTGTGCGTTCTGGGCGCCGGCGCGAAGTCAAGCTTGTTCGGTTCTGTCGATCCGATTCGTCAGTATGTGAAAGTCGATGAACAATGGTTTCAAGTGATCGGAGTTGCAGGACCGCAATTGAGCTCGCAGACAGAGGTGGCAGGCGTACCGGCGCAGGACGTGAACAACATTATTTATGTTCCGCTCAGAGCTGCCCTGCTGCGCCTGGAAAATACCTACAGCGACGTGCGCGACGAAATCGACGGCATTTACCTGAACCTGCAGCCTGATGCCGATATTCCCACGGCCGCCGAGGTAGTGCGCGCCGTGCTGAACAATTCCCATCATTCTGCGGGGGATTTCAGTTTGATCGTGCCGGCGGAACTCTTGGCGGAACAGAAACGGACGGAGCGCCTGTTCAATGCTGTTATGGTTGCGATCGCGTCCATTTCACTGCTGGTAGGCGGCATTGGCATTATGAATATCATGCTGGCCAGCATTCTCGAGCGCACGCGCGAGATCGGGGTTCGGCGTGCGGTGGGTGCACGGCAGTCCGACATCGTTCGCCAGTTTGTGATCGAGGCCACGATGATTTCGTTCGTAGGCGGGACTTTAGGGATTGGTTTCGGTTTTTTCATGTCACGCCTCATCGCGTGGCTGGCGGGTTGGTCCACAATCGTGACCGTGAGTTCCATCGTTCTGGCTTTTGCAGTGTCGATCACCGTGGGATTAGTGTTCGGTATTTATCCTGCCGTGAAAGCGGCCCGCCTCGACCCGGTAGAGGCGATCCACTACGAATAAGAGCTTCTGTCTTGCGTTGGCAAATGTCGCTTCACAGTTAATCTGCTGGAGGTACGAAATGCGAGTCGACACTGGCTTCCCAAGTACCGCAGTGTCTCAGTCCTCTGCGGTTTGCATTGGCGATTTCTGCGGTCTAAGGTGTTGGCCGAACTTCCCCAAGGGCAGGGTTTTCTGGTTCGTGGCGGGTATGCTGCTGCTTCCTGTCCTGACATGCGCAGCGCAGAACGGGGACAGTTATGGACAACTGATCACGCCGCGTGTGCTCTCGGGTAAGCTGGCGGCACCTGAGGACATGCGGGCTTATGTGGTGGAGGGCAAGCTTCGTCTTAGCTTGCGGGACGCAATTTTTCTCGCCCTCGAGAACAACAGTGACATCCGCGTCGACGAGACGCAGGTGGAGAATCAGAAATTCAACCTGTTGCGCAACCATCAACCGTTCGATCCATTGTTGACAGCGATTTTGTTTGGAAATCGCTATTCCTATCCTGGTTATAGTCAATTGCAAGGTGTCGGCGTGTCAGCGAATGCCACCCAAAACGTGCTTACGCAGTCCGGACAACTGACGTTCAGCCAGACCTTCCCGACGGGTACAAATATTCAGGTTGGCCTGGGAAGCATAAAGTCTTCCACCAACAGCGGTTTCTACTATTTCAATCCTTATTTCACGTCCACCTGGAACCTGCAGTTCACCCAGCCGTTGTTGCGCAACCGCGGCCGGTTTGCCAATCGTGCTCCCATCGTGATAGCACGGCGAAACCTACAGCAATCAAGAGCCAGCTTTGCAGCGCAAGTGAACGATGCCGTCCTGCAGGTTGTCGCGCAATATTGGACGGTAGTGCAGGCGCGGGGCAATCTGGCAGTTCAACAGAAATCGCTTGACTCCGCGCAGGCCAGCTATCAGCGCGACAAGCGGGCCTTGGAGCTGGGGGCGCTGCCGCCGCTGAATATTTATCGCTCCGAGTCGGAAGTAGCTTCTCGCCGGGTGCAGGTCATTCAGGGCGAGTACGACCTGAAACAACGAGAGGATGGCCTGCGCATGCTGATCGGCGCAAATCAGGATTCGTATTTTCACGCCCTCGATCTGGAACTGACCGAGCCGGCAGAGGCGGAAGGTGAGCTTCGCACCATTGACTCGGCGACGGCTCTGGAGCAGGCACTCGAGCATCGCCCGGAGTTGGACGCCGCGCGCTACGCGCTGGCCAACGACGATACTAACTTGCAGCTGGCGCACAACCATCTTCAAGCAGACTTGTCTCTGACCGGCTTTTACCAAGCGCAAGGCCTGGGTGGCGACCAATACAACCTGACCACCGGGCAATTGATCGCTCAGGGCGGATTGGGGACATCGTTCAGTCAACTGTTTGCTTTTGGATACCCCGGCTATGGCGCAACGTTGACCTTGAATCTACCGATCAAGAATCGAGGCGCGCAAGCCGATTTAGGAGCTGCGTTGGTGGCTCGGCGCAACGATTTGTACTCGGAAAGGAAGATCCGCGAGCAAATCACGCTCGAAGTCAGCAACGCCGTACATCAGCTGGAATTGGCAAAGCTCACTCTAGCAGCGAACCGCACGGCCGTCGACCTTGCTCAGAAGAACGTTGCTGCCGAGCAACGCAAGTACGAGCTGGGTGAAGGCACCGTCTTCTTTGTGCTAGAGGCGCAGACGGAGCTGGCGCAGGCCGAACAGGCATTGTTACAGTCGCAGGTAAGCTACCAACTCGCCATTACCGCCGTCGACCATGCCACCGGCAGCCTGTTGGAGCCGTATCACGTGCAAATCGACCAGCTCACGCGGTAACGAAAGGAGAGCCTATCTCGGGTTGCTCGCATGCGCCTTTATGCCTTCTGGCATAGTTCGGCCTCATGCGCCGGGCTTGGTGAACAGGCCCTTGGGCAGTCCGGCACTCGAGCCAGTAGGGCCCGAGCTCCTTCAAGCGGGATATTCTTTGTCGATAACCGTGAATCCCCGACTTTAGGAGCCGCATGCAAGCCGCTTGGGAAGGATCCGAAAATCGGAATTGCGTTGTTCCGCTTGATCACTCTCTAGCGAGTTAATGATGAGCGCGGCAGGATTCGAACCTGCGACCCATGCCTTAAAAGAATACTCCACTCTTCAAGCAGGATGATGCCACAGATCGCAGGAGTAGCGTTTAAGTTCCTTACTAGCAAACGCTTCGCTTGATATTCGCAAATTCTGCTCTTTCGTGGTTGCTGCTGCTAATTCCTGCAATGCTTGCCTAAATGGTTCAGTTTTGTGGGGAAATTTGTGGGGAAAATGTGACCTCTGACGAAGCCAAGTTTTTTCATTGTGTCGGTGATCCGATGATCCCGATTGTCCCGATCAAACAATCCGTCACCTGTGTCATCGTCGGGCAAGCTGCTTGGCCAGTTCCTCGGCCATAGCTTTCCAAAGGCCGGCAATCGGTGAGCCTCTTGCCTTCCGAGCCTCCTGCTCGCATTTCCTTAACATCCGCAATTTGGTTTTCCGCGTGAAATAGTTCTTCTGGTAATATTTCCGCTTTCTCCTGATCTGGCGGTAGAATGTGCTCCCATAACGGCACCAGGTCTCAATCCCACCCAGTCTCCCCCATTCCCTGAAGTGCGTATAGCTGTAAAGTGCGGCCCGTACCAGTCCGCCCTTTTGGCCATTCTCCCAAGCAATTCTCGCTCGCCAATTGGGCCTGATCACTGGGGATTCGCTGTATTTTGGATAATTCTTTCGCCGTTTGCGCAGGTTGACGAAATAATCCGGTCCGAACTTGTGAAGCAGAGCCTGACCTCCACGCGATGCCCATTCAGATAACACATCTCCGGAATAACGTTTGGCTCGTTCACGGCCGCCCTCGCTACCGTTCTCCCTCGCACTAGCCAGACGCTTGGCTGATGTCTTCTGTGTCATAGTCATAAACGTGTATTATATCGGGCAACGATACAACCTCCACCCCGGTTGAACCCAGTGTGGGTAAGCCGTAAGAAGTCGGCTGAATTTCGGCACCAATTAAGGTCCTAAGTAGCTGGTTCCCGAGCATTTAGAACAACAATTTCTGTTTCAGTGGATTCGCACTTTGCTAAGCGGTGGGCATTTCTTACGAACCCCATTCCGGAACTCGTATCAGTGCGCTAGGTGTCGACATCAACAAGTTGCTCGTGAGGCCAAGGGTTTCTATTTGAACCATTATCGTGGTTTCCGGTGAACAGTTGCAATTTCACCTGATCCCATGCTTCTCCAAGGTGTACTGGAGATCATGCCGATTCATGATCCTCATACATCCTCGATGTGGTGATCGCTGCACCTGGGCAAGCTTCCGCAGTAAATCACTGAGAATTTGTCGCTGCCTTGAGTGCGGCTCCCAGGTCATCGCCATGCTTGGAGACAAGCTTGCCAACCTTATTCCTGACAACCCACTCTCCATCGCGCTGGGTGTGGACAGAGTAGATTTTCCTCATTTGTCAACCTTCTTATTGGCGTATATAGGAACCCACGAACCATAACACCCACTGTTAACATCGCAATAGGTATAAACATCCCGGTGGCCTAACTCGGGAGTAAGAAAACTATTTATGACCCCATAGGCTCTATAACTGTCACCATTCAACAAGGTAAAAGTGTTGGTGGGTCCACTCGAAACCAACTGCAGGGCAATAGAGATGCAACTGCTCCGAATGGCGTAATACTGGTCCTGGGCAATAATTTTCCATTTCCCCTGAGGTTTAAGCGGATTACAGTTGCTCAGATTATTGGCAGGGAAGCCACTGTTAGGACCAGCACCGAATTCAATGCCAATATATGGTGGTCCGGTAGTGAATGGTGTAGCGTAACTAAGGGATGTGCCATTGGCATAGACACCCACACCCGAGAATGTAATAGGTCCGGTGTAGTAGTAGCAGGTCTCTGGAGGATAGAAGTCACAATAGTTAAACCACCAAAAGTCATAATAAGATGAGCCATCTGGTGGAACTGGAGCACCGCTACCCCAGTAACCTCCCCAGTCATTCGTTGGAATTATAAAGGACTCAAATGTACCGATTCGAACTCGAGACAGATCTGTAGTTGTAGTGGCAGTGTCGGCATTCATCCTATTTGGAACAGATTGATTGGGATGACGTTTTATCCAGTCCTCTTTGGTTAGCAATCTCACCGTTTGGCCCAACGCTAGAGTTGACAGCAACAAACAGAATGCTACTGCAAAAATGCCTCTTTTCATTTTCTTATCTCCTCATCTTCCTTGACTTCCAAACACTCGACACAGTGCTCGACTTCACAAATCTCACACCATGCCACTTGCCCACCGCAGAACTGGCACCCAGTCACCTGATCTTGCCTCCGATCCTTTGCATCGCACGACAATCCAATTTCTCGTTGGCAACCTCGACAAATAGTCAGGTGGGTTTTCCTTCAGGGGGAGGAAAGGCTGGTGGCGTTAACTGTTGAATGACGAAGCGCCCTACAGGGCGGATTCAGGTGGCCTTCTTTCCTCTAAGATGTTGTCGGTGCTGGTGTCTAATCTATAGATTTATAGGTGTCTTACTCAGACCCAAAACCCTTTCAACGTCACTCTAGCGAGCTAGCCACTGTACTGAAAATGTCTGCTGCAAAGCTACCGATAACCTTCATCGTCAGAACCACAACCAGCAGCATCAGAGCCAGTGTTAAAGAGTATTCAGCCAAACTTTCACCTTGATTCTGCTGCCAAAACATGGAATCCGTTCCAAACTGTTTAACTGCTGGCTTCAAAACCCAATTAATGGACTCGAGTTTCACCTAGACAGTCTCCACAGGAAACGTTCTCCACCTGCCGAGAAGAATTCGAACCTGAATTTGCGACAGGTTTCCCCACTTCATCCTTTGCTCTTGCAACTGCAGGAGTCTCCGCTACACCCAATCGCTCTAATGCCGAGCGGATGTGATCTACCGGACGGCTTAGCTCCTTTCCCAGTTGATTAGCCGAGATCGGTTTTTTGGGATGAGACAGTAGCCAGCGCATGACCTCGTTTTCCAGTTCGATTCCTTCATGGAACTGAATCATCCGTTTTGCGAAATCATCCAACTCAGTGTCCCGATTCAGCTCAATCAGAAGAAACACCACAATGATGGAAAGCAGCGCGACCAGCGACAGCATCTGCGGCCTCCTACATCTCCAACCTATCGCGCCAAATTACCGTCTCCTTACCGGTCATACCCGCATTGACAGTCCCCTCAACCAATCGGCTGCGCCTCCTTGCCCCTCTGCCAACCCGCGAATGGTTGGGGATCGGGAAGCCCCGCTCCGGTGCGTACAAAAAGACACTACCCACAGAGGCGATTTCGAATCGCCAGCTTTATCACCGGAGACCCTCCTCAACAGAAAATCAGGAACGACCGCTGGTTTTTTAGAGTGAGGCCACTCTCGCCACATGGGGTCCTCCAGAATGGCGATCACTTTCGTGGGACCCTTGGAACCCTGGGACTACAGCACCTCTGGGGACGATGGACCGGGTTGCTTGCAGAAATTCAGTGACCGTGATCACTACTGCCGTGAGATGGTCCTTAAGAGGATCGCCTTCGCCACCTACCTCCTGGGACACCTACCTGACCACATGGGGTACTCCGGAAGTCGTCAATCGCTTTCTGAGCTTTTCGGACCTGGGACTACAGCAACCTTAGGGGAGGTTGAAATATCAGGATGGATAATCAATTAAATCGTGCCAAGAAGCACGGCAATGGCCCCAACGTGCTATTGGGGAATGGCTTCTGTGGAAAAACTGACCGCAATCTTTCCTCAAGCCTGCAAAAACCTTGGAGTCATGATTTCCGCGGCATCCATAGTGTGACGATTGGCACCGTCCCGGAGGGCTTTGGAAGCAGCGAACCCCGCTTCAGACTCACAGGATGTTCGGTGAAGTCAGTGGGTGTGCACATGTGCACGCACAGGGCAGGAGTAACTCGGGGGTCCCCCTTGTTTTTTGGGGAGGGTGGGTTCGATTCACGGAACAGTTCACCACTGCACCGCGGCTCTATGAAAAGATTGCAGGCGTTCCTTTTGAACGGAAGCAGCACCGATACAGGAAGTTCCTTTCACAATGCCAGGAGCAATGCTTCTACTGCGCAGCGGCCGACCTTCCGCTAGATGTCGAACATGTAATACCGTGGTCTTTTGTGCTGGAAGATCGAATTTGGAATCTTGTCCTTGCTTGCCAGAAATGCAACGGCACTAAAAGCGATAGAGTGCCACACGAGCTCTACTTGTCAAAGCTGAGAGAACGTAATGTAGGTCTCCTGAAGCTACTGGCTTCTGGCAGCCTTGCATCCTCGGACCTGCGCGACGTACGCCGCGACCTTCAAGAGTTTGCCTCACGTGATCTTAACGCCCACATCAGCATGCTGGTTGATGCTTGCCGCGAGGATGGGTTCGGCGTGTGGACCCGAACGACAACATAGCGGTAAGCATCGAAAAGTTCTTCGGGTCGGCTGATGCTTTCACTCCAGAGCATGGTTTCGACACGCTGGTGAGAGCTCTTCCAACCATTCTTGAGAGTAGCCGGGCTGGTGCTCATCAACGACGAACGATTTCGAGCCCAGCGGAAGCACCTGCAGTGACTTTAGGAATTCGATGCGCCATCGGCCTTTGAGCTAGTCGCTTTGACGTTCATACGCTCCCATGTCACAGCCGGTTCTGTCCTCCTTGTCAGGGCGCGGCATGCCACGCTGATCCGTCTTTAGTAAATGACCCTGGCCATCAGTGCAGCCACTCGGGTTGCCCGCATCAATCGCCGGGCTGCCAGGAAGAAGAGCCTGCGTCTGTGTCGGGCCGCCGTTGTTCTTGAGGGGGCCCAGCATAGGGTTGATGTTGTTCATATCACCGGGTCCGTTGAAATTGCAGGAGCCATCGCTGCTCAGGTTGTAGCCTTTCGAGGTGATAGTAGCTGCGCAGTTGCCCCCCGAATTGTTGGCAACAATGCTATTCCGGAGCGTAGCTGAAGCAACAGGGGAGTAGATCCCGCTTGGCAAACCGCCGCTATTCCCGCTGATGGTGCTGTTGTTGATGGTCAGCTGTCGCCCACTGAGGATGCCGCCCCCGGCACCCGCTGTGCTATTCCCGGCGATTGTACTATTGGTGACCATCATCGCCGTGCCTGCGCTAAAGATGCCGCCGCCGGCGCCTCCCACCCCGCTATACGCTACGTTTTTGTTCAGAGTACTTTTGTTGATCGTCAACTTTCCCACATTGTAGATGCCGCCGCCTTTGGCCGGGCTAAATCCCCTCCCTTTAGCAGCGTTGCTGGTCAGGGTGCAATTGCTGATTGTTAGAGTGCCACTGTTGGAGATGCCGCCACCCCATTGCGCGCTATTTTTGCTCAGTATGCTGCCGTTTACTATGAGATTTCCGGAATTATTGATGCCACCACCGGTGCCGGACGGACTATTGCCATTACGGATGGTGAATTCTGAAAGCGTGATATTGGCGCTGCTACTGGAAATTGTGACAACAGTCGCAACGCCTCCACCATCGATAATGGTTGTCGTGGCGCCGGAACCGAGAATGGTCAGGCTTTTGCCGATGGCGAGACGTTCCTTATAGGTCGCCGCCGCGACAACGATGGAATCACCGGAAGAAGCGAGTGAGATCGCATGGCCGATGGTCTTGCACGCGGTCTCAGCTGATAAGCAGGTGTTGGTATCGCTCCCGCTCACTCCATTCACGTACCATGTGGTGCTGGCAATCGCGGCTGGAGCGAGCGACAGGAACAGAACCAAAAGCAGGATGCAGCTAACCACACATCTGAGTTTCATGACTTTCCTCCTTCGCTTACCTCTCTATAGGAACAAGTGCCAACCGCGGTCTGCACCCGCAACATCGCAGCCTATTAGTGCCACATCCATTAAGCGACTCTAGGGCTCATGGCATAGGGCCTGTCCCTGCGGGGTCACCTCTGCATCTGGGTAGTCCGCTGATGGTCCGGTCAACAAACGATTCGCCGGTGCGCCAAGTAGATTCTGGTCGAGAAACGCGGCGATATAATCTCGTACCGCCACGATGGTTTTCTCCGGGCCCATAGTGCCCGTCTTTATTGCGCCTTTCGCCAGCCATGTAGCATCTGTCGGCGTGACGTGCTCAGAGCCCTTGAGATCCACAGCGAAGCGAGAACCGCGTAACTGCTCCCAGAGCCGGCACTCATCGTCGCTCCACTGCTCATGCCCCGCAGCCAGAATAAGGACGGGCGTCTTCGTTGGTTTAGTCAAAGAGCCGGGCCAGCCGTCAATGATGACGCCCGCCTTGAAGCGTGCGTCTCGTTCCACGCCCAGAAGTGCTGTCACTCCGCCGAGTGAGTGGCCCGCAACCGCAACCCGGCTCATATCCAACTTGCCTGTGAACGGGCTGCCGTTCTCGGCATTCAGTCGTTCCAGTTCGTCCGCCACAAACTTTAGGTCGTCTAAGCGCACCGACACAGCCATCGGGAGCGTTTGCCTGTCGCCGAGCGCTGTGTCTTGGGCCAGATGGCTTCCAAGAAGTGACTTGACAAATCTTCCATCGGGAAATTCCACGGCGGTCGCCTCATACGTGTGGTCCACTGAGGCAACGACATAACCTCGGCTGGCGAGGTCTTCAAAGATGAAGCTGTAATCGGTGAACGTGGCGGTATAGCCAGGCGTGAACATTACCACAGGATGGGGACCGTCCGACACAGGAGCATCCAGGCAACTGTTCGTTGTGACCTCGGGCAGCGGAATTGCGGCGAGCTGTGAGAAATAGCTCCAGACCTTGGCAGAGGTATATTCCGCTGGATCGCAGTCCCGATTGAAAGACGCCGGATACCAGAAGCGCAGCAACAGCTCTCGTTTGGTCCCATTGGCTTCGAATGGATCGTCGCGTGTGGTGTCAACCAGGTCCATTACGCGGGTCCCGACCGGGCTGAGACCGGTGGGCTTGGGCACGCTTGCCAGCTGGTTCGTAGCTAACGCAGCCTGCGCCTCTTTGCTTAACAGACGCTTTAGCCCCGCCCCGGACAAGGGCACCTGCTGTGGGCTGCCGCCACCATTGTCACTGATTGAGACTGCGCTGGTGAACGACTCCGATGACTCCGGTTTGAAGGTGACTCTGATCGTACAGAACTTACCTGCAGCTACACTCGATCGGCAATCATTGGTTTGCGAGAAGGGGCCGCTCCCGACAATCGTGATGCCGGTGATGTTTAACGTGGTGCTGCTTGTGTTGGTCAGCTGCGTGCTCAATGTTTTGGACTGGTTTTTCTGCACGGAACCAAAGTTGAGGCTGTGGGGAGTTAGGTCCACCACTGTTCCTGTCCCCGTTAAACTCATTGTTTGTGGGCTGCCGGGGGCACTGTCGGAAACCGACAGCGTAGCGGTGCGGAGTCCAGTTTTCGCAGGTGTGAAGGTCAGGTCGATTGTGCAGCTCCCCTTTGGTGCGATTGAAGGTCCACAGGTGTTAGTCTGGGAAAAGTCGCCAGCGTTCAACCCCATGACGCTGACGCTCGTGCCGGTGAGTGGGGATGTGCCATAGTTAGTCAGGGTGACAGACTGTATGGGGCTAGGTACGGCCACGACCTGATCGCCGAAAGTCGCACTGGCACCCAGAGTCAAAATCTGCGAGCTAGAAGATCCCATGTCTGCCACAGCCAGGTCCAGCCTGCCGTCGCTATCGAGGTCCACCGCTGTGACCCATTGGGGCTGTACTCCGCTGGTGTAATCCACCGCGGTTGGGAACGTTCCGTTGCCTTTACCGAGGAGCACGCTCACACCGGGGGTGCCACCGTTTATGGCATTGTTCGCAACCATCAGGTCCGGCTTGCCGTCACCGTTGAAATCTCCCACCGCCACCATTGTTGGGCCTGACCCAGCTCTGTATGCCACAGACGCTTGAAATGTTCCGTTCCCGTTTCCCAGGAGGACACTGATGTTGTTGCTGCCATGGTTTGCGACTGCCAAATCAAGCTTGCCGTCGCCGTTGAGATCTGCAATCGCCACAGACGCAGGTTGTGTTCCTGCGTTGTAATCGACGGGTGCCCTGAAAGTGCCATCCCCGTTACCCAAGAGCACACTCACGGTATTGCTGCCTTCGTTTGCCACGGCTAGGTCCAGTTTGCCGTCACGATTGAAATCGCCTGTTGCGACCCAGACGGGCGTGGATGCGGCGGCGTAGGATACGAAGGGTTTAAACGTTCCATCCCCGTTGCCTAAGAGGACACTGAGGCCACCCGGGTTCGCGACGGCCAAGTCCAGGTTGCCATCGTGGTCGAAATCCCCCACTGCGACGGACGAGGGCTCGACGTCATCAAGGTCCGAATTGGTAACGAACGCTTGGGGCGCCTGGAATGTTCCATCCCCGTTACCCAGGAATATATTCACGTCATTGCTGCCGCCGTTAGCAACTACTAAATCCAACTTCCCGTCCCGGTTGAAGTCCCCCACTGCTAACGAATTTGGGTGGTGAGATCCGTATGCCAAGCTGTAGTTGGTAGGTGCCATGAACTCCCCGCGGCCTGCGCCCAACAGTATGCTAATGTTGGCGCTGGCGCTATTCGCTACCGCCATGTCCAATCGGCCGTCACCGTTAAAATCTCCAGCCACGACTGAGGCGGGGCTTGCCCCGGCACGGAAACTCGGTGCGGCCACTACGATTGCAGGGGTAGCAATGTTGACTTGCAAGAAAGCCACATTCGAACTGCCGCCACCGGGACCTGGATTGAGCACAGTCACCGCACCCGTGTTCGCCTTGGCAATGTCGGAAGAAAGGATGATCGCAGTCAACCGTGAGCTACTGACGAACGTAGTCACACGTTTGCGCCCGTTCCAGTACACTGCTGAACCGAACACAAAACCCGTTCCATTTACCATTAAAGTGAATCCGGGCCCGCCTGGCTTGGCAGCGTCAGGCACGAGGGGCTCGTTAATTAGGGGAACGGGATTCTGCGGAACAGCGACGCTGGCAATCGCCAGTGAAAACAGCAGGCCCCCAACCACAACGCGGAAAGTTCCAATAAATGACATACAATAGTTGCGTTTCATAACTCTCCTCCTGATTGTGGTTTTGCCGATGCCCTCCAGAGGCGTTAGTCTGAAGCGGGTCCCTCGCTTCCACCTCTGAAGTCCCCTCTTGGCACATATGACCGTTTACGCGACGTTTTCGACGAAAAAGGGACATTCTTGGCCAAAGTTTCCTTAAGCCATTGAAAACAGGAGTAGAATGGCCGTTGTGGGGTTGGGCATCGGAGGAAGCCGATGGACTCTTCACCCGCAGAAGTGACATCCCTTCTCAACAGGCTGGCAGAAGGCGACCAGGACGCTGCCGACCGGCTTGTTCCGCTTGTCTACGACGAACTCCGGCGGTTAGCAACTCGTCGCCTTCGGCACGAGCGTCCTTTTCACACTCTGCAGGCGACAGCGCTGGTCCACGAGGCTTACCTAAGACTTGCGGAACAGCGAAATGCCAAGTGGCAGAATCGCGCCCAGTTTTTTGCCGTCGCATCCCAAGTAATGCGTCGCATTCTGGTGGATTACGCCCGCACACAACAGCGAATCCGGCGCGGCGGCAAACAGCAGAAGCTCGCTTTCGATGAGGTCGTCCTTGTCTCTCCCGATCGCACGGGTGAAGTGCTCGCGGTGAACGAATCACTCTCCAGGTTGGAGAAGCTCGACCCCCGCCAAGGACGTATTGTCGAACTTCGCTATTTTGGTGGTCTGACGATCGAGGAAATCGCGGACGTAGTTGGTGTCGCCTCCAAGACCGTGGCACGTGAATTGAAGGTTGCGAAGGCGTGGCTTTATGGCCACCTGAATCAAAAACATACGGACACTGCACGCTCGCGATGAAGCTGGTCGCCTTGATTGCGTGCTACGTTCTATGTCCGCTTTCTTGCGTAGCTGTCGCGTAAGCTAGTAAGGTGCCGTTTCCACATGAACTTTGATCCCGACAACTGGGAAAGAGCAAAAGAACTGTTCGAGGTAGCCCTCGACTTAAAGCCGTCTGAGCGGCCAGCCTTCCTTACCCAAAACTGCCACGACGAAACCTTGCGACGACAGATTGAACAGCTACTGCTCAACTATCAGCAAGCCGGCAACTTCCTAGATGATCCAGCCGTCGGCAGTTTATCGGATGCCCATACCGTGGAAGAATCCTCCGCCTCCAGGTCAGACCCTGCAGAGTTCGCGACGGCCACTAGCCTCGAGGTAGAAGACCCAATGGTGGGGCGTCTTCTCGGAGCATACAAGCTTGTGAAGCGAATCGGGCAGGGCGGTATGGCTGCGGTGTTTCTTGCGGTGCGCGCTGACGATGCATATCGGAAGGAGGTGGCTATCAAGCTGGTCCAGCTGGGATCGGATCGGCATGAGCTATTGAGCCGCTTCCGTAATGAACGCCAGACCCTGGCTGGCTTGGATCATCCGAATGTCGTCAAGCTGCTCGATGGGGGTAGCACCCCTGAAGGCCTGCCCTTTCTAGTGATGGACTATGTAGAAGGTATTCCGATAGATGATTACTGCGACCGCCACAAACTGCGTATCGACGAGCGCCTTCGCCTATTCTCAAAGGTGTGTGAGGCGGTGCAGTACGCTCATCAAAAATCAGTTGTCCACCGCGACCTTAAGCCATGCAACATTCTGGTCACCAGTGATGGAACGCCTAAGCTGCTGGATTTCGGCATTGCCAAAGTTCTTAATCCCAACCCTTCCGCGCAAAGCTTGGTGCTCACCCAAACCGGCACGCGCTGCATGACCCCCGCCTATGCCAGCCCGGAACAGATGCGCGGGAAATCAATCACAACCGCTACCGATATTTATTCGCTTGGTGTGGTGCTGTACGAGTTACTGACTGGACATCGCCCGTATAGGCTGACACAGCACACTCCGGCCGATGTGGAACGAGCGATCTGTGAGCAAGACCCCGAGACTCCGAGCACCGCAGTGAGCCGGGTAGAAACGGAAACATCAGCCACTGGTGTTCCGATAACGAAGACCCCGGAACTGGTGAGCAAAACGCGCGAAGGTCAACCGGAGAAGCTGCGCCGGCGCTTGCGAGGCGACCTGGACAACATCGTGCTCAAGGCGCTTCAGAAAGAACCGGAGCGGCGCTATCGCTCAGTCGCTGAATTCTTGGAAGACATTACACGACACCTGCAACATCTGCCGGTGAAAGCGCGTCCGAGCACGCTCGCTTATAGGGCTTCCAGATTCGTGCAGCGACACAAGATCGAAGTCCTCGGGACTTCAGCCATTATATCGGTGGTGGTCGCAGCAGCATTGTTCGTGATGAACGTTTTCGGTGTGCGCGAGCGTGCCCTTGGTGTTGGCTCTCGCAGGAGCATTGAGTCCCTGAATACGAGTCAATCATTCACACCGAAGGGATGGGTCACGGCTGCAGGGTTGGCTGGCAAGAAGTCCGCTGTGTCCTGCGAGAGCATAGCTAGCCTTAAGCTGCCAGACACCACCATTATTTCGACGCAATCCATCGCCGCTGGAAGCTTCACGCCGTCCGGTTCAGATCCTATCCCGAACCTGCCCGCCTTCTGCCGGGTGGAAGGCACAATTAAGCCAACCGCGGACTCAGATATTCGATTCGAAGTGTGGATGCCAAGTTCTAGATGGAACAGAAAGTTCCGCGGCGTTGGGAACGCCGGTTTTGGTGGGTCGATCAATTTCGGCGATATGGCGGCGGCGGCTCGGAACGGTTATGCCACGGCATCCACAGATACGGGGCACCGAGGGGACTTTGATGACGCCAAGTGGGCACTCAAACATCCTGAGAAGGTTATCGACTGGGGCTATCGAGCCATTCACGACTCCACTCTTAGGGCCAAGAGGATCATCCAAGCTTTCTATGGCGAGGCGCCGCGTTGGTCGTTTTTTGAAGGTTGCTCGAACGGCGGCCGTGCGGGATTGATGGAAGCCCAGCGTTTCCCTGAAGATTATGACGGGATCCTCGCTGGAGCACCCGACATCCCGTGGACGCTACTGACGGCGCTTTTCTACAATACTCAGGTGCCGGGGCTCACATCCCCCGACAGCTACATCCCTGCCAGTAAAATACCGACCATCAGTACCGCCGTGCTTGCCGCTTGCGATGCTCAGGATGGTGTCAGGGACGGTATCGTAAATGATCCTAGGCAATGCCACTTCGACCCCTCCACGCTGCTCTGCAAGGCTCTGGAGTCCGACAGTTGCTTGACTTCGCCGCAGGTAGCGCAGCTGAGGAAGATTTATGCCGGACTTCGAAACTCCAAAGGCGATCAAATTCTCCCCGGCTATTTGCCGGGAGGCGAGCAGGGCGAAGAGGGCTGGAAGGGCTGGATTACAGGCCCCGGTCCCGGCCAAAGTGGCCTCTTTGACTACGGCGATGCTTATCTCAAGAACCTGGTGTTCGACAACCCGGCTTGGGACTATCGAACAGTCGGTGTGGAGCGTGCCATTCAGATTGCGGACGCGAAAACCGCAAGAGGCCTTGATGCGAGCGATCCAGATATAAGGTCGTTTCAGGCACGTGGCGGCAAACTCATCCTGTATAGCGGGTGGAGTGAGCCGGTTGTTCCGCCTCTCACGACAACAAATTATTACGACAGCGTTGCTGCTAAGTTGGGATTGCATGAGACAGAAGGTTTCGTTCGACTCTATATGGCTCCAGGCATGCAACACTGCTACGGCGGTCCCGGCCCTAACTTTTTCGGACAGTTTGATCCCTCCGCACTTGGCGGAAACCCTCAGCAGGTCCCGATAGCAACCGACCCGGAACATAACATCTTCACTGGTTTGGAGCATTGGGTAGAAAGCAGCGTTGCGCCGGGTTCAATCATCGCAACAAAATTCGTAAATGACTTAGATCCGGCACAGGGCGTCAAAATGACACGTCCGCTTTGTCCCTATCCGCAGATCGCTAAGTACAAAGGCACTGGAGATACCAACGACGCCGCGAACTTCGTTTGCACAGAGAGCGATGTTCAACACTGACACAGAGCCTGGTTCAGCTTGGGGAAACGGCGGGCCTAGCATTTCAACAAAGGAGAGATATGTCATGGCTTCTGACCCAGTTATTCCTGCTGCGGAATTGAAACTCGAATCGGAAAAGAAGCCATCAGAAACAACTATGCGGGCGACCGGTCGAATTACGTCAACTACGTCAGCCATGCTGGAAAGCACTCTTCGCGATCTGGTCGGTGGGGACAAGCGCGTGGTACTAGACTTAACAAATGTCGACTTCATCGATAGTGCCGGTCTTGGGGCGCTTGTTAGTGTTTATATGCATGCGAGAAGAACAAATTGCGATCTGAAGATTGCCAATCCCAAGCAGCGCGTAAAGAATTTATTTGCCAGGAGCGCGTTTGCTTCGGTTTTCGACGGTGACTCATTCGACGTGTTGTGGGAGGCGTGGTCAAGCGGCAGTAGGGCAGGTGACTGATACAGTGCCGAGAAATACCAGCCAATGTCGCCGCCTGAAGCAGCGCAAAGACGAGTACGCGAAGCTGCAATGACACAATAGCCTGTACGCGCTATCATTCGCTCATTTTGATTTGATCGCCGTCAGAGAGTGTAAACTTTCGCCGTTATATCGTTTCTCCAAGGAGTAGGCTATGATCTCAACGTCCCGTCCAATAGGTTAGAGGAGGCACGCCAAAAACAACACTCAGCATCCGATACAGCCTGGTAGTGACGAAGGATCGGCCGGATGCGAAGGCAAGCACCATGGTGCCTCCGGGGCGCAACAGACGCTTCGCTTCCTGCAAGCTCTGCACAGTGTAGACGCTGTTCTCGAGTCGTACCGATGAGTAGGCGCTGAGCATAGTATGCGAGTCGAGATATCCGAAGACAATCAGGTCATATGTCTGTTTCGTCTTCCGGAAGAATGCGCGGGCATCGTCGTTATATGCAGTCACGCGGGAGGAGGCATAGGGATGTTCAGGATGGAGCCGTCGTCCCAGTTCCAAGATGAGCGGATCGATCTCTACTGCATCCACATGACCAGCCCCGTGTCGGAGTGCGGCAGCAACATCATTACCTGTACCCGACCCAACGATGAGAACATTTTGCAACGGCCCGGAGAAAAGCCGATACGGCAACTCGTAATGAGGCAGCGCCTCTCGGTTGATCTTCGCGCCCGAATTACTAGTTATAAACTCAGGCGAGAGATCCACCACTTTTTGAAAATAATCGTAGTCGACGCCCAGCACGTATCCGGCAGGCTTTGACCATCCTGGCACGGGCGGCAACTCCTTTACCGCGATCCGATAATAAGGCGACCATATGGCTACCGGTTGCGACACAGCTACCCGACAATCACGAGAAACAAAATCACTTGCGAGCGAATATCACGCATGAAAAAAGGCGAAACAGCGAGGAAGCCCACTGTCAACCAAACCCACGGCGGCGTGTGGAGGAACGAGAGAAACGTGAAGAGTGCGACTCCTACCAAACTGCCGAATAAATTTACTCCGTAGGCTTTAAGCCGAGGCAATGCCACCAATTGCTCGCCGACGAATCCGCCAAGCACAGTGAACAACCCGATAATCAAGGCAAGAACATAAAGAACAGCAAATACATACACGAGCGTGACGAGCGAAATTGGAAGGGTTTTGAACGTGAATTGCCAATAATCGAAGGTTGGCATGGGAACATGCGTCAGATGCAGGGACCAGGCGTTTGCAACCAGCAGAAACATCAACGCAGCCAGAATGGGCCACGTGCGGCGCAGTCGCTCTGTCGGGCGGCCTAGAATCATTCCTAGGCCGATGCCGAAAAAGCTGGCAATCAGCGGCATATTCTTCAGGTAGGCAAAGACACGAATTTCCGAAGCCAAATACCGAATGACGACTAATTCGAAATACAGGGCCGCAGTGCTGGCAAAGAAAAGCAGCATTGCTGGGGACTTCGAAAATATGTTTATTCCTGGAAGAGGTCGTTTCACCTCGATCATCTTCATCTGTGAGCGTGAACCTCCGCTAGTCTACGTGAGTCGTTGCATCGCACGCTCGCGATGCCGATATAGAACCTTTCACCGTCCAGCACAAACCAGTTTATGACCTCGTGTGGCTTCCCGGTATTGCGCCCACAATGGGTTAGTGTTCGTGGTCTGTTTCCCCGCCACACCCTCAATCGGTTCAGTACGGCGGATTCCATGCAGTTTCCCTAATCCGGCAATTGGATTCGATCCGGGTGCTTTCGTTCCCGTTCGTGCTCCTCGGCGAGAACCTTTTCCAGCCAGTGCGCTTGCCGCTCTGCAACTGCCTTGTCCACGAAAGTGGGATCGTGAAAAACAACGAACTCCTCGCCGCAACCCTCACAGCGAACAGTGCCCATCTCCTTGAAAGCAGGTGCCTGCTCTCTGGTCTGACCCTTCTTCATCGCCACTGCCTTCATCGAACCACATTTTATCCGGCAGCGTGCCTCACGGCTTGATCCCAAAGGAAACGGCGTTCGAGGAGTATCGCATGTTTAACCGAGGGAAGTTCGTTGCGCTATTATCGTCGTTACCGTTCGTCTGTAAAACGGCACTGGTGGCCCGCATGATACATGACCAGCTTCCGCTTCCGCCGGGGTTTGTACGGTGCAATGTCTGCGGTGAGTTCAACGGCAGCACGGATGCCAAGAACCTGTCGGGCAAAAATTACAGCCGGACGGGAAAAATCAGCGTGACCTGTTTGTGCCACGGTGTACTATGTCCACGCTGCAAGACCACATTGCTGCACCGACCGGTTTCAAATACCTATGATCCCGAGGCAAATGAGGTCTGGCACTGGCCATAC
>DASPTQ010000025.1:0-7552 GCA_035623335.1 Terriglobales bacterium
CCGAAGGCCAGGGTGGCGATGAACAAGGACATGGTGAAGCCGATTCCGCATAGCCAACTTCCTCCGAGGATCGTTCTCCAGGACAGTTCGGCGGGCGCTGCTGCCAAGCCGACTTTTACCGACATCCAGGCGAACAGCCATATTCCCAAGGGCTTGCCGATAAATAACCCGAGGGCCACGCCCAGGCTGACCGGGTGGCGAGTCGCCGACAATGCATTTCCCCATAACCGGACGCCTGCATTGGCGAAGGCAAAGAGCGGCATTACCAAGAAGCTGACCCACGGCTGAAGATAGTGCTCAATGCGGTGCAAGGGCGATTCGATCAACTCGCATTGGGCTTCGAGCGTGTGAATGGCTGCGTGGGATTCGAAGGAGTTCTCGGGCGCGTGTTCAAATTGATCGAGCAGCCAGCGCCCTCGCTTGAGAAAAACGTCGCGATCGATGTAGGTTCGGGCCGGGATGGTGAACGCCAGCAGCACGCCGGCTACGGTTGCATGTACCCCCGACTTCAGTACGGCGAACCATATGCAAACTCCGATGGCGGCATAGATGGCCGGCTTGTTAACGCCCAAGAGGCTGATCCCGAAGCACAAAGCCACACCCGCCAGAGCGATGCCGAGACTGACGAGCTGAATTCGATCGGTATAGAAAAGAGCGATCACCAGGACCGCGATGATGTCGTCCACAATGGCCAGGGCCGTGACAAAAATCTTCAGGGAGACCGGTACGCGACTGCCAAGCAGAGCGAGCACGCCGAGCGCAAAGGCGATGTCGGTCGCCATCGGAATGCCCCACCCTTTTTCTGCAGGGCTACCGTGGGTAACAGATAGATAGAAAAGGGCGGGAACTATGGTGCCGCCTACGGCTGCCAGGAAGGGAAATGCTGCTTGTCGCAACGACGACAATTCTCCGATCAGCACTTCGCGCTTGATTTCGAGCCCGACCAGAAAGAAGAAGATGGACATGAGCCCGTCGTTAATCCATTGATGACGGCTCTCGGATAGGACGAACCGGCCAAAGCCTGCAGGGATTTGCGCATTCCAAAGGTCATGGTAGCTCTGTTCCCAGGGCGAGTTGGCCCAAACGAGGGCAGCAACCGTGGAAGCCAGAAGCAGAATACCGCTGGCCGCCTCCATCCGGGCGAAGCGCACGAACGGGCTGATCAGCGTTTGGATGGGTAAAGCCGTAGTCGGCGTAGGCCGGAGTTCCTCGGACATTAGGGGCCTTCTTAAACCCTCTCTCCCCTGAAATGAACTGTAAGTTTTGCCAGTTTGTCCTACCCAGCATGGCGGCTAACCTTGATCGCGTCCGTAGGCATTAAGTATTGCGTACCGAGTGCTTTTCGGGAGGAGCATGCCCATGCCCGCACCTGTTTCCGCCAATTTTATGCGATGGCTTCGATTGCAGGGCAAATCGTCACTCGAATCGTTCCTTCGGGGACGGGGAAGCATCGCCATCCTCAGCCTATTCCTAACCGTGACTCTTGTCGGATGCAGCGAAAAGGAAGCCCGTGAAGCGCCCAAACCTCCGGACGTCGAGGTCGCGGAGGTTATCACCCAGGACGTTCCAGTCTTCCATGAGACAGTGGCGCAATTGAACGGTCCGGTGAACGCCGACATCACTCCCAAGGTGCAGGGCTACCTGTTAAGTCAGGACTATATGAACGGGGCGTTCGTGAAGAAGGGGCAACTGCTTTTTCGGATCGATCCGCGGCCTTTCGAGGCGGCGCTCGATCAGGCCAAGGCCGACGTCGAGCGAGCGATGGCATCGCTGGCGAAGGCGAACAACGACGTAGAGCGTGACACACCGCTCGCGGCGCAAAGCGCCATTCCGCAAAAGCAGCTGGATGATGACAAGGCGGCCCAAAATTGGTCCACGGCGCAAGTGGCAGCTTCGAAAGCGCAGCAGCAGCAAGCGGAACTGAATCTCGGGTGGACCAAGGTCTATTCGCCGGTGAACGGGATCGCCGGAGTGGCGAACTCTCAGATCGGTGATCTGGTCGGCACCTCCACCAAAATGACGACTGTCTCGCAGATCGATCCCATTTGGGCATATTTCAACGTTAGCGAGAGTACATATCTGGCCTTCGCATCGCAAATTCGCAGGGCCTTGCAGAAGACTGCCACCACTCCGGTTGCGGTTGAATACATCCAGGCCAACGACGTTCCCTACCCGTTCAAGGGGAAGCTCATCTTCATCAATCGCGAGATCACCGCCGGTACGGGCACGATTCAGCTGGCCGCTGCATTCCCCAACCAGGATGCGATCCTTCGTCCCGGCGGTTTTGGGCGAGTGCGGGTGCAGACCGCCACCAGCAGAAATGCCATGCTGGTCCCACAGGCGGCGGTGATTGAAGTGCAATCCCAGTACCAGATCATCGTGGTCAGCCCCGACAATAAGGCCACCGTCCGCCCGGTCAAGGTGGGAGATCGTGTCGGCTCGAAGTGGATCATCACCGAGGGGCTGAAACCGGGCGAGAAGGTTGTGGTCGAAGGCATCCAGAAGGTGCAGACCTTCGCAGCTCAGTCGCCACAATCGGCCAAGGAAGGAATTCCGGTCACTCCCAAACCGTATGTGGCGGAGCTCGACGGGAGCAGCTGACCATGGCGAAATTCTTCATCAATCGGCCCATCGTAGCCATTGTCATTGCCATTCTGATGGTCTTGGTTGGCGTGGTCGCACTGCTCGGCCTGCCAACGTCCCAGTTCCCCAACATTGCCGACCCGATGATCCAGGTGAAGGCCACCTATCCCGGCGCCGACGCCCAGACGGTGGCGGAGTCGGTAGCCACTCCGATTGAACAGCAAATGTCGGGAGTCACCGGCATGAACTACATGTATTCGCTGAGTGCCAGCTCGGGCGGAGGGGGTACGCTCTATGTCGATTTCAAGCTAGGAACCGATGTCAATACCGACCAAATTCTGGCCCAGATGCGTACCGGGCAGGCCAACTCCCAATTACCGAGTGAAGTGGTGCAGCAGGGCGTGCTGGTGCAGCCAGGTACGACGGCGCCCTTCATGCTGCTCGACCTTTATTCACCGAGCGGTGTATTTGACAACGTTTTCCTGGCCAATTACGCCATCATCAATTTGCAGTATGCCCTGACCCGTATCTCCGGCGTGTCCCAGGTTCAAATTTACGGCGCGGGCCCGTACGCCATGCGCATCTGGGTGAATCCGGATCGGCTGGCGAGACTGGGAGTAACGGTCTCCGACATTACCAGCGCGGTCAAGGCCCAAAACAAGGTCAATCCCGCCGGCCAGGTCGGGGGAGAACCAGTCCCTGCAGGACAACAATTCACCTATAACGTGCGGGCTCCCGGACGCTTGCCCACGGTTGACGAATTCAATGAAATCGTAGTTCGCGCCCAGCCTGACGGCTCCATTCTCCGGCTGAAGGACGTGGCACGAGTGGAATTGGGATCGCAATACTATTCCTACCTGGCGCGATTGGGAGTCGCCGGAGAAGGCAAAGCTGCCCAGCCCGCAGCCCTCATTGCCCTTTACCTCACCCCCGGCAGCAACGCCATCGAGACGCGAAACGCCGTTCTCAAGATGATGGATGAGGCGCAAGGGAGGTTTCCCCAAGGCCTCAACTACATTGTGGCGCTCGACACCACACTGGCCGTGAGCGAGGGCATCCACGAAATCTACAAGACCCTGGTAGAGGCGCTGATCCTGGTCATCCTGGTGGTCTACATTTTCCTGCAGGGCTTCCGGGCAACGCTGATTCCCCTGCTGGCCGTTCCGGTTTCGCTGATTGGGACTTTTGCGATCTTTCCTTCGCTCGGTTTCTCCATCAATACTCTGTCGCTTTTCGGGCTCGTCTTAGCCATTGGACTGGTTGTCGACGATGCCATCGTCGTGGTAGAGGCCGTCGAACACCACATTGAACACGGACTGTCTCCCCATGACGCGACCGTCAAAGCCATGGAGGAGGTTTCGGGACCAGTAATTGCGATTGCCCTTATTTTGGCCGCGGTGTTTGTACCCACGGCGTTCGTTCCCGGTATCACGGGGCAGCTTTATAAGCAGTTCGCCGTTACCATCGCCGTTTCGGTACTGTTCTCGGCGTTCAACGCGCTCACCCTCAGCCCGGCCCTTTCGGCCCTGCTCCTGCGCCCCCGGAAACCGGCTCGAGGACCGCTGGGGGCTTTCTTCCGCTGGTTCAATCGTGTCTTCGGGCGGGCCACCGACGGTTATGTAAGTTGGTGCGACTTCCTGATCCATAAGGCTGGCTTTGCGTTCATCCTGCTTGCCGTGCTAACCGTCGGCGCCGGTCTGTTCGGCAAAGCGATCCCCAAGAGCTTTCTCCCGGATGAAGACCAGGGATACATCTATGCCGGCTTGCAGCTGCCGAACGCCTCCTCGCTACAGCGCTCCTCCGAAGCTGCCCGGGAGGTCGAAAAGGCCATTATGGAGACCCCGGGCGTCCAGTATGTCAGCTCCGTCATGGGGTACAGCCTGCTGAGCGGAGTCAACGCCACCTATAGTTCCTTCTTCTTCATCTCGCTGAAACCTTGGGCAGAACGGAAAACTCCGGAAACGAGCTATGAGGGTATCAAGGCCCATCTGCAACGCACGCTTTCGAGCCTACCCTCGGGAATTGCGTTTTCCTTCCCGCCGCCCGCGATTCCCGGCGTCGGGACCTCGGGAGGAGCCACCTTCATTCTCGAAGACCGGTCCGGAGCTCCTCTGGATTTTCTGGCAAAAAACGCACAGCTGTTTCTGGCGGAAGCGCGCAAGCGCCCGGAGCTGTCGGGTGTCATGACTACGGCTCTGTTCGGGGTCCCTCAAGTCGGGGTCAGAGTGGATAACGCCAAGGCCATGACGCAGCAGGTCCAGCTGAGCAGCCTGTATGAGGCCGTGCAGACATTCATGGGAGGTTCCCTCATCAATTATTTCAATCGCTTCGGCCTGCAATGGCAAGTCTACGTGCAGGCCGACGGGGATTTCCGCACCCAGGCGGAAAATGTCGGAAAGTTTTACGTCCGGAACGCCTCCGGCGGGATGATTCCGTTGAGCACGCTTACCTCCACCTATCCGCGCACCGGCACTGAGTTCGTCATGCGCTACAACCTATTCAACTGCGTGCAAATCAATGCCAGCGCGGCACCGGGCTACAGCTCAGGACAAGCGATGGCGGCCCTCGAAGATGTGTTTCACAAATCGATGCCGAACCAAATGGGCTTCGATTACATGGGCATGTCGTACCAGGAGCAAATGGCCGCGAAAGGTGTATCTCCCGCTACTATCTTCGGGCTGGCTTTCTTCGTCGTATTCCTGATCATGGCAGCCCAGTATGAGAGTTGGACGCTGCCGTTCAGTGTTCTGCTGGGTGTCCCCATTGCCGTGTTCGGTGCGTTCATGACCCTTTACCTCCGCCGGCTCGACAATGACGTGTACGCCCAGATTGGTCTGGTGATGCTCATCGGACTGTCTGCCAAGAATGCCATTCTGATTGTTGAGTTTGCCAAAGTCGAATATGAAAAAGGCAAAACCCTGATCGATGCTGCGCTGACCGGAGCCAGATTGCGATTGCGGCCAATCCTCATGACCGCGTTCGCGTTCATTCTCGGTTGCGTACCCCTTTGGGGGGCGTCGGGCGCGGGCGCCGTTTCGCGCCGGGTTTTGGGAACCGCGGTCATCGGGGGAATGATGGCGGCCTCCGTGCTAGCCATATTCTTTATCCCCGTCAGCTTCGACGTCGTGGAGCGCTTCGGAATATGGGCATCCGGAGAGAAGAAACCACGAGAGGTGGGACCGGCCTTGGGAGGTGCAGCCGCCGATGACTAAAGGGAAACCAGCCAGGATCGCCAAGAGTTGGTTCATGGTACTCGCGGGGATGCTCTGGACTGGCTGTGCCGTGGGCCCCAACTACAAGCGACCGCCAGTTACCGTTCCCGACACCTATCGAAGCGCGCCTCCGGACCAGACTGCGGCTTCGATCGGCGACGAGAAATGGTGGACGGTTTTTCAGGATGAACAGTTGCAGAAGCTGATCCGGCAGGCACTCGTCGACAACTACGATGTGCGTATCGCGGCCGAGCGTGTTCTCGAGGCCCAAGCTTCCCTCGGCATCACCCGAGCCGATCAGTTTCCCACCATCACGGGCGGCGCGTCCGGCAGCACCGTGCGTTTCCCGAAGACACCGCTCAATGCACCGTTCGAGACCAGTCCCGCGCAAGTGAATCTTTCTCTGTTCTGGGAGCTAGACTTTTGGGGAAAGTATCGCCGGGCAACCGAGGCGGCCCGGGCCACGCTCGTGGCCACCGAGTGGGGCCGGCGGGCGGTGATCACTTCTCTGGTCAGCAACGTCGCTACCGCCTATTTCCAATTGCTCGAACTGGATATGGAAATGGCAATCTCCCGGCGCACCGTAGACGCGCGCCAGGACTCCTTGCGCCTGGTGCAGATACGAGAGAAAGGCGGCACTACCTCGCTGCTCGACGTGCGCCAGTCCGAATTCTTGCTGCACACCGCGGCCGCCTCGATTCCTGATCTTCAACGCCGCACGGAGCAGCAGGAAAATTTCATCAGCATTTTGCTGGGCCACAACCCGGCCCCGGTCGAGCGGGGTAAGCCACTGGTTGCAACCGTAATCTCACCCACGGTTCCACCCGGGTTGCCCTCCTCGTTGCTAGAGAGACGGCCGGATATTCAATCAGCGGAGCAACAGTTGGTCGCTGCCAACGCGCGCATCGGGGTGGCCAAGGCGGCCTATTTCCCACAAATTACCCTGACCGCCGTGGGTGGCTTCCAGAGTCCGGCGCTGACCGATCTGTTCACCGGACCAGCGGGACTGTGGAGTTTCGTCGGCCAACTCACGCAGCCGATTTTTGAGGGCGGCCGGATTCGCTCCGGGGTCCGCTTGAGTGAGGCACAACAACAAGAGGCGATTCTCGTCTACCTGCAGGCGATCCAGGAGGCGTTTCGCGAGGTGTCCGACTCACTGGTGGCGTACCGAAAGAATCAGGAGTTTCGCGAGCAGCAGGGGTTGGTGACCGATGCGGCCGTCGATGCGACTCGGCTGGCCAATGTCCGCTACAAAGGGGGCGTCGCCAGCTACCTGGAGGTTCTCGACACCGAGGATCGGTCGTTCACCGCGGAGCTGAACTTGGCGCAAGCGCAACTGAACGAACGATTGGCCTTGGTCCAACTCTACGGTGCGCTCGGCGGCGGCTGGCAAGAGTGAGCGTAGCGGTCGGCCCTTCGTCGACTGCCTGATCGACCAGGTTGACGATCGGTGCCTTTGTCTGGCTCGCGCACGCGGGAAGTGGTCCAGAGCATTCAGGATTCATGGGGCCGGATGCAATGGGGAAGAGGATTATCACAGTCCGTGGTGCCAAGATTGTCGTGCTTCTGGCGCTATTTTGCTTCAGCGCAGCGGCGCAAAGTGCTCCGCCGGCCGCAACCACCGAGGCTCAGCCTGCTGAAAGTACCCAAGAGTCTCCCCTAGACGAGCGACCTGCGCCGGCCGAGGTTGTGATCGAAGGCCGCGGTCCCATCTTGACCGTCTACGAAACCGTGGCCGGCCACACCCCCGAAGAGCG
>DASPTQ010000026.1:0-2343 GCA_035623335.1 Terriglobales bacterium
GCACTGTGCCACGGCCGGTTCATACGGACAGAACGGGTCTGTCCCCAGGGCGTCACCCGTATACGCGAAGGCGCGGGCCCGCGATCCACCGCAGATATGGCTGTATTCGCACGCGCCGCACTTTCCGTGGAATGTGTCGGGTGAGTGCAGAGCGCGGAAAATGTCGGAGTTGCGGTAGATCTCCACCAGCGAGTCGCTGCGGACATTGCCGCAGCGCAACGGCAGGAATCCTGACGGATAAATCTCGCCCAGGTTCGACACAAAAACAATGCCGTGCCCGTCGCGAATCTGGAATCCCTTGTAAACTGAGGTCGCCTTCATCTCCGGCTTGGCCATGCCGGAGCCGCGCATCGTTTCAATCGCAATGCGCCGGTACGACGGCGCTTCCGTGGTCTTCACCTGAAATGGTGAATGCATCGAGAGCTCGAACACCCATTTCATGATGCGTTCGCCTTCTCCGGGCGAAACCTCGTTCAACTGCTTGCCCCGGCCGACCGAGATCAGCATGAACAGGCTCCAGCGCATCACTGGAAAGCTGGTGCGGAGCAGTTCGTGGATCGCAGGCAGATCGTCGGCCGTCTCTTCGGCCACCAGCGTGTTGACTTGGATGGGGAGCCCGATGCGTCCGCAGTGCCGCGCCGCTTCCATCGTGCGCTCAAACGTTCCCGGAACCGCGCGGATGTTGTCGTGCTTCTCCGCGCAGGAGCCGTCAAGACTAAGCCCCATGCTTTGAATGCGGTGCTCTCTTAATTTCGAGATGGCTTCGTTCGTCAATTCCGGCGTGGCGCTCGGGGTAATCGACACTTCGAGACCCAGTCCATTGGCGTAATCAATGAGCGAGTAGATATCTCTGCGGCTCAACGGATCGCCGCCGGTCAGAATCAGGTGCGGCAGCGGATCGCCAAAATCGACCAGTTGATTCAGGAAGCGCTTGCTCTGCTCGGTTGTAAGTTCCAGCGGATTTGCAGTGGGCATGGCCTCGGCGCGGCAATGCTTGCAAGCCAGCCCACATGCCTGGGTCATCTCCCAGTAGACCAGCATCGGATTTCGGGAAAAGTCGTGAGCCACGTGGCCCATTTTCGGAGTAGTGCCGGCGACCACCATGATGTCCCCTTTCGGCGGAAGAACTTAGGAAAGAACACCCACAAGCAGCTTCAGACTACGTTTCCTAGTACAAAAAGGCTGTGATTACGATCACACCTGCTCGTGACGCCCTTCGCTAAGAACACAGGATTTAGGCACTTTTTCCCGGAAATCGTGCCTCCAGGCGTACAATTGCCGCCCATTGGGGGTGCATTCCATGAAACAGTCGAGCGTCAAGGTGTGCCCTCGTTCGACCCGATTGCTCCTTGCCGGGACTGCCCTCGTTCTCTGTGCCACCCTGAACGGTTGCATTGGCGCCACGCCGCTGCCCAAGCGCACGCGCACCGCGACGGGAGTTGAGGTCAAGACCGTTGATCTCACGTTTATTCACCCAGGTCAAACTACCCACGACGAAGTCCGGGAGAAACTCAAAGTCATCGACACCGGCTATGTCGGGGATCGTTATTTCTTGGGCCGCTGGTCCTCGTCAACCTGGGGTGGTTGGATTATCGCGGCGGGAATGTGCTGCGAGGCCGTTGGCGGGGGAGGAAGGGTGTGGAAGACGGGCAATCTGCTGGTGGAGTTCGACGATGCCGGTGTCGTCAAGCGAGCTGAGCCGTTTAACGACCGGAAAGTGCTCCAGGAATTGACACCGGTGGCCGAGAACACGCCCCTTCAACTCGATCCGCCAGTCGAATTGCGTCTGAAATACTGGAATGGTGGTACGGCGCCCGTTGCAGCCAAGATCACCCTGGCGCCTGCCCGCCTGGATGTGGAAGAACTGGACGAGTCCCTCAAGGACCATCAGAAGAAGGAGAACGTCAAAGACGCCAAACAGAAAAAGCTCGCTAGGTTCTCCGTTCCCGCGAAGAACCTGCGGAAGGTGGAAATGCCCTACGCACAGGGGGACGATCCAACGTCCTTGGGACCTCGGATCCATTGCGCGGTGGATCTGCGCAACCTGGGAGGGCCGCGGGGCAAATATCTCAACCTGCTGGTGACTGTGCCTCAGACGGTCACCCTGATGAGTTACGTTGCGCAGGTGAAAGTAGCTGCGGAGCCTGATGCGAAGTGAGGCGCCGCCGAGAAGCGTCTGACCTCTGGTGCTTAGAAACAAGAACCCGGGTCTGGGGGTGAGCACCTAGACCCGGGCTGGCTGTTCCGTGTGCTGGCGTGTCGGAGAGGAGTTCCCTGGCTATCCGGCTTCGTCGCCGGATTCCGCCGGTGAGCGGAACACTCACTCTCGCATGCTCGCGCGCC
>DASPTQ010000027.1:0-5082 GCA_035623335.1 Terriglobales bacterium
ACTGAAGCCGCTCATGAAGGAGCTCGGCGAAGCCATCAACGAATCGCTGTCTGAATCCGACCAGATTGCCGAGGTCATCTCCAGGATCAAGGCCGGGGGCTACGACGTTTTCCTGGTGCTCGAGGCCACCATCGGGTTCAACCGCCGTGATGACGAAAAGGACGCCGGCAAGCCCTCTTCCTCCCAGCGCAAGGGCGAAATCGAATTCAAGATCAACGCCCAGGACCAGAAGTTCCTAAAGTCGCTCAAGATCAGCGTGGAACGCTAGCACCGAGTTGCGAGTACCGAGTACCAAGTACCGAGAGTTCCCATCAAATATCTGTTTGGGCGGAGATTGAGCTGATGAGACCGCTGAGAATGCGGCTGACCATCGTCGATGGTCGACAGGATAGTGTCTGCTAAGGCTTGATCGGTGTATCTCAACCGCCGAGCTATGAGCATCTGCGTTTCAAGTTCCGCGAGGGAGCCACGCGACGCTCGCAGGAAGTGCCGAAAATCTCGTTTCGAAGAATCGTGACTGGCCCTCGGCGATATTGCTGGGAACAGAGACTGCTGCCCTGCGCATCTGGCTGGCTAACCCATAGGTTTCATGCCTCGGGAAAACCGCAGTCGCCAAATACACCAACTCCACAAGGTTCATGGACTTTTGCCACGCTGCGAGGTCCTTATAATGCCTTGCCATGATGCCTCCGCTGGACAGAAGTGCAGAGGTTACTTTGACCCGGCGGCCGGAGCAATGAGCCATTCGTACTTAGTACCTGCTACTCGGAATTAACTCGGTACTCGCAACTCGGTACTCGGTACTCTCTTTATCTGTTACGATCATTGGCTTGGCCGCCGCAGGGCGGCGTCGTGACCGATCGCCATGAAAGACACGCTGGGAGTCCTGCTGGCCGGGGGCGCGGGTGAACGCTTGTATCCGCTGACGCGCGACCGCGCCAAGCCGGCGGTCACCTTCGGCGGGAACTACCGCATCATCGACATCACGCTCTCCAACTGCATCAACCCCGACCTGCGCCACATCTACATCTTGACCCAGTACAAGGCACTGTCGCTGAACCGCCACATCCGCGAGGGCTGGAACATCGTGGCCCGCGACCTGGGCGAGTTCATCGAGATCCTGCCGCCCATGAAGCGGGTCAGCGAGAACTGGTACCTGGGCACCGCCGACGCCGTCTATCAGAACATCTATTCCATCGGCTCCGAACAGCCCAAGCACGTCCTCATTCTCTCCGGCGACCACATCTACAAGATGAACTACGGGCTGATGCTCGATCAGCACCTGGCGTCCGGCGCCGACGTCACCCTGGCCACCATTCTCGTCGAGCCCGGCGAGACCTACCGCTTCGGGGTGGTCGACGTCAGCCGCGATGGGCGCATCGTCGGCTTCGAAGAAAAGCCCGCACAAACCGACATCCGCTCGCCCTACAACCCGCGCCTAGTCTCGGCTTCCATGGGCGTGTACCTGTTCAACACCGACGTGCTGATCCCGGTGCTGCTCAAAGACGCCGAAGACCTCAACTCCTCGCATGACTTCGGCAAGGACATCCTGCCGCGCATGGCCGCCGACTACCACGTGTACTCCTACAACTTCGTGGACGAAAACAAAAAAGAGGCGCTGTACTGGCGCGACGTGGGAACGCTGGAATCTTTCTACGACGCCAACATGGACCTGGTGGCGGTGTCGCCGGTGTTCAACCTCTACGACAAGGCCTGGCCCATCCGCACCCACCAGCGGCAGTATCCGCCCGCCAAGTTCGTCTTCGGCGAGCCCGGGCGCATGGGCGTGGCCATCGATTCGGTGGTCTCCGCGGGCTGCATCATCTCCGGCGGTATGGTGCGCAACAGCGTGCTCTCGCCCGACGTGCGCATCAACTCCTACTCCGACGTGGATTCCTCCATCCTGTTTTCCCACGTGAACGTGGGACGGCACTGCCGCATCCGCCGCTCCATCATCGACCGCGACGTGCACATCCCCGAAGGCACCGTCATCGGCTTCGACCCGGAAGCCGACAAGGAACGCTACTTCGTGACCGACAGCGGCATCACCGTCGTCACCCGCGACTATTCCCTGTTCGAAAGCCCGGTCACGGTGGACTACTTCACGGCGGAGTAGAAACCATGAAGACCTCCAATTTTCCTAACTGCCCCGGGCGGGCACGGCTGCCGAGAGAAATCTTGACAGCTTGTCCGACGTTTGATATTATGCTCATGCATTGCATTTCAAAAAGATATTTAATTTGGACGCAGGGGACGCTGGAGGCGTTCGGACCAGCGGTTCGCTACGCACGACCGGCTGGCGTCTGCTAGACTGTGCGCCAAGAACAGTGTCCGCCGAAAGCCATTGACGATAGCAATCTCAATCAAGATCAACGACGGGCTGGTACTCGCGTCCGACAGTGCGTCGACCTTGCTTGGAGCGACCCCGGAGGGGCAACTGGGGGTCTTCAACGTGTACAACAACGCTGCCAAGGTCTTCAACTTACGGAAGGGGCTGCCCATCGGCGCCATCACCTGGGGAACCGGCAGCATTGGACAGGCGTCAATTTCGACGATAATTAAGGACCTGCGGCAAATATTCACGCACGGGGACGAAAAACGTCCGGGGTGGCAGCTCGACCCCGACGATTATTCCGTGGAACTAGTAGCAAAACGGCTGAAAGAATTTGTGTTTGACGAGCTGTACACGGCGGCCTTCAAGGAGTTTCCACACCAAAAACCGGATCTTGGGTTCATAGTGGCGGGCTATTCGGCGAAAGCCCCAATGGCCGACGAATTCCAGATAGATATTCAGAATGGCCAATGTAAGGGGCCGCGCGCGGTCCGTGGCCGAGAACAGATTGGGATGACATGGGGCGGTGACCCAGAGGCTCTAAACCGACTTGTTGCCGGAGTTAGCTCTGGGCTTCCGACGCTCTTGCAGAATCTCTTCAAGGTGTCACCCGCCCAGCTACCGCAGACGATGCAGGTCATCCAGCAGAACTTGGCAGCGCCACTGGTACTCCCCGCAATGCCGCTTCAGGACGCCATTGACTTGGCTGAGTTCCTGGTCGACGTGACAATAAAGTTCTCGCGCTTCATGCCCGGTGCACCAACCGTGGGTGGCCCAATCGAAATTGCGGCTATCAGCAAACATGAGGGGTTTCGCTGGGTCCGGCGCAAATACTACTTCGACCGGGAATTGAATCCGGAGCAGGAATTTCCAAGGGTCTATACGCCCGAAACCAAGGAAGACAGGCGCCCCCCGGGGGAAAATTAAAGGGAGGACGGAGTGTCTGATCTATCTGATCTAAAGGACCACGTGGAAGTAGCTAGAAGTCAGAGCACCACAGTGACAGTGATCGGCGTTTCGAATTTCGTTCCGCCGGCTGATTCCCGTGCGCTGCCAACCTACGGAGTCACATCGTACACTGTACCGATGGACAGCGCAGCGCCATCGCGGCCCCTGAGCGAGGGCGCCGTGAGGGTGGGGAACTCCTTGCTCACTGCACGAGTGCCTGAATCTGCGATACTTCGAGACACGGCGGAGGACATCTAACGTTGTACGTTGTCCGCGGGGCTGAGGGCTTCGACGCTGCGACTCTGAGGCAAGGGGATATCCTTGAGGGCATCCCTTTTCCGCTGATGGACCACGCGAAGATCCAGATTTTGGGTACACTCGCTCAAGATCAGGACTTCAACACCCTTCCCACTATTTCGCCAAGAACTCACCAGCTTCGTGATGACCGGGAATGGGTGACAGCATTGGTGCCCGTCCGATTTGGTTTCTGCGCTGTCCTTTCAAACTGCTGCGATCTTGAGCCGCGCGACGGCCGGATCCAAGCACCCGTTTTTAATCTTGCTCGCCTCCGGCCAATTCCGGACGACATCAGGAGGAACGACGCACTATTTGCAAGCCTCAGGGCGAACAAGGACCCGCGCGACCCGCTTGATCCCGGTTACATCGACTTTTTCTATTTGGAACCCCATGAGTTGCTGGAAGGTCGAGATTGGAGAGTGCATTACAATCAGGTGATCACCTTGCCCACCGGCGACATTACCCTCCTTCTTCGGAAGAAGATCCTTCAGCTCAACGATGTAACGCGAGTCAAGTTCAAGATTAAGCTGGGCTTTACCCTTATGCGGGCAAACGATGGTGAGCTGAGGGCCGGCTTGGAGAACCCATGGCAAGAACCGCAACGCCAGAACATTCAGGCGGCAGAACCGCCGCCGATCGTACCGGCACCGCAACGAGAACAAGAACCGCCAGCCCGCTAGCGGCGTCGAATAGCCTGTGACGGTGACCACTTCACGGCGGAGTGGGATCGTTTGCAGCATCGCCGACCGCGTGTGTAGCACGTCCCGATGATGCTCTTTCCCGGCGGCTGCGCTTTCGAAGCACATCTACCGACAGCGCCCCCGCGCCGACGATCAAGATGAATACCAGTCCCAGCACCATCGAGATATCCGTGCGCGCTTCATGCAGCATGCTGAGCAGGCCGTAGTGCTTGAGCTTGGGGAGGGTGAACCGCCAATAGCCGCGGCCGAGCAATATCGGGACCTTGGTGGAAAGGATGGCCACGCTGATATCGATCAGCAGCGGAATGGCCGCCAGGCGGGTGAACAGGCCGACGATCAGCAGCGCCCCGCAAACCATCTCGACCAGGCCGACGAAGGGAGCGGTGAAATGCGGCACAGGGATACCGATGGACGTGAATCGTCCCACTCCCAGATCGTCCAGCCACAAGTATTTCAGAATGCCCTCAACCAGAAACACCCAGCCGACCAGCAGGCGTATCAGCGCCGCCGGCATCGAACTCATCTTGTCGTTCATCTCAGCCTCGCGGCTACATGGTAGCGGTGCTCGACTGCCACGTAAAATTCCCAAGGCGACCGTTCCGGCGCCTGAAAGCAGGGACTACCACCCGGCTGCTACAATTTGTCCGGGCTTTCTCATAGAATCCATTGAACTTCTGCCCGCTTTCATCCGTAATTATCCGCAGACGTCGCGAGCCGGGGTTCGAAGGAGTGCCGGTTGGAGGACACCCAAGCCGTCGCTGCACTGGTGGACCGTTGCCTGGGCGGCGACGGCGCGGCTTGGGA
>DASPTQ010000028.1:0-2125 GCA_035623335.1 Terriglobales bacterium
GATCGTGATCGATCAGTTGTGGGGAATCGATTTCGGCGACGGACTGGGCGGAAATGGGCCAGCCGGCGAACTGTACTTCGCTGCCGGGCCGAGCAACAATCTGGCTGGGACGTTCGGGTCGATCGTAGTCAAGTAGAGAACGCGCATATCGAGCACAAAGGCCGCCACTGGCGGCCTTTGCGCTGATTTCCCAATTCTAAGAGCCGACTTCTTCAGAAGATCAGGGACGAGATGTCAATAGATCGGTTTCAACTGCATCGCAGGAGCAACAGAGGGAGAGGGTTCATCCAGAGAAGGCAGCAATGTTAGCAATCAGCTATACCAATTATCATACTGAGCATTCAGAAAAGCGTTTTCAGACGATAGTTAACAGCGCGCAACGAAATGTATAGATGCTGATAGACCAAAGCTTACGGCTGAGTGTTATGGAGAGTTGATTGCTGTCAGCACAAGCCGTCTTGGCTCCCTGCATGGCCTCTGAATAGCTGGCGCAGGCCAGCGTTTACTTGCTCCAAAGTGTCGCAGTTTCTCAGGAGATAACGATGACATCAGTTTTTCGTTCTGTATTGGTGCGTGGTTGCGGTGCTGTGCTGGCGCTTGCCCTAATGTGTGGACTCTCGACGTTGCTGAGGGCGCAAGACGTCGCTTCACTGACGGGCGTGGTTACAGATGCCACCGGAGCGGTGGTGCCCGACGTGGATGTGAAACTGCTTGATACCAAGACCAACGCCACTTTCGAAACCAAGACCAACTCGCTGGGGGCCTATCAGTTTGTAAAGCTTCTCCCTGGGCCAGGGTACAAGCTCACATTTAGTAAGCAGGGTTTCAGCACACTAACCATTCCTAACATCTACCTTGCCACGGGAAACAGCCACACTCAGGACGCCCACTTGGCGGTAGGAGCACTCTCCGAGACGGTGGAAGTAAAGGGGGAGGGCGGCGCAGTTTCCCTTGACACGACCGATACGGCCGTGAGCACTGATTTCGACATGACGCTGACCCACGAACTTCCCGTGCAGCTTCGCGACAACCCGGCAGCGCTGATGACTTTGCAGCCGGGGGTGGTCTCCGTTGGCGCTGGCAGTGGCAGCGACACGAACTTCACACGAGCCGGAGCTGTCACCGGTGCTCGCGACGATCAGAACAATGTGACTGTCGATGGCCTTGATGTCAACGACTTTGGAACCGGCCAGGCCTTCGTCGTGAATGGCAACGCCCCGGTCGACTCCATCCAGGAATTTCGCGGCGAAAGCGCCAACCCTTTGTCTGCCGAAGGACGAGGCAGCGGCGCACAGATTGCTCTCACCACCAAGAGCGGCACCAACACGTGGCATGGAGCAGCCGACGAGTACAATCGCGTGCGAGCCTACGCTGCCAATCGATACTTTAACAACCTCAATGGATTGCCGCGGACTCCGCTCATCCGCAACCAGTTCGGTGCCGAGGTGGGCGGACCGGTCCTCAAGGATAAGCTGTTCTTCTTCTTCGATTATTTTGGGCGGCGGGATAACCAGGGAGTTTCCGTCGAGAACATCGTGCCGCTCGATACGTGGCGCGGGGACGGTACTAGTTCGACTCCCGGAATCCCGCAGGTCGGTTACATCAACAACGGAGCGGGTTGCACCAACGCCAGCCGGGCGAACACTACCCCGGGTTGCATTTCTTACATTCCGAATACTGCAGCCAGTGGGCAGACACTAACGAGTTTGGATCCTCAGGGAACCGGTAGCAGCAGTGCACTGCTCGCGTTCATCAATGGACGCTATCCACATGCTAACGATCTAGGCGTTGGCGACGGGATCAACACGGGCGGATTCCGCTTCAACACGCCGGCACATCTCACCGAAAACGCGTACATCGGGCGTATTGACTACAATCTGTCAAGTAAGATGAGATTATTCGGTCGCTTCACTATCCTGCGGCAGAACACCGACGACGACGTTAATTTCCCCGCGCCCGTACAATTTCCGGGCGATCCTCTAACGCACGCGATTATCGATACCAGCTATGCCTATGTGATCGGACACACGTGGACAATCTCGAATACAAAGGTCAACCAATTCGTTTACGGCGAAACCAAGCAGCAACTGAACTTCCCCACGCTGTTTAATCCCACCGGGTTCAT
>DASPTQ010000029.1:0-2227 GCA_035623335.1 Terriglobales bacterium
CAGCGACCGCGTCGACATTCGCAGTGACGGCTCGCTCACCGGCGACGTCATCGCCGCCCGCATCTCCATCGAGGACGGCGCCTTCTTCAAGGGCGGCATCGACATCCGCAAGGGCGGGCAGCCGCAGCAGACCAAGCCCAATGGCGAAGAGAAGGCCATGACGGTCGGAGAGCCGGCCGCCATCGGCGCCCGCGCGTAGATCAGCCCCGGGAACTTTCGGGTGCCCCATTTCTCGCGCGTGCTTTTTGCGCGAGAAGTGGGGGTGTTAGCTTTCCGCATCGCACCGGGCATCCATCAGGATGCCCGTTTTTTTTGTGCTCTCCCGGTCCACTCTCGTTGACCTGGCCAATTCCCGCGCGTAACATTTGGCCGCGATTCGAACATGATCGGCCAGTCCATCTCGCACTACCGCATCCTCGAAAAGCTCGGTGGCGGCGGGATGGGTGTGGTCTACAAAGCCGAAGACACTCGCCTGCACCGCTTCGTCGCCCTCAAATTCCTGCCCGACGAAGTTGCGCGCGACCCGCAGGCTCTGGCCCGATTCCAGCGCGAAGCGCAAGCCGCTTCCGCCCTGAATCATCCCAACATCTGCACCATCCATGACATTGGCGAGGAGAACGGCCTGGCCTTCATCGCCATGGAATACCTCGAAGGCGTCACCCTGAAGCACCGCATCGGCGGCCGAGCCCTCGATCTCGATTTTTTCCTCCCGCTCGCGATCGAAATCGCCGAGGCCCTCGATGCCGCTCACAGCAAAGGCATCATCCATCGCGACATCAAGCCCGCGAACATATTCATCACCGAGCGCGGGCACGCCAAGATTCTCGACTTCGGCCTGGCCAAAGTCGCGCCCGCTGCCATTTCGTCCAGCCAGATCGCAGCTTTCAACACTCAGACCCAGTCCCTAGATGAGGCCCATCTCACCAGCCCCGGCATTATGGTCGGGACCGTCGCCTACATGTCGCCCGAGCAGATTCGCGGCAAAGAACTCGATGCGCGCACCGATCTCTTTTCCTTCGGCGCAGTCTTGTACGAGATGGCGACCGGAGCCTTACCCTTCCGGGGCGAGACGTCGGCCATGATCTGCGAAGCCATCGTCAACCGCGCCCCGGTCGCGCCTGTGCGCTTGAATCCTGATCTGCCCGCCGAGCTGGAACGAATCATCAACAAGGCTCTCGAGAAAGATCGCGACCTGCGTTACCGCTCCGCCGCCGACCTGCAAACCGACCTCAAGCGCCTCAAACGCGACACCGAGTCGGGAAGAGCACCCGTCCTTGAGACTGCAAGACCTGCACAACGCCCTTCGTGGAAGCCGCCACGTTGGTCGAGATGGGTCGTGGTCGGCATCCTGGCCGTCTTCGCAGTTCTTGAGATCTTGTTGCGCGCGCCGCTTCCCCCGCCAAAAATCACTGGATCAAAACAAATCACCAACGACGGCCTGTTCAAATTCAATCTCGTCACCGACGGCAATCGCATTTATTTCACCGAGAACGCTCCCGGCCGTCGCGCCATCGCCCAGGCGTCCATCGCCGGAGGTGAGACCGCACCCATCGATGTGCCGTTTGATAATCCCACCGTGAATGACGTCTCGCAGGAACGATCGGAACTACTGGTTACGCAGGAACTGCTTGAGACTGTGGATAACCCCTATTGGTCTGTCCCTCTTCCTGCCGGTTCGCCGCGCCGCCTCGGGGACCTTTCTGCACACGACGCCGTGTGGGCGCCGGATGGAAGATTGTTGTTTGGAAAGGGCCGCGATCTCTATATCGCAGATCACGACGGCGCGAATCCCCGAAAAATCGCCACCTCGCACGATATCCCGGGCAGCCCGAGCTTTTCACCCGATGGATCCCGTATCCGATTCACTACGTACGACCTGATCAACAACGTGAATGCCATTTGGGAGGTCCACGCCGATGGAAGTGGCCTGCATCCCGTTTTCCCTGGCTGGAACAATCCTCCCAATGAGTGCTGCGGCAAGTGGACCCCGGACGGCAAGTACTATCTCTTTCAAAGCACCCGCGACGGTGTGGCCCAGGTCTGGATCGTTCCGGACCGCTCCGACTGGTGGCGGAAAATCTCGCATGATCCGGTTCAGCTCACCACTGGCCCCTTGCAATTTGGCGTTCCGCTTCCCAGTCAAGACGGCAAAAAGCTCTTCGTAGTCGGTGTGCAGCAGCGCGCCGAGCTGGTCCGCTACGACGCCCAATCCGGCGATTTCGCGCCC
>DASPTQ010000030.1:0-3640 GCA_035623335.1 Terriglobales bacterium
CAGCGACCGCGTCGACATTCGCAGTGACGGCTCGCTCACCGGCGACGTCATCGCCGCCCGCATCTCCATCGAGGACGGCGCCTTCTTCAAGGGCGGCATCGACATCCGCAAGGGCGGGCAGCCGCAGCAGACCAAGCCCAACGGCGAAGAGAAAGCCATGACGGTCGGAGAGCCGGCCGCCATCGGCGCCCGCGCGTAGATCAGCCCCCGGGAACTTTCGGGTGCCCCATTTCTCGCGCGTGCTTTTTGCGCGAGAAGTGGGGGTGTTAGCTTTCCGCATCGCGCCGGGCATCCGTCAGGATGCCCGTTTTTCTTGTGCTCTCCCGGTCCACTCTCGTTGACCTGGCCAATTCCCCCGCGTAACATTTGGCCGCGATTCGAAATGAACGTCCAATCCATCTCGCACTACCGCATCCTCGAAAAGCTCGGCGGCGGCGGTATGGGTGTGGTCTACAAAGCCGAAGATACTCGCCTGCATCGCTTTGTCGCCCTCAAGTTCCTCCCTGACGAAGTCGCCCGCGACCCGCAGGCTCTGGCTCGATTCCAGCGCGAAGCGCAAGCCGCTTCCGCACTGAATCATCCCAACATCTGCACGATCCATGACATCGGCGAGGAGAACGGCCTGGCGTACATCGCCATGGAATACCTCGAAGGCGTCACCCTGAAGCACCGCATCGGCAGCCGAGCCCTCGATCTCGATTTTTTCCTCCCGCTCGCCATCGAAATCGCCGACGCCCTCGATGCCGCCCACAGCAAAGGCATCATCCACCGCGACATCAAGTCCGCCAACATCTTCATCACGGAACGCGATCACGCCAAAATTCTCGACTTCGGGCTCGCCAAAGTTGCGCCCGCTGCCACTTCGTCCAGCCAGATCGCAGCTATCAACACTCTGACTCAGTCCCTGGATGAGGCCCACCTCACCAGCCCCGGCACTATGGTCGGGACGGTTTCCTACATGTCGCCCGAGCAAGTTCGGGGAAAAGAACTCGATCCTCGCACCGATCTTTTCTCCTTTGGCGCGGTGCTCTACGAGATGGCGACCGGAGCGTTGCCCTTTCGCGGCGAGACTTCCGCCATGGTCTGCGAAGCCATCGTCAATCGCGCCCCGGTCGCGCCGGTGCGCTTGAATCCTGATCTGCCCGCTGAGTTGGAACGGATCATCAACAAGGCTCTTGAGAAAGATCGCGACCTGCGTTACCGCTCCGCCGCCGACCTGCAAACCGACCTCAAGCGCCTCAAACGCGACACCGAGTCGGGAAGAGCGCCGGTGCTCGAGACTGTAAGAACTGCACGACGCCCTTCGTGGAAGCCGCCACGTTGGTCGAGATGGGTCGTGGTCGGCATCCTGGCCGTCGTCGCAGTTCTTGAGATCTTGTTGCGCGCGCCGCTTCCCCCGCCAAAAATCACCGGATCAAAGCAAATCACCAACGACGGCCTGTTCAAGTTCAATCTCGTCACCGACGGCAATCGCATTTATTTCACCGAGAACGCTCCCAGTCGTCGCGCCATTGCCCAGGCGTCCATCGCCGGAGGCGAGACCGCGCCCATCGATGTGCCGTTTGATAATCCCACCGTGAATGACGTCTCGCCGGAACGATCGGAACTGCTGGTTACGCAGGAACTGCTTGAGACTGTGGATACCCCCTATTGGTCTGTCCCTCTTCCGGCCGGTTCGCCCCGCCGCCTCGGGGATCTTTCCGCACACGACGCTGTGTGGGTGCCGGATGGAAAATTGCTGTTTGCAAAGGGCCGTGATCTCTATATCGCAGACGACGACGGCGCGAATCCTCGAAAAATTGCCTCCTCGCACGATATTCCAGGGAGCCCGAGCTTTTCACCCGACGGATCCCGTATCCGATTTACCACGTACGACCTGATCAACAACGTGAATGCCATTTGGGAGGTCCGCGCCGATGGAAGTGGCCTGCATCCCGTTTTCCCTGGCTGGAACAATCCTCCCAATGAGTGCTGCGGCAAGTGGACCCCGGACGGCAAGTACTATCTCTTTCAAAGCACCCACGACGGCGTGGCCCAGGTGTGGATCGTTCCCGACCGCTCCGATTGGTGGAGGAAGATTTCGCACGATCCGGTTCAACTCACCACCGGACCGCTGCAATTCGGCATTCCGCTTCCCAGCAAGGATGGCAAGAAGCTGTTCGTGGTTGGCGTGCAGCAGCGCGCCGAGTTGGTCCGCTACGATACCCAATCCGGCGATTTCGCGCCCTTTCTCGATGGCATCTCCGCGGGCGATGTGGATTTTTCGCGCGACGGGCAATGGGTGACCTATGTCAGCTATCCCGACGACGCGCTTTGGCGAAGCAAGCTCGACGGCAGTTCCCGTTTGCAACTGACCTACCCTCCCATGCGGACGGGAGTGCCTCACTGGTCTCCTGACGGCCAGCAGATTGCCTTCTCAGGAGCCATGCCCGGCAAACCGTGGAAAGTGCTTCTGATTTCCAAGGATGGCGGGAGTCCGCAGCCATTGTCTGCGACCGCGGAGGAAGTTCAGGAAGCGGACCCGACTTGGTCACCGGATGGGAGCACCCTGGCTTTCGGGCAACGACCTGACAGGCGAGAAGGCGCTCATCGATCTGTTCGCCCCCAAGACCCGCCAGATTTCGCAGTTGTCGGGCTCGACCGGTTTCTTTGGTCCTCGCTGGTCACCGGACGGTCGTTACATCGTTGCGCTTGCGCACGACGGGAATGAGATGATGCTCTTCGATGTGAAGAAGCAGACCTGGCGGCAACTGCATATCAAATTGAATTCGTTTGGCTATCTGGCTTGGTCCAGGGACAGCACCTATGTGTACTTCGATACCATTATGACGAACGGCACAGGATACTATCGCGTGCGCATCAGTGATGCCAAACTGGAGAAGGTGGCCGACCTGAAGAAGATCAGAGGTTTCCCCAGCCAGTTCGGCCCCGGCTCCTGGACCGGCCTGGGCCCGGGCGACACCTTCCTGTTTCCCCGCGACATCAGCACCCAGGAAATCTACTCCTTCGACCTGCAGCTGCCTTGAGGCTCGTTTCGCCCCTCGACCGCACCTGTTCTGCTTTCCACCCTCACTTCTGCGATTACTTTGCCACCACAGTCGCCGCCCCCGGATTCTTCACATAGGTATTCAGCCAGTTGTTCATCTCCCAGAACATGTGCAGCACCGACTCGCGCCCGGCATACCCATGCGACTCGAGCGGCAATAGCACGAAGCGCACCGTCCCGCCGGCTCCCTTGATGGCGCTGAACAGCCGCTCGCTCTGAATCGGGAACGTCCCCGAGTTGTTGTCCGCCTCGCCATGAATGAGCAACACCGGCGTCTTGATCTTGTCCGCATAGGAAAACGGCGACATCTTGTAGTAGATCTCCGGCGCCTGCCAGTACGTGCGCTCCTCGTTCTGGAACCCGAACGGCGTGAGCGTGCGGTTGTATGCTCCGCTGCGCGCAATCCCGGCCTTGAACAGATCGCAGTGCGCCAGCAGGTTGGCTGTCATGAAAGCTCCATACGAGTGCCCCATCACTGCAACGCGATTCTTATCGACCACTCCCAGCCGCGCGCCCTCGCCAATGGCCGCCTGCGCGCTCGCGACCAGTTGTTCGACATAGGTATCGTTCGGCTCCGCATTCCCTTCTCCCACG
>DASPTQ010000031.1:0-21451 GCA_035623335.1 Terriglobales bacterium
GAGAACATCCACTACTTCCTTGATCCTGCGTGCCTGGCGGGCATGAAACTCTTCTACCGCTATGCCAGGGAGTGCGGAGCCCTGCCGCGAGCCCCAGAATTTCATTTCCTCGCGCCCACGAAGGTAACATTGGTCAGCTAAGTGCGGCGGGCAACACGCCTCGCCGGCCGCGAACCGCATCGAATCCTTGGGATGGCGCTCGTTCGTCCCATTCTGGCACTCTCGCTGTGGCCTGGGCTCAGGCGCCTTCGCAGCGTCGGGCTGCTGTTCGTAGGAATCGCCGACAATTCTGTCACTCCCATGCCTGGGGGCACCGATGTCCTCACCATCTGGCTGGCCGAGCCCGGACGCAAGTACTGGCCTTACTAAGCCGCGATGGCCACCTTGGGCGCTCGGCTGGGCGGCTACCTCACCTGCGATTTGGCGTGGCGGGGAGGAAAGGAGGCATGGGAGACAAGGAAAGTGATGGTGCGAAAGCCGTCTGAGGGCGGGGAGTGCCGGGGAGTGGAGGAAGTCGATCCCTTCGGCTAGAATCGCTATAGTCTCGAGGATCGATGTCCCTGACCGAACCCCAAGCGCTTGATCTTTTTCGCTCCGACGACCTGATTGGCATCGGGATGGACGCCAGTGCTCTCCGGCGTAAGCTCCATCCGGATGGAGTGGTCACTTACATCATCGATCGGAACATCAACTACACGAACTACTGCACCGAGTACTGCACCTTCTGCGCCTTTTATCGACCGCTGAAGGGACCCAAAGCGAAGGAAGGGTACATCCTCGATTTCGACACGATTTATGCCAAGATCGCCGAGACCGTCGAACTCGGGGGCACGGGCGTGCTGATGCAGGGCGGTCTTCATCCCGAGCTCAAAATTGACTGGCATGAACGGCTGCTGCGGGGCATCAAGCAGCGCTTCCCCAAAGTCCACCTGCACTGTTATTCCGCCTCGGAGATTATCGCCATTGCCGAATATAGCGGCTTGAGCATCCGGGAGACGATCGTTCGCCTGCGCGCGGCTGGCCTCGATTCGATTCCCGGCGGAGGCGCCGAGATTCTCGATGACGAAGTGCGCTACAAAATTGCCCGCCTGAAATGTCTTACCGCGGACTGGCTCCACGTGCACCGCACCGCCCACCAGCTGGGGATGCGCACCACTGCGACCATGATGTTCGGAGTGGGAGAAAGCTACCAACAGCGCGTCCATCACCTCGCGCGCCTGTATGAGTTGCAGGAGGAAACCGGCGGCTTCACGGCCTTCATACCCTGGACCTTTCAGCCGGCCCACACGGCTTTGGGCGGCCGCCATTGGGACGAGGCCACGGCCGTGGAGTATCTCAAGACCCTAGCCATTTCTCGACTGTATCTGTCCAATTTTGAGAACGTACAGTCGAGCTGGGTCACACAGGGGTTAAAAGTCTGCCAGCTCGGCCTCCAGTTTGGAGGCAATGATGTGGGTTCGGTGATGCTTGAGGAGAACGTGGTGCGTGCCGCAGGCGTAACCAACTGCACCACGGAAGAGGAACTCCGCCGGATCATCCGTGACGCCGGATTCCGACCGGTACAAAGAGACACCCTGTATCGAACCTACTTTTTCCAGGGATGAATTGCCCCAACCTGGTGCTTCGGTTTCGAGAGCCGGGTTCAGGTAGAATGAAACTTTTTTCAGCCAGTCATCGCCGGCTGCGCTAGCATTAGTCATAGCAAGCTATGGGCTCATCTTATTTGTCTTTGTTCGTGCTAGCAGCGATCCTTGCCCCGCACGGCATCGCCCAGTATCTTCGACAGCACTTCCTGGATAAGACCTTTCAGGGCTTATATCACGCCAATACCTTCGACATGGCGTTGTTGATCCCCTATTTTGTGGTGCTGATTCTGCTCGCTTCCTACGGCGCCCATCGTTACGTCCTGGTCTACTTGTATTACAAGAATAAGAAGAACCGAACCACCGAGCCGTTCGAGAAATTCTCCGAGCTGCCCAGGGTCACCATCCAGCTCCCGATTTTTAATGAGCGGTTTGTGGTGGAGCGACTGCTCGACGCCGTCGGCAGACTGAACTATCCGCATGACAAGCTCGACATCCAGGTGCTCGACGACTCGACGGATGAGACGGCTCACGTGGCCCGGGCTTTGGTGGAGCAATCTGTCAGCCAGGGGCTGCCGGTCACCTACCTTCACCGAAGCAATCGGGCAGGATTCAAGGCGGGGGCTTTGGCCGAGGGCCTCAAAACCGCCCAAGGCGAGTTCATCGCAATTTTCGATGCGGATTTCGTTCCCCCCGAAGATTTCCTTCTGCGCACCATTCACCATTTCACCGATTCCAAGGTCGGCATGGTGCAGACGCGATGGACGCACATCAATCGCAACTACTCCTTCCTGACCGAAGTGGAGGCCATTCTGCTCGATGGCCACTTCGTGCTCGAGCACGCCGGCCGCGCCCGCAGCAACGTCTTTTTCAATTTCAACGGAACCGCGGGCCTGTGGCGCCGCCAAGCCATCGAAGAGGCCGGGGGATGGCAGCACGATACTTTGACCGAGGACACCGATCTTTCCTATCGGGCGCAACTTCAAGGCTGGAAGTTTGTCTACTTGCAGGACGTGGAATGCCCCGCCGAGTTGCCGGTCGAGATGACCGCATTCAAGACGCAGCAGGCGCGTTGGGCCAAAGGTCTCATCCAAACCAGCAAGAAGATCCTGCCCCAGGTGCTCAAGAGCGAGCAGAGATTCCACGTCAAGCTCGAGGCTTGGTATCACCTCACGGCGAATCTCAGCTATCCGCTGATGATCGTGCTCTCGGTTTTGTTGTTGCCGGCGATGATTATTCGCTTTTATCAGGGCTGGTTTCAGATGCTCTACATCGATCTGCCCTTATTCATGGCCTCGACCTTTTCCATCTCCAGCTTTTACCTGGTGTCCCAGCGGGAACTGTTTCCGCGACGGTGGCCACGAGCGCTCCTCTACTTGCCGTTCTTGATGGCCCTCGGGATCGGCCTCACCGTCACCAATACCCGTGCGGTTCTCGAAGCCCTGCTCGGTCGACAGAGCGCGTTTGCCCGCACCCCGAAATATCGCGTGGAGTCGAGGAAGGACAAAGTGCGGTTCTCGAGCTATCGCCGCCGATTGGGCTGGGTGCCATGGGTCGAACTGCTGATTGGTTGCTATTTCGCGATCACCGTCTATTACGCGGTCGAAAATGAGAACTACATCACGGTTCCCTTTTTGGCCCTGTTTGTCCTCGGATACTGGTACACCGGACTGATGTCGCTACTCGAAGGGCGCATGCCCGGGCTTTCCTTGAGCGCGGAGAGGCCGAAACCATTCCCCGTAGGCGTGTAACCGGACGACGGTTGTGAGCCGGGGCCCGGCAGAAGGGATGAGGCGAGGCCGGGGCCGTCGCGGCTCGGTAGCCTTGGTTTTGGTATCCTAAAGCGTCGTGCGAATGCTGTGGTGGTTTTTGATTCTGGCTTTAAGCGGCGGCGCTGTCTTGTGGGCGGGCATCTCCGCCTATCTGCGAGTGCGTCGGCAGATGAAAACTCCGGTCGGGGCGGTAAAGAAGAGCAAATAAGTGGAGCAGGAGCAGGAGCCTTGAGAGGGTTCCAACCAAGGGGGAGACCCGAGCCATGGCAAAGCCCTTCGCTGAGTTTCTCGGTGGCAACCAAGCTGTCTTTCGACCAGCGGCACAAGTGGCGCGGGTGGTGGGCGCGAGTCTGTTCGTTGCCTGTTGCGCGCGGGTTAGCTTGCCTCTGCCCTTTACCCCGGTTCCCCTGACGCTCGCCAACTTTGGGGCGTTACTCGTGGGTTTGATGTTGGGGGCGCGTGCGGGTTTTGTGGCACTAACCCTCTATCTGATCGAAGGGGGGATGGGGTTGCCGGTCTTCAGTCCCACGGGCCCGGGTGGTTTCGCCCAGCTGATCGGACCGACGGGAGGATTTCTCTTGGCCTATCCTTTAGCCGCCGCGGTGGCGGGGGGAATCGCCCAATCTGGCAAACTGACGCTTGTCCGTACGACGGCCGCGGCCGTGCTGGCAGAAATCGTCCTGTTCGCAGGAGGCATCTCGTGGCTCGCCGTCCTCACCCACTCCCTCTCCCAAGCCGTGCACTTTGGCCTCTATTGGTTTGTCTTTGCCGAGGTCATCAAGATCATGTTGGCTGCTGTCCTTGCCCGCGGCGGGCAGGGCGTCGGTAGGATTCGAAAATGACGACCGTCCATCCAAGCTCCAACCATTTCCGGGGACGCGCTGCTTCCGAAGTGCGCGAAATCACCGTTGCTCACAGCCCTGATGCGGACGACGCTTTCATGTTTTACGGCCTGGCAACCAACAAGGTCCGACTGCCCGGCCTCAAATTTAGCCATACGCTGTGCGACATTGAGACGCTGAACCGCCAGGCGCGGGAAGGGGTTTATGATCTTACGGCCATCTCCATCCACGCCTATCCTTACGTGCAACAGCACTACGCGCTACTTCCGATCGGCGGTAGCGTGGGTGAGGGCTATGGCCCCACGATTATTGCCCAACGGCCCTACTCCACGAGCGACATCAAGCGCAAGCGCATCGCCGTGCCCGGCATTCTGACGACCGCGTACCTGGTCCTGCAGCTGTTTGCTCCCGGAATTGAAACCGAAGTCGTGCCTTTTGATCAGATCCTGCCGCAGATCCGGGAGGGCAAGCAGGAGGCCGGACTGGTGATTCATGAGGGCCAGCTGACCTTCGATCAAGCCGGGTTGCACCGGGTCGTGGATCTTGGCCAATGGTGGCACAAAGTCACGGGATTGCCTTTGCCGCTGGGGGGAAATGCAATTCGCCGCAGCCTGGGACCGAAATTGATCTCCCTAGTCACCTCCGGCCTTCGCGCCAGCATTCAGTACGGCCTCGAGCACCGCGAAGAAGCTCTGGCCTACGCCATGCAGTTCGCGCGCGACCTCGATCAGGAGTTGGCCGACAAGTTTATCGGCATGTACGTGAACGAGCGCACTCTGGACTATGGGCCGGAGGGACGCGAGGCCGTGCGGCGTCTGCTCGAGATGGGATACCATGCCGGAATTATTTCCGAAGAATCGAGGCTAGAGTTTGTGGCATAAGGAGCCCTGGCTGGCAGCCTAGCGCTGACCACCTCTTCGCCTAGCCTTTCTCAGGTTGCCCAATTCCCCGAGAGCCTAAGGCCTCGGGTGCGAACCATGCTTCCCGGAACCGACGCCACAGATGGCCGCCAGACCTTGCTCATCGACGCCGATGACACGCTCTGGGAGAATAACGTCTATTTTGAGCGAGCCATCGCCAGTTTCATTTCGTTCCTGAACCACCACGAGTACTCCCCGGACCAGGTTCGCCAGGTCTTAAACGACGTGGAACGCGAGTCGATCGTTACCCATGGGTATGGATTGCACAGCTTCGCGCATTCTCTGGTTCGAACCTTCGAGCGCTTGGCGGTCGAGCCGCTCACTCCGGCCCTGAAGGAAACCATCCACGGATTCGCGCACACCATTCCCACCCACCCCATGGAAATTATCCGCGACGTGCCGGAAACGCTCGCGTACCTGAGAGAACGCCATTCCCTGATGCTGGTGACCAAGGGGACGCAGGCCGAACAGACGGGCAAAATTGAGCGCTCCGGCCTAAAGCAATATTTCGCCGCGATCGAAATCGTGGCAGAGAAGGACGAGACCATTTATCGCCGGATCGTTTCCCAGTACGAGCTGGCCGCGGAGACGACTTGGATGGTAGGAAACAGCCCGAAGTCGGACATCAACCCCGCTCTGTCGGCCGGCCTGAACGCGGTCTTTGTGCCCCATGGAAACACCTGGGTTCTCGAGCACGACCAGGTCGTCGAGCCGAAGTCGCCGGCCCGGCTGATTGTGGTCGAGAACTTTCGCGCCCTGAGAAACCATTTCTAGCGAGCGCACTCAGGTTGGTCGAACCGCAGGCTGAGGCTGGCCGCAGAACTTTGCCAACACCTTTCTGAGTTCTAGGGCAATGTCGGCTGCCTCTCGGTGCTCGATGTCGCTGCGCTCGATCATGTGGAGAAGCCGGCCGTCCCGCAACAGAGCAATGGAAGGAGACGAGGGCGGATATCCGGTGAAGTAGCTGCGGGCGCGTGCGGTGGCCTCCTGATCTTGCCCGGCGAACACCGAGAACATCCTTTCCGGATGGACCGAGTGCTCGAGCGCGAGGCGAATGGCCGGACGCATCCGTCCAGCCGCGCATCCGCAGATGGAGTTCACCACCACCAGGCTGGTTCCCGGCTGGGCGGCCAGCGCGCGATCGACTTCCTCGGCGGTTCGCAGTTCTTGAATTCCCAAGCGGGTCAGCTCCTCCCGCATGGGAGTCACCATCAGTTCTGAATACATTGTCTCTCCTTAATCGTTGGTCCTAGAGTAACAAATTTTCCCGGCGCCGGTCCTCTCCGGGACAACCACAATTCGAACCCGCCCTGGGACAGGGTGTCCCGGCGGAACCGGCTTCAGGCAGTCTGAGATGCGGCTCTTTGCCGGAAAGATGAATCTTTTGCCGGCGTCCTCGGCTCGGCCACGGGGGCCAAGCGGCGTGGAAGCTGGCTAGCGGGTAGCGCACGGCGAAGAACGGAGATTGCTCGATCGCGCCAGGATGACAGAGTGGTTAATGTGAACGTCGGTGGAAATGTGGCGGAAGTCCGAAGAGGGGAAATTTATTTTTGCCGCTCAGGTGTGGGAAGGCATGAAAAACACAGCGAAGCACGATCCGCAAAGTTTTTCAATGGGCAAAGTTTGCCATTAGCATCGGTGGCACTTTACACTTGACGAGCTTCGCCTTTAGGATTTCTCTCGCTCTGAATTGGTCCCGGTATCAAGTAGAGCACGCCACTTCGCACTTGTTCGTTTTATGCGGAAGCACGAATGAAACCGAAGAGAACGATCCTGTGTGTTGATGATAACGAGCAGTCTCTGTCCATCCGCAAGATCTTGTTGGAGACCCGGGGGTACCGGGTGGTGGCGTCTGCGAACGGCCAGGAAGCTTTGGAGATCTTCAAACGGGGCGGCATTGATCTGGTGGTGACCGACTTGATCATGCCGGGCGTGGATGGCGGCAAGCTGATTGAGGAGATCAAAACGGTTTCACCGCGCACGCCGGTGATTCTGGTTTCCGATAAGGGCAAGCTCTACGACCGTGAAACCCGGGCCGACGTCTTCTTAGCCAAAGGCATGTATGCCCCGGCGGAATTGCTGGAGCGCATTCGCATGTTGCTGATCCGCAAGCGAGGGCCGAAGCACGCGCATACCTCAGCCGCCCAGACCTCCGTCGCCTAGCTCCCAGAAGCATTCATAGCGTCGCCGGCTTCGTGTAATATCGAACCATTGGATGGGTACTTTCATCGAAGCCGTGGGCGTCTGTAAGACCTACCGTGTGGGCAAAATCGAGGTCCCCGCATTGCGTGGTGTTTCGTTCCGCATCGACAAAGGCGAGTTCGTCAGCGTCGTAGGTCCTTCGGGGAGCGGGAAATCCACCCTGTTTTACATTCTGGGCGGACTGACGCGGGCCGATTCCGGCCAGGTGATCGTGGACCACGAGGACTTCGCCCAGCTCTCGGATGGCGAGCGCACCCAGATGCGCAAGCGCAAGATCGGCTTTGTCTTTCAGAGATTCAACTTGCTCCCCACCCTGGACGCGAGATCCAACATCAACATTGCTCTCGACATTGCGGGCACGAATGGGAGCAGCGATGTCTCCTATTTCGACAAGATTGTTGCCCTGCTTGGCCTCGAGAAGCGGCTTCCGCACCGTCCCTCGGAATTGTCGGGAGGAGAACAGCAGCGGGTGGCCCTGGCCCGAGCCCTCATCAACAAGCCAGCCATCGTCCTGGCCGATGAGCCAACCGGAAATTTGGATTCCGAGAACTCGGAAATCGTATTGGATATGTTGCGCCACTCCAATCGCGAGCTGGGCCAAACCGTGCTCATGATTACCCACAACCCGCAGGCCGCCAGCTACGGAGATCGCATGATTCACATGCGCGATGGTCGTATCGTACCGCCCGAAAATGATCCGCAATGGACCGGGCATTAGGTTCGTTGCCCGAGACGTTGGTGAAGATGGACGATCTAAAAAAGCCGATTCTACCCGGGAAAGGCAAGTCTGATTACGAACGATATCTGCGCACCGACGAGCTTTTGTCCCTGCAGAAGTCTCCCGAGGAATTTCTGCACCCAGACGAGCTGACCTTTCAGGTGGTTCATCAGAGCTCCGAGTTGCTGCTCAAAGGTGTTGCTTTCGAGTTAGGGCGCGCGTCGGCTCTGATCGAACAAAGCGATTTTGACAATGCTGGACGCCTGATGCGCCGGGCCAACCAGATGCTGGAATATCCCATCTCCATGTTGCACGTGCTCGAAACCATCAGCCCGTATGATTATCACCTGATTCGCGCCGGCCTGGGACACGGCAGCGGTCTGGACTCCCCCGGCTTTCTCGCGCTCCTGCATATTGGTCCGAGGTTGGGCGATGCTTTTCATGAACAACTGCAGAGAGCCGGTCTCGGGGTCGAAGAACTTTATCGTCGTCATGAGGAGTTTTTTGGACTGCATGATGTAGCCGAGCGGCTCCTGGACTTCGATGAGCGCGTTCACTTGTTTCGCTTCCATCATTTGAAGCTGGCGCAGAGAATCATCGGAGGAGGCGTGATTGGCACGATGGGAACGCCGGTCGAGGTTTTGCATCAGCGCATGGAACATCTTTTCTACAAGGACTTGTGGGATGTGCGCAATCAGATCACAGCCAGGGCCAATGAGGGGCTCGAGAAATGGCGGATTTAGCCTGCGCCGGGAGACGGTATCCTCATCATGGCAAAGCAGTTATGACTGCTGTGACGTTGACCGGGGTTTCCGGCGTTGGTTATATCGAGCAAACGAGCGGGAGTAACTCAGCGGAAGACTGCGGCCTTGCCAATTCTCTCCTATTCAAGACTTTCCACAACTTAAGAGGGCTTCGGGGACTGCTAAGTACTTGAAAATACGTACAAGACAGGTGTCGGAACGGGCGCGACGAGTGCGTGGAAAACTGCCAAGTCGCACTCTAGAACGCGACACGAAGACAGTCGCACTCTAGGGATGGCTCGAACCGGGTGCATCACCACAGCTTCGTACTTCACATTTTCAGCGCTGCGGGCCAGCCAGGTAGTCCCTGCTTTACAGAACAACCTGCAGGTGGAAGAGAAATCGTAGCTCGTGACCCCAAAAGTATGGGCGCGAGCGTTTGGCGCTTGGTGGCTAGGTAGCGGGACAGACAAAGATCTGTCCCGCCGTCTCCCAAGGCAGTTAACTTGCTCAGGGCCTGTACACTCGGTAATTGATGTTGAAATAGGCACCGTACCCGCCATAAAAGCTGTCGATGAACGTCTGCACCGCCCTTTAATGCCAGAGCGCAGCCGTTCGCATGGGACATCTGGGTCCTGCAGTCATCATTTGTGTTTGCGGCGACGTACGGCAGCGGCGGAGGACATCAGAAGCGAAAGGGGCTGACCTCGAGCAGCTGAGATGGTATCCGTTTGGATAGCGTTAGGTAACCCATCAGCTACCGTGTGCGTAAGAGCTGGACGACCTTGCCCGCACGCCTACCCAGTGCAAGGCCTCTGAACTGCGGGCTCCATTCTGATGGAAAGAAACAGACTCCCTTCGATTGTCTGGCCATTTGTGCAGTTTCCCATCTGCACGGCCACGCTCCAATTACCGCCTTTGCGGTTGGCCCTGTTGTTGCCTTTAGGCTGAGCGGGTTCGGCAGTGCAGATGGTTAAGAAAGAGTGAGGCAATGAAAGCCGAGCGAATTTCGTTGAACGGCGCGAGCGCCTTCGGGTTGGAGTTATGGCGCAGCTGGAAAACATCTCCTAGCCCGTTCTCCGAAAGAACGGTGTCATCTGCGAACCGGTCGGCGAGGCTCCCTGCTGAGCCGATTACGCGGTGAGTTCAACAGGAGGAGAAACGACAATGGCAAACCTCAGAGTAATCGCCCGTAACGATAAGCCAAAGCGTGAAGAGAACTATCCACGCACCTGGCTGCTTTTTTCCAAGGACAAAGAAACGATTGAAATCCATGTAAGGCACGACAGCCACAATTGTTCACGACAGCCGCAATGGTCCTTTCGTGCTCGATAAAGATGCCGCATGAACCCCAAACCAGATGTTATCGACGGTGAATCCGAAGGAGAGCACTTTCGTTCATTGCACAAAGTGCTGTATGGGCTCCCCTGTGCGCAATGCAGGGTTTACTATCCTGCGGACTTACCTAGCTGTCCGGTCTGTCAATGTCGGGAGCGTGTTCCCGCTCGTCAGCCTGTTCCCAGGCTCTGAGCCGGTAGGCAACGGAGGCGGTGTTGGCGGCACTTAGTGCGGATCGAAGAGAACGGTTCGAGAACCTAAGCTGTCAAAATCAGCATCCACCAATGTCTGCCTGCGCTAAGAGCCACCGTCTCGTCGCGTTCTGACCAGCTCTGATTTGTTTTGATTTTATTCGCCCAACTTTGAAGATGACCTGGTCTGTTCTGATCGGTTGTGAAAATTCGTTGCTCTTAGCATTCATGACAGCGTTCTTTGGAGCCTGCACGTCGACCGGTGGCCGGTGTCCCTTGGGCCTGGCAAGCAGGCTTTTCTCTCCCAAGCCACGGCCCCTCAGTCCTTCGTCGTTCTTGTAATCGGTCTAAGTTTTATCGCGTTCCGAAGACTGTTCACCAGCAGGGCTGACTGCTGAATTCTATTCAGAAAAGATTCGGCCAAAGCTTGCGAGTATGTCTGCTCCTACATGGCTTCAGGTATTGGGATGTGTCCGTGCCGATCGGTACGGGAACCCTCATCAGCCTAAGCTAAACAATTACCTGCCTCTAAGGCGGGCTGTTCCCTCCGGTGTGACCAGCCTCTGCTTCCGTGCTAAAGTAACAGGCATTAAACTGGCAAACGCCAGCAAGGTCGGCTCGCCGCCCCCAGACGCAGGCCGAGCGATCCAGGTTCCAATGGCCATAAGCAAACCCACGACATTGGGCAAGTACGACATCCTCGAGGTAATCGGCCGGGGAGGTATGGGAGTGGTCTATAAGGCCATCGATCGCGCCCTGGGACGCCTCGTCGCTATCAAGATGATGACGGTTGGGTCTGCCGATGACCCCGAACTTTTGAAGCGCTTCTATCGTGAGGCCCAATCGGCTGGCAAACTGCAGCATCCGAATATCGTCACGATCTACGACCTGGGCGATCAAGATGGCAATCCCTATATGGTGATGGAATTCCTGGCAGGGGAGAGCCTCGCTTCGATGATCTCCGCCCGTCGAACCATTCCCTTAGATCAGAAGCTGCACATATTAATCCAGATCTGCAGTGCTCTTGGCTATGCCCACCAGCGTGGTGTCGTTCATCGCGACATTAAGCCGGCCAACGCCATGGTGCTCAAGGATATGACCGTTAAGATCGTCGACTTTGGAATTGCGCGAATCGGTAACGAAAGAGTAACGCGACCCGGCCAGCTCATGGGCAGTATCCAGTACATGTCGCCCGAACAGATCAGCGCTTCTCACGTGGATGCACGGACCGATATTTTTTCAGTGGGAGTCCTGCTGTATCAACTGCTTACCTATGCGCTCCCGTTTGATGGCAAAGATAACGGAGCCGTTCTCCTCAAAATCATTCACGAACCCCCTCCTCCGTTGAGCGCGTACCTCAGCACATACCCTGAAGAGCTCGATAGGATCGTCGCTCGCGCATTGGCGAAAAAGCGTGAAGAACGCTATGCCACGGCTGACGATCTCGAGTTCGATCTTACGCGAATACGGGAGGAACTTAAGCGCGAGAAAGTTTCAGAGTACGTTAAGTCGATCGAGGATTTGATAGCGAACTCCCAATGGAATCAAGCCAAGGAGCATATTTCCAATATCCTGAAGATCGATCGGCAGAATACTTACGCTAAGGATTTGTTGCGGACAATTCAGCAACGGATCCAAGCTCAGCAACGCAGCGAACAGGCACGGGAGTTACGCCTGCAAGCGGAGCAGGCCATTGCCCGAGAGGAATTGGGCGATGCTCTGAGATATCTCGAGCAAGCTGTGGAGCTGGACAGTGATAGCAGGGATCTCCTGCAACTGCGCGACGCAATTGCCGAGAGAAAAGCAAGGGCAGACCAGTGTGCGGCTCTATTGCAGCAAGCCGAATCTGCTCGTGATAGCGGGGGGCTGGAAGAGGCTCACAAAGCTGTAGCTGAAGCTCTGGCAATCGATAGTGATAATCGTGAGGCGAAGGCGCTCAACGCGATCATCATGCGCGAGCTTGCCGAAGAAAGCCAACTGAAGGAGACTCAAACCTACCTCGATGAAGCGAGGAAACGGATTGCTTCGCGCAGCTTCACTGCTGCCCTGGAGATGCTTAAGAAGGCGGAGATACTATCCCCGAATGTGCCTGGCATAAAAGAGCTGGCTGATCTTGCTGTCAGCGGACGGGAGCAGGAAAAACGTCGCAAGCAACTCGAGCGGCTCAATGAGGAGATTGTAGACGCGCTGAATTCGGATGACTTTGCGCTGGCCTGTTCCAAAGCTACTGAAGGATTGCTGATTTTTCCCCAGGATCGCAGTCTGCTCAAACTCAAGAACCTTGCGGAAAAGCAGCGGGAGGCGAGGGAAAAACGAGCGTATGTTGAAGGACAAATTGCGTGCGCGCGCCAACTGCTCAATTCAGCAAATCCTGATCAATCCTTGCTCCCCATACAGGAGGCCTTGAAGAAGTACCCGCAGGAGCCAGCTTTGCTGTCTATGCTGTCGGTGGTGACCGAAACTCTCGACCGCTTGCGGGTGGAGCGCAACAAGGCAGAATACGTCCAAAGAGCCAAGGACGCGATGCGGCGAAAGGAATACAACGAAGCGATTGAGATTCTAAACGAGGGGCGCAAGAAAATCGTCTCCAGTGACCTCGACGACCTTCTTCAATTCGCGCAAGAAGAAGCTTTGAATAATGTGACCCGGAAGAAGATCGATGCAGTCGCTGAGCAAGCTCACCAGCTTATTTCTGCTCACCAGTACCAGCGTGCCATCGACATACTTGAATCTGCTCTGAGAGACCATTGCGAGGATGAGCTCACCATCATATTGTCGGACGCCCGTCGCCGTCTGTTGGAATTTAACCAGCAAATCCGTGACGCCGTTGCCACGGCAAAACGTCTACTTCGAAACGATCGCTATGGCGAGGCGGTGAGATTTCTCGAAGGGCAATGCGAGCAGTGCGGCGAGTCCCCGGAGTTAACGACGTGTTTACAGCAGGCGCGGAATCAGCTCATTCGCGTCCAGACCTTTTCAGCCACAAAGGAGAGTGTCCGGGAAGCCCTTGCCCTGAATGATTTTGAACGTGCAAGCAAAATTTTGTGGGGGTTTCGTGAGAGGTTCGGTGACTCTGCGGACACCGGATGTCTGCAGCAAGAGATTGAAGCGGCGCGCTCGCGTATGGCGACGGCCGCCATGCAAAGGGCCCTCAGCGATGTCCGCGTGCTTCTAATGGCACGCTCCTTTGAGTCGGCCGAAGGCATCCTACACACTGTGGCGGAGTGGACCAGGTACGTCACTGCAGCACTTCGGGAACAGTATGAGTCACTCCGGCTGCTAACGTCGCAAGCCAAGACAAAGTACGCGGCTGGCGAGCGGGCGCAAAAGCTTAACCAGGCAAGCATGGCCGAACAGCTCACCGCTTCAGTAGAAAACCACGAGGACGAGGCGGCCGCGAAATCGGAGATCAATCCCACCGACGCCATGGGACGCAGCCAACTGGAAGCTATCCTCGCGCAGGTTAGTCAGATCGCAGACCACTACGCGGACAACCAGCGAGTGCAATCTGCCATTGGCGACCTGAAGCAAAAGCTTACCTCGAGGATTGCTACGTTCGAACAGGAGACAGTTTCAGCGAGTGTGCCGAAGGTCGACATGGGACATGCGGCTCCTTTGCTGCACTCGAATAATCAGGCTCCGGCCGCCGCGACTAGATCTCAGAAAATGGTAGCCTGGTCGGAGGAGACTTTGCGCACGGTCGACAAACAGCTGGCCGCCTTCATTGGACCGATGGCCAGGATTTTGGTGAAGAGAGCCGCATCCCGAGCCGCTGACCTGGACGAGCTCTACTCTCTGCTGGCGGCGAGCCTGGATCGCGAGGCCGACCGCCAAGCTTTCCTCAGTCGAAGGATTGGAGCGAGCCAGAGCTCGACTAGGACCGTGTCGCCACCAGGAGCTACTCAAATCAGTGGCCTGCCCGTGCCTGTGTGCCCTGAGCTCACCCCGGCGGCCCTTGAGCATGCTGCCCGCCTGCTGGCACGGCACGTCGGCCCGATTGCAGCCATACTGGTCAGTAAGGAAGCTCCGCGTGCCCAAAGTCTGCACTCGCTCTACCTCTTTCTCGCGGAACACGTGGAACCGGGAACTGATCGCGCCCGCTTCTTGCGTGAAGCGGGGTTTGATTGCCAAAGCCCGTCTGGACCTAAGTCTCAAGCATCTTGATCGCTTCGACCAGGCTCTTCCGCATGCGTCCGAACGAGGCCGCCAGCTCGGCAATTTCATCCTTCCCGGAAGTCTGGAAGCCCCCGACATCCAGATTCCCAAGGCTCACTTCGTTTGCCAACTTCGACAGTTGGTTCACCGGGCGCGTGACCATAAAGATGAGCATGCCATTGAAAGCTATCATCATGACCGCAAATACCGTCGCCAGAGACGTTGGCCGAGCCGGATTCGACGAAGATTTCGGCGATCTCTTCACCGCCGCGGACCACCACCGTCCCACTCCTGGTCGATGCGCTTAGTAGCGGGCTGCTATAGCGGTAGGCGCCGCTGCTGCTGCCTTCGCCCTTGAGCCATCCGCTCAACAAGACGATCTCAGCTCCGCTTCCCAGCCGGAAGAGAAATATTCGGCTGGACGGTCCGAAGACCGCAATCGTACCACCGCTCAGTTCCAGCTGCGCGAATCCTCTCTCGCCATTCTCGAGAATGTCGCCTTCGCGCAGTCGAACTCCTTCCGCCCCCACGTACACTGTCGCTCCTCGAATCACCCGCAGAGCACTCTCGACAAACTGATCGTGCCGCCTACCTGCGCAACCGCGGAAATCGGCAGCATCGTGAAGAGAACCAGTGCTACAAGGAGTGAATTCATTAGAAACTCGATAGGAACGGCTTTTTGCTCAGACTAGGCACCTTCGGTGTTAGGGACAGACGCATGCTAGAAACGATGCATTGCTGTGGCAACACGTGTATAGCGAACCGCGTATGCGGTTAGGATGCCAAGCGCGGCGGCTCCACGTTCACTTTCACTGATCACAAATAGCGTTCTAGGCAGCCTCTTCCGCGCTCGCTGCCCGGCTGCCCTGGAGAAGTGACTCGATATGTTTCCCTAATGCGAGTTCCATCTCCGATTTCGCCTGCTCGAAGCTGCTTGCTTGAACGGTGACGGGCGGGTGCTCAGCGCTGCCGTTCCAGCCGTCGTCCCCCAGCCAGAACTTGCAGTCGATACGCAAGCAGGGGCTCACACCCATCATTACGGCATGAGTTTTCATCGCATCCTCTCACCGGCAACAAAAAACGAATTCTCCTGCGTCGCTTCCAAACCAGGTACGAATAAGTATTCTAATACGATGACCGTTAATGAAGTGCAGTGGCAAGTTGCTCCACGCTGTCTTCATCATCTTCACATTTCTGTTCGCGCGTGCAGAGCCAGTTTCACAGTTGCAACCAACCGGCTATGTGAACGATTTCGCGCACGTTCTCAGCCTCACAAATCGTAGACACTTGCCTCCAAGTCGATCAAAAAGCGCATGCACAAATCGCCCCGGTCATCGTGAATTCACTCGACGGCTCTGACATAGAGCGTGTGAAGGCGTTGAGCCACATTGCCAATCTCTCGCAACCGAGCGCCGTCGAATTATCGTCCGATTGTCGACTTCGAAGATGGCCTGCGTCGCGCGATCGAATGGTATCAAACTTCCAAAGAACCTGTAATAAGCGAGCCCTGGCCATTGCCTGCCGGCTTGAATCAGAGTTGGCGATCGCAGTTTGGATGCCCGTTTGTAAGACGTGCGTGTACTGTCCGGTTGGTGTTACCCCGGATCATCCTTCGGCAGGGCTCCGGCAAAGCCACGTGGACAAAAGAACGGGATAATGATGTTCAAAGGGGGCAGTGGTCGATGCGTCAGATCGGGATACCTTCATTGAATACTTGAGCACAACTTTTCCGCCGACAAGACTCGCCCCGGAGATGCCGCTCAGTGCCTCAAGAGGAAAAACAGTGATGTCACGCTTATCTTTTGGTTGCACGAAATATGAACTAGTGAGTGGGAGCCATGCTTTTTCGGTGAGTCTGATCCCATTTCCAAGCCGTCGCCACGATGTCGTGCAATGATCGTCTCGCTTTCCAGTCGAGAACTTTTTGTGCGAGTGATGGATCGGCTACCAACTGCGGCGGATCACCTTGGCGTCGTGGAGCAACTCGCTGCGGCACCCGCCGCCCTGTGACCCGCTCAATGGTTGAGATGACCTCCCGCACTGAACTGCCCTGACCTGTCCCTAGATTAAGAGCCGTTGAGGGGCCGTTTTCGAGATACTCGACGCCCAAGACGTGTGCTTCGGCGAGATCGCTAACGTGAATGTAATCACGGATGCAGGTGCCGTCCGGTGTGGCATAGTCGGTGCCGAAAATTTCCAACTCGGGCCGTGCTCCGTGGATTGCTTCGAACGCTGATGGAATCAAGTGCGTCTCAGGGATATGAACTTCGCCGATTTCTCCGCTTTCGTCGGCACCGGCAGCATTGAAGTAACGGAAAGAAACAAAACCCAATCTATAGGCATGACTGTAGGCTTCAAGCGCATTTTCAAACGCGAGCTTGGTGGCCCCGTATGGATTGATTGGCAATCGTGGAGCTTTCTCCGTGATGGGCACGACTTCAGGTATTCCATACGTTGCGCACGTCGACGAAAAAATAAATTTCCGCACGCCGCGGTCCACGACGGCATTGAGTAACGCCAATCCGTCGGCCACATTGTTCTGAAAATATTTCCGAGGATCAGATGCGGATTCGCCGACATAAGCGTGTGCTGCAAAATGCATGACAGCATCCACACGCGGCAGCACAGAGTCTAGTTTAGCGGCATCGGAGATATCGCCGACGATCAGTTCAAAGCCTTCCGCAAGATATTGATGTCCCGTGCAAAGATTATCGTAGATGATCGCGTTGTAACCTCTTCGGCGCAGCTCTCGGGCTGCGTGTGATCCGATATAGCCAGCCCCTCCGACAACCAAAACGCTCAATCGTTTCTTGTCGATCATCTGCCCATGATACTCAACCGGAATTCGGTCGTCTATCCCGTTGGCACCGGCCACGTCGCCGCCGCCGGCTCAGATGTCCCTCCGCGAGTAGGAGCCAGTAGTAACGCGCATGCTGCACCAGGCATCCTCGGGTGTTCACCAGCCGTTGGTGCAAACTCGTCAGCGAGTGCCTCTCGATTGGTCGGGGCAGCACCGGTCGCCACCACAAAAAACCCAGGTTGCAGGCCAACAGGCTCAAGCGCCAGCCCTACCTCGTTGGAGCGGAAACGGTGACCGGAAAGACGAGTCATCTTGACCGACTGCCTCCCCTTGACCTGCTCGGCCGTGTCACATTTGTTATAAAAGCGCACTACCGCTCGGCTCTGAAGGGCAAAGCAACAGCCCTTGGTGCCGAATGGGGACGAAAGCATCACGTCGGCTGGCATTCTCGGGCAAGGTAATAGTAACCACTCCACTTGTGGCTCAATGATCCGGCTGAGCATTCACGAGTTCAATTGGCGCGCTGCAACGGTTGCCATCCTGGTCTCACCATTCGGATACACCGTAGCTTTTTGGATAGAGTTCACAGGTCGATTCACGCACGGGGAACTCGGCTGAACAATTCCCATGGCGAACAAGGACTTGCAGGTTCTGAACAAGAGGACACCTCACACTCCTGCATTACCCTGCCCAATCGTGAAGCACTACTGTGATTACCTATTTGGTTAGAGTCGAAGACTCTTAACAACCCATTCTGCCGATCAGCCTCATCAGGAGACCGTCTAGCATTCGGCCAGTCTGCGAGTTAGGCAGCCCAGGGGAAACATCTCGCAGCGCACTATCTTTTGGCACCCCACCTGCAACCTAGGAAAGCGCTGACGGTTTTCAAGACGTTGCAAAACCGTTCGGGCAATGCAGCAAGTCCGCCTTGCGCTTACACCGTCGGCAGAGGAGGATTTATGAAAAAGCAACTGCGTGCGCTACGCAACCTGGCCCTGCTGCTCGTCACTTCATTGGCTTGTGGCCAGGCCATGTGGATGCTCCTTTCAATTTGGTGACCGGAGGAGCGCTGCCCAGCCGCGAATATACAATTCGGTCGGTACAAAGGATCGACCACTTGGTGCGATGAGCGGTGACGGACAGAAGCCGAGTATGTTCTCGGCGACTCCTTGCGCTTGTCACGAGCGGCCATGTCTTCCTGGTGTGTGGGAGAGCTCGCAGGCCGGGTGAAAAGGGTACGCTACCAGGTGTGTCCTTTTTATTGCATGGAAATTAGGGCGCGGCGACGATCGCACACTGTATTGAGACGGCCACGCCCCGTTACTTCGTTGCCGCTTTCTTCGGTCCAGTCGCAAACGAACGGCGCGCTCGCAGGCGGGCGCCGACGAGACACACGCAGAGCTTTAATGTCACATCCAATTCCTGCACGGTCCGTCACAAGGTGTTCGGTCGATGCGTAATTTCCCGGCAGCTTTAACCTGATTCCCATTCTGATCTCTGAGAACCACAACGATGAAGGCCTTCTGACATTCCTCAATGCTGCAGCGTAAGGCATGCCGCTCCGGTACATTTCGAGAGCGAGTTTTTCAAACTTGTTCCTTCACACCAACCTTTCAGGCGAGTAGTAAAGGAAAAGGCTGTGACATTGGTTACGCTCTAGCCGCCAGCTCCTGCCGGGGACGCCAACAGCGTGGAGACATGTACTGTCACCGCCTTTGATGCAATCACTGCTTTCGCAGTCCCCAACCCCAACTATTCGTCGCAGAATAGCCAGTTTTTCGGGTCAGGTCGCCTACCGAGCCGCCTCGGCCAGCGGATCACCCGGCCTACCTCGGGCTGACGAATGTTTAATAAGCCAGCCCCTTCGATCGACGCGTGCCAAACTAACAGTAGAATTCCAGCCGCTCGGTGCACCACCTCTGTAGGATCTGAAGAGCTTGAACGGCACAGGAAAACCCGCGGCAAAAGCCTTGTCTCGCCAGGTACGTCGTTGTGAGCGGGCAAAGAGGTGTTTTGGAGTGCCTGAGAACGGGCGCGCCCAGGCGCTAAGCCAAGCTTGGGAACAAAATGCGCTGGACGGTACAGAGGGAACGCCAGCTAGCGGCGGAGTTGCAGCGCCAGGGTCACCGTACCAGTCAACCCACGGTGACCGAGATGCTCCACGAGTTGGGTTATAGTCCGCAAGCCAATGCCAAGACCATCGAAGGAGCTAGCCATCCCGAGCACGACGCCCAGTTCGAGTACATCAATGAAAAAGTGCAACGATTTCTGGCCCGGGGAGAACCAGTCATTTCCGTGGATAGCAAGAAGAAGGAGTTAGTGGGAGAATTCAAGAACGTAGGACGAGAGTTGCGGCCGCAAGGACAACCCACGAGCGTGCGGTTGCATGACTTTGTGATTCCGGAATTAGGCCGGGCGATGTCCTCCGACGTGTGTGATCTGGAACCCAATACGGGTTGAATGCGTGCGGGCGTGGATCATGACTTTTCCGCCCGGGACTAGCAAGTGGAACAGGATCCAGCGCCAGCTATTTTCCCTCATCAGCCAGAATTGGCGAGGCAAGCCATTGATCAGTCATGCGGTAATCGTAAAGCTGATTGCGGCTACCCGGACGAAGGCTGGCCTCAAGGTGAGGGCCCGACTCGACACCAACTCGTATTCCGAAGGTATCATAGTTAGCCAAGCTGAACTGGAGAACGTACGGCTTCGACCAGGATTCCTTCCATGGAGATTGGAATTATAATCTTGCCGCACACGATGGATGCGTCCAAGGCTGAATCAAGTTGAGCTATTTATTGTGTGACAAGCCTGTGCGCAAGCTCCGAGAAACTGTAAGCTGCTCTCACCGTGGGACTTGCATTCAGGTTTCGGCGGTTAACGTTTACCCCCTTTGCAAAGAACACGAGCATGTGAGAGCAATAGTAGTAAACTGCGTAGGTTGTTGAAAATATAGGTGATGTCCCCCAGTCGCTCCTTCGCGGGGATCTTGGATTTCTTGGCAATCCGGGTTTTATGTCGGCCGCATACAAAAAAGTTGGCAAATACGACGTCCTCGACGTGATTGGCCGAGGGGGCATGGGCGTCATCTACAAGGGCGTCGATCCGGGCATCGGCCGGATCGTGGCCATCAAAATGATAACCGGTGCTTTCGCGGATGATCCCGAACTGCTACAGCGCTTTTACCGCGAGGCGCAGTCGGTGGGCAACCTTCAGCATCCCAATATCGTGACCATATATGACCTGGGCGTGGAGGATGGTAGCCCTTATCTGGTAATGGAGTTTCTCGAAGGGGAGAGTCTGGATGCACTTATCCGTACCCGGCGAGCCATGTCGCTCGAAGAAAAGCTCGACATTGTAGTCCAGGTTTGCGAAGGCGTCGGCTACGCCCACAAACACCACATTGTTCATCGCGATATCAAGCCTGCCAACGTGATGCTGCTGCAGGACGGAAGGGTAAAGATTTTCGATTTCGGAATCGCCCGCATCGGCGATCGAATGACCCTACCGGGACAGATCATGGGCAGCGCTCAGTACATGTCGCCAGAGCAAATCAATGGCGGCAACGTGGACGAGCGTAGCGATATTTTTTCCATCGGGGTCTTGCTCTATCAGCTCCTCACGGCGGAATTACCCTTTGAAGGTAGAGACATGGGCGAGACTCTGCTGAAAATCATCCATGACGCACCACCGCCGCTGAGCCGCTCTCTCACCAGCTACCCGGCGGATCTCGATGAAATTATGCAACGAGTGCTGGCGAAAGATCGAGAGCAGCGCTTTCAGGCAGCCGAGGACCTGGCCTTTGAGCTCGCCCATGTTCACGAAAAACTCAGGCGGGAAAGACTCAACGAATACCTCGCAGCTGCCGAGGCGGCGCGGGTTGCGGGGCAGCTGAGCCGGGCTAAAGAGCAGTTGCTGCAGCTGCTGAAGATCGACCGACAAAACGTTCGCGCAAATGACATGCTGCGAGAGGTACAACAGGAGATTCAAAAGCAACAGCTTGGCAAGCAGGCACGAGAGCTGCAGTCGGAAGCCGAAAAAGCTGTGAGTCGCGGTGAACTAGCCGAGGCGCTGGTGTTTCTGGACCGAGCCGTCGGGCTGGACAAGACCAACTTGGAAATCGTCCGCTTCCGGGATTTGGTCCGCGAAAACAAAGCTCGTTCCGACAAAGTGCGGGAATTGGTGCGACG
>DASPTQ010000032.1:0-2125 GCA_035623335.1 Terriglobales bacterium
GATTCCCATGGCGCTGAAATTGGGGACGGGCGCAGAACAGTATTCTCCGATGGCGAAGGCCATCATCGGAGGTTTGACCTCTTCGGTGCTGCTTACCATTTTCATCGTGCCCGCCGCCTACTTGCTGGTTTACGGCAAACGCACCGAGACCGCGACAGCTCTGCCAACGGAGACATCCGAATGAAACAAAAGCACGGCACTTCGAGGAATCGGCTTAATGATCTCCTTCCATGAGGCGCCATGGCCGTCTCCGTCATTGAGTCTCGCGCCTGCGGGTCTTTCTCTCCGCGGACAACGAGACGTATGTGGCCGTTACGATAGAACCTTTCGGTTATCGGGAGTCACGCTACCGACTTCGACCGCTGCAGGGGTGCGCCGGCGGATGTCGGCAAGAGCATACAGGCAGGCGTTCTTGTTTCTATTGAGAGGCAAAGCCGGATGACCAGGACGATTGTCTTCGTTCCCGGAACGCTGCTGTTATCTAGGTGGGCTCTTCTGTCCCAACTCGGCCGGACACAAACCCATGACCAATCGAAGTCAACAGAGAACTTACCTTCCGCCTCCCACCCCAATGGATGGTGAAGTCAACTTTGGATCCGACTTTTGCGCAGGTCAATCTGTCGCTGGCCAAGTTGCGCGTCGCTTCCCGAGGAAGTATCCGAGGGATGCAGGAACAAACACGAGTTTCGCCTCACGCAGTGTTTCTTACCAAGGGGGAGGAACTCTCAAGTTCACAATCTCTGAAAGGCATCACCCGATGAAGCCAAAACGCCGACATATCATTGCTATGATCCTGATTGCCATTTCAGCTCTGCTGCATTCAGAATCTGGTTATGCACAGGTTGCGGTTGGAGCAGATCGTACCGAGAGCTTACCCACCGCACCCGAGCCGCAATCGATCGAAACCCTAAGCGGTGCTAGGGCAGTCTCGCCAGTGGGGACTGCGCTGGTCGCCGCTTTCCCTCCTCAGACCGATCTGCCCACAGGCTCTGCTGGCAGTCCGCAAGCAGTTACCTCCAGCCCCCCACCAAGCGGCGTCATGCGGTTGACCCGCACGCAGGCGGAACAGCTCGCGATGAAGAATAATCCTCGAATCACCGCGGGGCGTCTGCTCGCGCTGGCGCAACACCAGGTCTATCGTGAGACCCGGTCAGCGCTACTGCCCACCTTTACGGGGGAGCTCACGGTTTCCTATACAAACGAGGGAAGCCGGATCGGCATCGGTGGGCTCAACGCTCCGCGTCTGCTGGATCATGCCGGCGGGGGAGTTGTCTTCAGTCAACTCCTCACCGACTTCGGACGCACCGTCAATCTGGTTTCCTCGTCAAAGCTGCGGGAGAAGGCCCAAAACGCCAGTGCGCTGGCCACGACCGAAGATATCGTTTTGGTGACGGATCAAGCCTTTTATAACGTGCTTCAGGCCCAGGCGCTTCTGAAAGTGGCTCAGCAAACCGTGGCCACCCGGCAACAGGTCGAAAGTCAAGTTGAAGAACTCGCAAAAAACAAGTTGAGGTCGACGCTCGATCTGACCTTTGCCCAGGTCAATCTGTCCCAGGCCAAGCTGTTAGAGCTCGATGCGCAGAACAATGTGCAATCGACCATAGCCGCGCTCACAGCGGTGCTTGGATTTGACAAGCAGGTCAGCTATGAACTGGTCGAGGAGAATACTCAACTGCAACCACCTCCGCCGGACGTGGATGTCCTGACCAACCTGGCTTTGCAGCAACGCCCCGATCTGCAGGCGCTGAGTTTCGAACAGCAGGCGTCGGAAAAATTCCGTCGCGCCCAGCAGAAGCAGCTTTTCCCCACCATCAGCGCTCTGGGCGTTGTGGGTGGCACGCCGTACCGCCCTGACTGCTTTGACGGTTGCTTTCCAAATTACTTCATTTCCAGCTGGTTCGGGGCTGTCGGCGCCAACGTGGACATCCCAATCTTTAATGGCTTTCTGTTCACCGCCCAGGCTGCGGAGGCAAACTTCCGGGCGAAAGCGGCGGCAGAAAGCGCTCGCGATTTGCGGGATGCGGTTGTACGCGACGTGCGCACGGCCTGGCTATCGGCCGCCACATCGTTTCAACGAGTCGGTGTCGCCGCCGAACTCGAGAAAGAAGCGGATCTTAGCTTGAGC
>DASPTQ010000033.1:0-3833 GCA_035623335.1 Terriglobales bacterium
GCGACACTGTGTTGTACATGCGAACTATGAACCTGTGGGTTTCCCGGCTAAAAGATGGCTATCCACGGCAGCTCACGTTTGGCGAAACCTCCTACGTGGCACCGGACATGAGCCGCGCGGGCGATGTTGTCGCCAGCCGCGATCGGATGCAGTTTGATATCTGGAAATATCCGGTTGCCGGCACCCCGCAGGAGAATGTCAAGCGAGCCGTTCAAATCACGCATCAGACCGGCGCCGTCCAGACGCCCTCGGCTTCCCCGGACGATCGGGAATTGGTCTATTTGAGTGATAGTGGCGGTCACGGAAATCTCTGGATTCTGCAATCAGAAAGTGGACAAGTGCGACAACTAACGTTCGAGCAGGACCCTGACATAGATTTAGGTGTTCCGGTTTGGTCTCCAGACGGGCAGCACATTGCATATGTGAAACGAGGGAAATCTGGATGGAACGTGGACCAGTGGGTTATCAATCCGGATGGCACCGATTCGCACAGAGTTTTTGAGAACGGAGGATGGGCGTGCTGGTCACCTGATGGGAAATGGCTCTACGTGGCGCCACCAGTCGAGAATGGTTTTAAGATCATCAAAGTTCGCCCGGATGGTAGTGATGTCAGGTCCGTTCAAATGAATGGTCGCGGACCAGCCGTGGCCCCAGATGGAACCCTCTACTATGTCATAACCCTGGCTGGTCTAAACGGCAATTCAGATATGGAAGTCCGCGCAGCCAATCCTGAAGATGGTCCCAGCAGAGTGTTGGCGCGACTGCCAGGATCGCGATTATCGTCATCTCTCCTGATGCAACCTGTGTTGTCTCCGAATGGAAGGTCACTTGCCATTTTGCTGATGGACGGACCGACGACGAACATCTGGACCTTGGGCACGGCCAACGGGGCTCTTAGCGCTCTGACCGATTTCGATAATCAGGCCACATTTATTGCACGTCGAGTATCGTGGTCGCCGGACGGGCAATCGATTTACGCAGCTGTGAGTAAGGGTGAATCCGACATTGTCTTATTGACCAATCTCAGGCAGTGAAGCGCCCACTCGCAAGCTCTCCCAAGCTGCGATTTGATTCATGCAAGTGCATTTCAGGAACTTGGGTAGCTCTGGCGCGACAGCTAAGAAGACAGTTCAAATCGTGAGTGGTCGGCAATTCGGAAACCAAGAAGACGCCGGTCAACTGGCGATAAATCAATAACGCGAATTGACCCGTAGACAGGGATTTGAGAACTGGCGAACAAATAGCGCACGCTTGTGACATCGCCTGATCTATAAAGGGGAATGTCAAGAAAAATATTTCTCCCTCGACTGGAAGTGGAGAAACTTTTCGGGACTTCCAGCCCCTGTCCGTCATGCAAGGCGCTCGGTTTTGCTTGGTTCGGTTTTGTTCTTGCGTTGTTCCATCTCGGAGCTTCATCTTCTTCTTAGTAGCGACGACGCCGATCGGTTTCTGAGACTTTGCAAGCGCCCTGGTTGTACGGTGTCAACCCATGGATCTATCTGAGGCTCGTGGCCTAGTGCTTTTTCCGGGTTGTCCGAAGGGGCATAGGGATAACACAGAGGCTAGGTGTCAGCGACACTTGTACGCCTACAGGCGATGCGGATGCTCACCCTCGAACCCGAGCCTCTCCAGCACCAACTGACCACCACCGAGAAAAAGATCAGCGGAGATGGAAGGTTCTTCACCCGAGACGCTCAAGCTTGCGATGTTAGTTTCTCAGCGTCGAAGTTCTCCCCTTTCTTCCAGAGTGTCAGCGTAATGGCTGCAATCTTGCGTGCCAGCGTGAGCCGTGCCATGGTCGGCTTGATGCCCTTGGCCAGCGATCTCTGGTAGAAATCCTGAAACGGTCCCGGCTGTACACTCGCCCTCGTGGCTGCACCTTGGAACAGACCCTTCAGGTCATGGTTGTGATCTTTGTTCAGGCCTCGAATGGAGATCTGCTTTTTGGAGCGCTGCAGTTGCCCGTCGACGTAGCGGTATTCTCCGCTGGTGCGGGTTTCCAAGGCCAGTCCGCTGTAGGCCCACAGCTGTCGCTTGGTGCGAAAACGATGCGGCCTCTGGATCAGAGCCACGGCCAGGGCCGAGCGGATGGGCCCGAAGCATGGAATCTGCCGGAGCTTGGCAGGGATGAGATGTTTCCGACTCTCCGCCAGCAGTTCTCGCCGAGCTTCCTGGCGCAGATACTGGAGCATGTCCATTTGCTGGTAAAGTCGCTCGGCCCGCCGGCGTACGCCCGCCTCCGGGATCTTGCTCAACCACTCGGCGCGATGGCGCGTATAGTAAACGTCCCGGCCGGCACAGGGGATGGCCCAGCTGCGATAGCTCGCTTTTAAACGATTCATGACTCGGGTCAGGTCTTTGACCAGGGTCAGGTAGCTCCGGGCCAGCTCGCGCAGCATGCGCACTCCGGTTTCGCCATGGTAGACCGGTTTGAGATTATTGAGGCGTAGCAGATCGGCGAGCTTGCGCGCATCGATGCGGTCACTTTTGTTTCCGTCTTTGAGCAGAGCGGCCTTCCGCGGATTGCATACCACCAGTTTGGCGACGCGCGGCGTAAGCAGATCGTATAGCCAGGCTGCCCAGGTTCCTTCTTCGAAGGTGACCACCAACGTGCCGCGGAGTCCTGCCAAGAACTCGAGAATGGTTGCTGCCTTCGTCTCCAGGATCGATTCCATGACTACTCTGCCGGTGGAGTCCATCACTGCCACCGAGATGGTTGCTTGGTGCACATCGAGCCCAATATACTTCTCACTCATTGAGGGTGCTCCTTTTCGTAGGTGATGATGCTTTGGTGCTCATAACCTACTCCCAAAGGGGCGCCCTTTTATAATGCGATAACAACAATCATCGGACTACGCCTTGTTTTGCTCGTCAGGATAAACTGTCGTCCACGTGACAAAGAACATCATCTGGCCCTTGTTTCTCGTCTTGGCTCTCGCGTGCAATCGAACGGTCGCTGATGCCAAAACTTCATTTACCGCTGACGCCGTGATGGACGGCGGCTTTCCGGGTTCGCCTAGACTGACGGAGAAGCCTTATCTGCGCGACCGCCATGTTCGGATTGACTGGGGTCCTTTTGCCGACGTGTTTGATCTTAGACAGCGGAAAGGCTGGCGAATCGAAATTGATCGAAATTTTAGTGAGAGCGCCTGTTAGCATCAGTTGCGAATCGCTTCGGCCATAAAATGCTGATTCGACTTTGGTCCGACCGAACATCTCCTCAGGTTTTGATTCTCCGCCTCAAGTTCGCTGATCCGTAGAAATACGGTTACGCCGCAGTGGCCCTCGGTCTGGCCGCCGTTATCGGCTCGGCGCGGAATTTCTTGACCGCGAATGTGGTTAGAACCACAAACAGCAACAAGACGGCAATTTGCACAATCGCAAACGGCGGCTCCTTTTGCGTCGGGGCAATCGCTTTCAGCACGGGTACTTTTTCAAATCCCTGCACTACCAGAACGAAGACGTTAAAGTACAACGCCGCACATGCCGCGATCACGTAGGTCTTGCGCCACGTCAACTTAAGCGTATAGCGAGTCACGTAGGCAATCACCAACAGCACCAGTGAGATGATCCCGAGCTTGATCGCTGGCGTAACTTCTGTGAACGGAAACAGAAAACCCGTTACGCTGGTCAACGCCGTTGTAATCAAAAAGGCTGCTGTCCATCTGTTCAGTCGTTTGTTAGTCAGAAAGCCATAGACCACAACCAACCCGCAAGCAATTCCGGCCAGACTTATCAATACGTGAATCACGGTGAATGTTTGTAGACTTATACCCAGAACCATGGTGAGTGCTCCTTTAGGCTCATAAAATCTCGGGCCGCCATTCAACGCG
>DASPTQ010000034.1:0-3128 GCA_035623335.1 Terriglobales bacterium
CCAGGTCGTTGGCGCGCCGACCATACCACATTGTCCAGCCTTGTTCTGTCCCGCCGAGGCTCGACCAGAGCTTTTTCGCGTCGTCCGCCAGTTCGTCTTTCTCTCCCGATACCGGCTTCTTTTTGGCTTCAAGCCGGGTCAGCAGCGCGTTTTCGTAAAATCCCATCGCGTCCAGTTTCCGCTGCCGCAGTTCCGCAAGGCGACCCATGTGGTCCCAATAGACGGACACTTTTTCGAGATACGAATCCTTGCGATCGCTCTTGTCGCCCGCGAGCGACTTTAGCTCTTGCAGGTGCTCGTCCATTCGTGAGAGCGCAATCTGTGCTTTATTGGCTTGCTTCAGCTCAATATCGGCACCGGCGACGTACCCTATACCCTCGACCTTCTCGTAAGCGTCGTAGAAACGCCACTGGGCAATCTGCTCCTTGTCCATATACAAATCATCGACGCGGTCTTTCTCCTCGATTTCCGATCTTTCCAAACCCTTTTGCGCCATTTCCAGGACGCGACTAGGCTGCAAATGCTTCTTCGAAAGGGCACGGGCGAGACCGAAGTAATAGTAGGAGGCCAGACCACGTGGCCCGGCGTTTTTCTGCGCCACCTGATAGTACTGATCCGCCGCCTTTTCGACCTCCGCAGCGGATACTCCATTGAGCTCTGTCAAGGTATTCAGACGCATGCCCCAGAGGAACGCAGTATTAGGACGCTCCTGGATCCATCGGTTCGTTTGCGCAAGCAGTTCTTTGTAGTACGCGCGCCTGGTTTCCGCGGAGGCGTCCTCGCCTGGACTCTGATGGTCTTCAAACCACTGGCTGAAAGAAGCCGGAGCCCACGGGCTGGGATCATGAATCTCGCGCTGTTCTTTGGCCCAGTCGGCGTCTTTCTGATCGTTGGTAAGCTTATAACCGTCTTCGAGCGTTCGATACCACTGCCCCTTTTCTTGCAGGTTGAGCGCGCGGATCCGGACTACGTCCCGCGCCGTTTGCTCGCGCAGTGCCGCGTATTCCGCGGGCGGAGTTGCCTGGAATTCCAGCGCCCAGAGCGTTTGGTACGCTGCGATCGCATCGAGATCTTCGCGTTTCTCCAGTAAGGCACGCAAACGGGCAGCGCTGTTGCGGACGACGTCTTTGTCCTGGTCGGATCGTGACAGTTCTTCATATCCCTCGAACGACGCGGGACACTCATCCAGGAAGGCTTTCAAGTGCATGTCCGCCTTGCTTTTGTCGCGAAATACCGGCGACGAATAAATCCTGAACAGCGGGATGTGCGGCCATGGAAACTTCGGATCTTCTTCCAGAGCTCCATTCAGCAGCTTGATGGATTCCGAGGATTCGCGGCCGAGTAGCGCCAGCCCATAGAGATACGCCGCTGTAGGGCTGTGGGGCTTTGCTGCGTACCTGGCCTTATATTCTTCGATTAACTTCGGGCGCTCGGTTCGGTCCCAGCGCATGGGCTCGATATAGCGTCGTGCCACGAAAATATCATCGGGATGCTGGCGGCGTAGTGCCTGAACGGCCTCAAGCTCTTCCTGGTGGAATGCCCATTCGGTTTGGTCGGGAGTCTGCTTCGGGAGCGCATCCAGCTCTACCTTTTCTTCCGATGAAGGAGAGCACACATCCCACTGTTGCGCGCGAGCTTCAGAGGAGATGCCGCTCGCGAACAAGATCAACGCTAGACAGCAGTGCAGGAAACAGTTTCTTGGTTGGCGCTTTTTCCATACCGACTTATCCATGTTCTTGTCCCTGCTTGAACCAGCGGTCGAGCCAGAGCCTGTGAAAATTGTACCGCCAACGCTTTCAGTGGTCGATCACTGCGGTTTTGCGGCACCCTGTAGAATACGCCCTGGCTGGCCCTCCATCATCCCTTGCACCCGCCAGGTGAACTCTTCGACCAGCTGCAGCATTTCGTTACTGAAGTCCATCTGAATCTTGGCCGAGCGAGGGGCGGATCAGTGATCCTCGACCGGGGGTTGATTTGGCAATCCAGGCTGAGTCCTTGATCACCGGAGAGTTTGAGCACACTACATGCACACTGGTGGTCTGGAGGACATCACAGTTGGGAACTTCTGAACGAATGCGAAGCCCCTCAAGTGCTTGGATCAAAGGAAGATATGCGTGCTGCCGGGAGGGGAATCGAACCCCCAAGGTACCAAGTACCGGCGGATTTTGAGAGCGCGGCTCGGTTCTGCGTAAGTCATTGATTCCCTTCAGAATCATTTTCTTACCAAAGCTTCGGCTACAAAATCGTGCGGTTTGGTCAGGGCTCGTGAGGTTCGATTGAGCACACTTTAGACACATTGGGTTCTGTTCTTACTCCCCAAAGGGGGATTCGAATCCGCCCTGAATGCAAATTACCACCTGCAAGGCGACGTAGACACAAATGCACGCGAAAAGTACTGGTAAACCAGTTCGCGGATCGCATGAGAGCTTCGTCGCGACTCTCAAGGAAGCGAGGAATCATGCCATTTTAGCTTGACGCTCGCCCCATCGGCGATCTGAACTTTTTCAATGGGAACCGCCACGGCACGAGCGGCTGAGAATGGCGGCGACACAAATCGTCACCCGTGGAATCGCCTGCTGGGCTGGAAATCAGAAAAGCCGGAAGCGACCAAGGCAGCGAACTCAGTGCTCGGTGAGACGCTGCGGAACGAAAGCTAGGGCATCGACCGACAATTCGATTCCTCAACCTGTACGACTCAGCGCCAGACCGCAACCGCTCTTATTGGAACCGCGTCGAGCTGTACAAAGAAGTCTGGAATCAACCGCTCGTCAAACTGTCACGGAAGTATGGAATCTCAGATGTCAGGCTAGGCAAAGTGTGCCGGAGACTTAAAAATACCCCACCCCGGACGAGGCTATTGGGCGAAGAGGACGGTTGGTCAATATGTTGCACAAGTTCCGCTTTCGGAGTTCCCTGATCCTCCTCTGGTAAGCCTATTGATTTGAAGTCGCGATTGTGGAGTGAAGAATGGTTTGCCGGCACTGGCACGACGCCAATGAAGCATTCGGAGTTTGTACCTCTTCTACTTCAGGGCGAGCACAGCCGAATCTTCACTCCGTCACAGACGACATCATCCCTCATTACATTTTGAGCGCCTAGTCCCGAACCAAGAGCAGGACAAAATCTAA
>DASPTQ010000035.1:0-23451 GCA_035623335.1 Terriglobales bacterium
AAATGCGAAAATTCCGTTGAAGTGACCGACGCAATCTTTGCCCCATTCCTCATAACCGTGGACGATCACCTCAGTGTCAGACTCGGTCTTGAAAGCATGACCCTTCTTGATCAACTCCTCACGCAATTCGATGAAATTGTAAATCTCGCCATTGAAAATGACCTGGAGGGTTTCATCCTCGTTCGAGATTGGTTGCGCTCCGCCGGAAAGATCGATGATGCTCAAACGCCGGTGTCCGAGTCCGACGCGCCCGGAGACGAAGCTGCCACTGCCGTCCGGGCCACGGTGCTGGATGACCTGCGTCATCTTGTCAATCAGCGACCGATCGACAGTGGCACCGCTAAAGCTGAAAGCCCCACAGATTCCGCACATTAGGAGTAACCCAGAGCCCGACGACGGGGCCCTCTCCACAAAGTCAACACTTCAGTGAACGTCTTAACGATGTATTTGCTCATCAGATTTCGGTGAAACGCGATCGCGGCGCGACTAGCCAATCTTGGGTGAACCCGAAGGGGAAGGGATTCTTTCAGGTGTTTCTGTCCCAGAAGTCTTCTGGTCTGTACCGCCACTCGACTGCGGGGCGCCATTTGGCTTTGAAGGTCGTTGCTGAAACGTTACGCTACGCAGGATGGATGAAAGCCGGTTCGTCATTCGACGGTTCAGCATCTGCTGGTACAACTTGGCCTCGGAGTCGCTGACCAACCGTGGCCTTCGAGTCAGAAGGGGCTTCAAGTAACCCCACAGCAACGTCATTCCGCTAACAACGAATGGCTTTCCGCGGACCAGGCGATCCAAGAATTTGAAGAAGAAGAAAACGTGTCCGCCGCCGGTCAGGTAGTAGATCTCGCCATGCATCTTGCTGGTACGAGGGAAGCCAATTCCTGAGCCTTCTATTTTCAGGTGATAAAAAAACATTTCCTCGAAGTGGCGGGTGTGCCAACCCAGCGCCTGCGCCCTGATCTCATCCACGGTGTCCCAGCCGCGAGACACGACGAAGCCTCCAATGTCTTCAAAGCACTTCGCGCGTACCATCTTTGTCTGGCCGGCGGCGTGATACGCTGGCATTTTTATGCGTTCCCAATTCCCATCCCTATTCTCGAGAAAGATTCCCGATGCGATGCCCAGCTGAGGGTCTTGCTGAAACCTGACAATCAGTTGCTCAAAGTAATCCGGAGGAAAGTCGAGGTCACAATCAAACTTCACGATGAAGTCATAGTCTGCATTGCGAACCAAGTCGTATCCCACATTGAACGCCCGTATGATGCCGGACCCAGGTTGCCTGGCGCCGTCTCTCATGTGGCGCACAAGGGTGATCCACGGAAATTCCCGAGCATATTTCTCGGCGATGCTGTACGTGGAGTCACGAGAGCCGTCATCCACGATAATCCATCGAGACGGTCTGATCGTCTGCTTCAAAACCGCTTGGATGGTTTTCTCAATATATTTTTCCTCGTCCTTGACTGGCGATACGAGGATATAGTTGCTGCCGGTCGACATTGTTGGGCTCTCGCTTTTCATGATCGTGTTCCCAGCCTTGATTCCGATCGAAGGTCGCATTCGTTGGGCTTTCTTGCGACCGGGGATTGTCCAACCAATTCATTGCGGGTCATCGTTGGCGACTCAATCCTAGTCAGCGATGTCTTTAGCACACGCCCTTTGATGAACTTTGAGGCATACTGAAGAGAGCCCAGCCAATCGTATCCACCCCGCAACTTCGCGCCGAACAGAGGGACGTCATCGAGAGCATTCATGGGCAGGCGGCGTAGAAAATAACAATCTTCTTGCGGGCCAGCCGTACCGATTCGCGTCGAAACGCCCTGATGGTAACCCGCATCGACGAGCGTGTCCCTCAGCATCTGGACGAAAGAAACGTTGTCCTCGGGGAACGCATAGGGATAGGCGAACGAGTCCACTGCCTCATCCAGGTTGTCCTCCAGCGTCTGCTTCGAGCGCACGATCTCCGTTCTCACAGCAGCTGCGTCCAGGGACGTGAGCTGAGGATGGGTTACGGTGTGCGACCCGAAACGGACTCCGTGCTTTCTGAGTTCGCGAACCTCGTTCCAAGTCAGGCAATCCTTCCCTTTGAACTGGATAGGCTGGGCTCCGATGTACGCCGTAGGTAGAAACACTGTTGCGGAAAAATGGTAGCGACTGAGTATCGGAAACGCATGACGGTAGAAATTGCTGTAGCCATCGTCGAAGGTGATGACAGCGTATTTCTTCGTGAGCGATCCATTCTGCAAGAACTTCACCGCCTCGGCCACGTTCATCGTGCTGTATCCGTGTTCGGACAGATGCTTCATGTGCAGGGCAAATACGGAGGGAGTGGTTGTCGTGCGGTAGTAAGGCTGCACGCCCGTTTCATCCTCATCGGCGATACTGTGGTACATCAAAATCGGAACAGACCTTTCACCGCGCGGTACCAGCCGCAACAAAGGCGACGCCAGGTAAAGGGTAGCGAACCGGTCGAGACGAAAATCCATATGCTGTGCTTGTTGTGCGTTGCGGATCAAGCTGGGACTTCCTGAGCTTTGCCCGGTCGCCAAGTCGAGGGATCGATCTTCTCGCCCGCGCCAGATTGCAATGGTAAGGCATCGACGCGGCCGATACTGACATACCGGAATCCCTTGTGGCGGATCTCTTCTGGGTTGAAAACATTCCTTCCGTCGATGATTAAGGGCTGTTCGACGGTTGCAAGCAATCGCTCCCAATCCATCTGCCGGAATTCGTCCCACTCGGTGGCGATCAAAATGGCGTCAGCGCCCTCAGCAGCCTGATAAGCATCGGCGCAGTACGTCACCTCTGGGATGATAGCTCTGGCCTTCTCGGTGGCTTCGGGATCATAGGCACGCACCGCAACGCCTTCGGCCAACAGTGCTTTCGCGAGCGTGATCGAAGGCGCAAAGCGGACATCGTCGGTGTTGGGCTTGAACGCGAGGCCCCACACTGCGACTTTCTTGCCGCGGAGGACCCACAGCTCTTTGCGAATCTTCTCAACGAAATGTTCGACGCGACATTGATTGATCTTCTCTACTTCTTTTAGCAGGGAGAAGTCGCAGCCCGATTTCTCAGCGATCCTGATAAAGGCCTGCACATCCTTTGGAAAGCAGAAGCCACCAAACCCGATTCCTGGATTGAGAAAGGATGAACCAATTCTAGGATCGAGCCCCATCCCTTGCGCAACCTTGGTTACATCGGCTCCCACGACTTCGCACAGATTCGCCACCATGTTGATGAACGAAATCTTCATCGCGAGGAAGGAGTTGGAGGCGTGCTTGATGAGCTCAGCCGAATTGGTGTCAGTAGCCAGGAAGATCGGATCCCGGTGGTTCGGACACTCGGAATGTACAGGGCAGGTGAAATCTTGGCGAATGATCGGTTCGTAGATTTGCCGCAGGAGGTCTTCGGCTCGCGGTGAGTCGACTCCAATCACGATCCGGTCGGGATGTAGAAAATCCTCAACCGAAGAACCTTCGCGCAGAAATTCTGGATTTGACGCGACGTCGTAGCGCAAACCATTTTTGCTGTGGACCGAGAGGTGCTTCTGCAGCTGTGCTCCGGTCTGCACCGGCACGGTGCTCTTCTCGATCACCAGACGATATCCCGACGCCTGTTTTGCAATCGCTCGGGCAACTCCTTCGATGGCAGATAGATCCGCCTCACCGTTGGCTAGGGGCGGCGTTCCCACACAAATAAAGATCGCGTTACCCCAGGCAATTGCCGCTTCTGTGGACCCGAAGTGCAGCCGGCCAGCCTTGCGGCCAGCCTTGATGACGTCCTCCAAATGCGGCTCAAAGAGCGGCATTACCTCATTCCGCAGTTTGGTGAGTTTTTCAAGGTCGCTTTCACTGCAGAATACGTCGTGGCCGATCTGTGCTAGGCAGGCAGCGGTCGTGAGCCCTACATAACCCGCGCCAATGACTGAGATCTTCATGTTCAGCTGTCCTTTTGTTTGCAAAACGTGGGGATAAGATGAAAAGCGGCCTAGGCTATCTGAATCGTCGCTGTTAAGGAGACTGCCTCATTCTCGACGTGTTTCCGGGCTGTCGTCGACCTGAAGCCGAGGATTCCCTGCATTACGCGAGCCTGCTGTTCCGCCTTGAGCTGCGGGAACATTGGCAAGGAGACGATTTCGGCGGCGGCCTTTTCGGCCACCGGGAAGTCTCCCGCGCTGTATTGAAGCGACGCGTACGCTTTCTGTAGGTGCAGCGGTATGGGATAGTGGATTCCGGCGCCGATGCCGACTTTCTTGAGATGGTCTATCAAGCCTTCGCGATCGGCAATGCGGATCACGTACAGGTGATACACCGCGCGTGACCAAGATGGCTCGCAGGGTGGAACCAAACTGCGATCCATATGTTTGAGCAGCCGCTTGTACTCCGCTGCGCGTTCGCGGCGCTGCGCGTTCCACTTTGCCAGGTGAGCCAACTTCACATGCAAAAGTCCGGCCTGGATTGCGTCGAGGCGGCCGTTGTAGCCTTCGACGTCGTGGTAGTACTTCGTGGCCTGGCCGTGATCGCGGAGCATCTTCATAGTCTTTGCGATGCCGGCATCGTTCGTGGTGGCAGCACCCGCTTCGCCGCAGGCGCCCAGGTTTTTCCCGGGATAAAAGCTGAATGCTGCGGCTTTTCCCATCGATCCCGCCTTCATCCAGCGGTTGTGTTTGCGTGAGAAATATTCGGCACCGTGGGCTTGGCAGGCATCCTCGATCACCACAAGATGGTAGCGCTCAGCCAGTTCGAGGATGGGATCCATGTCGGCCATCTGCCCGTAAAGATGTACCGGAACCACGGCCGTGACCGGGCGGCCGCTGCGGCGACTTATCAGCCTGCCGGCATCGTCGACGGTGCACTGTTTCTTCAGATACTCCTTAAGTTCTGCGGGATCCATGTTGTACGTCTGCTCATCGATGTCCACGAACTCCGGTAACGCGCCGGCTTGCGAGATCGCTTCTGTGGTGGCGATGAAGGTGTGGGGCACGGTGACCACAACGTCGCCGGGCTTCACTCCGCTGGCCATGAGAGCGAAGCGCAGGGCGTCGGTGCCGCTGCTGATCGCGACCGCACAGCTGACCTCACAGAAGGCCGCGAAGGCCTTCTCAAATTCCTCGACCATGGGGCCGCCTATGAATCCGGCAGTGCGCAAGGCTTTATGAAATACCTCAGTCAACTCCTGCTCGAGTTCAACGTGAGGAGTAACCAGATCGAGAAAAGGAATACCGTTGGCCGTGTTATGAGAACCACTCACTTTGAAACCTCCGTAATTTGGTCGATGTAGCGCAGAACTTTTGCTGGATTTCCAACCACAATGCTGCCGGACGGTACATCTTTGGTCACCACGCTGCCAGCTCCCACGATGGCATTTTCACCGATGCTGAGGTTGGAGAGAATCGTGGCTCCAGAACCAATCGACGCTCCTTTCTTGACTACGGTTCGCTCGACCTTCCAGTCGGCTTCAGTCTGCAGGTTACCGTCGGCCGCAGTGGCCCGGGGATAGCTGTCGTTGATGAACATCACGCCGTGGCCGACAAAGACGTTGTCCTCGATGGTGACGCCTTCACAGATAAACGTGTGGCTTGAGATCTTGCAGCGTTTGCCCACGCTGGCGTTCTTTTGGATCTCGACGAAGGCGCCGATCTTGGATTCATCGCCGACTTCGCAACCGTAAAGGTTGATGAACTTGGAGAGTTTTACATCGCGTCCCAGCTTCACGTCTGGCGCGATGGATAGATAAGGGTTCATGACTGGAATGCTCCGGGTCTGCTACTTGATCCAGCCTCGAGGATTGCTCAGTCGGCGTTGGCAGTTCGCCGTTCCGCTTCGGAGCGCCACGCTGCAGGGTTCATATCTGCGCTCTTGACGGGGAGTGCTGGCGGGTCCACTACGCCCAGCCGGAATTCCCGATGCGTGGTATCGAGTGCAGTCCGCACGTCGTCCTTCGACACGACGACGGAAATGTTGCACTCCGAAGAACCTTGCGCGATCGCGAGGATGTTGAGTTTCTCCCGGCCGAGAGCGGTAAACGTACGGCCGACCGTTGCGGAGCCACGCATGTTCTTGCCCACTACAGTGAGGATCGCAACCGTCGGGTCAAGGGTGATGTGCTCCACTTTTTCGTGTGCCAGATCCTGCGCGAACTCGCGCCGGAGGGCCTCAAGCGTGCGCTCCGCAACCGCAGAAGAAACCACCAGGCAAATATCGTTTTGTGAGGACGATTGCGAGATCAGCAGGACGTTCGCTCGAACCGCCGCAGTGGTCGCGAACGTCCGGCCCAAAACGTCGGGCATGCCGACAATCCCGGGGCCACTCACGGAAATGAGCGCGACGTCGCTGATTGCCGTAAGCCCCTTTACACCGCCATCGGTCAAGGGGCCGGTGGGCGTGATTCGCGTTCCTGGCCGCTCCGGGGCAAACGTGTTGCGAATCCACAATGGGATGCCACATTGGGTCACCGCACTGAGAGTCTTCGGATGCAAAACCTTGGCGCCAAAGTGCGCCAATTCCGCAGCTTCGCGATACGAGATTTCGGGAATCGTGGACGCGACCGGCACCAGCCGTGGATCGGCGGTCATCAGGCCGTCCACATCGGTCCAGATGGTCACTTCATCCGCGCCGAGAGCTGCGCCCAGAATGGTCGCAGAATAATCCGACCCTCCACGCCCGAGCGTGGTGAGCACGCCCTCTGCGTTTGCCCCAATAAAGCCTGTCACTACGGGAACGACGCCCTTCTGCAGAAGCGGGCGCAAGCGCGCCTGACAGCGTTCGCCGGTCACGTCCATACGCGGGTCAGCGCAGCCGTGGCACGAGTCGGTCTGGATGAGTTCCGTGCTTTCTATCGCCTCGCTCGCTACACCGCATTCCGTCAGTGCGGCCGCAACCAACGGAGCGGCGAGACGTTCGCCGAGGCTCGAGATCGAATCACGCGCCCGCAGCGTCAGCTCGCGCAGCAGAGCTGTTCCCTGGCACAGACGTTCACCTTCGCGAAAGACTCGTTCCATTTCCGAATTGATGCGGCTCCGGACCGGGACCGAATGGATCAACGCACTGACCACCGCGTAGTGCCGGCCGCGCAACCGCTCGAAGATCATCTCCACTGATTCGCGATTGCCTGCCTGTGCCTGCGTGGCTGCTTCGATCAGTTGGTTGGTCACCTCGCTCATGGCAGAGACCACTACCACTAGGTCACCGTCGCGCGAAGCGCCTCGAATGATGCCGACTACTTTTTGGATGGCAGACGCACGTCCCACCGACGTCCCGCCAAACTTCATGATGCGAAGCGGCTTCTTCTTTGAAAGTTCGCTATTCATGATGGAAACTTACTTCCGCCCCCAGTCCAGACCTCCGGTGTGACCCTTCGCTGGAGCGGCCATGGACTGAGAGGATTGGGCTGCCGAAGAAACTTGCTTCCGGGCGGACCAGGAATACCACGCGCTCTGTTTCTGGTGATTGCTGACGCAATCACGAATCAGCTCAGGTTCTTCCCAGGGAATATCGTGATACGCCGACCGCAGAAATGGGCTTTCGGGATCTCTGATCCACTCTTGCGGGAACAGCGCGATCGTGTCGTTTTCTGTAACCTTGGGCGCCGATTGCACAGCTTGGCCAGACAGAGCGGCATATAAGGCCGCGGGAATGTCGCGGCCCGGCCCCAGGCTCAAATGCCCGACTTGAGTAGATCGGGGATTGATTTCGATGAGGTGTGCGTTTCCAGTCTCCGCCTCCAGCATAAAATCAAAACCGTAAAGCCCGGAAAGGTTGAGGCGGCGAGCCATTGCCTCGACAGCAGCCGACATTTCCGCGTTCTCGATCAGGCGCAACACAGTGGCGTGTCCAGCCGAACTCGCCTTGTTGACCACCTCAAAATGGAGGCTGGCTAGGACCCCGCCATTCCAGCAGACAATGGCGCTGGTTGCTTCGCGGCCCGCCACAAATGCCTGGGCATTCACCACGGGCCGACGCCGTAGTATCGACGGCCAAACCAGGGTCTTATCTTGGTCGACCACTGCCCGCTTTGCCGCTCTAGCAAGCAAAGGAGGAGCTTGCAGTTCCTTAAAGAAGCGTTCGGCCTCGCTCAAAGTGTGCGCGATCCTCACGCCATCACCGCCTGAGGTGCCGTTCGCTTTCAGGACAGTCGGAAGACCCATGCGGGCGACCCATGTTCTGAGTTCATCGATGTTCCGGATCACTTGGGTCGGTGGAACACGCAGGCCCTCCTGATGGGCCAAGTCCATAAAAGCAGCTCTTGCATCCACGACCGGGAAACTTTCCGGGCTGCCGAGCGAGCACTCGATCAAGGCACACATCGGAGATTCGGCCCTCCCGTTACGCTTCTCCCGAGCATGCAGACGGTGGAGGTGCTGCGTGGCAAGGTCATCCGCCGAGACAATGAAATCGGGCTGGGTGATCGCGATGGCATGAGCAAACGAAATCGATGGCGACAACCCGTAGTAGGCGTGAGTTCGACGGACGGATCTCGTCTTACGCGCAGGATGAGACTTGGGGCACACCATCTCAACCTCGCATCCGGCGCTGGCCAGGGCCATCGCCAGCCGAGCAGTCGGGTACCAGCAAGACGTCGTAACTACCAGAACAGTGGGTTTCACCGTTGTCCGAGCCTTTTGGCCACGCCGTTTTGAGTTGCATTCTGCGTTCTTGTCATGAATTCGTTTTTGGACTGTACAGGAAAGCTGAAAGGCTGAGCATTCTGGAGGAAACGAATCGAGCGAAATCACAGGTAGACTAGCTCTCCTCGCTTGCGGATCGACTGGTTGGCTGCCTCCAGCATCCTCACCACACGAAGGCCGGCCGCGCCGTCGTTGAGAGGGGTTTCATCTTTGGCGATGCAGTCAACGAAGTAGGCTAACTCCCGGGTCAGCGCTTCGACCTGTTCAATCTGTGGCGCCCACATGTCGCCCGAGCGATAGTTCACTAGCAAGCTATACAGGCCCTCGCGGCTGGTGACGTCTACGCCCTTGTCATAAATCTTGATCTTTTCGTCTGCCTCAAGATCGTTCCAGACCAGCATTTTCTTTTCTCCGCCGATCAGCGTTGTGCGAACTTTCACCGGCGACAGCCAATTCACGTTGATGTGGGCGATGACTTTATCAGGAAAATAAAGCGTAATGAAGGCTACGTCTTCGTGTCCGTTGAGGTGCGTCTGGCCCGTGGCGGAGATGGCTTCGGGGGTGTGCTGAATCAAGTGGTCGATGATCGACAGATCGTGAGGAGCAAGATCCCAAACCACATTTACGTCGTGCTGAAACAGCCCGAGATTCACGCGAGTGGAATCGTAGTAGTACAGCTTGCCCAGTGCACCGTCTTGCAACAGTTGCTTGATCTTTGTGACCGCGCCGGTGAACAGGAAGGTGTGGTCCACCATGATTTTCAGATTCTTTCGTGCGGCCAGCTCAATCAGTTCTTGTGCCTGAGCTGCGTTGCTGGTGAACGGCTTCTCTACGAAAATGTGTTTACCATGCTGCAGGGCCGCTTTGGCCAGTTCATAATGCGTCCAGACCGGCGTCACCACAGCGATGGCGTCGATCTCGGGCGAGGACATCAATTCCGCCGAATCGTCGGTCAACCGCACCCCAGGATAGGCTTTCGCGACTTTCTTTCGTGCGGCCGCGCTCTTGTCGCATACCGCGACGACGTCGGCTTGGTCCAGGCGGTTTAGGTTCCGAACCACGTTCGGCCCCCAGTACCCATACCCTACAACGCCAAACTTAACCATAACTTCACTCCCATTCCCTGGCATTGCGTTCGCACTCCGAGTTTTTGCGAGACTTGTGAGCATATTTTGAGACGGATCGTTATTAGGCAAAACCGGGAGAGGATTGTCTAGTGCGCGCCTTCGCCAAGCACAACTGCCCCAGGCGTGCGCCACAGGATCTTGATGTCCATCCAAAGGGACCAGGTGCGCGCGTAACGCAAATCGAGGCGAACCATCTCATCAAAGGTCACGCGGCTGCGTCCGCTAACCTGCCAGAGACCAGTGATCCCGGGCTTGGCCTCAAGCAGACGCCGGCGATGCCACAGATCGTAAGCTTCAACCTCATAGGGGACTGGCGGCCGTGGGCCCACGAGCGACATCTCCCCTTTGAATACGTTGATGAACTGCGGCAACTCATCCAGGCTGGTTCGTCGCAGAAAGGCACCAACTCGCGTGATCCTCGGATCCTGGGTTAACTTGAACACTCCTTCACCATTCCCGTTGGATGGGTTGCGTTGTGCCTTTCCAGCAATCAATCGCGTGACGTATTCCTTATGAATATTGGCGTCATTGCCGACATGCATGGATCGGAACTTCAGAAAAACGAATGGAACGCCATGTTGTCCGATACGCCGTTGCCGAAAGAAGACTGGCCCTCTAGAAGTTGCTTTGATGGCCAAAGCGATTCCAAGAAACAGAGGAGTGCACAAGACAAGGGCCAACATGCTGCCTACGATATCCATGCCCCGCTTCAGGGCACCCGAGATCCGCCTTGCGGCGTTCCGCTTCGATAGATCCGGGTACAGTGGAGGATTGCTCGGACGTTTCCGCATCTCGAGATCCCAATCTTCGGGAAACACGTGGAACGAAATCCTGAATTGCTCGATACTCAGATTGCTATGCAGAATCTCGTTCAACCGGGCAGTCATTGCGGTCACGATGGTCGCGCGATCGCCTGCGCCAATTTCGGTAAACATACCTCCCGCGACGCGATCGCTTTCATACCACCCAATCACATCGGTCTCCCGCGTGGATGCCGAGAGAACGGCCAGCAGCTTACCCAGGTTCTCGCGAACGATCTCGGACTGATGCCCTACACTATCCACCAGCATGAGCATGAAGGGCTTGCGAGACCGCTCGGTTCTCCTCCGCTCCAGCGAAATCACCCGATGAAAAGTCTCCTGACTGAGGATTTCGCGAGCAGGGGACGACTCGCTCCTTTGTGGAATATCTACGTTGTCAAATGAACGACGCAAAGTCACGACTTCTTCTCCTGAATTCTGCCTTTAGGGCAGTTCGAGGATCGAGGACGAACAAACAGGCACTGGTTTGAGCCTGGACTTAACTGTTGAGGGGAGGGATGTGAACAGGGTTGTTAAGAGTACGCATCGACAACAGCTTGCTGGGAACGGGCAATCTACTTCGCTCGTTGAGGAGAATACCGCTGGTAATAGTTCTCGTTGTCTGCGCTGCTGCAACCATTCAACACAACTCCCAGGAGGTCAGACTTTTTCAAAATCTCCAAACCACGCTGCAGCGATCTTTTCTCCGTGACCCCCTCACGCGTCACCAGCAAAGTTCCATCTGTCATCCGAGCCCAGACGGTGGTGTCGGCCAGGGGGAGCAAAGGCGGAGAATCCACAATGATCCAGTCAAATACGGGGGCTAATCGGTCCATCAACTGGGAGAGACTGCCCGACTGCATCAGTTCCAGCGGATTCGCTGGCGGATCCCCCGCGGGCATGAGCCAGAAACCCGGGCCGTCAAGGCGGTAAATATTGGTTATGGCGTGGCGGTCACCCTTGAGCCATTCTCCGAGCCCAGCCAGCCGGCCTAGGCTAAATTGCTGTGCCAGAGTCGGCCGTCGCAGATCGCCTTCAATGAGGAGCACCTTCTGGCTTCGCTGGGCCAATGCACCAGCCAGGTTCGCCGAAACCAAACTCTTTCCTTCCTCGGGAATGGTGCTGGTGATCAGCACCTTCTTCAACGGCCGATTCTGCCGAAGATGTCGCAGGCGAACACCAAGGAACCGAAACTTTTCGGCGGCCAGACTGTCAGGCGCGGTTAGGAACACAAGCCGGCTCGACGGCATAGCACTCACTTCCAAAAAAGGAAATTCTGCCAGAAGGTCAGCTGTCTTCTCCTGGTCGGGGGCTTTGGCGCCGCCACCCGAGGCCTTGGCGAGTGGAGCCTGGATGACCACCGGCTGCTCTGCGGGTGCGTGATCGGTGAGCTTCTCGGCCCTCGCAGCCTCGAAGACTTCCGTGGCCACCGACAACATGTCCGGGTGTTCGACTCCGGTCTGCTCTACTCCAGACCTCTGCAGAGCATCAAATATACGGCTCATTCTTATGGGCTCCCGCGCCGAATGTCCCTCGGACGCGCTCTTGACGATCTTGTGCATTTTGCAGGTACGAATAGAGTTCCAGAAGAGTCCGAGCCGCCCGCTCGACTTCCTCCGAGCGAATCCCTTGTTTTTTGTCTTCGGTCGCCGACGGCTGCTCCACATCGAGGCGGAAGTTGTCGGCAATCTCTTCGACAATTTCCGGGCCGATGCTCTGCGACTGCGCGGCGTAACCGTGAATGAGAGCGTTTTCGCAGAGCGTGTTGATCAGGCGAGGAAAACCGCGGGAGTGCCGGTGAACCTCAAGAATTGTTTCCATCGGAAATATCTGCGAGGGATTCGAACTTCCCGCGAGTTTCAGGCGCCGATGGACATAGCCGCGCGTCTCTTCGAGGTCCAGTGCCCCGAGGCGTGAGCGCAGCGCGATGCGCTGCTTGAGTTGCCGCAAGTCACTGGAATCGAGCTTCTCATCCAGCTCTTCCTGGCCCACAAGTAGTATCTGGAGGAGCTTTTGGTCCGACGTTTCCAGATTGGTTAGCAGCCGGATTTCCTCGAGCACCTCTGTCGACAGATGATGGGCCTCATCCACCACGAGGACCGTCGTGAAGCTCTTCTGATGACGACCAATCAGATACGTACTCATGTCGAGCAGAAGCTCGCCCTTCGATTTGCCGGCGGTGGGAATGTGGAAGTCCCCCGCGACGTACTGCAGGAATTCCATGGGGTTCAGGCGAGGGTTGAATACGTAGGCATAGGCAACGTCAGGTTGGTTCAACACCTGCAAAAGGCAGCGGACCAGGAGCGTCTTGCCCGTGCCGACCTCGCCAGTCATCACCACGAAGCCTTTTCGCCGGCGAACTCCATAGTAGAGCGCCGCCAATGCCTCATTGTGCTTCTTCGTGGCAAACAGGAACGACGGATCAGGCGTGATCTCGAAAGGGTTCCGCTGCAGCTTGTAAAAGGCTTTGTACATGGCAGAAGTTCACCCGCGCAGATAGCTGAACGCCGATCCCGCCAAGATGAAAGCAAACACCAGGGCGGCTGTCCCCCAGCCCAACCAGGACTGCCTCTTCGCGCGATCGGCATCGGATGCATTCACGATTGCGGGGATTTCAGCAAGCACGTTGGCCGGCAACAACTCCTTGATTTCCTTTTCCGTGTGCAATCGACCGTCCATCATCTCAAAGGCTGCTACGAAGATTCCACCCAGAGCCAACCCCGCGCCGAGCCCTATGCCGCAGAACCTGAGACGATTGGGAAAATCCGGCTTCTGAGGGAGGCTGGGAGGATCAACCATTCGAAATCTTTCTCCCTGTTGAAGTAATTCCATGCTCGTCGCCATCTTCGACTCATTTTTCTTCTTCAACAGTTCGTCATAGGTCGCCTTGGACTGGTCGTATCCACGAGTCAAGTCAGCCAACTGCTGCTCGCGGATCGGCTCCTGGTTCAGACGTCCCTGATAGTCCTCGACCTTAGCCTTCAATGTCGCAATCGAGCGTTCGCGGTTGGTGATCTCGAGTTGATTCGATCGCAGCTGGCTTTCGACGGGAGCTAACACGGTCGCCTGCGCTGGATCGGCAGTCTGGTTGGTGGGAATGGCCGCGTCCGGACTGTCGGTCGTACCGTCGGGTGTCTTTGTCTTCAGACTCGCAAGAAGTTGGTCTCGCATCTTCTCAGTCTTCGCAATCTGTTCCTTCAGCTTGCGAACATCGGGATGGTGATCGGTGTAGTGGGAGCTCAGATCAGCGAGTTGCGCTTTGAGCTTCTCCAACTCCTGTTCGATCGCCGCTGGTCCGATGGAGATAGTGCCGTCCGCACTCTTCGCCGGAGCTTGCATCGCCCGGTACTGGTCGGCCAGGGTTTGCAGATATACGCGCTGCTGACGGGCAGCATTAAGAGAGTCTTCTTCAGTCTGAAGTTGAGATTGCAGGCCTTGCAGAATCTGGAGATTGCTAGTCAGTTGTCCGGGCATTTCCCCTACGTGCTCAGCCTTGAACTGACGAACCCTGTTCTCTTGATCTGAAAGATCTTTGCGGGCCGCTTCCAGTTGGTTTTCGAGGAACTCCGTGGTGTCGGTTGACTCCTTTTGGCGCACTTCGAGGTTTTCGTTAATGAACAAGTTGGTCAATTCACTTGTGACGTGCTGCGCCATCTCCGGGCTGCCCGAGGAGTAGGAGACATTGAACGCGGTAATCTGGTTCAGTTTGTCGCGTACCAGTTCGATGTCAATATCTTTGCGCATGAGTTCGACCTTCTCGTCCGACGAGCGATGGGCGTGCTTGCCAGAGTAGAGATCGAACTGATCGATGATGTGCAGAAGTCTGGTCCGGCTGAGAATCTGTTGAGTGATGCTCTGCATCCGCTCCTGCAGGTCGTCGTTGACGTTCGGCGTAACATAATCCTTGGGCATCGTGGGTTGCTCGACCAGGATCAGCGTTGTCGACTCGTAGCGCGGTGGGAGAACCCAACTTGCGGCCCACACCGCTGTCCAAGCGAGGAAGAGCGGTATCAGGAAATGAAGGTGGCGACGCCGCACCACCCCCAAGTAACGCTCAAGGTCAAGGCCCTGCGATTCTTTCTCGTCCAGATCGTCTACCATAACTATCTTCCTAAGGCCGCTGCAAATTGATAGGAGAGGGAAACAAATTCCCGGTTCGTGTTGGGAACTGAGGAAATGACCGCCACGTCGCTATAGTCCTGGTGGAGTCGCGTGTATCCGAGCTGCAAATTCATATGCTGGCCGAGGCGCTGCTGCAACGACGCGGTTCCGGAGATCGAGTGGCCGTTACTGGGCCCCGCTACGAATTTACCTAGAAGATCATTTTGAGCGTATCCCCCTGTCAAGGATCCACTGAGGGTCTTGGCAATTCGTTGCCGTACTGACGCATTAACGCTGTCCAGTTGGACCGGACCCAGCAACCCTCCGCCCCCAGCGATGCTGTGCAAGTAGCTCAAAGCGAAACTGTTGGACTGCCCTTGCCAACTTACGCTTCCACCCGCCGCTGGTGTCCATTCGCGTGCGGGCAATACCGGAGCTGGCAGCACCGAATCCGAGTGTTGAGGCCCCCCGAACAGCGAAATCGAAAGTCGTGGCGTCGGATAGACAGTATAGAAGAGCAAGGCAGCGTGAGTCTGCGTTTCGCTGATTCCGCCAGTCGGATAAGAGATCAGTCGCTGGTATTCATAGGTGGCTCCGAAGTAGTTGATCTTCGAAACGCGAAGCGAATAGAACGCTAATCCCGCCTGGGAGCTACTATCGAATAGGCCTGGAACTTGCGCCTGGTTCGGATAGTGAAGATTCGTGAACGTTCCGGCCGCCCCAATCATGCTGTTGAGGCTGAACTGGCACGTCAGGCCGAGGTTTCCCAGGTTGCTGAGCTGATCAGCGATCGGCGCATTCACCGAAAAGTTAGCGCCTTCCGCACCACCGGAGACTCCGCCGGAAGAAGCCAGATCTGGCTGGTTAAACACACTTGAACTTTTCTGCACGCTGTCCCGTGCGCTGAAAGTCACGTAGGGGCTCAGGCGATATTCAAACTCCAACAAAGCGTTTTGGTCAGCTTCGTTCCGAGAACTGAGGCGCTGATAAAAAGTAAAGCCTGGAGCGTACGTTAACAGCAAATGCGACCGCGGAGTCGTCTCGTCCAGAGCCAAACTGGGCGCCAGGGAATAGCTGACATCGCTCACAGGGTGACCGTTCACGGCGCCCACTGCGTTGTCAGTGTATGCGCTCGTGAAGGTCATTCCGCCACGCAAGTAATTGGAGCGTTCTTCGGACGTGAACGCGATCGGATACGTTTGGCCACTCACCGGGGGCGGGGTCAACATACGGTCGCCGCTGCTCTTGGTATTGTCAGCACTGGTGTCCACGCCATATGCAGGAACAGGTTGCGGAGAGGTGCTGCCTTCTTGAGCCCATACTGGCGCAACAGCCAGCACGATGAGTGCCAGGCACATTCGCATCTGCGGCATCAGGTCAGGGAACAACAATCGTGTCGTGCGGCTGCAATTTGATGTTTTGCGCCGGGTTCTTACCCTTGACCACTTCTTTGTAGTTAAAGGGAATTCGTGCCTGGCTCCCGTCAGGGTTCTGTCGCAGAACATAAATCGCCTTCTGTTTCGCAAAATCGCGAAAACCACCGGCGAGGGCAATGGCATCCAGAATGGTCGGTGAGTTGGTTAGGGGATACGAGCCCGGCTTGCTCACCTGGCCCAGAATGTTAAATTTCTGGCTATTGATTTGTTGAACGATCACCGTGACTTCCGGCTCAGCGATGTAATTCTTCAGCCTATCCGCGATGTCCTGTTCCAATTTGAGTGGAGTCCGACCGGCAGCTTGGATTTCTCCCGCCAAGGGAAGAGAGATCTTTCCATCTGAGCGGACAGGAATGGAACGCGAAATATCCGGCTCCTTCCACACGTTGATGGCCAACACGTCGTCGTTACCGATCACGAAGCTGTCGTCGTGACCTTTTGGTGCTGAGGAAGCATCCGCAGTCTTGACGGGCTGTGCCGCGCTAGTTTGCGCTGCGGAATTTTCCGAGCCCTGCGCGCACAGTAAGGTCGACATGAGAGCCCAGGCCGACAGCACAAGCAGCTCGCGTACCCGGAGTCGATTGGCTGTGGTTGTCATGGCAGCTCCTTGACCTTTTGGCATCCTCGAGGTCGATCTCAATTCGACTCACCGTTCCATTTCGCGCCGTTTCCGGGACGGCCGAGCTTTGTTTCGTGCATGGGCGAAGCGCAGGAGTCCGACGCGCTCATATGATACTGATCTATTTTGTACAGCAGTGTACGATAACTGACTTTGAGCAGCCGTGCTGCTGCTTTGCGATTCCAAGCAGTTTTCTCCAAGGCCACCGCGATCGCATTCTTTTCGGCCTCTGACTTGACGCTCTGAATTAGAGATTTCAGGGACTTTGGTGCTGCAACGTCCGTGTCGCCTCCAAATTCCTGCTGCACAGTTGCAGGCAGTCCTGATGCTTGCGATGCGCCGTTGCCATAGTTTCCTGAACCCACCTCGAGACCACTTAGGAGGACCTCTTTGTCTCCTGCGACCAGATAACGCTTGACGAAAGCCTCTAGCTCATGGAGATTCCCCGGCCACGAGTGACCTACGCAAGCGTCAAGAACCGCTGCAGAAAATTCTCGTGGGGGAAGGCCGTAATGGTGAGCCAGCTTGTGCATGTGATATCGCAGCAGGACTTTGATCTCTTCTTTCCGTCGCCGTAGCGGAGGCACGTGGACCGTGAAGGCGCTGAGGCGATAGTAAAGGTCCTCGCGTAGTCTCTTATCCTCCAGGGCCTGCTCAAGTCTTGCACTACTGGTAGCTAGGACGCGAACGCCCACCTCGACGACCTTGTCTTCGCCTGGCCGCACGAAACGCTTGTCTTGCAGCACTTGTAAGAGTCTCGATTGCAGGGCGAGAGGCATCTGCGTAATCTCTTCCAGCAAGAGTGTGCCCTTTTCGGCGAGTTCGAGTTTCCCAGCGCTGCTTCGGCCGCTTCCATTCCCGGGGCCGTTGGAATGCCCGTTAGGTCGGCCGAACAATTCGATCTCCAGCAGCTCTCCCGGCATGGCCGCGCAGTTGACGCGGAAGAGGTTGAATCCAGAATGCACGGAAAGCTTGTGGATAAGCCGAGCCAGCGTCACCTTTCCGCTGCCCGTCTCTCCCACGATGAGCACCGGAACGTCAGCTTGTGCCAGCAGTTCTGCCTGCGCCCGCAACTTCTGCATCACCGGGCTGACGCTGAGAAAGAAATCATCGTCGCCAAGCGCTTCGATGTCATCGCTCGCGATGTCCACTTCTACGCCTTCAGACGGGGCCTGGAGATTTCGACAAACCACAGATTCGAGGCGCTTCTCATCGAACGGCCTGATCAGAACCACTTCGGCTCCGAGACGGATCGCCTCTTTTTCCCAGTTTGCGTCTTCCGGATGTCCCACCACAATCACTGTCAGATCAGGGCGGAGCCTGCGCAGCCAGCGCAGAACGTGGATACCATCGCCGTCACCTCGAGGAAGATCCAAGAGGAGCAAATGCGGTGCGATGCCCTGTTGTACGCGCTCCATAGCTTCCCAACCACTGGCCGCTGTTTCCAGATGCCAGGAGTTGGACTCTCCCAGCAAATAGAGTGGGTGCAGCAGTGTCATGTCTCGGCTGACGACGAGTACACGCCGGGTCTCGGCGATGTTCTGGGTCATGGCTCTTAGTGTTTTGGGAAGATGCGAGGCGCTGGCGGAGAATACCGTTTAAGAGCGGTTAGGTCTTGGTCTTCAGACCGGTTCAACGTCATATCCTTCCACGCGAACTGCCAATGATCTCTGGATTGCGTCGATCGAGATCACCAATGTAGAGTCCCCGCTCCGCGAGACCAAGATGCCCTCAACGCCATCCAGGGCTCCACTGCGGACCCGCACCCGCTGTCCGATCTGGAGAAAGGGATGACAAGACCAGGAAAGCCGTCCTTCGAGGATCGCACGAACTGCTTCGATTTGCGTCTCAGGGATCGGCGTCCCTTCGCCCCGGTTGCCGACTATGTTAAACACTCCGTCGGTGCGAAGCACTCTCAGGCGGTCGACCTTCGAAGGCGCGAGCTTGGCAAACAGATAACAGCTGAACAGGGGAAATTGGATTTTCTTCTTGCGGTCGCTCCAGCGACGGAGCTCGGTGATCGTTGGCAAGAAGGTCTGAATCCCACGCTCCTGCAACCGCTGTTCCACCAGTTTCTCTTGATGAACCCGTGTGTGCAGGGCATACCAGGTTTCAACTTGCATCCCGACTGGAGCAAGCGTCTGTTGAAGCACCAACGACGGTTCATAACAAGCAGCCATAGCTTCGCCCCATGAGTCACACCCCGCGGTTTGACCCGATTCAAAATTGGAAAAAATGACGTCTAAGCGGTTTGGGGATTACAAGAGCAACTCGCGCTGGGGGAACGCGTTGGAAAAGCTAACGCACATTGCATGCTGCTGCAAGAGGTACAACACCTCAGCAGCACACGTCTCTATCATCAGGGAGTATTTCGGTCCTCGCTATGGCCCTTTCGGGTAGGGCCGTTCGTCTCCGTCACTCTCGGCTAGACCCGGATGGGTCCACCCGATCTCGTGTACCGGCACCGGCCTTATGCCTTTGCCAAATTCTATCTAACATATTGATTTTATTGATGATACGACGCGCTCCGACGTGAGCATTGATGGCTCTGCAGGTTTCATCCTAAGGACTGGAGACGCTGCGGGAGCCACAGGTTGCAGAGCCTTGCAGCAGGTCGCAATTTTTCAGCAGAAAAGATCTTGTTTTCGTCACCGTTGTTGCGATACATTCAATGCCCCTCCCCCACGTTCCGGTCGAGTTGTCCGGAATTGCAATAGTCGCAGAGTTCGGACGATCGGTACCAACGATAGTTGGCCGCAGAGTCCCTTGAGAGTTTTGCAGTGTGGAGTGTCGTCAATGGAAACCCTCTCTGGCCGAGTAGTAAGGAAGATCAATGTTCTAGTGGCAAATAACTCTCGCATCCACACTCAGCTTTTGTCGGATGCGCTGCAGCGCGACCCGAGCCTTGCTGTGATTCGGTGGGACGGTGACGCTGCGACCCTGCTCCCAACCATTCTGACGCACAACATCGATGTTCTCGCGATTACTTCCTGCCTCAACGGTCACGCCGACCGCGGATTGGAACTGGTGCGCGAACTACATGCGGTGAGCGCTTCCACCAAGTGTGTGATTCTGCTCGATTCCCAGAAAGATCAACGAGTGATCGAGGCTTTTCGCGCCGGCGCCAAGGGAATTTTCAGCTCGGAAAGCTCGGTCGAAATGTTCTGCAAGTGCATTCAAAGGGTGTATCAGGGAGAGATCTGGGTCGACAACCGCGGGGTGGCGCTGGCAATCGATGCTCTGGCCTCGGCTCCGGTAGTCCGGACGATCGGCGCACGAGGTTTGAACCAGCTTTCGAAACGCGAGTTTGAAGTCGTGCAATGCGTGGTACAGGGAATGACGAATGGAGAGATTGCCCACCGCATGGGACTGAGCCGGCACACGATCAAGAATTACCTGTTTCGAATATTCGACAAGTTGGGCGTGTCAAGCCGGGTTGAACTTTTGTTCATGACGCTGAATCAGAGAAATAGCCTGGACGAACCTGCGCCTAAGGACGTCTTGAAAAAAGCTCCCGAATTTGAACACTTCGATGAGCCAACTCTGGATTTCTTGGAAAAAGCAGCCGAGAAAGGCGTAGTGACTGCCCAGTTGGCCTTAGCCCAGGCATATCTTGCCCGTCGCGCAGGTCCCGACGATCTGGTCAACGCTTACACGTGGTACCTGATTGCAGCGGAACGAATGTCGCATGCCCGGCTTCATGTCACAAAAGCGCTGTCCGTGAATCAGATCGATGAGGCTCAACAGAAAGCGAGCTTCTTGCTTGCCCGCATGAAGCAGACTCCGGCCTCCATCCCAGGACCTGCGATGGCTAAACCCGCCCGGTTGCGGCCGGCCATCTAAACCAGCTTGGGGTGCGACATGAAAGTGCTGGGAAAAAACACAGGGAACTGCCGCTTGTGCAATTTCCCTTTCTGCGTAAGGAAGTCCGTTGCCGCGGAGACTAAGAAGGTATCGACGTTCTTCGCCGTCGGCTCAGCAGGAGCGTACCGAGGCCTACACCACCGGCTATCCCCAGATAAGTAAACGGAGAACCGCCTTCGGGCACGGCATTGCTGCCCCCGCCATACTTTTTCTTCTTCTTCTTATCGAACTCGAACAGCTGAGAATTTAGAACCGCCGTGGCGGGCCGAAGGGTCACAGCAAGCGGAAAAATTCCCACCGCCTGCCCAGAGCCACCAATCCTGCCTTCAGATGCGAGCATATGCTGACCGTAGCTCTTTGGCGCGAGGCATAGAGCGAGCGTCAACACTACAGCCCAAGTCGACGAAATGGCGAACGGCTTCATACAAACTTTCCTTGCTGCGCCTGGGCAAAACGATCGGGAACCCGGGGGACCCCATTTGCGCTATTGTTGCGCGCACGTTAGTTCACCGTAAGTCTACATCCGAGCTGAACAGTGTCAAGACTGATAGTTTTTGCGACCGGTTGCAATCTGTTGCAACCTCGCAGAATTGAGAGTCATTTACCGGGTGCTATCCTCACTACTCCGGGCTACCTTACACACGATCCGGTTCTTGGGCCAGTTCCATGGGTGATGAGTCTCTTTTCGCATGAGCGTCGAACCCTTGAGCTCTCGAACCTGAATTGCGCAGCACCTTCACAATCTCTGCCAAGTGGGCCAGTCCAGCTGGGGCTTGTGCCTTTCGTGACAAAGAAATCGGGGAGCCCATCTCTATAGAAATGGTCTCGGCCATTTCTCCCATCTTCGACTGATAGACCTCAATGATCCGCCGCAAAAGCCCCAAGCGCTCTTCCAGACTTGGTTCCGAATACGACTCGAAGGCACGTTGGGCCGCAGCTACGGCCCGGTCAACGTCGGCGACACTGCCGAGCGAGATCGTCGGAATGAGCTCCTCGTTGGCAGGGTTGATGACAGTAGAGTCGTGGACCTGGCTGGATCGATGCATTTCCTATCAATGTAGAATTTTCGGCAGCCCTTCATCGGTTGCTGTTTCGTTTGGGGAAGGGGCGATCCTGTGTCGTCTTCTGTGCCACCAGGGTGCATAGTAACATGGGAAAGCGCGTGAAGCCGTACGCGCTATATGGATCCCGTCGCCCCCGAAAAATCACCTTTGGCGGTAACCGTGATAAGGGTTTCCCAGGGGAGCGAGATTGTGGATCGACACCACGCGAGCCGACAAATATGCAACAAGACACCGATTTCCTTTTGCCTCCCGACCTGCCGCGTCCCAACGACGACGGAGCATCCGATCATCTACGAGGTAAGGCTATACCCAAAATCTGTCTCCCCTCGACGTTCGGTGGACTCGTCGACCTTTCGCAGCTGAGCGTACCGAGAACAGTGATCTACTGCTATCCCATGACTGGAGTGCCGGGGAAACCACTGCCCAAAGGATGGGACGCAATTCCCGGGGCACGCGGCTGTACACCTCAGACCCGCGGTTTTCAGGAGCACTATGGGGAACTGTTGGAACTGCAAGTGGAGGTGTTTGGCTTGAGCACTCAGACGATCGAATATCAACGCGAAATGGCAGACCGACTTAATCTTCCGTTCCAGATTTTGAGCGACTCCGAATTCAAATTCTGCGATGCGATACGCTTGCCGACCTTTGAAGTCGAGGGAATGCGGCTCGTGAAGCGCCTAACGTTGGTCATCCGCAGTGGACGAATCGAACACGTATTCTATCCAGTCTTTCCGCCAAACGAGAGCGCCGATCAGGTTCTGCAATGGCTGCAGGGTCACCCAGTTGGCAGGAGTATTACCCCGGTCACCGACTGACTTTTGAGAGATAGCTGTGATCTCAATCAACGGCACTCGATCTCTGCGATAAGATGGCAAGAGAATCTGAGGTTTGGGGATGCTGTACGGTGGCAAGGGTTTGAACCAGAGCCGCTGGTTCCAGAAAAAAGCTAGCGTTGGACACAATGTACCCAAGAGAGCCAGCTCTCACAAATTGAAGTGTAGCCAAGTGATACAATCATGACCGACTCCGAACCGGAATGGTTCTCTCGAACTCCACTTCAGGAACAGATGCAACGACCAGCCAGAAGGGCCAATACGAGTTGTCCACAGAAGAACTAGCTCGCGGCGCGAAGATGGTTCTCCATCTCCGCGATGGGCTGTCTACATTGCAGAGCAATCGCAAAGCCAGCATCAGATCCCAGCGGTTTCACCCGCGCAGCCTCACCATCGCCAAGAAGGCGGACGGAACGGCCAGGACTGTGGGTCGGCACCTCCATCGTCACGCTCACGGTTGTAGGCGGCGGGATACGTTCGGCGGTCGTCAATTGCAATCCTCCAATGCTTACGTTCCTGCGGAACTTCAGTTTGGGGGCTACCCCCCGCAGAGTAGAAGTTCAGGCAGACGGGAAACTGAAGGTCGAATCGGCGATACCTTCGCTCTTTCGAATGGAGCCTTCGGAAATTGTGAATCGACAGCATGGCGCGATCCCGCTGTTGACGAAACCGAACAACAAATTTCGAAGGAGCACGGCACCGATGGACGCGCCCACCCGTGCCAAATACCCCTGGAAGGCCACCTCCACCCGGTGGTGAAGAGGATTTCTTCCGAAACAGCGGTCCGTTCAGAAACAGCAGTACAAGCTTAGTGGGCTCCCTGAGGGCGTCCAGCCTCGCCCTGATTACCTAGGTGACCTAGCAAGATCGGCAGGTCCAAAACCCAGTAACCATCCAACTGTCCCTGTGGCGGTTGGCGCTGTGTACCTCGGATATCTACCACCGTCACAGGCCTTCCAGGAGACTTGTGGGTGAGTCGTTCCC
>DASPTQ010000036.1:0-5764 GCA_035623335.1 Terriglobales bacterium
GGATGCTCGAACCGATCTGTTCTCGTTGGGAACAGTGCTCTATGAAATGGCGAGTGGCAAGTTGCCGTTCAACGGCGAAAGTATGGCCGTGATCTTTGACGCGATCCTGAACCGGACGCCTGTTCCGCTGCGACAACTGAACCGGGGGGTGCCCGCTGATTTAGAACGGGTCGTTTCCAAGTGCTTGGAGAAAGGTCGGAGTCTGCGCTACCAGCACGCCTCCGACATTCGCACCGATCTACAACGGCTGAAGCGGGACACGGAGTCGGCGCGGATGCCAGCAGCATCATCAAGGGTTGAAGGCACCACCCACCTACGAATGCACTGGAAGGTCACGCTCTCACTTGCGTTAGCTGTGGTGGCACTCGCAGTCGGCGGTTACTTCTATCTTCACCGCCCACCCAAACTCACCGACAAGGACACGATTGTGCTCACGGACTTCGAGAACAAAACAGGGGAGAGCGTCTTCGACGATGCCCTGAAAGAAGCGTTGGCCGTCGAACTTGGGCAGTCTCCTTTTCTGAACGTACTTTCCGACCGAAAAGTCGGCGAGATCCTGCGGATGATGGGTCGTCCCACGAACGAACACATTACAGTGGATGTTGGTCGGGAGCTTTGTCTGCGGACGGGAAGCAAAGCGGTGCTGGGCGGAACGATTTCCAGCTTGGGCAGCCATTACCTAATTGACGTGACTGCTGTCGCGTGCAGCACAGGCGATACTTTGGCAAAAGACCAAGCTGAGGCCACCAGCAAGGAAGAGGTTCTGAAGGCCCTGAGTAAAACCTCCTCCAGTCTCCGTGCCAAGCTTGGAGAGTCGCTGCCTTCAGTGCAGAAATTCGACGTTCCGATTGAAGCCACGACGTCCTCGCTTGAAGCCCTGAAAAACTACAGCTTGGCTATGACAATCAAGCACGAACAGGGAGACGCGCCGAGCATTCCATTTCTGAAACAGGCAATTAAACTCGATCCTAACTTTCCCATGGCCTATGCAGCCCTAGCACTCGTATACGGCAATCTTCAACAACCCTCATTAGCGTTAGAATACGCCACGAAAGCCTATCAATTGCGCGACCGGGTTAGTGAACGGGAAAAGCTTCGTATCAGCGCAAATTATTTCTATGCCACGGGAGAAATAGACAAGGAAATACAGATCTATGAACTGTGGATAGCAAGCTATCCGCGGGATTTCGCTGCTTACGGCGATCTGGCCAACGACAACGAATTCGAGGGGCAATACGACAAAGCGCTTGCGGAATACCAGGAAGCGTTGCGGCTTGCGCCTGATAATGTCGGCAACTATGCAAATTTGGGGTCAACCTACGTTAACCTGAACCGGCTGGATGAAGCTAAGGTCACCTTCGATCAGGCACTGGCACACAAGCTGGATGACGGGATACTGCGCTGTTGGATGTATTATCTCGCTTTTCTGCGTGGAGATGCTACGCAGATGGAGCAGCAGATAGCTTGGGGTGCGGGCAAATCCGGAGATGAAGACCGGCTGCTCTCCGCGCAGTCTGATAGCGAAGCTTATTATGGGCGGCTGAGTAAGGCGCGAGATTTCTCCCGCAAAGCGGTGGACTCGGCCCTCCGCGCCGATTCCAAAGAAACCGGGGCTTTGTGGCAGGTAAACGCCGCCCTGCGAGAGGCGGAGTTGGGCAATTTTGCCTTGGCCAAGAAAGGAGTGACCGGGGCCTTGGCATTGTCTAGGGGGTGGGATCTGATGGCGGTGGCGGCCCTCACGCTGGCTCGGATCGGAGATGCTCCCAAAGCGAAGGCACTGGTCGAGGAACTGAAGAAGAACTACCCAACCAATACCTTATTGAAGCTCTACTGGCTGCCGACCATCAACGCGGCCATTGGGCTCAACAATGGCGATTCATCCCAAGCGGTTGTGTCTCTGGAAGTCGCCACTCCCTACGAACTGGGTTCACCACCGCCGCTGCAAGTGGGAACGCTCTACCCAGTCTTTTTGCGCGGCCAAGCCTATCTGCTGGCGCACAACGGAAGTGCCGCGGCCACTGAGTTCCAGAAAATGCTAGATCACAGGGGCATCGTGGTGAACTGGGTGACAGGAGCACTGGCGCATCTGCAAATCGGTCGTGCATACACGATGGCCGGTGACACCGCGAAAGCAAAGGCGGCTTACCAAGATTTCCTTACCCTCTGGAAAGACGCCGATCCCGACATCCCCATCCTGAAGCAGGCCAAAGCAGAGTACGCAGAGAGGTCTAGATGATAGTTTCTAATCTAGCGCAAGCTATGGCGCAGCGGGTTCCTTGTGCCTTTCCCGCTCAAACAGCTCTTCTCGCCCCCACTGGAAATACTTCCGGTTGCAGATCTTCAACCACCGCGTCTGTCAAGCTGGCTAGGAACCGCTTCAGGTAAAAAATATTCTTGGAAGCCGAGGAGTCCCTGTAACCTGCTGGGTTTTCATGGGTTTTTTCGGATCGACAGGTAATACCAGAGCAGAAACGCCGGTTCAGCGACAAGTGTCGAAAACAAAAAGTTGGCGCTCAATCCCGCCGGCCAAGGGTCCACCTGGCCGGTGCGACCCATCTGACTGAGGTACGGTCATGCTGACGCGTGTGAGTACGGTCTGCTCGGAAGACTTGCCAGCAGCTTCAGTTCAAGTAAGCGGTTCAAAATCTGTAAGAGTACTCCACCACCTAACCCCAGCCGTTCTAGTCACTTCAGTTCACCTGCCGCCTCGGAGCAACCTGGCTTTCCAGCAAATTATGGCCGAAATTATGGCCGTTCTCGGCCCGAGCTTCCTCGAGCTGACGGATGGCGGTCGCCGTCCGCTTCGAGTTGGCGATGTAATACCGGTCGAACACGGCCCGCGTCTTGTGCCCGCTGATCATCATCGACACCTGCTCTGGCACCCCGGCGTTGACCAGGTTTGACAATGCGCTGCGGCGGAAGTCGTGCACGATGATCCCCACCAGGCCAGCTTGGTTCGTCAGCTTGCGCCAGCGCTTGCGGAAATCCCCGACCGGCCGACCGTCTCCCTGGTGATCAGGAGATCCTCGGCCTTCTTTCCAACCATGGCCTGCCGCGCCAGTTCGTAGACTGCTGGTGTCATGATGACCTCTCGACCTTCATCGTTCTTCGTCGCGCCGACCTCGAGCCGGATAGTGCGCCGCACGAGATCGACTTGGCTGACCCGCAGGTTCGCGATCTCGCTGCGCCGCATGCCGTAGGTGTAGGCGATCTCGACGAAGAGCCTGAGCCAAGCGTCGGTGACCTGCGCGGTCAAGCGGGCGTACTCGGCGTCGTCGATGAAGCCCTTTCTGACGTTTCGCTCCTTGATCGTGGGGAACTTCGGCATGCGGGCGAGCCGCCCCGGCTTGTCGCTCAGGTGGTTGAGCCGCAGCGCCCGCTTCAAGAGCGACAGCTCGCGGTTGATGGTCGAGTCTTCCGCTCCTTCCGCTCGCCGCCGGTCTACGTAGCCGTTGATCATCTCCCCGGTCACATTCTGAGCGAGGGTCGAGCCGAAGACCGGCTCGAGATGCTTCCAGCGGAATCGCAAGACCCCGGTCGACTTCCTCTTCTGGTCCAGGTAGTCGCGCTCGACGTCCCGCGCTCGACAACACATTTGGTAGTGGAGGCAAGGTGGTCACCAGCTTTGGAAAGAACGCGACTGCGGGCATCATTGCCGTGGCGATCGATAGCGAAGGCCGGCTGGTAGCAGCGGGCACTGTGGCGCCCACCGGCACTACAGCCAGCATCGTCGTAGCTCGCTATCTCACGAAGTAAGGATGCGACGCAGCCCATGTTGCCTATGGCCTACGCTACGTGGAGGGGGTGACTCACGATTATCGACGGCATGGCACCACCACGCTGTTCGCTGCCCCGGATACGGCGAATGGCAAAGTGATCACCCACTGTCGGCGACGTCACCGCCATTAGGAATATCTGGATTTCCTGCGAGAGATTGACCAGACTGTGCCCACGAATTTGCAGGTGCATATCATCGTGGACAATTACACGACGCACAAACATCTGCGCGTCAAGCGCTGGTTAGCCGCACGACCATCAAGTGACTTCAGACCAGCCACGATCTCAGGAATGCTGAAGACTTTGATCTGTCCACCGTCCCTGTATAACCGAGCTTCTGACTCAGAGAGCGAACGTTTGCCCAGAAGTGTTTGGGCTGCTTCATAAAACGCTGATCGGGATTCCGGCCGAGGCTTCTACGAATTTGCCGATGCCGATAGTAAGCTTCACAATCGGTGGCACGAACGCGTCAGATTTTTCTAGCCCCGTTAACCCATCTTGTGCTGGCGCTGTGGCGGCAGGCACAAGTTGCAGCATCATGCTCCGGTTTACTCCCTCCACCACTGGTACTTCTGAGAAAGCAACTTTCTGGCTTTTTGACGACGGCGGAGGTAGTCCGCAGCAAGTGAATCTGGCGGGAACTGGCACCTGACACTTCGATTCGCGAGGTCGACAGGGTTCGTGCACGCTCGCGCAAGCCACGGCTGGAATGGCGCAGATGGCGCGGAGACTAGCGGAAGTAGAACGTCGGGTGGCAACCTTAAGAGCACCTCTGGGAGGAGATTCGAATGGCTACTGCTGGTTTTGTGTGACAACAGAACGTCGAATTAGATCAGTTATGCCTCGGAAGCTATTTCCAAGCGGCAATCTCCGAATGAGATTCGGAGGCACGCGAGTGTGACGAGTGCCCGATCAGAACCTGAAACGAGCACCGACTAGCGGAGCAAAGTTGTTGTTGTAGAAATAGGGGACTCCGGGCTTATGAGGAATGGCGATGGCCAGACCGCCGGTCACCCAGGAATACGCAATTCCGGCAAAAGCGTCGAAACGCGGGGTGAAGTGATAATCCACATAGAGAGACCCCTCGTTGAGGGTGCCCGCGCAGGAAGAGCGGAAACCGGCTTCGGGTGAGCAGGTCGGCGGAACACGGAAGTCGTTCTGCCGCTGTTGATACCAGGACAAAGTGATGTCGGTCTTGCTGCGGTAGGTGTACTTCGCGCCCGTCCACCAGATTTGCACCAACTTTTCAGAATCAAGATTATTGTCTTCGACCCCACTCATGTTATAACCGCCCTGGACCGAGGCGCCAACGCCCAACGGGTTCGACGGGTTATTCTGCCATATGTATTCGTAGCCGGCAAAAAACTTGAACGGGTCCCACGCATATTTGGCAGCGGCCATAATTGCGTTGTTGTCAGTCACGATGCCATATACGGTGTTGGCCGGGTCGATCACATTGTTTCCGGTGATCGGGTTTGTATTGATGCTGTTAGTTGTCGACTGATATGGCGCCGTCGGACTCTGAGGCCCCAGCAAGGGGTTCAATACGCTGATCGCCTGGTTGTAATGTTGGTAGACGATGTCGGCGGAGAACTTGCCGTAGTCTCCGCCGAGGTCGAATCCATAGGCGTCGTTATTTGCCGATTCCGGCGTACAGGTGGCAGCAGTCCAGGTTGCGGAGGCCGAGTAGCAGCCGCCGGAACCATCGGCGAATTTATACATCGCGCCGAAATGGAGCGGGCCATAGGTGAGGCGATACTTCAAGGCGTCGTCCCAACGGCTGTCCTCGGTGTCGCCGCCGCCAGCCATCGTGCCGTTATACCCGATGTAGGAAAAGGCATAGCTGCCGCCAGCGGGATCGTAAACGAGCATCGCATCGGTGCCGAGAGCGCGCTGACGGCCGAAGGTCAGCGTGCCGACGTTCGTGGATGATACTCCGACGTAGATTTCGTCGTTGAAGGGTTGGCCCGCACGCGCACCGTCGATG
>DASPTQ010000037.1:0-8600 GCA_035623335.1 Terriglobales bacterium
AAAAGGCAATCGTCTGAAAGCTCGGGTGGTAATCTACGCCTATTAACATCATGTTCGGCTCCTTTCTCCCGAGCCTGTGGTCGTTATGCAACCGCAGTCTACTCGGGTCCAGGAGCCGACATTGTTATGCAATCAAGTTCCTTCTAAATACCGACTTGGGAGGTTACCCGTTTACTAGGCACTCGACGCTTTGCCTGACAGTCTTGCCAGTATCCTTGAGAACCCTTCGAGTTTTACACTCCCGCTATGGGCATTGACGTTCTTTGCATTCTTGCGTCTTTGTGTGTTCGTCACTAAGCCAGGCGCAAGCTCCCGTTTCTGAGATTACGCCCGTCGACAGCTCTATCAAATTCCATGTGAAAGCGTCGGTGAAGATCGCCGGCAAGTTTGACCAATGGGATGCCAGATTGACATTCACGTCTCCTGACGAGACGGCCGGAGTTTTGGAGATAACTATCCAGGCTGCGAGTGTAGATACAGGAAGTGGCCTCAAGAACGGGAAGTTGAAAAGCAAAGACTTCTTCGACGTGGAACGCAACCCTTTGATCACGTTTAAATCAAAGAAGTTTGTGCGGACTGGCCCTCACGCCTTCGAGATTGATGGCGACTTTACGATACGCGGAGTGTCAAATCCCGAGAAGCTGACGCTGACGGTTTCCTCCAAAGAGACCGGTTCCGGAGAGATTAAGGGGGCTATGGTCTTTAACCGTAAGGACTATGGAATGAACAAGGGCATTCCGTTCATCAAGATAGCTGACCACGTCGATGTGGATTTCCATCTCAAAGGAAAGAGAGTCAGCGGACCTCCCCTCGCATGAAGACACGAAAAAGACGAACTATTCTCTCCCTGTAATCATCCGGAGCACTGTTAATCAGGCATTGATGAGGGATCTGGCTCACAACAGGAATTGTCCACAGAAGTGAAATGGCTGGCCTGAACGAATCCTGTCAATTTTATCAGTCGTTGTTTGGGCTGCGACTGTATTTCAATATAACCCCGCAAAGGCAAACTGACGATAGGGGCGAGGGTTTGCGTTTTCAAGCTATGGGAACAAACTGGTGGCACTTGAAAAATCAGAGGACCAGCATGAGATTTATGTCAAAGATTCTGTTGGTCTTAGTCTCTGCCGTTCCTTGCATCGAATTCGTGCTGGCACAAAACAGACTATACGTCACCGATTCAAATACCGTTAGGAAATCGATCAAAGCCATTGGATATGAGGTCGGGAGCGGGTCTACGAAGGTGATGCTTGTCGGGACTCCCGCCGCACCAAGTGCAAGCGGCGAGGCCAAGGTAGATGCCAAAAAGAGTGGGACAGATATCGAAGTAAAGGTCAAGGAAATGCCGCAGCCCACGACGTTGGGCGCCGAATTCCTAACTTACGTACTTTGGATCGTCACACCTGAAGGTTCCACTACTAACTTGGGCGAGGTTTCAATCGACAAGAATGGAGCCGGAAAGCTAGAAACCAGCACACAGCTGCAAACCTTTGCAATGGGTGTGACGGCGGAGCCATATTCTGCGGTATCGCTACCGAGTGAAATCGTCGTCCTCGTAAACGACACGACGAAAAACACCAAGGGCAAGATCTATCCGGAAAATAGCTATAAGCTGATGAAACGTAGTGAATATGCAAAGCTGGGGAATCCCCTGGCGCTTACGGTTGACCTCAAAAATGTGCCGCTCGACATGTACGAAGCACGGAATGCGGTGGATATCGCCAAGTCACAGGGAGCCGAGAAGTATGCCCCCGAAGTGTTTAGCAAAGCCACGAACAGCCTGGAGGCGGCCGAGATGGTGCTCGCTTCAAAGGGGGATAAGGGCAAGATCCTCACCAATGCACGCCAGACTATTCAATTTGCAGAAGATGCTCGCATGCTCTCAGAGGAACGTCAGGAAGCAGAACGCATCCGGAATGAGAAAGACGCGGCGGCAGCCAGGGCCAAGGCCGAAGTAGAAGAAAGGGCCGCAACAGAGGCAAGGCGCCAGGCGGAGCTGACCAGAGCGAAGGAAGCGCAGATAAGGGCGGAAGCAGAGGCCAAGGAAGCTGCAGAGAAGGCAAAAACCGAAGCGGCTTGGGCGGAGGCCGAGCGCGCCCGGGCGACGACGGCCGCTCTCCGCAGGCAACTTCTTCAGCAACTGAACACCGTGCTGCAAACAACCGATTCGCCGAGGGGCCTGGTTGTGAACATGGCCGATGTCCTGTTTGACTTTGGCAAATATAACTTGAAGAGCGACACACAGATCAAACTGGCAAAACTCGCTGGCATCATTCAAGCCCACCCGGGTTTGCGCCTAGCCATCGAGGGTCATACGGACAACATTGGCGGCGATGAAGCGAATATGAAACTGTCACAACAGCGAGCTGACTGTGTCCGTGATTTTCTTGTTCAACAGGGTCTGGGACAGGAGGCAGTGACTGCCGTTGGCTTGGGCAAGGCCGAACCCGTTGCAAACAACAGCACAAGCGAAGGCCGACAGAAGAATCGGCGCGTGGAAATAATTATCTCCGGCGAAGTGATCGGAGCAAAGATCGCCTAACCGGACACGTTGCTCCTAATGTCCCGTCCCAGAAAATTCGTTGCCGCAGTTTGGCACGGCAAGACGTTGCAGAGGGACAAGACATATCGCGCCCCTCTTGTACAACAAACTTCTGGGACAGCACACTAGTACGAACATTTCCCTAGAAGCACCGGTAATCAGGCAGTTGCGAGCGCCATGGAAGCCAATTAGCAGTGATTTTCTGATGCCGACCAGTCATCCGCCAGTCGTCGTGAGGCATGCATCCGGCTTATCGCTCTGCCGGACGGGCAAGTGTACACGTTTGATCAGAACGGCTGTGAGATCGTCTTGCTGTGGGGTTCCCTGGGAAAAATTCAGCACTGCCTGATACAACTCGGCGACGATGATTTCCGGTTCAAGATCGCTGTAGCGCCTGACAATTTCGGCGAGGCGCTCGGTTCCAAACAGTTCTCCCGATGGATTCTCCCATTCAAAGAAACCGTCCGTAATGAGCAGGATAATGTCTCCCGGTTTCATGCTGATTCGGATCGGCCGGGCCTCTTGCATATCCGGCAGGATCCCCAAGGGGAGAGTCTGCGCATTCAAGAATTGGAAAGACCGGCTGTTGGAAGAATACACAAAAAGCGGTCCGTGGCCGGCAGACAGTAATTCCACTTGGTCGCTAGCTTCCTCGAAGACAGCCGCAACGAAAGTCGCAAAGCGCTCGGGGGTCAGATCTTCAGCAAAAGAGTGGTTTATGTTCCTGAGTGTTGTTTCCAGACTGTCGCGCACGTTAAAACTGGCTCGCGAATAAGCGCGGCACACGGATGCCAGAATGGCAGGGCCGATGCCATGACCCGTCACGTCTGCCAGTATCACAACCCAGCGGCCGTCTGGAACGCGCTTCCAATCATAGAAATCTCCACCCGTATCGTTTGCGGTGCGGCTCCAGCCAGCGACCTGGAATCCAGCTATTTGTGGCCGGAACTTGGGCAAGAGAGATTGCTGAATGGACCGGGCAATCTGCAGTTCGTGTTCCACCTGTCTCAATTGAGCTCGCGTCTCGGCTTCGCGAAGCCCAGCTTCTACATGGGTTCGGATTTCCATGGCGATACCACCAGCAAGAACCCCTGTCACCAGCAGGATTAGGGCAAAATAGAGAACCGCTGTCTGCGTGACTGTGAAACCGCTTGTGCCAGCTATGAAACGCCATCCGACATAATAAGCAGCCCCTAAGTATCCGAGTGAGGATACCACCCCGGAAAACAAGCACAGTCTCGGTCGTAACCGCAGAACGGACAGCAGGATGAATGGGAAAAAGGCCAGTACCCAAGGCGTGGCTAAGGGCCGATAGTCCGGAAGGAGACGGCTGCTAGCAGCAAACGCGATACCAACGGCAGGACAAAGCGATTCGAGCGCAAGAACCAAATACAACACCTGGTGAGGAATATCTCCATCGTCGTTTAAAGCCTGATTGACAGCATGGAACAAGCCAAGTTCGAATGCGATCAGGGTCGCCACTACGAAAAAGCCCCAGGGGCTCATCGCCGAGCCCAGCACGAAGATACGAATGAACATCAAAACAGCAAACAAGGAAAGGAACAAAATAATACCAATAGCTCGCTTCTTCTCGCTCCGGAGCAACGACTGGCGGAATGCCGGGGACACACCTCGCACCTCATTGGCTCTTGTTAAGAAGACAGAGTCAGCCATGTTGGGAGCTGTCCAGGTTCTCTATTCCTGAATCCAGGAGGAAGCAACCGCGTTCAGTAGGAAGGAGGATAGTTTTCCAGGCCCCCCAGTCGAAACTGGCAAAACAAACAGGCGGGAACCAAGATTGAAATGCCTGTGCGTCAGTCAGACGCCTGGTAACTCGGATTAGCGAAGACGCTGGCAACAAGGCACGCGGACCGATGCGACAAACCTAGTGTCCTGACCTTGAGAGAATCAAAGATGGGTTCCCGAGCTATAGGGATCTTTACCTGTAGCCCCTGCCCCAAGTGTAGTTGTACTTCACAGCGAAGCCGGTATAGGTTGGGCCATTTTGGTGCACTAGGGCTTTGGCAAACGCGAAGACGAGCGAGTTCCGGGGGTTAAGGGAAACATTCACTTCGCTGCCCAGACCGAAATTCTGTTGCGCGTTGTTCTGGTTCACTCCGTTGACGAAGGTAGTGCCACGGAAGGAGTATCGCGTATCGAGAGATATCCAGAGGCTGTCGGTAAAGAAATAGCTAATATGCCCTTCAAGTCCAGGCAGCGCCTGTTGCCGGAGGATTTCTACTCGATGATAGAAGGCGTTGTCTGTGTAGAAACCGGCGTTGGCGTAGGCGTCGAATTCCCATTTCTGTTCATGCCCGAAAGGATGCGAGACGGCGAACTCTGGCCTGAAAGACCAGCGCTCTGAACCAAGGTTGAGAACCTTGTTGGGGCTGTACAAGCCGGTTGGCGCGGTGATGGTGAGACTCACGCCAACAGTGGTGGTCGGCTTGTATTTCGCGAATTCCGCCACGCTGAGCGCTGGGCCTCCCTTTAGCAATGCAGCCACAGCGTAGCTGGAGTCACCAGCGCCGGTGGCAGAGTTTTGGATGTTGGTGCCGGCGACCGAGCCGTTGAGTCCGGCGAATGGAACACTGGCTTCTACCCAGACCAGACGGCGAAACAGGCCAAAATATCTCGTGTAGTCGATGGTTCCCTGATTCAGGTTAAGCTTTGCGCCCGTGACGATGAGCGAAGTATCGAGCGAGGTGTCGGAGCGGCCATAGGTATAGGCAAGTTCGAGCTGATTGACTCCCACAGGGGTATTGTCGTAATGGTGTGCCTCTGTGAACTGTGCGTATACCTGGTCATGCATACCAAGAGCGGTAAGAACGAAGAAGATAAAGAACAGGATTACTACACTCCTTCCGCGCTGAGGCACCCAGATCGAGCTTCCATTTTTGAGCATCATTAAAATGAGATTCTCGTGTATTTCCGGATCCGGAATGGATTCTTCAAAAAAGGATCTTGAAAATTCGCATGATGAGTTCTTCCGGGGAAAAAATGGTCAGCAGGAGAGGCACGAGGGGAGCGGCGGTAGCGGCAGCCAGCCGGGATATGTCCTCCAATCCGAAGGGGACCGAACGCATGTCTCGCACAAGGGCATAGCTGTTGCCAAGATCGGCGAGCGACTGAATATCGGCAGCTCCGAGCAGCTCCTCAGAAGAAGCCGGATCGTGGAGAACCCATTTTTGTTCAAAGCCCTCGACATAGCGTTGAGCGAGCAGACCGTAGTCGGTCAATCCCCTTCTCTTTGCACGCATCATCCGGGGAGTAAACATCAAGAGTGGACCGAGAATGGCAACCACAAAGAACGCTATAAAGCCACCGATCTGTAATTTGAATGACGGCAAGCTTTCCCCTCGGTAAAGAACGCGACCGGCAACCACACCCGCAAGCATGGCACCCTGAGCAAAAAGGATCGGACCGAAGGCGTACACACTTTTGCCCAGGAAGGCCAGACCGCCGCAGCGATCAGGGTGAATGGGAATGAGGTTTAGATCGATTCTGGAGACCTGCCACAGAAAGCGAAACCAAATGAAGACTCTCATGTACCAGCGCAGAAGGATAAACTGCAAGATGGGAATGCTGACGAACACGTACCATAAACCGGCGGGGGTCAGGTGCCAGCGTCCCTCGGGCATGGCATACCAGGTCGGTGCATTGATCGCGATTCGACTATGCCAGAGCAACAAGCCCAAAGTGTAGACAAAAAGTAAGAGACTAACCTCGGCGGGGATGGAATTGCGGAGCTTGACGGCTGACTCGATTGCCCTGTGAAAACGGGGCAGATCCTGAGGCAAAACAATACGTCGCTCGGCGAAGCGACGCACGATAGGCTGTATTCGCGAATGAACAAGTAGCTCCGCACTGATGAGCACGGGAAGTGCGACTAGAAATCGCACATGGACCTCAACGTCACGAAAGAAGGAAATCCGACTGACGCTCCCAGCGGAGGAGGTGAAGGCGGTGAGTAGCAACAAGGGCAGCCAGACGATGAGCGTGATAATTAGTAGCCGGCGCTTCAAAAACTCTAAGTGATCCCCCTCAAGATGCGCCCTACGAAAGAGCTGGAAGAGCGGGCCACCCAGTACCAGTGAGAAATCGTCCGATTCCCGGAGAAGATTGGGTTCCGTAAACACGCTAGTTCTAACTGTCTGGCAGATGAACCTGGGCTCGCCACTGTCAGGAATGCCAGTCATTGCGGCAGTCAACGGGGCCGGCATAGCTAACCAGGAGCTACTCGCCTCCGAAGCTCTTGAACCACGGCCCTTAGGTCATCTAATGTCTTTGGGTCTTACGGGTCGCGGCAGTTAACACGAGGGTAAAGGAAGCCACATTTCTTGGGTGTCGGCACCCAAGTGGATGCTACAAGCATTACATTTCTGGTAAGCGGACTACACTGCCACAGACCGTCTGGTTGCTAGCGGGTAATGCGAAAGTCGAAGTTGATGGTCTTTGTTTCACCGCTGCCTAGGGTTACGTCCTGCGATTGCGTGCCGTAGGTTTCCTGCCAGGCCGTAACGGTGTACCTTCCCGGCGGAAGGTCTGGGAGCCGGAAAGCGCCGTCGTCCCCTGTTACCGAGAAGTGCTTCGTCTTCAGAACGACAAAATAGGCCTTCATCCAGGGGTGGATGTTGCACTTCACGGGTATGAATTCCTCGTTTTCGTAGGAGTATTTGAAGGGAGGAGTCCCTGGAAGCTGGATGCGATTCCATTCGCGGTTGATTCTGGCCATCGGGTGAATATTGTGATTAAAGGGATCGCTGTTAGAAATGCTTACGTCCTGCCCCACCCGAAGCGGGAGCACGTGCGTAGTGTAGTGGCAATTCTGCTGATCAAACGTCGCAGCCATGGATGGAGGCGGGGCAGGATCGGAGTCGCCCGAAGAAATGTAAACGAGGACGTTTTGGAGGGTATTGCCAGGTCCTGTGACGACTTCTTCGGTTGAGAGTCCGCCGGGATGTAATTTGATGCACTCCGGCTGCTTAGACATGTCCACGAGCTTGGGCTTCAGTGGAGTTCCTGTATAGGTGACCTTCCCAGTAATGGAAGCAGGGCCTGGACCAGGATGCAGCGCTACCGCGCTGAACAAAAGCAACAGCAGTGCCAAGCTTACGTTTGCTAGTCGCATTCCTCTTCATCCTCCTTGACCCCGAGGAGTGGAATGACCGAGACTGACCGAAGTGATCTTCCCGTGCTACTCAGAAAGACCGAGGGAATTAACAGATTCCGGTTTTGGGCCTAGAAGCCTTACTCGCTCAAATATTACCTCCTTGTATGAATTGCGGACTAAGAAATCCCGCTTTGTGTGGCCAATAAATCATGAGCCCCTCTCTGATGCCGCGAATTGGAGAGGAGATCGTGTGACAAAAGCGCAGTGGAACCGCCGAAGTTCGAGCGGCTAAACTCATCGGGAGTTTATCTGCGTTGCCCAGAACGATCCAGTTATTGGACGAATTTCGATATCGTTTGAGAATGGATTAACTTGAACTGCGTCTGAGATATTTTCTCTGCCACGAGCACTCCGTCGTCGCATAGCACTCGAATTCGGTCGCCAATACTCAACACTTTGATGAATTCCTTGAGTGCAATGCGTTCGCCGCAAAAATCTATCTTTACCGGGGATCGGACTTCGGTCAGTCGCGGAACTCCAAATTGATCGTTTCGGCGACCACGCGCGAGAGACCATACGATTCCGCGCACTCTGCGCCAATATCTGCCCGCCGTCCTTTGGGACCAATCCCGTGTTGCCGACAGCGAAAAACGGATGCCCCAGATTCCACGCCCTTTTGACATCTTTTGTCTCCATTACCGCGATTAGCTTCCCCTGAAGAAAACTACTTCGGGAAGCGAAATGCCGTCGTTGCTGGAGAGCATGGAACGATAGGGAATTCGTTACTGTGAGGGGTGCTACGCTCATGTGGGTATCTCTAACAATGTCGGCCCTGTCAAATCCTCTTTGGGCACACTTCCCTGTTCACTCCCAAGAGTGGTCTTGGTAGTCTTCCTGGTTCTTTCTTGACCTTCGTTTCGACGACCACGGCTCGCTCGTAATCTT